>NZ_JBMIHH010000009.1:0-275261 GCF_051225635.1 Actinopolyspora sabaoui | reverse complement strand
CCCCCCCCCCCCCCCCCCCGCCCCGGAGACCGCCATCGGGAAGTGACCATGAGCGAGGCAGCGGGATCGTCCCCGGTGCGTGAGTCGGATGCATTGCAAGGCCGGGCCGCTCGCCGCGTAGGTCGCTACTCAAGAGCCGGCCCAACGCCGCAAGGCGCCGACTCACGTGACCGCTACGAAACCACCCAACCAGGGCGCCCTCACACTCACACGCAACTGAGAAACCCCCGGCCCGTGGGGCCGGGGGTTCTCCGTCCCCGAACTGACTGCCGCTCCCACCACGAAGCGACATCATTTAGGTTAGCCTAACCTCTTTTTTTCGGCAACCCCGGCGGGTCGTTCTCCCGTCCCGAACTCCGTGCCAACACGATGGCACCCACCAGACTCGCCAGCACCACGGCGATACCGCCGAGCAACAACGGCGCCCTACCGTCGAATATCTCCGCCAACCACCCGGAGAGCAATCCCCCGACAGGCCTGCCACCGAGGAAGAGCATCATGTACAACCCCATGACCCTGCCCCGCATCTCCGGATCCACGGAAAGCTGCACAGTGGAATTGGCCGCCGTGGTACAGGTCATCACGGCGATCCCGACCGGGATCAGTGCCACCGCGAAGCTGCGGTAAGAGGGCATCAGCGAAGCCGCCGCCTCGAGGGCACCGAACGCGGCGGCACCTCCGAACACCAGCCGCAACCGGGGACGCCCACCCGCCCTGCGGGCCGCCAGTGAGGCGCCACTGAGCGTGCCCACCGCCAGTGCGGTAATCAGCAAGCCGTACCCGGCGGCATCCCGGTCGAACACGTTGCGCGCGATCACCGCGAAGGCGTTCTCGAAGTTCATGCCGAACGTGCTCACGCAGCAGACCAGCGCCAGCACCACGATCAGCCGTGGGCTCCGCGAGACGTAGCGCAGTCCCGCCAGGAGACCGCCGCTCTCCTCCGTGGTTCCCGAGCTCCGGTACAACCTGCTCGGATCCATCAGCAACAGGCCACCCACCACAGCGCCCGTACTCAACCCGTTGATCAAAAAGACCGGCCCCGTGCCGATCAGGGTTATCAGCACCCCCGCGATCGCGGGCCCGACGATGCGGGCGAGGTTGAAGGTCATCGAGTTCAGGGCGACCGCGTTCGGCAGCTGGCGGGCTCCGACCATCTCGACCACGAAGGACTGCCGCACCGGGGCGTCGACAGCCGAGAAGCAGCCCAGCCCCAGGGCCAGCGCGTAGACGTGCCAGAGCTCGACCACCCCGCCGACGTCGAGCAGCCCCAGCGCCACTCCACACAGCCCCATTCCGCCCTGCACCACCATCAGCAGCCGACGCTTGTCGACCCGATCGGCGATCACCCCCGCGTAGAGCGTGAACAACAGGGTGGGCAGGAACTGCAACGCGACCGCCACCCCCAGGGCGGCCGGGGAGCCGTCGGAGAGTTCGAGTACGAGCCAGTCCTGCGCGGCGCGCTGCATCCAGGTGCCGGTCAGCGAGACGACCTGCCCGGAGGCGTAGTAGCGGTAGTTGCGTTCCCGCAGCGAACGAAACATCCCACCGCGTGCCCGTCCCCCAGCGGATGCATCCGCTACGGATGACCGGCTGTTTCGCTCCGGCCTGTCGGACTCCTGCTGGGCGGGCTTGGACATCTGCTGCGGTCAACCGTTCGATTTGTCGGGGGTATCACTGCTCGGAACGCTCCGTCCCGCCCGGCGGGCGCCCGGTCGACGGAGCCTCCCGCCGGATCGCTCGCCGCGGTGGGGGGGCACCCGAGGGCGGACTACGTCGGGAGGAGCACCGTCCACGGGAGCGAGCGCGGGGTGACCGCACAGCCGGTCGTGGGGCAGCTGGTCGTAGGGCAGCCGGTCGTGCGGGGAGCGGGCACGCCGGAAACCCGGCGCCGCTGGTAAGCACGGCGGGAAGGCCTCACCGGGCCATCCGCTCGAGGATGCGCGCCGCGCTGGAGAGCGTGTCGCGCTCCTGGTCCGTGAGTTCCGCCAGACGCAGATCGAGCCACTGCTCCCGCACGGAGACCTCCTGCTCCATGCGCTGGTTGCCCGCCTCGGTCAGCTCCACGATGGCCTGACGACCATCGGTGGGATGCTGACGCCGGTACACGAGACCGAGATCCTCCAGCGCGGCGATGACCCTGGTCATGGAAGGAGGCTGCACCCCCTCATGGGCGGCCAGTTCTCTGGGTGCCAGGGGGCCGTTCCGCCACAGGCAGGCCAGTGCCGACATCTGGGAGAGCGTCACACTGGATTCGGTCTGCGCACGCAACCGACGGTTCAGGCGAACGATGGCGATACGCAGTCTGCTCGCCAGAGTGCGCTCGCGTTCAGCCGTTTCAGACACCTCGTTAGTCTAGCAAAATAACGGACAATTCCGCCGCGACGCGGCAGTCACAGGACGGCACGGGTAAGCTGATGACTCCCGTACCGCACCCCGTCGACAGTCTCGCGCCCCTCGACTCGCGGACGGAGAACGCACCCGAACTCCCGGCGAAAGCGTCTCGCCCCGAACGGATCCCGATCGAAGGGAGAGGACGACCGTGGCAGCGGACGA
Organism: Actinopolyspora sabaoui; assembly: GCF_051225635.1. NCBI lineage: Bacteria > Bacillati > Actinomycetota > Actinomycetes > Actinopolysporales > Actinopolysporaceae > Actinopolyspora > Actinopolyspora sabaoui. Next base: position 272,708 of record NZ_JBMIHH010000009.1, on the reverse strand, counting down.
CAACGGCGCTCCCACCGGACCGCCACAGATGCGCCCGGTCCCTGCCCTGCCAGGCAAACTCGCGGGCCCGACTCCGGTCGTACTCACCGGTACGGTGTGCTGGCTGGTGGCCGCCGTGGTGTTCGGCATGCTCGGCTGGACGAGTTCTGGGGTCGACGTACGGTTCTGGACCTGTGTGACGGGCGGTGCACTGGGGGTGCTCGGCTACGGTGTCTTTCGCTGGCAGCGCTCGGCCTCACGTCGCGGTTCCCGCGGTTCCTGGCAGGGGCTCGCCGGGCTCGACGGCTGACATCTCAACGGAACTTTGTCCACTCGGCCTTCGCTGCTCTCACTTGGCGGAACCTCTGGCACGGCTCTCGCTGCGGGGAGGCCCGACATCGGGTAGCGACCTACACAACGTCGGGCCTTCCTCGCGAGAGCCGCACCGGAGAACCCGCGGCGGCGCCGACTGCCAAGGTGGTCGGAGCGCGGCCTGCGGGAGTGGTGGGAGCTCTGCACCGCGCCGTCCCACCGTCCGGCGATTTCGCGAGAAATTGACGCCTGCCGCCGTGGTGCTTCCCCGGAGTGGCGGAAATTTCGCGAGAAATCGACGCCGCCCCGAAGACGATGGGCGGAGCCCACGCCGGGCGGGTGCCTCAGCGGAGCAGCGTGGTGGCGTCCGGGTCGGCCAGCAGCGCCGCCAGGGTGAACCGGTCCTGCCAACGATCCACCGCCCAGGCCAAGGCCCGTGCCAATCCGTCCGAGCTTCGCTCGCTGTAGATCGCACCGGCGTTGTCGACCCACCAGTGCACCTGGTGTTCCCCTTCCGAAGTACGCACCCGTAGGCCGTCCCGCAGTTCGACCTCTCCGTGGGGCACGGGCATCCCGAGCAGTTCGCAGGCCCCCGGAACCCTCGCCACGTCCTGCCACGACTGCGTGACGCCCTGTCCGAGAATCTCGACCACGCCCTGCTCGGAGGCCAGCGGCAGGTCGAGTAGCTCGGCGAGCGCCTCGGCATCGAACTCGTGCGAGTTTCCACCCGCAACCACCAGAGCCGGTTCGAACACCCCCAGCAACCACGGCTCGTCCAACACCACCGCCCGATCGGCGGAGACCACCGCCGAGCTGACCGACCGTACCGCTCGCGGCGGGTCGACATCGCCGGGATCGAGCCGCCCCCAAGCCACCGCTTCGGCCAACGCGCGGTGGGCACCCAACGTCAGTCCCGCACGTACCCTGCGCTCCGGGTCGGCGAGTCGCGCCACCAGATCGGCGGCATCCGCGGTGTCGTGCACCGTCAGTTCGTCACGTACCCCGGCGAGCCGCAAGGTCCGTTCCTCCACACCGACATCGGGCACCGGGTCGTAGAGCCCCGCGAGTTGTTCGGCCTCCGCGAGCCGCCACTGCCTGGGGGAGCGCCCGCCCAACGTGGCGAACCGGGCTATCCACCACGAGGTGTAGCCGTCGGGCTCACGCATGGCGCGGGCGGTTTCGGGATCGGCGGTGAGCAGGCGCAGTGCCGCGGGCCAGGCGTTCTCGGCGACCAGGTCCAGATCCCGCACTCCGACGAACCGGTGGGGCGGCCACTCGTCCCCGCGCAGCCGCTCCAGCTCACGCCACCAGACCTCGGCGTCGGCCACCCCCTCGTGTGGTGAGGTGGGTTCCTCCTCGATCAGCACGGCGAACGAATCCAGCACCCCCACGGAACGGAGCCGCTCGGCCGAGCACCGTTCGACCACGTGCCCCGCGACGGTCTGCAACGGCGCATCGGGGCCGAGGGCGTGGGGATCGAGCACTTCCAGCAGCGCCGCCTGCGGCAGCAACAGCTCGTCGGCACGACGCACTTCACCGTCGGAGTCCGGCAACGCCAACGCACCCAGCCACTCGCGGTGGTCCGTCTCGCCCGCCAGCCGAAGCACCGGTTCGGCCAACCGCATGGGATCGGCTCCGGCCCGTGCGTCGGCCACGCTGTTGTGCACCGCCTCGACCAGGGCGGGCGCGTCCAGCAATTCGGAAGCGCCCGCGTGGTGCGCACCGAGACGTTCCAACAGTGGATGCACCGCCTCGGCCGCCGCGATCCGCAACCCGGTGACGTCCAGTTCGGCCAGTGCGGCAACGGCTTCCTCCGCGCCATCGCCGGGTAGCAGCAGGTCCCGCACCCCGGTCACGGTTCGGCCGTCGGCCAGCGGAACCGGCAACGCGGTGAGCTCTTCGCGCGCCGTGCGGTCGGTGCTCTCGATCGGCAGCAGCGCCTCGTACAACCGCCGCCACCATGCCGCGGGCCTGTCGAGCCCGGTCACTGCTTCGACGATCTCGGCTGCCCCCATGCGGTGCACGCCCAGGGAGCGCAGCGCGGTGGCATGCGGGGACTCCGAGAGGTTCGCACTGAGCAGGCCGGGTACCACCTCGGAGAGCAGTTCGACCAGTTCGGGAGCGAACGGGTCCAACACGGTCGCGCGGTGGGGAGCGATCCTCGAACCGTCGGCGGCGGGCAACCATGCTGCCTCGGTCAGCCGCTCGACGACGTCGCGGCGCAACCGTTCGTCGGTGTCCGACAGCGGAAAGCCGGGTTCCGGTACCAGTGCGGTCCGTTCGAGCGGTTCCAACCGCGACAGCAGCAGCGGATAGGAAGCGGCTGCCCGTTCCAGCACCACCCTCGTGGCGGGTGACTCCGATACCCGTCTGCGGTCCGGTTCCACGGGCACCCCCGCCAACAACCGGGCGGGCAGCGAGAGCCGTTCCTCCGTGGGAGTGGGCGCGTGCAGCACGTCGTTGTGCGCAGGCAGCACGGTGCCGTCACCGGCCAGCTCCACCGCCCAGCAGATCCACCACCGCGAGTGCTCGCGCTGCTCCACACCTATGCCGGTGAGCGTGGACTCCGGCCATTCACCGGTGGCGCGTTCGACCAGCCAATGACGGGTGGTCTCGGGGGTGTGCACCACGACCCTGTCGTCGGCGGACTCCGTGCGGGACCAGTGCCGCTCGCCGATGCCGACGTGGTGCAGCGCGGGCAACGCCAGCAGCAGGTCCACCACCTGCTCCGCCATGTCGGCCAGCAGTCTCTCGCCGTCGATGTCGGAGCGCAGCGGCAGTACGACTTCGGTGTCGAAGCCTTCGGGGGGCCGCTCGTCGGTCGGCCAACCGAGCCGCAGCACCGGCACCTGGCCGCCGCGAGAGGCCAGTTCCGTCACGGCGGCGGGCGTCTCAGAACTCGACTCGGCCAGCGCCGCCACCTCGTCCCGGGTCCGGGCGGCCGAGAACTCCACCCCGCCCACGGCCGTGGCCAGCCTGGGCGCGTCGGTGACGGCCAGGACCGCCGCGAAACCCACACCGAACCTGCCGACGGACGGCTCGGCACGTTTGGGGGAGGCGCGCAACGCCGTCAGTCCCGAGACGCCGGTCTCGTCGAGCGGCTGCCCGGTGTTGGCCACTCTGAGCTCGCCGTCGGCGAGCCGGACCGACAACCGTCCGGTCGTCCCGGCAGCGCGTGCCGCGTCCGAGGCGTTCTGGGCGAGTTCGACCAGCAGCCGGTCCCGGTAACCGCCCAGCCGGAGGTCCTCCTCGGCGTTGGCGTCCTCCCGGAACCGGGTGGGCGAGCCACGCCAGGCATCCAGTACGGCGGCACGCGACGCCGCCGTGCCGAACGGATCGGACGAGTCGTCCGTGGCCACGTTGTCCGCTGAATCGCTCAACTTCGTCCTCTTGAACAGGCCTTTGCCGGGCTTTTCCCGCGGTGTCACTGTATCCTGCGAGGACACCCGCTCACCGGACGGCGATCAGGGATTCGGGCGAGGCCACCGCGACTAGCGGCTCCACCGACCACGTTCGACGAGCAGCACAGTCGGGTCGGCAGCCCAGTGGAGTCGGCAGCACAGTCGAGTCGGCAGCACGATCGAGCCCGGCACGAGCGGAGTGACCGGTCCGTACCGCGGTTCGGGACGCCCGCGGGGTATTCCGTGTGGCCTCGCCGAAGCGCTCACCGGACGGAACCGCCGCGGGCCGACCCCGCCGGGACGTATCCGTTGGGACGAATCCGAGCGTCCAGTGCCGAGGCTGGGGCTCGTTCCGGGAGCACACGCGGGACGAGCGGCGAGGAGCGGGATGCGTGGCTCGGCGCCCGGGGCCGGAGTTCACCCGGGCGTCGATTCGGCCGGAGAACATCAGTCAGGGGGACGATCATGCAATCACTGGTATCGATGTCGTTCGCGGATCCCACCGAGGTCCGCGAATTCCCGCACGGCAGGCTGGAACTGTTCGACCTGCACGGTTCCGCCGTCGGAAGGTTCGTACTCGAACCCGGCTGGCACTGGTCACGTGACGTGGCGCCGCTGGCGGGTACCGAGACCTGTCAGCAACGCCATGTGGCCTACCTGCTCACCGGAAACCTGCACGTGGCCATGAACGACGGCCCCTACGGCGTGGTCAAAGCGGGCGAAGTGGTCCACATCGAACCGGGCCACGACGCCTGGACCGTGGGTGAGGAGACCGTCACGATCCTGGACTTCGCCGATGTCGCCACCTACGCGGTGGATTCGGCGACGCTGCGAGCCGCGCACTGACTCGCGGAGGCCTTCGGGAATCGCCGGAGGCCTCCACCGGCGAGACGAGCGCGCCGCCCCGAACACCGGGACGGCGCGCCGCGCTGGTGCGCTCTTTCACCGTTCGGCGGCGAGACCCGCGAGGGACACCCATCGTTGCCCGAGCGGTTCACCGCCGGAAAAGCCCCACCGGGCCGGTTCTCACTTCGCGTCCCGGGACTCGAAGTCCAGGGACGTGTCGTCGTAGACCACCTCCGCCACCGGAATGGTGGAGGAGGTGTCCACTTCGCCCTCGGAATGGGCTCCGCAGCCGAACTCGACGTGTACGACACGCCCGTCGGCGGGGGATACCGAGTTGGCGCACACCCCGAAAGCCGCTCGCATGGCTCCGGCCAACGGCAGGAAGAAACCGCAACTGCCGCAAGGGCCGGGGGCCAGCCGGGCGGTCTCGGCGTCGGGGCCGAACTCGCCGGATTCCCAGCGTTCGGCCGCTTCGAGTCGTCCCTCTCTGCTGAGCACCCGTTGCCTGCCGCCACCCACCTCGTAGGCGAGTTCCGTAACCGGGTCGTCGTCGCCCGGCAGGGTGCCCTCCGCGAGTCTGGGATCGTCCTGCCCGCTGGGCAGCAGATCCCCCGCCCCCAGGTCTCCGGGGCGAATCCGTTCGCTCCACGGCAGCCACTCCGGAGCCACCAAAGCCTCCGGTCCCGGCAGTAACACCACCTCGCTGACCGTCACCGGATCGTCGGGGCCGGAGGTGGCCACGGTCACCGCCCAGCGCCAGCCGACGTAGCCCCGATACGTCGTCTCGAAGTAGTGAGTGGCAGCGTGCTCGGACTCGTACTCGACACCGACGTGCTCCCCCACGGCTTCCCCGTTCGTCTCCATGACGAGGACCGGCGAGCCGGTGGGGTCGGTGCCGATTACGGCCTCCTCCTCGGCGGCGGCACGTGCGGTGTCCACCGCCCCGGCGAGTTTCGGATCGGGTCGCCGCTCGCCCCCGGCAGCGGTGCTTGGCGCGGACGCCGTCTCGACGTCGCTGATCGGAGCAGGCATAGGCGTCACACTCCCGATTGTGCCGCACGTGTTTTGCGGTGTATTCGGGCGTGCCACGCTTTCGGGGTGCGAATTCGGCAGCGGCGGACTCGAGTCGGAACTCACCGACGGCTCCCCCTCGGCGGGAGAGGAATCCGTCTCGGAGGACGCCGGAGTCGAACCGGCAGGCTGCTGCTGGTATGCCTCGTTCCGCTGGTGATCCTGATGATCTCTCGATGCGGAACGCCGCAGCAACCAGAACAGCACGGCCACCAGGGCCGCGAGGAGAGCGAACAGGGCTTGTGGCACGTGGGCAGCGTGCCACACCTGCGTGCCGATGTGATCCACGTTCTGCCGCATGATCCGTCCTTGTTCACCCAGGGTCTGGAAATTGACTCGGGGACACTCTACGAAAGCACCGGTAAACGTGGTGAATCGGTTCTGCGCGCGAAAAGCTTGACAACCGGGCGGGAATCGGACCGGGTCCGGCTGCCGGACCGGTTCTTCGGCGAGGGCATCACCCTCACGGACGACCGCGTTTGGCAGCTGACCTGGAAATCCGGGACGGCGATACTGCGCGACCGTGACGATCTCGGTGAGATCCGTCGCGTCGATTACCGGGGAGAGGGCTGGGGCCTGTGCTCCTTCGCGGACAGACTGGTGATGAGCGACGGCACGGACCAGCTGACCTTCCGTGATCCGGCCTCGTTCGCCGAACGCGGCAGCGTGTCGGTGCGGCTGGGCGGCGAACCGGTGACGGAGCTGAACGAACTGGAGTGCGTGGACGGCTCGGTGTGGGCCAACGTCTGGCGCACGAACAGGATAGTGCGTATCGACCCGAACACCGGCCGGGTGACCGCCGTGGTGGACGCGAGCGGTTTGCTCACCGCCGAGCAGGCCGACCGGGCCGGGGTGCTCAACGGGATAGCCGCCACGGCGGAGTCGGGGCAGTTCCTGCTCACCGGCAAGAACTGGCCGAAGATGTTCCGGGTTCGCTTCGTGCCGGTGGAGTGACGCGGGTACCGAGCGCTCGGGCTGGGAGTGGAGGAAAGCGGATCGCGATGCGCGACGGGACCGAAATGCGCGCCGGGGACCGGGCCGGACGAGCCGAGCCACGGGGTCGTAAGGTCAGCGGCGTGCGCCGAGGACTGACAGCACTGCTCATGCTGGCCCCCCTGTTACTGGCGGGCTGTTCCGTACCGGAGGAACCGGGCGTGACGTTCTACTCGCACGGCGAGTCCGTGCGAGTGTCGCCGGTACGGTACTGCGAGCGACTCGCCCGAGAGTGCAGCGAGCCGGACCCGGAAGCCGCCGGTGAGCTGCCGATGCCCGCTGGCTATCCGCTGCAGATCTCGGTTCCCGACGAGATCTCTTCCGCCCCGTGGCAGGTGGTGTTCACCTACCTGAGTGACTCCGGGGAACGGCTGCGAGGCCGCAGCGGCGTGATGAGCGGCGAGGACGAGCAGCACGCTTACACCCTCCGACTGCCGGAGGACGGGGCACGGCTGGACCAGGTGGAGGTGCAGCGATACGGCACGGTGAGTGTCAACCAGACCGGCCAACTGCAGTTCGTCATCGGCGGAACCTGGGTGGTGGGGAACTCACGACAGCAGGAACCGCCGACGAGCTGAGCGCGATGCCCGGTCCGGTCGCCTCACCGTGGCCGTCTCGCCTCGGACCCCCTTCGGACGCGGGGGCGGCGTGAGCCTCAGGAGCCGCCCGGGTCGAGCTCGCGGGCCACGGCGCGCACGACCCCACCGACCCGCTTGGCCACCTTTTTGTCCGGGTAACGCCCCTTGTCGAGCTCGGGCAGCACGCTGGCTTCGAGCAGCTTGATCATGTCGTCGACCATGCCGTGCAACTCGTCGGCAGGGCGTCGACGGGCTTCCACCACCGAGGGGGGCGGATCGAGCAGTTGCACCCGGAGCGCCTGGGGACCACGGCGGCCCTGGGCCAGGTCGAAGTCGACCCGTTGTCCCGTCTTGAGCGCCTCAACCCCGGACGGCAGCGCGGAGGCCCGCACGTACACGTCCTCCCCACCGTCCTGGGTCACGAAGCCGAAGCCCTTGTTCGCGTCGTACCACTTGACCCTGCCGGTCGGCACAGTCCTCACCGTTCCCTGTCAGATACGTGTTCCCGGCCATGCGGCACTGGTACCGCGCGGTTCCGGGAAACGTTGTTGCCTACATTCGATTGTTGCCACTAAGCGTCGGCGCCGATCGGAAACTGCTCCGGCACGACGAACGCGCCCCGGATACGCCACCTCCTCACGGCCACTGCGAGCCTGTTGCGGCGATTGCGTTCCAGGACGCGTCGAGTTCAAGCGTACCTGGCCCTGGGCGCACGACAACGCCACAGGCTGCGTTGGACCCGATCGGCGACCTCGCCCCGTGGAGTTCCCCGGCACTCCGAGTGACCGAAACCGGTGGGCAGTCCCGGCACGGAACACCCCTCGGAGGGCTCGGCCCGTCACCCGCGGCCACTCGGTGAGCGGTGAGCCGACGAGCGGGGACCCGACGAGGGCGCGCGGGGAGCTTCAATAGGCTGGTCACATGACAGCACCCGCACGCGGCGTCGTGATACCGGTGGCAGTGGGGATGTTCTGTGCCGGACTGGCCGTCATCCTGGTGATCTTCGGGCTCTGGGCCGCGGGTTACGGCGACCTGCCCTGGTGGCTCAACGCGTGCGCGATGCTGTGTCCGCTGGGCCTGGGGTTCGCACTGGTCTCGCTGTTGGTGCGGGGCGCACGGAGATCCTTGACGCGGAACTGACGCGTATCGAAAATACTCGGTGTTGTCCTCGTCACAACTCGTGAAGGTGAGACCATGAGCAGCACCGCGGCGGATCGAACCCCGGCACAGCGCACCGACTTCCACTCGCTGCGCGCGGGCGGCGTCAACTGGGACGCGTTGCCGCTGCGCCTGTTCGACAAGGGCAACGCGAAGTTCTGGAACCCGGCCGAGATCGACTTCAGCCGCGACGCCGCCGACTTCCGAGGACTCACCGAGCAGGAGCAGCAGGGTGTCGCGCTACTCTGCGCCCAGTTCATCGCGGGCGAGGAGGCGGTCACCGAGGACCTGCAACCGTTCATCTCGGCGATGGGGACCGAAGGGCGGTTCGCGGACGAGATCTACCTCACACAGTTCGCCTTCGAGGAGAGCAAGCACACCCAAGGGTTCAGGCTCTGGTTGGACGCCGTCGGCCTCACGGAGGACCTGCACCCGTACGTGGCGGAGAATCCGGGCTATCGTGCGATCTTCTACGAGGCCCTGCCGGAGTCGCTGAACACGCTGCACCGCGATCCGAGCCCGGCCAACCAGGTGCGCGCCTCGGTGACCTACAACCACATCGTGGAGGGAACACTGGCGCTGACCGGCTACTACGCGTGGAACAAGATCTGCAAGGAACGCGACATCCTGCCCGGCATGCGGGAACTGATCCGCCGGATCGGCGACGACGAACGCCGCCACATGGCGTGGGGAACCTTCACCTGCCGCCGCCACGTGGCCGCGGACGAGCGCAACTGGGAGCTCGTGCAGCAGCGGATGGACGAGCTGTTGCCTTACGCGGTCGAGCAGATCCAGTGGCGCCCCGACTGGGCGGGCGAGGAGGAGCCATTCGGTCTCGACCTCGACGAACTCTCCGCCTACGCCTCCGACCGGGCGGGCAGGCGACTGGGGGCGATCTCGGCGGCGCGGGGTGCCGACGTGGCGAGCATCGACGTGGACGCCGCCCCGGAGCGGCTGGAGGAGCAGTTCGGTGCGGAGGACGCAGCGGTGCTGGAGCGGATCGGGCCGGGCGAGGCGAACGGTTCGTGACTCCGCCTCACACCCCGTCCGTCGATTTCTCGCGAAATCGACGACCGATCACGAGGTTATCCCGAGGAGTGTCATGTCGAGCGAGCACCCAGCCCCACCGTTCGACCCCGAGCTGCGCGAGGTCCTCGCCGGGTTCGGCGAGAGCTTGCCGTCGACACTGACCCCGGAGATGATTCCGGCGCTACGGGCCAACAGCACGATCTCGGTCGAGGAACTGCTGACCGGTCGGAGCATCGAGCACACCAGCAGAACCGTTCCCGGCCCCGAGGGAGCGCCCGACCTCACGCTCTCGGTGTTCGCCCGCCCCGACCACACACCGGGCGGCCCGGGCTTCTACCACACCCACGGCGGCGGGATGATCGTCGGTGACCGATTCCTCGGCATGGGAACCGTGCTCGACTGGGTCGAGGAACTGGACGCCGTGGCCGTCTCCGTGGAGTATCGGCTGGCTCCCGAACATCCGGATCCGGCACCGATCGAGGACTGCTATGCCGGCCTCGTCTGGACCGCCGGGCACGCCGACGAGCTGGGCTTCGACCCGACTCGGCTCGTCCTCGCGGGCGCCAGCGCCGGTGGCGGACTCGCGGCGGGACTCGCCCTGCTCTGCCGGGACAGGGGCGGCCCCGCCCTCGCGGGTCAAATGCTGATGTACCCGATGATCGACGACCGCAACGAAACCGTCTCGAGCCAGCAGATCGACGGCATCGGTGTGTGGGACCGCGGCAGCAACGAAACCGGTTGGAACGCCCTGCTCGGACCGCGTCGCGGCACCGACCAGGTGTCGAGCTATGCCGCTCCGGCACGGGCGAAGGACCTGTCCGGACTGCCGCCCGCCTTCGTCGACGTCGGTTCGGCTGAGGTCTTCCGGGACGAGGACGTCGCCTACGCGTCCCGACTCTGGGCCTGTGGCGGAGTCGCCGAGCTCCACGTCTGGCCCGGCGGTTTCCACGGTTTCGACGGAATCGCCCCGGAGGCCGAGCTCTCGACCACCATGCGCGAGACCCGTACCCGGTGGGTACGCCGCCTCCTGGCGGGCTGAACGCGGCGCGCCGGCGCGATAACCGCACCTCCCCGCCGGTTCACTCGGTCCCGAGTATTTCCTTCGCCCGCTCCCGCATCTCCACCTTGCGCACCTTGCCGGTCACCGTCATCGGGAACTCGTCGACCGCGTGCACGTAGCGCGGAATCTTGTAGTGGGCGAGCTCGCCACGGCAGAACTCCCGCAGCGCCTCGGGGGTGAGTTCCTCCGCTCCCTCCCGCAACCGCACCCAGACCATCAGTTCCTCGCCGTAGCGCTCGTCCGGCACTCCTATCACCTGGGCGTCCAGGATGTCCGGATGCGTGTACAGGAACTCCTCCACCTCGCGGGGATAGATGTTCTCGCCACCCCGGATGATCATGTCCTTGATGCGGCCGGTGACGCTGACGTAGCCGTGCTCGTCCATCACGGCCAGATCGCCGGTGTGCATCCAGCGTGCGGAGTCGATCACCTCGGCGGTCTTGTTCGGCTCGTTCCAGTAGCCGAGCATCACCGAGTACCCACGCGTGCACAGCTCCCCCGACTCGCCGCACGGCACGGTCAGTCCGGTGTCCGGGTCGACGATCTTGACCTCCAGGTGCGGTCCCACCCTGCCCACGGTCGACACCCGCCGCCGCAGCGAGTCGTCGGCCCTGGTCTGCACCGACACCGGTGAGGTCTCCGTCATTCCGTAGCAGATGGCGACCTCGCCCATCCCCATCCGCTCGATGACCTGCTTCATCACCTCCACCGGACAGGGCGAGCCAGCCATGATTCCGGTGCGCAGCGAGGACAGCTCGTACTCCGCGAAGTCGGGCAGATCCAGCTCGGCGATGAACATCGTCGGCACGCCGTACAGCGAGGTGCAGCTCTCCGACTGAACCGCGCCGAGCGCCGAGGCCGCGTCGAATCCCTCGGAAGGAATGATCATGGCGGCCCCGTGGCTGGTGCAGGCCAGATTGCCCATGACCATCCCGAAGCAGTGGTAGAAGGGTGGCGCGATCGCCACCCGGTCCCGCTCGGTGTAGCCGCACAGCTCGCCGACGAAGAAGCCGTTGTTGAGGATGTTGTGGTGCGACAGGGTCGCGCCCTTGGGGAAACCGGTCGTTCCGGAGGTGTACTGGATGTTGATCGGGTCATCGGCGGAGAGCCCCACCTCGGCGCGACGCAGCCGCGCGGGATCTGACGGGTACCGGAACAGCTCGTCCCATTCCGGGCTTCCGAGGAAGACCACCCGCTCCAGATCGGGGCAGCTCGGGCGGACCCGCCCGACCATGTCCACGTAGTCGGAAGTCCTGAACCGCTGCGCCGAGATCAGCGTGCGGACACCGGACTGGTTGAGCACGTACTCCAGTTCGTGCACCCGGTAGGACGGGTTGATGTTGACCAGGATCGCGCCGATCCGCGCGGTGGCGTACTGCACCAGTGTCCACTCGGCGCGGTTCGGCGCCCAGATGCCGACCCGGTCTCCCTTGACCAGCCCGCTCTCCAGCAGACCGATGGCGAGCGCGTCCACCTCGGCGACGAACTCGCGGTAGGTCCAGCGACGTCCGGTGGCGAACTCGACCATCGCGTCCCGTTCCGGGAACCGCTCCGCGGTGTGCAACAGGTTGGCACCGATGGTCTCGCCGATGAGCGGCACGTCGGAGGTACCCGAGGAATAGCTGGGGCTGGTGGTCGGAACAGCGGGCTCCGCGCGGTCGGTGTGCGACACGAGTACCTCCGTTACGCCGTTCAGGGCAGGGGAACCGCATGATTGCGCACTGTCGCGACGGCGTCGAGGGGTGACGCCGGGATTCGGGTACCGAAAACGAAAAACCTAGTGGACGAAGCCCTATAGAGTGACGATCATGCGGAGCTACCTCGTCGACTCCTTCACGGACACCCCCTTCAGCGGCAACCCGGCAGGCGTCGTGCTGCTGGACGAACCCGCCGAGCCGGCCTGGATGCGGTCGGTGGCGGCCGAGTTCAACCAGAGCGAGACCGCGTTCGTGGTCACCGGAGTCGACGAGCACGCAGCGAAACCCCTGCGCTGGTTCAGCCCCACCACCGAAGTGGACCTCTGCGGGCACGCCACGCTCGCCGCGGCACACGTGCTCGGCGGTTCGCAGCGGTTCGACACCCGCAGCGGTGAGCTGACCTGCACCGCTACCGCCGACGGCACGGTGGAGATGGATTTCCCCATGCGGCCGAACGAGTCCGCCGCTGACGTGCCCGTCACGGCCGCGCTCGGCGACATCGCCCCCGAACGGGTGATCGCCGTGGCCCGCAGCAACACCGACCTGCTGGTTCACCTCGACGACGCGGGCCTGGTGCGCGAGCTACGACCGGACATCTCCGAAGTGCAGCGGATCACCGAGCGCGGCGTGATCGTCACCGCCGCGAGCGACCGACCGGAGGTGGACTTCGTCAGCAGGTTCTTCGCTCCCGCCGTGGGAGCACCCGAGGATCCGGTCACCGGTTCCGCGCACTGCTCACTGGCCCCGTGGTGGGCGGAGCGGCTGGGGCGTACGGAGCTGGTGGGTGAACAGGTCTCCTCGCGCGGCGGAACGGTGCGGGCCCGGCTGGACGGGCAACGGGTGGTGCTGGGAGGACGCGCGGTCACGGTTTTCGGGGGAACGCTGACCGGGTAACCACGACGATCGGCCGTACTCCGGGACGGGAATCCCTCGCGGAGAACTGGGGGATTCTCCCCGAACCCGTCCGCCCCGGGAGCTGGCATCGTGGTGTCATGCGACTGCTTCTCAACATCATCTGGCTGGTGCTCAGTGGCTTCTGGATGGCGCTCGGCTACGTCTTCGCCGGGATACTGCTGTGCGTGACGATCATCGGCATCCCGTTCGGCGTGGCCTCGTTCCGGATGGCCAACTTCGCGCTGTGGCCCTTCGGTCGGCAACTGGTCGACGAACGCGGCTCGGGGACGTTCTCGGCGATCGGCAACGTGCTGTGGATCATCCTGGCGGGCTGGTGGCTGGCACTGGGACACATCACCACGGGGGTGGCGATGTGCCTCACGATCATCGGAATCCCGCTGGGGATCGCCAGCTTCAAGCTCGTTCCCGTCTCACTGGTGCCGTTCGGCAAGCGAATCGTGGACACCGACGAGGCTCACGCGCTGGTGCCGCGTCGCTGACGGTGCGGCGCACGCTCAGCTCCCGGACGAGCTATCGGCGAGTCGGCAGTCGCTTCGTGGTGCCGAAAGGTCGCGGGCACGTCGGGTGAGCACGATCGGCGCGGCAGTGCCGCCACCCGCCCCGGTGTTCGGCACCGCCGCAACCTCTTTCGGGGAGATGCGACCTCTCCCAGGACATCTCGCGCGGACTCCGACATGACGAGCGGGTGCCCGCTCGGGCTCGTGCCGCGCACGACCGCCCGGGCGGAATCCTCCCCTACGACGCACCCTCTCCAGGACGAACGGTCCCCGAGCGGTCGAGGGGCCGATCAGTCGAAGGGGTTGGCCACCCGCCCTGCCAGATCCGCCACGGAGTCGATGACCTTGGTGGGGCGGTACGGGAAGCGCTCGGCGGTGTCGCGGTCCGAGATCCCGGACAGCACCAGGATCGTCTGCAGCCCCGACTCCAGCCCGGAGCGGACATCGGTGTCCATCCGGTCCCCGATCATCAGGGTGTTCTCCGAGTGGGCCTTGAGTTCCCGCAGCGCCGAACGCATCATCAGCGGATTCGGCTTGCCGATGTAGTAGGGCTCACTTCCGGTGACCCGCTCGATGAGTGCGGCGACCGCTCCCGTGGCGGGCAGCGTGCCCTCGCGGCTGGGGCCCTTCTCGTCCGGATTGGTCGCGATGAACCGGGCACCGCCCTCGACGAGCCGGATGGCCTTGGTGATCGCCTCGAAGCTGTAGGTACGGGTCTCGCCGAGCACCACGTAGTCGGGCTCGCGATCGGTGAGCACGTAGCCGATGTCGTGCAGCGCGGTGGTGAGTCCGGACTCGCCCACCACGTAGGCCGAGCCGCCGGGGCGCTGCTGGTCCAGGAACTGCGCCGTGGCCAGCGCGGAGGTCCAGATCGACGACTCCGGCACGTCCAACCCGCTGCGTTGCAGCCGCGCCCGCAGGTCTCGCCTGGTGTACACGGAGTTGTTGGTGAACACCATGAAGGGGAGCCCGTGTTCGTGCAGGTCGGCGAGGAACTCGTTCGCACCGGGAACCATGTGTTCCTCGTGCACCAGCACGCCGTCCATGTCCATCAGGTAGGTCCAGGGGGATATCTCAGTCACCCCTCGATCATCCACCGGAAACCGGGTGTATGGCCACTTCGGTGGCCTTGACCGCGAAAAAAACTTCGTCTTCGAGCCGCAACCCCAGTTCGGCGACGGCAGCGGGGGTGATGTCGGCGGCCAGTGCGGCCTCCGACTCGTGCGAGTCGGTTTCGCCGCGGAGCCTGATCGCGTCGCCGAGCGGTTCCATACCGACCACCCGCACCGGGATCGCGTTGCGTGGGCTCCCCTCGGGAACAGAGGGGTGGACCGCCACCGCCTTCGGGGAGAACACGGCGGCGGCGGGCTCTCCGGGGGTGGTTGGTTCGACCACGCTGCCGTGCAGCACCCTGCCCTGTGGGGTCCGTACGGTCTCGCCGGTGGCGGTGCCGGTGATCAGGTTGAGTCCGGCGATCCGCGCGGTGAAGACGCTCCTGGGGCGGGACAGCACCCGGTGGGTGCTGCCCTGCTCGACCACGCCACCCCGGTCGAGCACCAGGACCCGGTCGGCGAGCACCACCGCGTCGAGTACGTCGTGGGTCACGAGCACGCAGGGCCGTCGCTGCTGCCCCAGCACCCGGTGCAGCAGTCCCCGCATGGCGGGGGCGGCCGCCACGTCCAAGGCGGACAGTGGCTCGTCGAGCAGCAACAGCTCGGGGTCGGCGGCCAGTGCCCGCGCCAACGCGACCCGTTGTGCCTGTCCACCGGACAGCTCGGCCGGTTTGCGGTCGCCGAGCTCGCCGGTCTCGGTTCGTCGCAGCCATTCCAGCGCGGCTCGCCGTGCCGGTTTGCTGCGGACGCCGGAGGCGCGCATCCCGAATGCCACGTTGTCCAGGGCTGTGAGGTGCGGGAACAGCATCGCCCGTTGGGCGAGCAGTCCGACGCCGCGGCGGTGGGTGGGGACGTCGATCCGACGTCGGGTGTCCAGCCAGGTGTGGTCCGCGAGCCGGATCCTGCCGTGTTCCGGGCGGACGGATCCGGTCAGCGCGGTCAACAGCGTCGACTTGCCCGCCCCGTTCGGGCCGAGCACGGCCAGCACTTCGCCGGGAGGTACCCGGCAGGACAGTTCGAGTGTGAACTCACCGCGCCGCAACCGAATCTCGGCAACCAGCCCGCTGTCCTCGCCGCCCTCTCCCGCTCCGGGCGGATCGCTCGGGGACGGCGCGGTGGTGTCTTCGGCACGGTCAGGCACGTCGGTACGGTCAGGCACGTCGGTACGGTCAGGCACGTCCTTCCACCGCCTTCGGTCGGGCGACGAGGATGACCAACAGCGCGATGGCCACCAGCAGCAGCGACATCGCCACGGCAGCCTCCACATCGGCCTGCGCTTCGGTGTAGATGGCCAACGGCAGCGTCCGGGTGGTGCCGCGCAGGCTTCCCGCGAAGGTGATGGTGGCCCCGAACTCCCCGAGCGCGCGTGCGAAGGTCAGCACCAGGCCGGAGCCCAGTGGGGGGAGCAGCAGGGGCAGTGTGACGCGCCGGAAGGTCAGCCACGGCCCGGCCCCCAGGGTGGCCGAGATCCGCTCGTACTCGGTTCCCGCCGCGCGCAGCGCTCCTTCCAGGCTCACCACGAGGAACGGCATGGCGACGAAGGTTTGCGCCAGCACCACGGCGGTGGTGGTGTACGGCAGGGTCAGTCCGAACCAGTCGCGCAGCAGTCCTCCGAGGGGTCCGGTGCGGCCCAGCAGGTAGAGCAGTGCCAGGCCGCCGACCACCGGGGGTAGCACCAGCGGGAGCAGCACGCACCCGCGCACGAACCGCAGCCCTGGAAAACGAGAACGCGCGAGCACCACGGCCAGGGGCCCGCCGAGCAGCAGCGCCAGCGCGGTCGCGATCAGTGCGGTACGCACCGACAGCTCCAGCGCGGTCAGCGCTGCCGGGCTGGTGAGCAGGGTGGGAAACCGAGCGGGGTCGATTCGGGTGAACAGGCCGAGCACCGGCAGCACGATCAGTGCCAGTGCCAACAGTGCGGGCAACCGCAGCGGCAGGGGCACCCCGACCGGCCGCTCCCCACCGCGTGCGCCGGGGATACGGACACCTCGTGAACCCGGGTCGCTCACGGCGCACCGAAACCGTAATCGCCGAGGATGCGCTGTCCCCGCTCGCCCCGTACGAATTCGACGAACCGGCCCGCGAGTTCCGGATGCTCCGCCTCAGCCAGCCGGGCGATCGGATACTCGTTGGTCACCTCGTCGGAGGCGGGGAAGTCGATCGCCTCCACCTCCTCACCGGCGGAACTGGCGTCGGTAACGTAGACGAGTCCGGCATCGGCCTCGCCCGCGACCACCTTGTGCAGCACGTCCTTGACGTCGCTCTCCTCACTGACCGGGTCGAGCCGCACCCCGGAGACGGACTCGACCTGTTCAGTGGCCGAACCGCACGGCACCTGCGGGGCGCAGAGGACGACCGAGGTGTCGGAGTCGGTGAGGTCGGCGAACGACTCGACTCCCGCCGGATTGCCCGGTGGAACCACTATGGTCAGTCGGTTGGTGGCGAAGGTGTGGGGATCACCCGCCAGCGCGTCGGCCCGCCGCACCTTGGCCATCATGTCGGTGTTCGCGGAGGCGAACACGTCCCCGCCACTGCCCTGCCTGATCTGCTCCGCGAGCAGCGAGGAGCCCTGGAAGTTGAACCGGATGTCGACGTCGGGGTTGCGTTTCGTGAATTCGTCGCCGATCTCGCGGAAGGATTCGGTCAGCGACGCGGCGGCCAGTACCGTCAGGGTGTTCCGCTCGCTCGAGGCGGCGCCGCAGCCGCTGAGCAGGGACAGCAGGACCACCAGCACCGCCGTCGACGCCGCGCCGCGATGTGTGCGGTTCATTGCCCACCTCCGGGGGTCTCGATCACCACGGCGGTCGACTTGACCACGGCCACCGCCAGCACTCCCGGACGGAGCCCGAGGTCGCTCACCGCTTCGGTGCTCAACAGCGAAACCACTCGCTGGGAGCCGCACTGGAGTTCGACCTGCGACATGACCGTGTCCGAAGTGACCTCGGTGACCAGTCCGACAAAGCGGTTGCGCGCGGAGCGCTCGATCCCGGAGGGATCGCGGGCGGCTCTGGCTCTGGTGCGGGCGAATTCGGCCAACGCGGAGCCCTCCACCACCAGGCGCCCGGAACCGTCCGACTCGGCGGGCAGTTGCTGCGCGTCCACCCAGCGTCGAACGGTGTCGTCGCTGACGCCGAGCAGCTCCGCTGCTTCGGAAACACGATATTGCGGCACGAAACACACGTTAAACTCGCTAATGCGGCTCGATCCAGGGATTTTGTTCCGCTTTCACGTTTTGAAAAAGATTTCGTGGTTTTCTCCGAACCTCACGCGGTCGTGGCCTTACCGATTGAGCGCACCGGCACAAAACCGGTTCGCGCGATCGAATTCCCCCCGACCTGGCGGTTACGCTGAGCGGTGTGACTTCCGTGGACCTGGGCATCCCGGTCGCCCGCCGGACGATCGACACGTCGGCGCGTCCGGATACGCCGTACCTGGTCGACCGCTTCGGACGGATCGCGACCGACCTGCGGGTGTCCCTGATAGACAAGTGCAATCTGCGCTGTACCTACTGCATGCCCGCCGAGGGCCTGCCGTGGATGAAGCGGTCCGAGATGCTCGACACCGGGGAGATGATCCGGCTCATCGAGCTCGCGGTGCGCGAACTCGGGGTAACCAACGTCCGCTTCACGGGTGGTGAACCGTTGCTGCGGCAGGACCTGGTGGACATCATCACCGCCACCAGCGAGTTGCCGCAGGCTCCCAAGACCTCGCTGACCACCAACGGCATCAACCTCGGCAGGTTCGCCGAGCAGCTGGCCACCGCCGGCCTCGACCGGGTGAACATCTCGCTGGACACCCTGGATCGGGAGACGTTCCACCGGCTGACGCGTCGGGACCGGTTCGACGACGTGCTGAACGGACTGCGTGCGGCCAAGGAATCCGGCCTGGAACCGGTGAAGGTAAACGCCGTACTGCTGCGGAACACCAACGATCACGAGGCGTGCGATCTGCTGCGGTTCTGTCTGGAGCGGGGCTACCAGCTACGGTTCATCGAACAGATGCCGCTGGATCCGCAGCACGGCTGGGACCGCGAAGAGATGATCACCGCGGACGAGATCCTGCGGATGCTGGGTGAGGAGTTCACCCTCACCCCGTACAGCGCCGAACGCGGTTCGGCGCCTGCCGAACGCTGGCTCGTCGACGGTGGCCCTGCCACCGTCGGAGTGATCGGCTCGGTCACCAGGCCGTTCTGCGCCACGTGCGACCGCACCAGGCTCACGGCCGACGGGCAGCTGCGCTCCTGCCTGTTCTCGCAGACCGAGACCAACCTGCGCGAACCGATGCGGGAGGGCGTCGACAACGAGGAACTCGCCCGACTGTGGCGGGAGACCATGTGGGCCAAGGCCGCGGGCCACGGCATGGACGAGGAGGGCTTCGCGCAGCCTTCCCGCCCGATGAGCTCGATCGGCGGCTAGAACTTCTCGAAGTGCTACTCGCTCGGTGGTCCGGCCGACGCCGACCGGCGCGCGTCCGGGCCGCCGAGCCTACGGGGCCTCGCGCCGAGGCGACACGGCATCCCGAAAGGACTCCCGGCCGATGATGGACGACAGACAGGAAACACAGCTCGTCCCACCGGAGCCCGCGGCATCACCGCCGACGGGTTCCGCCGCGGCCACGGCGGTCGCGGTGCGGGTGCGGTACTTCGCGGGAGCCCGCGCGGCAGCCGGAGTCGCGGAGGAGACGCTGCGGGTGAGCCCGAGCGCGGCCGACGCGCCGGTGTCCGCGTCCGACGTGGTTCGAGCCGTACTGGCGGCGCACGAGGAACCGTTGGCCCGGGTGGTCGGAGCGTGCGGTTTCCTGCTCGACGGGGTGGCCGTGCGGGACGAGGCCGTGTTGGTTCCGGACGGGGCCGAGTTCGACGTGTTGCCACCGTTCGCGGGCGGCTGAGCGGGCCCGCGTGGCGACGATCCGACCAGCACCCCGCCTCGCGGCCTGCTGGCTGTCGACCTCCGACCGTGAACCACAGCGGCGGGGAACCGACACGCCGGAGACCATGCCTCGGCGTGTCTGCCTAACTCTTTTGTGTGATTTCACCGGGATCTCACAGCCGCGTTTCCGAGGCCACATCTTCCGCATTCCCCAACCGGGTGACGGATCACCCGATGAACCGTTTTCGGCCGCGCTTCGCGACCACCGAACAGCTGTGAGTGTCGAAATCGCCCGCCGCGCAACTTCCTTCCACACGGCAGCAAAAAAGGACAGACCTGCCCTACCACACTGGATCTGTGCAATCGAAGCCGGGTCCGCAAAGGTGATTCAGACCTCACCGCGAGTGATCGATATCGACTCGGAAACGGCTTGATAACGACGCCGTGCGCTGCATAAATACCCCTGATCGAGTGACCCCGAAGCCATGTTACTGTGACTAGCGTCACAATCCATTAAGTTTCCGTTCGCTTGCGCGATTACGTACTGTTCCCATCGGTCGGCCCCGAACCGGCCGGAACAACGAGAAAACCGGGAAGTCCGCAGCGCCGAGCTCTGCCCGGCGGGCTTCCTACCCCCGAACGAAACGAAACCGGGCAGGGACGGGAAACCGCTGGAGCCCCCGAAACTCCACGGAATCCGGGTTCTCTTCGGAGCCGCCGGAAATCCCGCAGGCGCGGCAGGAGAGAGGGACATGGCTCGTTACAAGGGCAAGCATCGTAAGTCGTCGAATTTCACTCGCAACGCTGCCAGGGTAGCCGTCGCGGGTGCTGTGGTGGCCACGCCGCTCGCGGTGGCCGCTCCCGCCAGCGCCGCGGACTGGGACGAACTCGCCCAGTGCGAATCCAGCGGGGACTGGCACATCAACACCGGCAACGGTTTCTACGGCGGCCTGCAGTTCACCCCTTCGACGTGGTCGGCCTTCGGCGGTGACCAGTACGCCCCGAACGCCCACCAGGCCAGCCGTGCCGAGCAGATCGCCATCGCCAAGAAGGTACTGGCCCAGCAGGGTCCCGGTGCCTGGCCGGGCTGCACCGCCAAGACCAACTGGGTCAGCGGCAGCACCGACAACGCGGGCACCGTCTCCCAGGACTCCGCCGCCCAGGAACAGGCAGCCGCGCCGCAGGAATCCGCCCCGAAGCAGGAGCAGCCCACCGAGACCGAGTCGGACTCCGGGCAGCAGTCCCAGCAGTCCACGGTGCGCTCGAACGGTGCCGACTACACCGTCCGCTCCGGTGACACGCTGAGCGAGATCGGTCAGCGGTTCGGCGTGAACTACCAGGACATCTACGAGCGCAACAGCGACATCCTGGAGAGTGCCGACCTGATCTTCCCGGGTCAGCAGCTCGACATCCGCTGATGACGCGATAACCGAAACACGGCCGGGTTCCATCGCGGATCCCGGCGCCCGGACGCGAACCGGTTCTCGGGAGCGAGGGAGCGAGCACCGGAGCCCGACTGTGGTCGGGGACGCGGAAGCCGGGCAGCCCGAACTCGGGGCCTCGCCGCCTTCCCCCAGCGGCGGGGCCCCGTTCTTGTCCACCGCACGGCTCAGTGAGGACTCGGACGGCTCATCCGAGGCGGTTGGACATCCCTTCGGCCGCGGCACCAGAATGGATCATGGTTCTCGGCGCCGACCAGAGGGAGCGCAGTGCTCGAAGCCGTGATCCGATCCGTGGTGTCACCCGCTTCGGTGGCGGTGTTCGTGGTACTGACGCTGCTCGGGGCGGTGCTGCACGGCAGGCTGGTACGAGCCGCCGGAACGCGAAGGATTCCGACCCTGGCCGCGATGACGGCACTGGCCGCCGGGACGGCGGTGACCCTCACACCGCAGAGCGGACCGGAGTTCGGCCTGTCCGCGCGCCGGGTCTTCGCCTGCCCGCTCGGCTGGCCCGCGAGTCCGGGGCTGCTGGATCTGCCCGTGCCGACCCAGAGCTCGTTGAACTCGCTCGTGCTGTTGCCGTTCGGGGTGTGTGCCGGGCTGGCTGTGCGGAACCGCCTACACACGGCCGCTGTTGTGGCGGTGATACTGCTATTGCCCGCCCTGGTGGAGGCCAGTCAGGGGTTCACGCTGTTCGTTCGGCACTGCAGCGCGCAGGACTGGCTCGACAACGTCAGCGGCGGGCTGCTGGGAGTGGCGCTGGTGCTGCTCGTGCGAGCGATCACCGGTGCGTTCTCCGACAAACGACACCGCGACGGCGCAAGCACCGAACAACACCGCTGAGCCGCACCAGGAGCGCCGCAGCACCACCCACGCGATCGAGACCCGCCACAGAGCCTCCCCGGGACAAGCACGGGGGAGCCCCACTGTGGGCGGCGTCAATTTCTCGCGAAATTGTCGAGACAGCCCGGCGACGTGGCCGGCTGGGCGTCAATTTCCCACGAAATCGCCGCGCCCGAGACCGCTGTGGGGACGCGACCATGCGGGTCGCAGCGCGGGTGACCCCGGTGCGTGAGTCGGATGCATTGCAAGGCCGGGCCGCTTCGACGCAGGGTGAACCCCGACCACTCACGCAGTCGGCGCCGCCGCGGGTTCTCCGGTGCGGCTCTCGCGAGGAAGGCCCGACGTTGTGTAGGTCGCTACCCGATGTCGGGCCTCCCCGCAGCGAGAGCCGTGCCAGAGGTTCCGCCACCCGCACCGCCACGCGAACCGAGCCGACATGATCACGCTAAGGGCAGTTGACCCACTCTTCCTGCCCGTCGTCGAATACCTGCCGCTTCCACACCGGAAGCCGCCGTTTCACCTCGTCCACCAGCTCCGCACAGGCGTCGAATCCCTGCTTGCGGTGTTCGGCCGAAACGGCGCAGCCCAGGGCCACGTCACCGATCCCCAGCATCCCGGTGCGGTGCTGCGCCGCGAGCGCGCGCACCCCGTCCGAGCGCGAGAGCACATCGGCCGCCACCTCCGAGATCACGTTCTCGGCCGAGGGATGACCGGTGTACTCCAACTCCTGGACCCCGCGACCACCATCGTGATCGCGGACGGCACCCGCGAACGTGACCACGGCACCCGCCGCGCGATGTTCCACGCGCTCGGCGAGCAGGGACACGTCGATGCTCGCCTCGGTCATTTCCGCGAGCACGACTCCGTCCTCCCCTGCGCTCGTGGCCGAGTTCGCCGTCGTGTGCTCGATCGCGCCGCTCCCGGCGCCCATCTCGGGGGTGTGCTCGGCGCCACGGTGGTGGTCACCGCCACGCAACTGCTCCAACGCGTGCTCCAGCACGCCGTCCAGCACCTCGAGGCCGTCCCGCACGCCCCCACGCGAGCCGGGAAGGTTGACGACGAGCGTGCTGCCCGCGACACCGGCCAGTCCGCGCGAGAGGATCGCGGTGGGAACCTCGGGCAGCCCTGCCTCGCGCAGGGCATCCGCCAACCCCGGCACGGGGAAGTCCAGCACCTCGGCGGTCATCTCGGGGGTGCGGTCGGTGGGGCTGATCCCGGTGCCGCCGGTGGTCAGCACGACCTCCGCCCCTTCGGAGACGGCCGACCGCAACGCTGCTCCCACCGGCTCACCGTCACCGACGACCTCGGCGTCGGGCACCCGGAAACCGCGCTGTCGCAGCCAGTCCACGATGACGGGCCCGGTGCGGTCCTCGTAGACTCCCCGCGCCGCGCGGTTGGAAGCGGCGATCACCCGGGCGCTTCGTTGGGTCATGGTGTGCTCCCCTGCTGCCTGCCGCTCTGCCGAGTACTCGTATCCGGTGCTCATTCCGACCCGGCGCTCATTCCGAATCGTCCGGCCGGGTCCACACTCCGGTTTTACCGCCCTCCTTGCGCTCGACACGCACCTCGTCGAGCACGGCGGCCGGATCCACCGCCTTGATCATGTCGTGCAGTGCCAGTCCGGCCCCGGTGACGGCGGTGAGAGCTTCCATCTCGACCCCGGTCCGGTCGGTGGTACGGACCGTGGCGGTTATCCGCACCTCCCGCTCCCCGGTTTCGAGTTCGACCCGTACTCCGGCGATCGCGATGGGATGGCACAGCGGCACGAGATCCGGGGTGCGTTTGGCGGCCATGATGCCCGCGATACGAGCTGTGGCGAGCGCGTCCCCTTTCGGGAGGTCGTCCCGCCGGAGCTGTTCGATCACGGCCGCCGTGGTACGCACCACGCCGGAGGCCACCGCGCTGCGGGCGCTGCTCTCCTTGTCGGCGACGTCGACCATCCGCGCGGCACCGGACTCGTCCACGTGGCTGAATTCGTGCTGTGTCGCCATGCGGCGAGCCTAGACGATCGGCACCGGCACGACACAGGTGTGCGGCCGCCGCGGGCAGCGGCGGCCGCACTGTGAGCCGGTAGCGCTTCGTCAGATGTCGGTTTCCTCGTCGAGTTCCGCGAAGCTCGGCGCCACGGCGCCCACCACGGTGCCGCCGGTGGCACCACCCTGTGCCGCCGGGGTGACCGGCTCGCCGGAGACCGCGACCCTGCGGACCGCGTCAGCCACGGCGGGAGCGACCGTGGTGTCGAACACGCTGGGCACGATGAACGAGGCATTCACCCGGTCATTGACGTCCACCACGTCGGCGATGGCGTTGGAAGCGGCCAGCATCATGTCGTCGGTGATGTTGTGCGCGTGCGCGTCCAGCAGCCCCCGGAAGAACCCGGGGAAGGCCAGCACGTTGTTGATCTGGTTCGGGTAGTCACTTCGCCCGGTGGCGACCACGGTGGCGTGTCGCTGCGCGACCAGCGGATCCACCTCGGGGTCGGGATTGGCCAGCGCGAACACGACCGCGTCGTCGTTCATGGCGGCCACGTCGTCCTCGCTGAGCAGGTTCGGCGCGGACACTCCGATGAACACGTCGGCACCCCGAACCGCGTCGCTCAGCGAGCCGGTGCGTCCCTCGGCGTTGGTCTGCTCCGCGATGGAGCGCAGGTGCTCGTCGGCGTCCTGCCGCCCGCTGTGCACGATGCCGTCGATGTCGACCGCGATGATGTCGGCGGGGTCCTTCTTGCGCAGCAACCGGATGATCGCGGAGCCCGCGGCGCCCACGCCACAGACCACCACCCGGCAGTCCGAGAGATCCTTGTCCACCACCCGCAGCGCGTTGCGCAGCGCCCCGAGCACGACGATGGCGGTGCCGTGCTGGTCGTCGTGGAAGACGGGGATGTTGAGCTTCTCCCGGAGCCTGGCCTCGATCTCGAAACAACGCGGCGCCGCGATGTCCTCGAGGTTGATGCCCCCGTAGACGGGAGCGAGCAGCTCCGCGGCTCGGATGATCTCCTCGGTGTCCTGGGTGTCCAGACACACCGGCCAGGCGTTGACCCCGGCGAACTTCTTGAACAGCGCGGCCTTGCCCTCCATCACGGGCAACGCGGCCTCGGGGCCGATGTTGCCGAGCCCGAGGACGGCCGAGCCATCGGTGAGTACCGCGACGGAGCTGCGCTTGACGGTCAGTCGGCGTGCGTCGTCGGGATTCTTCGCGATGGCGGTGCACACCCGCGCCACACCGGGGGTGTAGGCGCGGGAGAGGTCGTCACGATTGGCCAGTGCGACCTTCGAATTGACTTCGATCTTGCCGCCAAGGTGCACCAGGAAGGTCCGATCGGAGACCTTGCGAACGTGCATGCCCGGCAACGCCTCGAGAACCTCGGTGATGTCCTCGGCGTGATCGGCGGACAACGAGTTGCAGGTGATGTCCACCACGATGCGGTCGGAGTGCGACTCCACCACGTCGAACGCGGTGATGACCGCACCGGTACGGCCGACCGCGGTGGTGAGGTCACCGGCGGCGTTCGCCGAGGGTGGGGCCTCGACGCGAACGGTGATCGAATAGCCCGGACCTGGAACCGGCATGTAGCACCTCTGTCAGTGATGAGCTCTCGCGAAACCCTGTGGCAGCTCCGAGACTAGAACTCACCATCGCGGCACCACGGCGACCCCGTCCCAACGGGTCTTCGTCATCTACCCGGCAATGCCCCGCGCAGCACCAGGTCAACCGCCTCGTCGCGGTGCCCCGCCCGCCGGAGCCTCTCGCGGTTCCCGGCCACGTGTGGTCGATCCGACACCGCGGCCGCGGGGAAAACGGGGCGGTGAGCACGGACGGAACACCGGTGGCCCCAGGGGCTGGCGGGGCGACGACCGTTCGCGTACGGGAGTAGCGCTAGGAGCTCTTATTGATCGTGGTCTCGGGATGGTGGTACGGCACGGACCCCTCCGGCAGTGGGAAGGTGACCTCCCCGAACGGAGACATGGCGCCCTGGCGGTCGGCCAGGAACTCGGTCACCGGGTGTCCGGCCTCGTCGTGCGGCCACTCCGGGTCGATGCGCTCACGTTTGGACTTGCTCGCGTCGGCCACGCCAACCTCCTTCGGGGAATCCCGCCGCGTACGCCCGGTGATCCCGGCCGGAACCGAGCCGCGAGAGGGCTTTCGAACTTTCCTACTCGAAGCACAGTCTGCCTGATCCGGGGTGTTGCCCCCACCACCCCCGAACGGCGAGTGCCATTTACCACACGCCACCGGGTAGCCACCCGCACGGGTATGTTGGAACGGATGCCCGCCGACCCAGCCACGAACGAACCGCCCCACGAAAGCACCGATTCGCTGGCCGCGCTGCTGCGTGCCCGCGACGACCGGCAGCTGCTCGCGCTGCTGCGTTCCCGGCCGGATCTGGCGACGCCGCCCCCGACGGACTCCGCGGTACTCGCGGCACGCGCGACGGTGCGTTCCTCGGTCACGCGTGCCTGCGAGGACCTGGACACGTTCAGCCTGAACGTGCTGGAGGCCCTGGTGCTGCTGGACGCCGACGAGCGGAGCGTGTCGCTGGAGCGGCTCACCGGCTTCTTCGGCGGCGAGGCAACTCTGGAACAGCTGCGCTCCCGAGTCGAGCCGCTGCGGGAGCTCGCCCTGGTTTGGGGTCCGGACGATGCGCTCCGCACCGCGGTCACGGTGCGGGAAACCATCGGCGCCCACCCCGCGGGGCTGGGGGCCGAACTCGGCGGACTGTCCGAGCAGCGCGCCCGCGAGGTCCTGGCGGAACTGGACGACGAGGAGCACGGCGTCGTGAGCAAACTCGCTGGTGCTTCTCCGATCGGGCGCACGGGGCAGGCCAAACCCGGCGCGGAGCGTTCGGACACCCCGATCGGTCGGCTGCTGCTTCGCGGTCTGCTGCTTCGACGGGACGAGAACACGGTCGAACTCCCCCGCGAGCTCGGGCTCGCCGCACGAGGCGACCGCCCGATGGGAGATGTGGCGACGACGGAACCGGTACCGGAACTCGACGAGCACGGCCAACAGCGCATCGACGGCACTGCCGCCGGTGAGGCGTTGGAGTTGAACCGCCACGTCGAGCTGTTGCTGGAGAGCTGGGGGCAGGAGCCTCCGGACGTGCTGCGTTCCGGTGGAGTGGGGGTGCGGGACGTCCGTGAGCTGGCCCGGAAGCTGGAGAGCGACGAGACGCGCGCCGCGCTGGTCGTGGAGCTTGCCGTGGGGACCGGGCTGATCGACACCAGCCCCGAGGAGGATCCGCAGTGGGTTCCGACTAGACAGGCCGATGTGTGGTTGGCCGCCTCTCCGGAACACCGCTGGGCGCTGCTGGCCGGCTCCTGGCTGGAGCTGCCCCGGCTGCCCGGTCTGATCGGTTCGCGGGACGCGCGGGACCGGCTGCTGGGCACGCTGTCCGAGGGGCTGCGACGTTCCTCGGCACCTCGTGACCGGCGGCGTGTGTTGGAGTCGCTGGACGAGCAGCCCGGCGGGTGGGGCTTCCGGCGGGAGGACGACGTTGCCGCCGTGCTCGCCTGGCGCGCGCCGCGACGCGGCGGCTCGATGCGTGACGAACTGGTGGCCTGGAGTCTCCGGGAGGCAAGGGCGCTGGGGATCGTCGCGCTCGGGGGGCTTTCCTCGGCCGGGCGTGCGTTGCTGACCGGCGACGAGAGCGCTGCCGCCGGGATTATGGCCTCAGCGATCCCGGAACCGGTCGATCACGTGCTGGTGCAGGCCGATCTGACCGTGGTGGCCCCGGGCAGGTTGGAGCCGGAGCTGGCCGCCGAGCTGAACCTGGTGGCCGACGTGGAGTCGGCGGGTAGCGCAACGGTGTACCGGGTGAGCGAGTCGAGCGTACGGCGAGCGCTCGACGCCGGGCGCAGCAGCGAACAGCTGCGGGAGCTGTTCGAACAGCGTTCCCGCACCCCGGTGCCGCAGGGGCTGACCTATCTCATAGACGACACGGCCCGCAGGCACGGCAAACTGCGCGTGGGAACGGCTTCGTCCTTTCTGCGCTGTGAAGATCCCGTGGTGCTCACCGAGGTTCTCGGGAAGCAGCAGCTGGCCCACCTGGGGCTGCGCAGGATCGCCCCGACCGTGCTGATCAGCCCGCTGCCGTTGGAGCAGCTCGTCGAGGAGCTGCGCGGCAACGGGTACGCGCCGGTCGCGGAGAGCACCGACGGCAGTGTGCTGGACCTGAGTCGGGGGCCGCAGCGGATCAAGGGGCGGGGCAGGTACGGCGGGGCACGCGGTGAACCGAGCAATTCCACCCGTCCGGACGAGCAGCAGCTCACCGAGCGGGTGCGCACGCTGCGGGCGGGAGATCAGGCCGCTGCCACCCGGGGCAACACCATCGCGCCGGAACGCGGCAGACCCAGCGCGAACGCGACGCTGGAACTGCTACGGGAGGCGGCGCGCCAGAGCCACAGCGTGTGGCTGGGGTTCGTGGACGCCCAGGGCGGAGCGACGCAGCGGATCGTGCGGCCGGTGAGTGTCGGCGGCGGCGTGTTGCAGGGATTCGACTCCACCCGCGGTGAGCTGGGTGACTTCCCGCTGCACCGGATCACCTCGGTGGCGGTGGTCGACCAGTGAACAGCTCGCCCGAGAGTCCCGCGCGGAACTCGCGGGACCGGGCACGCTCCGGCACGCGGTCGATACCTCCGAAGCGTGGCAGCCTTCCAGCGGGCTTCCACGCCGCGAACCGGAGGAACTCGATCCACGTACCGGTGGGCTCGGCCGGGCGGGCCGAACCACCGGCCACCGGCGAGGGCGAACGGATCAGCTCTGTGAGGTCGCCATCCGCTGCCGCATCGCGTGCTGCACGAGCGTGATCAGGGTGTTCTTGGTGGACTCCTTGTCCCTGGCGTCACATCCCAGCATCGGCACGGATTCGTCGATGGTCAGCGCCTCCCGCACATCCTCGAGGCGGTGGTGCAGCACCCCGTCGAAGGTGTTGACCGCCACCACGTAGGGGAGCTGACGATCGTCGAAGAAATCGATCGAGGCGAAGGCATCGGCGAGACGGCGGGTGTCCACGAGCACCACCGCGCCGATGGCGCCACGGACCAAGTCGTCCCACATGAACCAGAAGCGGTGCTGCCCGGGGGTTCCGAACAGATACAGGATCAGCTCGGAGTCCAACGAGACCCTGCCGAAGTCCATGGCGACCGTGGTGGTCACCTTGCCCGGCGTGGCCGTGAGGTCGTCGACCCCGACGCTGGCCTCGGTCATGACCGCTTCGGTGGTCAACGGGAGGATCTCGGAGACCGATCCGACCAGGGTCGTCTTGCCGACCCCGAAACCACCGGCGACCACGATCTTCGTCGAGGTCTTTCCACCACCGTCTCCACCGTTCATCGCGTGGGGATCAGAGCCTGCGAAGCCCACTGAGCACCCTTTCCAAGAACTCCATGGACGGCCGGTCGCCCACGACCATTCCACTATCGTGAATCTCGACCAGGCCGAGACTGGCCATATCGCCGATCAGCACTCGCACCACTCCCAGCGGAAGCCGCAGGTGCGCCGAGATCTCGGCGATCGAACGGGCATCCGTGCACAGGCCACAGATCGACCGGTGTTCCGGTGTGGCCTGCGCACTCTGCGTACGCCCTAGCTCGCTGGTCGAGACCAGGGTCTCGATCGCGAGTTCGTAGTCGCTCCGGGTACGCCCGCGGGTCCGGGCGTACGGCCGCATCAGCGAGCCTTCTTCCTCCGTGTCCTCACCCGACGTGCCGTCCTGCCCGGGAATGGAGGGCATCGAGGAGGAAATCGACGGCATGGACTGCGACAGCGGGGACATCGGCTGCGAGATGGACGGCATGGACATCGGGCCGCCGCCCGAACCGTCCTCACCGCCACGCGACCCCTGGCCGGAGGCGGCTTCGCCGTGCTCCGAGCGGTAGTCGGAGCCGAAGAGATCCGCACCGGGCCCGCCGAAGAGTCCACGCTGGTACTCCTCGGTACTGGCGGCTTCGCCGCCACGCGGGGTGGGCTGCCCTCCGGCGCCACCGTCCGGGGCTTCACCGAGGAAGTCCTGCTGCCAGTCGTCACCCATCCGTTGGCTGTAGAGCCGGAACAGGTCCCCGTCCCAGTTCGGGTTGGCCCCCTCGCTCATCATGAGCTCCCAACGTCAGCCTCGGCTGATCTCATCGACCCATACCCTGCAACTGAGCGCGCAGCTCGGGGGTGAGCTGTCGTCCGACACGCTCCACCAACAGGGTCATCTCGTAAGCAACCAGACCGATGTCGGCATTGGGTGCGGCCAACACCGCCAGGCAGGAGCCGTCACTGATCGACATCAGGAACAGGTAGCCCTGTTCCATCTCGACGACCGTCTGGGTGACGTCACCTGCCTCGAAACAACGGGCGGCGCCTTGGGTAAGGCTGACCAGCCCTGACGCGACAGCGGACAACTGCTCCGCACGGTCTCGGGGCAGACCCTGCGATCCTGCGAGCAACAGACCGTCCGCGGAGACCACGACAGAGTGCGCCACGCCGGGTACCCGACGCACGAAGTCGGTGATCAGCCAACTGAAGCTGTTGCTGCTCATGGGTTGTTGGACGGACCCGGTCACTCCTGCTCCTCGGGACGGCTCGGAATCGAGCGGGACTGTTCGGTCGATTCTGGTTCGACCTTTGCGTGCCTACCACGTCGGACGCCTTGCTGGAAGTTGGACATTCTGCCACGGACGGCCGAGGCCGACCGGGGCACTGCCGGTTTGCCAGGTGGCGGCGACTGGTGTTCTGTGGCCGAGCCCGGAACAAGATTCGACTTGGGTCTGCGTTTGGGCAACCCGGCCGCGGTTTGTTCCTGTTCCTGCTCGGTTTGCTGTACGAGGGCTTCGGCGGCCTCCCATCCGGCGTCACCGGCACCCCATCCCGGGTCCTCGCCCGTTTGACGGGCGTCGGCTACCCGGTTGCGTTGTTCGCGCGTGGCAGCTCTACGGCCGGAGAAGGCACGCATGGCGGTTTCCGAGCTGTGGGAACCGCCGCCGTCGGTCGTGGGTTCGGGCTCCGGGGCGGCGGAGCTGCCGGGCTCCTCGAGCGGTACTCGCCGTTCGTGCCCCTCGGACTCGGCGGGCCGCGAAGCGGGCCCCCGCTGTCCTGCCGAATCACGAGCGCTCGGGTGGGAAGCATTCCGCGACTCGCCTCCGGTAACACCAGCATCGAGATCGCCACCAGACGATACCGCGTGGTTCATACCATTACGTCGCGAATCACCGCCATGATCGTCGGTGAACGTCGAGCGCCCCGGCCAACCGATCGCGTCGTCGACCAGCTCGGAGTCGGAGGGAAGTTCGGAGTTGTGCTCCAGGGCCGAACGTCCCGTAGTGGCGGGTTCCCCGTCTTCCTCACGGAACCACTGCGAGAGCACCGCTTCGTATATGGGAAGCCGCTCGGTCGGGGTGTCGTCCATCTCCGGCGCACCCGGTTCGGAGCCGAGTCCGACAGCGGGTACCTGCTCGGTGATGTCGGTGTCCCCCGGGCGCACGGGCGGTCCCGCTCCGGCGGACTCGTCCGCCGGCTCGGGGCCGGGCCAGGACATGTGCTCGGTCTTCTCCGACTCGAACGGACTGTGGAACAGGTCCGGAGAATCCTCCAGCCCAGGAGGTGGGGCGCACTGCCCCTCGTACTCGTCCGGAGAGTCCGATTCGGTCGCACGGGGCGAGTCGTCCGGCCCGGGCCAGCCCATGGTGGGTCGGTCATCGCGACGAAGTTCCGGTTCGTCCGGATAATCCCGCGATTCGGAATCGTTCTCCCAGCGCGGCACCTCGGTGACTCCGTAGGTGTCTCCCGAGGACAACCGAACCGAATAGTTCGGAGTCTCCGACGGCTCCGAGTCCGGTGCCCAGGACTCCGGCTGTTCCTCCGGCCACGGGGTTCGCGTGGTCGATTCCGCCTCCAGCGCCGCCGGGCTGTCCGGGACGGAGTCACGTTCGTCGAGTTCCGGGGAGCTCGAGGGGAACTGTTGGTGATACCCGTTGTTGGCCTGCGGTTGCTCGAGCTGGGCCGCACGGTCGGCACCGCCGAACGCGGCGGCGAGCCCGGCGTTGGAGCCGGTCTCGCCCATGCTCTCCCGCGACGACTCGCGCGGCATGTCGGGCATCGGCATGGGGCCGTTCGGGGTGAGCTGCACGATCAGCTCGCCCGGCAACCGGACGGTGGCGGTGGCGCCACCCTCGAGGTCACCGTTGTTCTGCAGTTCGACCGTGACGTGGTGCCTGCGTGCGAGCTGACCGACGACGTAGAGGCCCATTCGGCGCGAGACCGCCACATCGATGTCCGGCGGGCGAACCAGCCGATCGTTGATCTCGTCGAGCTGCTCCGCGTCGACCCCCACACCGCGGTCACGGATCTCCAGCACGAGCTCCTGCCTGCGATAGGCGGTGCGCACGGTGACCTCGGTGTCCGGATTGGAGTAGACGGTGGCGTTCTCCAGCAGCTCCGCGATGAGGTGCACGATGTCGTTGACCACGCGCCCCTGCATCGCCAGCTCGGGCGTCTCCCCGATGACCACCCGCGCGTACTGCTCCACCTCGGAGACAGCGGCGCCGATGACCTCGCTGAGCGGGACCGGACGCACCGTCCGGCGGGTCAGATCGGTGCCGCCGAGAATGAGCAGGTTCTCGTTGTTGCGGCGCATCCGGGTGGCGAGATGGTCCAGTTCGAACAACTGGCTGAGCTGGTCCGGGTCCTGTTCGTCCTGCTCCAGCCGGTCGATCAGCGACAGCTGACGCTGCACCAGCGTCTGGCTGCGGCGTGCCAGGTTGACGAACAGGTCGTTGACGTTGTTGCGCAGCAGGGCCTGTTCGGAGGCCAGGCGCAGCGCCTGCGCGTGCACCGCGTCGAAGGAACGCGCCACCCTGCCGATCTCCTCGGTGGTGTGCACCGGGATCGGGTCGATACGGCTGCGTTCGCCCAGGTCCGGATTGTCCTCTTCGAGGATGGACTCGACTGCTTCGGGAAGCCGGTTGTCGGCCACGTTCAGCGCGGAACGCCGCAGCGTGCGCAGCGGCAGCAGCAGCGAACGCGCCACTAGGAGCGCGATGGCGAACGCCACGATCAGCACGAGGAGTACCAGCACCACCACGACATAGGTCTGGGTACGAGCGGCGCCGGCCAGCTGGTCCGCCTGGTTCTGCAGCTGCTGCCGGAGTTCCGACTCCACCTGGTAGGTGAGGTTCACCGTCTGCGTCGCCGTACGCATCCATTCCTGGGCGTTTATATCGTCGAGCCCCTCACCCTGCTGGGCCTGCACGATGGCGGTTTCTTGCAGGTCACGAGCCTGACCGACCGCGAGGCCCGAGACAGTGTCGTTGTAGCGCTGAATCTGGGCGTTGGTGGCGCGCTTGCGGAACTCCTCCAGCGCGGCCTCCATACTCGCGTCGGTGGCGAGCAGTTGCCGCTGGCCACCGATACCGAATTCGCCGCTTTCCAACGCCGAGAGCAGTCTGGCGCGTTTGACCGATTCCTGCTCCTTGACCCGGGACAGCGCGTTGGTGGCCCGGTAGAGCCGAACCACACTCTCGTTGTTGATCCTGGTGACGGCGCGCTCACCGAGCGCGATCAGGTTGTCCAGTGAGGCGCTGTAGGCACGCAGCGCGGCCTTGGCCGGGTAGGCGGTCTCGTCGGTGACCGTGCGCAGTGCCCGCAGCCGGTCCAACCGGTTGACCGCTTGTTCGTAGGAGGAGGCAACCGAGGTGTTGCCCCGTTGTTTCGCCTCGTCGATCGCCGAGCGGAACCGTTCGATCGCGGCGTCCACGGCGGCGCGCTGCTCGGTCAGCTGGGAACGTTCGCCACCGCGTCCGGCCGCGATGTAGGCCACCGTGAGGTCGCGTTCGCGCTGTAACTCGTGCACGACCTCGGCGGATCTGGTGTCCAGAGTGACCTGCTGTCGCATCCGGAGCAGTTGCTGTGTCTGGTTGTAGTCGGAGACGACCTGCAGAGCACCGAACACCAGCGCTGCCAGTGCCGGGACGAGCAGAACCACCAGCAGCTTGGTACGCAGGCGCCAGTTGCGCATCCGCAGCCCACCCGAGGGCCGCTCCTCGGAGTGATCGTCGACCGGACCGCTGCTGCCGTTCGCCACGGGTGCCTCCCCCGGCGCACCCGTTTCACTCGCGGTCGCGGTTTCCGCACCCGTCACCAATGGGTGTGAACCCGCTGACCCCGTCCCGGTCGACCGATCGGGGCCTTTGTTTCCTCCGGCCACTCGTGGCTTCCTCATTCCGACAGTTACGGGCACGTGTCGTCTCCGCAGTGCGGACAGTCGACACCGAAAACACGAAAGTGCAGCTCAGGGGATGGTCGTCACCCTGACATCCCGAACGCACCCCCCGTGGAGCCGGGGCTGCGCGACTCCTGCGGGCGGCCTCAGCGTACTGGCGCACACCACGATCGGGAAAGTGGGGCGCTATACGTACCGTTATTCACACTATTGCCAGGATTAGACCTTTAGAGGGTAATCACCCGGCTAGATCGGCACAGCGAGCTACCTCTCACGCTCGAATGTGAGATAAAACACTCACCATGACGCGAGTGCCTGAGACCAATCGCACTCGTTACACGAAAGAGATTCATTGTTCGCACTGTGTGTCCAAATAGCTCATTGAGCACCACTCGTGTGGTGGCATAACTATTGAGCTGTTGACTCTTAGTACCGGAACCGTGAAAGTAATGACCTGTTCGCCGTCCCGTTCAGATCACCCGAAAGAGCATTGCTGACCATGGTTCGACCTGTTACGCGCGGCGGCCCCAGCGGCCGCTCACTGTCCCGGAGAGCGCTGGCGCTCGCTGCCGGAATCGGCCTGTTCCTGACCTCCGGCTGCGGCCTGCTGAGCGGTTCGGAGGGCAACGAGGATTCGAACTCCGGAATGACCACCATCAACCTGGGCACCATGCCCGCGGTTGACGTGGCACCACTGCACCTGGCCAAGAACAAAGGGTACTTCGCCGAAGAGGGGCTGAAGGTCAACACCAGCACCATCGCCGGTGGTGCGCAGGGTATCCCGAAGATCGCCAGCGGTGAGCTGGATGTCACCTTCGGCAACTGGGTCTCGTTCATCCGGGCCAAGCAGCAGGACAAGGTGGACGTCAAGGCCATCTCGGACGCCTACCAGGCCACCAAGGGCACCTTCCTGCTGATGCACATGCCGGACGGATCGGTGCAGGAGCCCGCCGACCTCGAGGGCAAGAAGGTGGCCGTGAACACACGGGCCAACCTCAACGAACTCACCGCGGTGAGCGCGCTGGAGACCCGAGGGGTCGACACCAGCAAGATCGAGTTCGTCACGATGGACTTCCCGGACATGCCCTCCGCACTGGAACGGGGCGATGTCGCCGCGGCCTCGGTGATCGAACCCTTCATCTCCCGCGCCAACCAGCTCGGCGCGGAAACCCTGCTGGACCAGGCCTCCGGCCCGACCGCGAACATGCCGATCGCCGGCTACGCCGCCACCAGCGAGTGGGTCGAGCAGAACTCCGAAGCCGCCGCCAAGTTCCAGCGCGTGATGTCGAAGGCCCAGGCCGAGGCCAACGGCGACCGCAACGCGGTCGAGGAACTGCTGCCGGAGTACGCCAAGATCAAGCCCAAGACGGCCTCGCTGGTCACGATCGGCACCTACCCGTCGACGCTCGAAGCCAGCAGGCTCAAGAGCGTCGTGAGCCTGATGGAGAACAACGGTGAGCTCCCGGCGAACCAGTTCGACATCAAGACGATGCTCTACCAGGCACCCGAGAGCAACGAGTGACCTGAGAACGAGCAACGCCAGCCGGGCCGCCGAACGCGGCCCGGCATTTGCTTGCCGCTCGACTGATCGAGGTTTTCCGCCCGGGACGGCGAGGCGTTCGCCGTCCCGAAGCTTCCGGCGGGACGAACTCGTATCAGTGTCCCGGATCGACGGATCCCGGCCAAACCATCGGAACCAGTCAGGAAACCATGCGTAACACCTTACGCGCGCTGATCGGGGTCGCCGTCTTTCTCGTGATTTGCGAGATCGTCGGCCGTTCCGGTCTCGCGCCACAGCAATATCTCCCACCCCCCTCCACCGTGCTGCAAGAGCTCGTGCGGATGCTCGGCGAGCAGGACTTCCTGCGCGACGTGGTCGCCACCGTGCTGGCATGGTTGATCGCGCTGTGTCTCTGCGCTGTGATCGCCGTGCCCGCCGGGTTGTTGCTCGGCAGCGTGCCGCTGCTGCGCACCGCGGTGACGGCGCTGATCGAATTCCTGCGCCCCGTCCCCTCGGTCGCACTGATCCCGCTGGTCGTGGTCGTGGCGGCGGGCAGTCCCGCGGGCAAGATCTTTCTGGCCGTCTACGCGGGTCTTTGGCCACTGCTGTTCAACACGATCTACGCCATCGGTGAGATCGACGACCAGCTGCTCGAGTCCGCCAGGGCGTTCCGGATCTCGCGAACGCAGGTACTGCTGCGCGTGAAGCTGCCCAACGTGATCCCGTTCGTGTTCACCGGTCTGCGGCTGTCCGCGAGCACCGCACTGATCGTGCTGATCAGTGCCGAGATGCTCATGGGCAGCAACGGCGGGATCGGCCACTACATCTACCTGGCCAGCAGTGGTGCGGGCCGGATGGACCAGGTGCTGGCGGGAACCCTGATCGCGGGTGTGTTCGGTTACCTGATCAACGCGGGCATGGCCGGCGCACAACGGAAGTGGATCACCTGGGCCCCGGCGGGAGGTACATCATGAGCACCGAAGGAACCAGGGTCCGCACTCGTGGTCGGCTGACCGGGGCCGTGCTGCAGCTCACGGTACTGATCGTGTGCGTACTGCTTTGGCAGTTGATCACCGCCGGCGGGGACAACACGTTCTTCCCCACGCCGCTCCAGATCATCACCAGGACCTGGGAGCTGTGGTTCAGCGGTGGGATCGGCACGCTGTTCCTGACCGAAGCCGCGTTCGAGGACGTGCTGCCCAGCATCGGCAGGTTGCTGCTGGGATGGCTGGTCGCCGGAGTCGCCGGAGTGGCGCTGGGACTGGCACTGGGGCGTTCGCGCAACGCGCTCGCCTACGTCGGGCCGCTGTTGTCCTTCGCGCGTTCTATCCCGCCCCCGGCGCTGCTGCCGGTGTTCATGGTGCTGTTCAGCATCGGCTTCAAGCTGCAGCTGGCCACGATCGTCTTCGGCTGCGTGTGGCCGATCCTGCTCAACAGCGCCGACGGCGCGCGCTCGGTGGACGTCACCAAGACCGAGACCGCTCGTGCGTTCCGGATATCCCGTCCGCTCTGGTTCGGGTCGGTGGTGCTTCCCAGCGCCGTGCCGAAGATCTTCGCGGGTCTGCGGATCAGCCTCTCGCTGGCGCTGATCATGATGGTGATCTCGGAGCTGGTCGGAGCCAGCGACGGTCTGGGCCACGCGATGGTGCTGGCACGCGACCAACTCGACTACGAACAGCTCTGGGGCGGAATCGTACTCATCGGCGTTCTCGGCTACGTGCTGAACGCGATCCTCTCGGCTGTCGAGAGCCGTGTCCTCAAGGCGGTGCCCCAATGACCAACACCCTGACAGTGGAGCAGTCCGAACCGATAACCGACAGGAGCGACACCGTGCCGAAGATGCTGGAAGTCACGGGGTTGGGCCACACCTACGCGGGCAGTCAACAGCACACCGCGATCGGCGACGTGTCGTTCGACGTGGAGTCCGGCCAGTTGGCCTGCATCGTCGGCCCCTCCGGGTGTGGCAAGTCGACGCTGCTGCGTTGCCTCGCCTCACTGATCACACCGAGCCGCGGCGAGGTGCGGATGCACGGCGACCTGGTGCGAGGCGTGCCGGAGGACCTGGCTGTCGTCTTCCAGGACTACAGCCGCTCGCTGTTTCCGTGGATGAGTGTGCGCGGCAACATCGAGTTCCCGTTGCGCTCCCGCGGTATCGGCAAGGCCGAACGCCGCGAACGGGCGGAACAGACCCTGCGGTGGGTCGGGTTGTCCGGTTCGGAACGCAAGTACCCCTGGCAACTCTCCGGCGGAATGCAGCAGCGCGTGGCCATCGCCCGGGCACTGGCGTGCCGTCCCGCGCTGCTGCTGATGGACGAACCGTTCGCCTCGGTGGACGCGCAGACCAGGTTCGAGCTCGAGGACCTGCTGCTGCAGGTGCGCAAGGAGCAGGACACGACGATTCTGCTGGTCACCCACGACATCGACGAGAGCGTGTATCTCAGCGACCGGGTGCTGGTGCTGTCGAAGTCCCCGGCCTCCATAGTGGCCGATCTGCCGGTCGAACTCGGTGAGGACCGCGACCAGATCAGTACGCGCGAATCGGAGACCTTCGTCCAGCTGCGTGGCGAGATAGCCAGGCTGTTGCGAAGCCGCGAGCACCAGCCCGATTCGGACGATTCCGGGGCCTCCGGGGAAACGACCACCGAGCCCACTGAAGTCGCAGAGACAGCGGAGAAGGCGGACGAACGCGACTCCGAGGAAGCTCCGGAAGCTCCGACCGAGCGAACCGGGGACACGACTTCGGAGGCCGACACAGAAGCTGCTTCCCCAACGGAGTCGGCCGACGAGGCGGAATCGAAGCCCGAGACGGAAGCGGAGCCCGCCGAGGAACGAGCCCGGACCGAAGAATCCGCTTCCGAGAAAGAACCGGATTCCCGCACGGGATCCCACGAGACCGGTGAGGCCGGTTCGGAAACCGATGCGGCTTCCGAGACCGAGGGGAACTCCGAGACCGGGACGGTGTCGGAAACCGAGGGTGAAAAGTCCGAAACGGAATCGGCCACCACGGCGGAATCGGCGGCACGCGAGTCGAGCTGACTCGCCCATGACAGGAGGAGCCGTTCGCCACCGAGCGGTGGCGAACGGCTCCGATCACTCCGACCGCGCCGCCGGTATCGAACGAGCCTTGCGCGAACTCGTTCGCGGGAGTGGTCCGACCCGGTACTTCAGCCCTTACCGTTGACTTCCTTCATGCACACCGTGCGGGTGGGCTCGGGGTAGATCGCGTAATAGGAGCCGGGAGCGCAGACGGCCTTGTCGGCTTTGTCGGCGACCTTGGTGACGTCGAACGTCGCCCTGTTCGACTCGCAGGAGACCTTGGTGTCCAGGTGTTGCTTGTCCTGCACCCACAGGCAGTCCTCGGCGGTGACGTCCAGGATCATGCAGTAGACGTCACTTTCGATGGTCAACACCTCGTAAGCGCGCTTTTCGGAACAACTCTCGTTGGTCAAGTGTTTGACGATCTTGTAGTCCGAGGCTTCGGAGCCGCACGCGACCTTCTCCTCCTCGAAGTTCCGCAGGCTCGCGTCGACCATGTCGAGGCAGTCACCCTTCTCGATGGTCGGCCCCGTGAAACCCGAGATCGCTTCGGTGATGTTCGACCGCAGCGGCCCGAGGGCGAACGTCCCGAGGACTCCGAGCAGCACTGCCACGCCGAGCGTGGTGAGTGTGATCACCAGCGGTTTACGAGCCTTGCCCTCTCCTTCTTCGGAGGTGGGTTGTTCCGCGCCAGCTTCGTGAGCGGGCTCTTCCGCTGCCCGCTGCTCTTCGGGCGGTTCCGCCGGATCGGGTGGTTGCGATGGAGTACTCACGCCGTCCTCTTCGATAGCTTTCACTCTTTCGGACGAAGAAGATACTGGAGGAAGGCGACATACCGGGACCTCGTTTTCCGACGAACCGGACGAGTGTTGTCGCAATGGAATCTCACCGCAACAGGAGCTTTGTGCCCCGCACTGCCGGACGCGGAACACACTCGCGAAGCCGTGTCCGACCGCACATCCGCGGCTGGCGCCCGACGATTTCGCGGGAAATTGACGCCCACCCACCGGCCGACCCGACGGGTACCGTGGTGCGCGACACTGTGGCACGCTCCGTCGGCGGTGGAATACTCGACGGTCGGGAACCCGTTGCGCCGGTGGTGACCACCCGCGCACACCAGCACCGATCCAGTTCAGCCAGGAGCCAGCACGTGACTGACGGACCGCTGATCGTCCAATCGGACAAGACCGTCCTGCTGGAGGTCGATCATCCCGGGGCCGAGCAGGCCCGAACCGCGATCGCACCGTTCGCCGAGTTGGAACGAGCACCGGAACACGTTCACACCTACCGGGTGACCCCGCTCGCGCTCTGGAACGCGCGGGCCGCGGGTCACGATCCCGAGCAGGTGGTCGACGCGTTGGTCAACAACTCCAGGTACCCGGTTCCGCAGCCACTGCTCGTCGACATCGTCGAGACGATGGGTCGTTACGGCAGGCTGGAGCTGTCCAACGACCCGGCGCACGGGCTGGTGCTGACGGCGCGCGATCGCGCCGTGCTCGAAGAGGTGCTGCGCAGCAAGAAAGTCAAACCCATGGTGGGGTCGCGCCTGGACGACGACACCGTGGTGGTGCATCCCAGTGAACGCGGCAGGCTCAAGCAGACCCTGCTCAAACTGGGTTGGCCCGCCGAGGACCTGGCCGGCTACGTGGACGGCGAGGCCCATCCGATCTCGCTGCGCCAGCACGGCTGGCAACTTCGTGATTACCAGCGACAGGCCGTGGACGCCTTCTGGGCAGGGGGCTCGGGAGTGGTCGTACTGCCCTGCGGCGCCGGTAAGACACTGGTCGGCGCGGCGGCCATGGCCGAAGCGGGCGCCACCACGCTGATCCTGGTCACCAACACGGTCGCCGGGCGACAGTGGAAGCGCGAGCTGGTGGAACGAACCTCGCTGACCGAGGAGGAGATCGGCGAGTACTCCGGCGAGCAGAAGGAGATCCGGCCGGTCACCATCGCCACCTACCAGGTGATAACCCGCAAGTCCAAGGGCGAGTACCAGCATCTCGACCTGTTCGAGTCCCGCGACTGGGGTCTGATCGTCTACGACGAGGTGCACCTGCTTCCCGCGCCGGTGTTCCGGATGACCGCCGATCTCCAGTCCAGGCGTCGCCTCGGTCTGACCGCCACCCTTGTGCGGGAGGACGGCCGGGAGAGCGACGTGTTCTCACTGATCGGCCCCAAGCGCTTCGACGCGCCGTGGAAGGACATCGAGGCGCAGGGTTGGATCGCGCCTGCCGACTGCGCCGAGGTGCGCGTGACGCTGACCGAGAACGAACGCATCGAGTACGCCACCGCCGAGGCCGAGGAACGCTACAAGGTGTGTGCCACCGCACGTACCAAGGCGTCGGTGGTACGGGCGATCCTGGACCAACACCCCGGCGAGCCCGCACTCGTGATCGGCGCCTACCTGGAACAACTGCACGAACTGGGCCGGGAGCTGGACGCCCCGATCATCGAGGGCTCGACCAGGAACAAGGAGCGCGAAGCCCTCTACGACTCCTTCCGGCGCGGTGAGATCAACCGGCTGGTGGTCTCCAAGGTCGCCAACTTCTCCATCGATCTCCCGGAGGCCTCGGTGGCCGTGCAGGTGTCCGGTACGTTCGGTTCGCGACAGGAGGAGGCCCAACGGCTGGGCAGACTGCTGCGGCCGAAGACGGAAGGCGGCCAGGCGCACTTCTACTCGGTGGTTGCCAGGGACACCCTGGACACCGACTACGCTGCACACCGGCAACGCTTCCTCACCGAACAGGGCTACGCCTACCGGATATTGGACTCCGAGGACCTGCTGGGACCGGCCGTTCCCGATGTGGACGGGTGAGAGGCGGTTGCCCCGCTCCTGGGGGCGCGGGGTACGGCTCGTGGTGGGCCGATCCCGCTTCGACGCCCGTAGTTGGACACCACCGCAGGCGGAGGATGCTGGAGGGCCAGGATGAGCACCGGGAACGACGCGACACCCACGATAGGCGGGGCTCACCGCTTCGTCGGGTTGGCAGCGAACCTGGAACGGTACGCGGGAACACCGTCCGAGGCGGAACCACCGAACGTGCACGGCCCCGATCGTGGCTACGGTCTGGTGTTTTTCCATCTGGACGAATACCACCTCAGCTCCGTGATCAGTTCCGGACTGCGTTTCCAACCGATCGGTGCCGAGCCCGCGCAGGAACTGGCGTGCACGGTCTACCGGGAACAGGCCGAAGCGGCCCGCTACCTGGTGGACATCTCGTCGGAACTGTTGGTGCGGAACGGGACTCACCTGGTGCCGGACCAGCTCGTACCGAACGACAAACCGCTGCTGGCCGGTACCGAGTTCCACGCGCTGCTGGCGGGTGGTCATCCACTCTTCCCGCCCGAGTTCACCCGGTTCACCGACGCGCAGGGAGTAGAACAGCTACAGGTGTTCACGCTGCTGCCGGTCACCCTCGGTGAACTGAACTTCGCGCTCGATCGGGGCGTCGCGGCACTGCGGCAGCAGTGGGCCCGCTTCGAGGTGGACGTCTTCGACATCGGCAGACCCAGCGTGGCCTGACCCCGGCACTCGCTGTGACCACCGCCGACGGTGTGGTGTTCCGGGCAAACCTCTGCCCGAGTTGGTACGCACGTGCCAGGATCGAAGTCATGTGCTCCACCGACGACGAACTCGACCTGGCCGAACTCGACGCGGTACGCGTCTACAGCCTGCCGATGCGTACGAGATTTCGTGGAGTCACGACCAGACAGGGCGTGCTGCTCAGCGGCCCCGCGGGTTGGGGGGAGTTCTGCCCGTTCGAGGACTACTCGGACGTGGATGCCGCCCCTTGGCTGCGCGCCGCTCTGGAGAGTTGTTTCGAGAGCTGGCCCGAGCCGGTACGGGACGCCGTACCGGTCAACTGCACCGTTCCGGCCGTGGACCCGGAGCGGGCACACCGCATCGTCGCGGACTCCGGTTGTCGTACCGCGAAGGTCAAGGTGGCCGAATCGGGCCAGCCGGAGTCGGCCGACGTCGAACGGTTGGTGGCGGTGCGGGACGCACTGGGCAACTCCGGAGCCGTGCGGGTGGACGCCAACGCCGCCTGGGACACCGACACGGCTGTGCGGCGGATCCGTGAGCTCGACCGCGCCGCTTCCGGCCTGGAGTACGTCGAACAGCCCTGCCCAACGGTGCCGGAGCTGGCCGCCGTACGACGGCGGGTCGATGTACGCGTAGCGGCGGATGAATCGATTCGGCGTGCGGTGGACCCGCTGCGGGTGGCGGTCGCGGAGGCGGCCGATGTGGCGGTGATCAAGGCGACCCCGCTGGGCGGGGTCCGACGCGCGCTGCGGGTGGCCGAGGCCTGCGGACTTCCCTGTGTGGTCTCCTCCGCGGTGGAGAGCAGTGTGGGGTTGGCCGCGCAGCTCGCCCTCGCCGGGGCCCTGCCGGAGCTGCCCTTCGCCTGTGGCCTGGGCACGGTGGCGCTGCTGGACGGCGACATGGTCAGCGAGCCCCTGCTGCCGGTGAACGGATGGCTGCCGGTGCCGCGACGCGCCCCCGCCCCCTCCCCCGCGCTGGTCGCCGCGGCCACACCTCCGGCGGAGACGCAGCACCGCTGGCTGGACCGGTTGCGCCGGGTGCACGATCTCATGCCGCGTGGCGCTGCCGAGGAATCGGAATAACCGAATTTCCGGCCGCGGGTAACGCTCCGGCTTCGTGGAAGTGACGAATCGCGCGAAAACGGCGGGAAAGGTCGAATTCCCGGCTCGGATACGACGAAATCGCCGCGCGTTTCCCGACTCGTGCGATAGCCTCTGACCACCGCACGACGCGACACCGGAATGTCGGTGCTTCCCCGAACATCGCTGTCGCGAGTTATGAGTGTGGACGGTTCCGTGACCACGAACGATGCGTTCGAAACGGTTCGTGGCCTCGGTGGAGCGTCCCGACCCCGGTGGTCGGTGATCGTTCGAACCGGTTTTTCGACAATGAGCTCTAAAAGGAGCGAGGCGCATGACCATCGCAGCGGCCGGGCGTCGAGCCATGTCCGCGGTGAGTGAGGGACAGGATCTGTCCGAAACGGTCGGTGAGGCCGCCGAGCGCGGCGCCGACGGGTTCGCGATCGACCCGGGTGACTTCCTCTCCGCGCGGGAACAGGGCAGCTCGGCGGGTACCCGGATAGAGCAGCAGAACGCATCGATGGAGGAAATCGGTGCGATCGTCAGCAACACCACCCTGGAGCGGGGTGACGACGGGGAGTGGGTCAATGTGATCTGCCCCGTCGTGATCCCCAAGCGCAACGCGATAGTCGCCCTCGCGGTCCCGGTGCTGGGGCTGGCCTTCCTGGCGATGATCGGGTTGGTGGCGACCAGCTCGAGCGGCGTGGGGACGGCTTGGTTCGGCCCGCAGCTCTGGACGCTGCTGGTGATCCTGGCCGTGCTGCTGTGGGCACGACGCAGTGTCGTCATGGTGCCGGAGGGGTGCCAGGCGATGATCACGAAGTTCAGCAAGCTCGACCGCACCGTGGGACCGGGCCGCACGGTGCTGCTCGACCCCCGCAAGAAGGTCAGCTACGTGCTGAACACGACGCGGGAGTACCCGTTCAACGCGCCGATCAGCGAGGCGCCGACTCGGGGTGGCATCAAGGCCTCGG
This sequence comes from Actinopolyspora sabaoui, assembly GCF_051225635.1. Classification (NCBI taxonomy): domain Bacteria; kingdom Bacillati; phylum Actinomycetota; class Actinomycetes; order Actinopolysporales; family Actinopolysporaceae; genus Actinopolyspora; species Actinopolyspora sabaoui. The sequence goes on along the minus strand of NZ_JBMIHH010000009.1, from coordinate 228,574 downwards.
TGGACCTGTTCCTGCAGTTCCGCATCGAGGACCCGACGCAGTTCATGTTCGCGCTGGGTGCCGTCTCCGGTTTCTCCGACAAGCTGACCAACGCGGTCAGCGAGGTCACCCGGAGTCTGATCTACCAGCAGCGGGCGGAGGACATATACGACCTCGTGGGGGAGAGCACCCAGGAACTGCTGGACAGCCTGAACGAGCAGTTCCTGCCCGCCGTACGGCTGACCAGCGCCAACATCACCCATGCCGAGCCGTCGAGCCAGCAGTACCGGGCCGACCTCGCCGCGCCGGAGATGGTGCGGATGGCCAAGGACGCCTACACCTACGAGTACGAACTCAGTCTGCGCAAGGAACAGGACGAGGGTGATCTGAACAAGGAACTGGCCTCGATGAACGAGAGCCTGTCCGGGATCAGGGCCGAGATCGCCAGTTACCAGGCGCAGATGGACACCGCGCTGGAACGCGAGACCAACCGCGCCAAGGCGCAGGCGCGGCAGCGCTTCGTGGAGGCCGAGAGCACCGCCAACGCCAACTCCGCGCTGCTGGAAGCGCAGGCACTGGACATTCGCGCGGTGAGTGCCGCGAACAATCCGGAGATCCTGGAATACCACTACGAGAAGGACGTGCTCGACAAGCTGGAGAGTCTGGCCGAGCACCTGCCGGTACTCGTCTCGCTCGGGGACCAGGACGACATCGACTACCCGGCCGCGGCGCGGCGGATGCTCGGCAATCACGAGGGTGCGGCGGGACTGTCCGAGTCGGATGTGGCAGCGATTCGGGAGCGCACCGAGACGATCCGGGAACGCATCAGCGGTCGTGAGGCCGAGATCGAGCAACTGCTGGCCGCGGGTGGACACACCGAGTCGTCCGGAACGGAGGCAGCGGGGTCGGAGTTCCCCGGCGCGGAGCCCGAAAACCCCCCCTCCGAAACCCCAGTCTCCGAAACCACCGCCCCCGAAACCACGGACGCCGGGCTCGGGGAAGCCGGCACGACCGGCTTCGACGGGGCGGAGGCCGCCACCGCACTCCCCACCGGCGGGGAGAACGCTCCGGCAGCCCCCGCGACCGGAGCGGATCCGAACGGTACCGCGGGTACGACCACCGACGAGGCTTCAAATGGCGAGGCTCGGGGCGGCGAACAACAGCAGGCAGGTGAGATGTGATGTCCACCCAACAACGCGGTTTTTCCAAGATCACCGATGTGGTCGCGCCATGGTCGAAGGTCCGTGAGCTCATTCGCGGCGGCGACGAAGGCAGACTCGTTCCCGTCGTGATCCCGAAGGACGGCCGGAGCGTCGGCTGGGTCGCGCTGCTGTTCGTGGCGCTCTACCTGGCGGGCACGGCGGTGTTCAGCGGCGGCCTGGTCGCCGTGGCCACTGGGATCGCCGCTGCCGTGGCGCTGGTGCTCGCCGCGATCGCGCTGTGGCGCGCTTCGATCGTGGAGATCGAGCAGGGCACCACCGGCATCCGCAGCCGCTACGGTGCCTTCACCGGTACGCTCTCCCCCGGTCGGCACTACCTGTGGTGGCCTTGGGACAAGGTGGAGTTCGTCGTCGACACCACCACCGAGATCCCGTACAACGCTCCGGTCGCGGCCTGCCCCACCTCCGAGGACGTGCCGTTGAAGGCGATCGAGTTCTTCCTGAAGTTCCGCATCGACAATCCGATCGACTTCGTGCGCACCATCGGGGCGGGCAACTTCGACGTGGTGCTGTCCAGCGCGGTGCAGGACGCGATCCGGCAGCGCGGCAGGCAGGTGCACACCGAGGAGGCCTACGAGCTGCGCGGCAGCGATGTCGAGGACATGCAGGCGACGCTGAACCGGCAGCTCAACAAGTACGGGGTGAGCATCCTCGGCGCCAACATCCCGGATGTGCAGCTGCCGGACCAGTACCAGCAGCACCTCGCCACCCGGGAGCGGGTCGCCAAGGAGCTCAGCGCCTACGAACGGGAGTGGGAGCTGACCCGCAAGCGTCGGATCGACAACCTGCTGATGGAGATCGAGCGCGCCAAGAAGACCCGCGACGCCAAACTGGTCGAGGTGAAGGCGGCCCGCAACCAGGCTCGGCGCGATGTCGCCAGGCAGCTGGAGGAGCAGGAGACCGAGGCGCAGCGGGCGCAGTGGGAGATCGAGGCGCGCGGCAGGGCGACGCTGACCGAGGCGCAGAACGAGGCGAAGTCCCGGCAGCGGCTGGGCCAGTCCTACCGCGACAACCGGGCGGTGCTGCACTACGAACTGGCTCGACGCAGGCTGGAGGTGGGGGCCAGGCTCGCCGAGCGGGCACCGCGCCCCGTGGTCGTGCGTGGTGGTGGGGGTGAGCAGTCGGGACTGTCCACCCTGCTGTTGTCACAGCTGCTGCCGAAGCTGACTTCGGAGGCGTTCTCCGACGGCCAGTCCCGCCAGGGGTCGGGTTCGGAGAACGGCCGGGGCGAGAGCTATGCGGACGAGGCGATGCGTGCGCTCGGTACCGCCAACGGCATCGCGGACTCCCTGCTCGGTGAGGACGGTTCCGGAAACCAGTAGAGGGTCGGAAACCAGGGTGATCGCCGGTTCGGTCGGGTGTGTCCGGATGTTCCGGGCGGCCCGGCCGAACTCGGCCCGCGACGGAAGCGGGGAACGCCCGCGAACCAGCCGCGACGAGAACGGTGTGACCCTCGATCGAGCGCTCGGACAGACAGCTCGACAGCTGCCCTCCCGATTCACCCCGCCCGGCGGGCTCTCCTGCGGAGCAGCACGAACAACACCGTCAACGCCGCCAGCCCGGCGAGCACCGGAGCTACTCGCTTCAGTACCGGCATACCCGCCGTGCCCAGCAGATCCACAGCATCGTCCGAAGTGGATGTCGGTCCCGTGCCGCCCGAGCGCACCGTCGATAACCGGGCGCTCGAGCGGGAGCTCTCCCCGCTCTCCGCCTCGGTGACCTTCCAGCCGGGGCCGGTGTCGGCCGGGGTTGAGGCACCATCGCTCGTTTCACCGGCGGATGCCCCGGAAGCGGGAGTCGCGGGGGTCCGTTCGCCGCCGTTCGACACGGCGGGACCGGAACCGTTTCCGGCGGGAGCGGCCGAGGTGGAAGCACCGGACTGCCCCGCGCCCTGCTCTCGCGGGGTCTCCGGGTGGCCTGCCGCGGTGCTCGTCCCCGGGGACGTCTCCTGCCCGGTGACCGCTTCCCGCCCAGTGCCTGCCTCCGATTCGCTGCCGGTGAGCCTGCCCGCCAGGCACTCCGCGAACTGGTCGATGAGCTTCTGCGCGACATCGGAGATCAGCCCGCGGCCCAGCTGTGCGGGTTTGCCGGTGACTTTCAGATCGGTGTCCACGTGCACCCTCGTGCTCGTTCCCTCCGGAGCGAGCCGGGCCGTGACACTCGCCGAAGCCGTACCGTTGCCACGCGAATCCTTGCCGCTCGCCTCGATGACGGCGCGGCGCTCTTCGTGATCGACCTCGGTGAAACTGCCGTTGCCCTTGTACATCAGCGACACCGGCCCCAGCTTCACCTTCACCGAGCCCGCGAACTCCTCGCCCTCGGCGCTTTTCAGGGTGGCTCCCGGCATGCAGGGGGCCACCTGTTCGGGATCCAGCAACACCGGCCACGCGACATCGGCCGGAACCGGGACGGTGAATTCGTGTTCGAGTCGCACTGCTCCTCCTCGTATCACTTCCGGTTACGAACCATTGGGCCGCGCCGGGAAGGTGTCGGACGGTGGGGGCTCGGGTACCGGGATCCGAGCCCCCACGTCACACCGAACGGGTGCGTCTATCCACCGGCCGCCGTGGCCAGCGCCCTGCCGGTCAGCACCTCGGCGAGGTGTTCGCGGTAGTCGGCCTCCGCACTGGCATCGCTCCCCGCGTGGGTGCCTTCCGTGGCATGCGCGGCCGCCTGCCGGATCGCCTCCCCGCTCGGCGGAGAGCCGAGCAGGGCCTGCTCCACCCCGCGTGCTCGCACCGGCGTGGCGCCCATGTTCGTCAGGCCCACCCGGGCCTGTGCCACGGTTCCGTCCCGCACCAGCAGGGTGGCCGCCACTCCCACGATCGACCACGCCTGGGCGACCCGGTTGAACTTCTCGTAGTGCGCCCGCCAACCCGTGTACTTGGGCAGCCGCACCTCGACCAGCACTTCGTTGGCCTCCAGCGCGGTGGTGAAGTAGTCCACGAAGAACTCGGCGGCGGGCACGGTTCGCCTGCCGCTCGGCCCGGCGATCACCATCTCCGCCTCCATGGCCAGCACGGGCGCGGGCAGGTCGCCCGCGGGGTCCGCGTGGGCCAACGAACCGCCGAAGCTGCCGCGGTGGCGCACCTGGGGATCGGCCACGGTGCGGGTGGCCAGCGCCACCAGTTCGGCGTGCTGTCGCACCAGGTCGGAACGCATAACGTCGTGATGGCTGGTCATCGCTCCGATAACCAGCGCGTCGCCGTCCTCGCGGACCCCCTGCGTCTCGGTAATTTTGCCGAGGTCGACGACCAGGCCGGGATCGGCCATCCGCATCCGAAGCACCGGCAACAGGCTCTGCCCGCCCGCCAGCACCTTGGCCTCGTCGCCCGCTCGGTCCAGCGTCCGTACCGCTTCCTCCACCGTGGACGGTGCCACGTACTCGAACTCGGCTGGAATCACCGTGCACCTCCACTCGCTCCGGTCGCGAAGCCGCCACCGCTTTCGATCGATCCGAGTCCGCCGCCGGATTCCGAACCGGTCGAGGAACCTGCTCGGACACCGGCCAGCGCGCGCCAGACCCGCTGCGGCGAGCACGGCATCTGCACGTCGTTCACTCCGTACTGGCGGAGCGCGTCGACCACGGCGTTGACCACCGCGGGCGTCGACGCGATGGTTCCCGCCTCGCCGACCCCCTTCACACCCAGCGGGTTCGAGGTGGCGTCGGTCTCGGTGCGGTCGGTGTGGAACTCCGGTAGATCCACCGCCGAGGGCACCAGGTAGTCGGCGAGGGTGGCCGTGGTGAGCGTGCCGTCGTCGTCGTAGACGGCCTCCTCGTAGAGGGCCTGGGCGATACCCTGCGCGAGACCACCGTGCACCTGCCCCTCCACGATCATCGGGTTGACCACGCTGCCCACGTCGTCCACGCACACGTACGACCTGATCCGCACCGCACCGGTTCCGGTGTCCACCTCGGCGGCGCAGAGGTGCGTGCCGTGCGGGAACGAGAAGTTCTCCGGGTCGAAGTTCGCCTCCGCGTCCAGATTGGGCTCCACACCCTCCGGAAGGTCGTGCGCGGTGAACGCGGCCAGCGCCACGTCGGTGATCGCCATACCCTTGTCCGTACCCCGCACGGCGAACCTGCCGGCGGAGAAGTCGAGGTCGTCCTCGGAGCACTCCAGCATGTGCGCCGCGATCCGCCTGGCCTTGTCGATCACCCTGTCGGCGGCGTGCACGGCGGCGATACCGCCCACCGTGAGCGAACGCGACCCGTAGGTGTCCAGCCCGCGCGGTGAGCTCTGGGTGTCCCCGTGCAGCACCTCCACGTCGTCGAACGGCACGCCCAGCCGGTCGGCGACGATCTGGCTCCACGAGGTCACGTGGCTCTGGCCGTGTGGCGAGGTCCCGGTGACCACCTCGACCTTGCCGGTGGGCAACACGCGGACCTGGGAGTTCTCCCAGCCACCCGCCCCGTAGGACAACGACCCCAGCACCCGGGAGGGAGCCAGCCCACACATCTCGGTGAAGGTGGAGATCCCGATACCCAGCTGGACGGTGTCGTCGGACTGCCTGCGTCGCAGTTGCTCGTCACGCAGCTGCTGGTAGCCGAACATCTCCATCGCGCGGTCGGTGGCGACCTCGTAGTTGCCCGAGTCGTAGGTCAGCCCGGCGACGGTGGTGTACGGGAACTCGTCGTGGCCGATCCAGTTTTTGCGCCGGATCTCCATCGGATCCATGTCGAGTTCCGCCGCGAGTTCGTCCATCATCCGCTCGATGCCGAAGGTCGCCTCCGGACGTCCGGCGCCGCGGTAGGCGTCGGTCGGCGTCTTGTTGGTGAACACGTTGGTGCAGCTGAACCGGTAGGCCGGGAACTTGTAGATCGCGTTGAACATCAACGCGCCGAGTATCGGAATCCCGGGGGTGACCAACCGCAGGTAGGCCCCCATGTCGGCGAGCAGCTTCACGTCGAGACCGGTGACGGTGCCGTCCGAGCGCGCCGCCAGCGAGAGCCGCTGCACCTGGTCGCGTCCGTGGTGGCCCGCCACCATGGTCTCCGAGCGGGACTCGGTCCACTTGACCGGCCGTCCAAGTTGCTCGGCGAGCAGGAAGGTGAGGATCTCTTCGGGTGTGACCTGGAGTTTGCCGCCGAATCCACCGCCGACGTCGGGGGCGATCACCCGGATCTTCTGCTCGGGCGTCCCCAGCGTCATGGCCAGCATGGTGCGCAGGATGTGCGGAACCTGGGTGGCCGAGTACATCGTGTACTGCTCGCCGGTCGGATCGGCCAGCACCGAGCGGGGTTCCATGAAGGCCGGGATCAGCCGCTGCTGCCGGAAGGTGCGATCCACCCTGATCTCGGCCTCGCGCAGCGCCGCGTCCACGTCACCGCCGGTCCCGGCCTCGGCCGAGTCGAAGGTCCACGTGGCGTTGCGGTTGGTGCCGAGGTCCTCGTGTACCAGCGGCGAGTCGTCCCTGGCGGCCGACTCGATGTCGAGCACCACGTCGAGGTCCTCGTAGTCGATGTCGATGGTGTCGAGCGCGTCGCGTGCCTCGGCGGCACTGCGCGCGGCGACCATGGCCACCGCCTCGCCCGCGAAGTTGACGGTGTCCACCGCCATGGCCGGTGCGGCAGGGGCCTTCATGTCCTCGGTGACCGGCCAGGCGCACGGCAGGCTGCCCTGCCGCTGGGCGATGTCGGAACCGGTGACCACGGCCTGTACGCCGGGCATGCGCCGCGCCTCGGAGGTGTCGACGGAGGTGATGCGGGCGTGCGCGACCGGGCTGCGCAGCACCGCCATGTGCAGCATTCCCGGGACGGTCATGTTGTCCGTCCAACGTGTCCTGCCGGTGACCAGGCGTGCGTCTTCCTTGCGCTTGCGGGAACGGCCGAGTTCCGGCTCGGTGGGGCTCACCGGTGTCGCGGTCATGACTGTCCTCCGGCTACCCGCTGCTGAGTGGTCTGTTCGGTCGAGGTGCGCGGGGCCGGAGCCTCGCCGGAGTGTTCCATCGCGGGACCCGCACCCGCTCGCATCTGCTGGGAGGCATCGCGCACGGCGCGCACGATGTTCTGGTAGCCGGTGCAGCGGCAGAGGTTGCCCTCCAGCCCCTCGCGAATCTGCTCGTCGTCGGGCTCGGGGTTCTCGGCGAGCAGGTCCAACGCCTGCATGATCATTCCCGGCGTGCAGAACCCGCACTGCAGGGCGTGGTTGTCGTGGAACGCCCGCTGCATCGGGTGCAGTCGCCCGTCGCGGGAGAGGGACTCGACGGTGGTCACCTCGTGCCCGTCGGCCTGCACGGCCAGCACCGAGCAGGACTTCACACTGTGCCCGTCCATATGGACCGTGCAGGCACCACAGTTGCTGGTGTCGCAACCGACGACGGTGCCGACCTTGCCGAGCTGATCACGCAGGTACTGCACGAGCAGCGTTCTGGCCTGTACCTCGTCGGTATAGGTGGTTCCGTCGACCTCGACGGTTATGCGCGGCATCGGGCCTCCTTCACGGAGCCTGCCCGCATGGTGCGGACATGCATGGGGACGACGCCTCGGGGACTCTCCGAACGGTTCGACCCGCGCTCGTGGGAACGCTTCGCCACGCGGGAACCGGCGAGCGGCGAACCGCGGTGGGGCGCGGCGGCACCGGCCGCTCGCGGCCCCACGCACCCGCCACGCGCACTCCCCGCACACGAGATAACGCCCGGCCCGCTTCGGCCGAGCGGCCCGAGCAACCGAACCATCGCGAAAACACCCCTCGGCAGTGACTGCTGTCACACTTTCGAGGCTGCTACGCCCGTGGCGGCGAGGCAAGCCCCTTGCGACTCCACGCAATGATCCCGAACAACACGCACCGCACCCGGGCAGCGACACACGGTTCCCGCGCCACGATCAGGTGAGAGCCCCGGAAGAGCTGGTCAACAAGCGATCAGGAGAAGCAGCCGCTCTCCGGGCGCCCCCACGACGCGCAGCGGCCACCTCCCCGACACATTCCTTCGGCCCCGAACATTTCGCGCGAAATCGACGCCACGCCACCCCGACCCGAATCCCCTTCGCAGTCCCTTTCACGCAGCAGAGTGACGCGGCCTCACCCGGGACGCCACGCGGCACACCGGTGATCGACTCGGCGGGACCCGCCTCTACCATCTACGCCCGTGACCACCTACGACGATCTCGATCACCCGGACACCTCCACCCTGCCCCCACGCCAGCGGCGCATCCTGGCGGCGATCCGGGACTGGGTGGTGGAACACGGGTACTCACCGAGCACACGCGAGATCGGTGACGCAGTGGGGCTGCGATCGTCCTCCTCGGTCTCGAAACACCTCGCGAACCTGGAGTGGAAGGGCTTCCTCCGGCGCGGAACCACGGTCTCGCGGCCGATCGACGTACGCATGTTCCTGGCGGACTCCGCGACGAGGGAACCGAGCGGCGACCGGGTGAGCGTCCCGGTGGTCGGCGACATCGCCGCGGGCACCCCGATCACCGCCGAGGAGCACGTCGACGACGTACTCACGTTGCCACGGGAGTTCGCCGCGCGCGGCACCGTGTTCGCGCTGCGGGTCCGTGGCGACTCGATGATCGACGCCGGGATCAACCACGACGACGTGGTCGTGGTACGCCAACAACCCGAGGCGCACTCGGGTCAGATCGTCGCGGCGATGCTAGACGAGGAGGCCACGGTCAAGGTTTACCGCCGCCGCGGCGGCCACGTGCTGCTCGAACCGCGCAACCCGGCCCACGAGGTGATCGACGGCGACGACGCCGTGGTCCTCGGCATCGTGGTCTCGGTGCTGCGCAGCCTCTGACCGGGCCGGTGTCCGGCCCGACCGGTGTCCGGCCGGAATCGGATTCCGCCCCGGCGTCCCCACGCCCATGGGGCTTCGCGAGGCCCGAACGGGCCGTACCGTGTCCCGCCCGGCAAGGCCCCGGCCGGGTCCTACTGTTCGGCGGGTCGGGAACGTTCGGGCACCTCGGGAAGCTCCGGCTCGTGGTGAATGGCCCCCTCCATCCGGGAGAGCCGCTGACCGGTCCCGCCCCACCGGGAGGCGATCAGCTCGGCCGAGATGGACACGGCGGTCTCCTCCGGGGTGCGTGCCCCCAGGTCGAGCCCCAACGGGGAGGAGAGCGCGGCCAGTTCGGAATCCGTCACCCCTTCGGCACGCAGCCTTTCGAGCCGGTCGCGGTGGGTACGCCGCGAGCCCATCGCCCCGACGTAGGCCAACGGCTGCCGCAGCGCGACACGCAGCACCGGCACGTCGAACTTCGGATCGTGGGTGAGCACCAGCACGGCGGTGCGGGGATCCAACCTGCCCGCCCGGGCCTCCGCCTCCAGATAGCGGTGCGGCCAGTCCACCACGACCTCGTGCGCGTCGGGGAACCTGCTGGAGGTGGCGAACACGGGGCGGGCGTCGCACACGGTCACCCGATACCCCAGGAAGGCTCCCACCCGGGTCATGGCGGCCGCGAAGTCGATGGCCCCGAACACCAGCATCCGGGGTGGTGGCTCGAACGAGTTGACGAACACCCGCAGTCCCGCACCGCGCCGCTGCCCGTCCGGGCCGTACTCCAGCACCCCGGTTCTGCCCGTGGCCAACATCCCCCTGGCGTCGTCGACCACCGCATCATCGAGCCGGTCCGAGCCCAGCTCGCCCTCGCTGCGCTCGTGCCACACCAGGACCCGCCTGCCCACGCGGGACTCGTCCGGCGCCTCGACCACGGTCGCCACGGCTACCGGTTCACCCACCGCCACCGAGTCGGCGAGTGCGTCGAAGCGGGGGAAGGACGCGCGATCCACGCGCTCCACGAAGACGTCGATGATTCCACCGCAGGTCAGTCCCACCGCGAACGCGTCGTCGTCGCTGACGCCGTAGCGGGACAGCGTCGGCGGGTCACCGGAGAGCACCGAACCGGCCGTCTCGTAGACCGCCCCCTCCACGCACCCGCCGGAAACGCTGCCGGAGACCTCGCCGCTCCCGTCGACCAGCATGGCGGCGCCGGGCGCGCGCGGTGCCGAGGAAAAGGTCGCCACGACGGTGCCCACCCCTACGGGATTTCCGGACTCCCAGTGCCGCCGGAGCGCACCGAGTACGTCACGCACCACTCACCTCCACGGAATCCCCTGCGGGACGGCCTGCGGCGGCCGACTCCGAACAACTTCGCACCCGCTGCCACAGCTCCCGCAGCGCGGCGAGGCTGTGCCCGGCCACGAGCCCGTCCACGTGCGGCAGCGCCGCCGCTATGCCGGACTGCACCGGGGCGTAGCCCTCGTGACCAGCGTGCGGGTTGGCCCACAACACCGCGTGTGCCAGCCTACGCAGTCTGCTCATCTGCTCGGCGAGCTCGGCGGTGTCCCCGCGCTCCCAGCCGTCCGAGAACAACACCACCACCGCCTGCCGAGCGGCCCCGCGCTGTCCCCACCGGTCCAGGAACGCGCGCAGCGTGCTTCCCAGTCGCGTACCGCCGGAGAAGTCCGGCACCGCCCGCCCGGCCGAGGTCAACGCGAACTCCGGGTCACGTTGCCGCAGCTGCCTGGTCACCCGGGTCAGCCTCGTGCCGAGGGTGAAAACCTCGGTACTGGCGGGCGCTGCCCGCGTCACCACGTGCGCGAAGCGCAGCAGCGCGTCGGCGTAGGGACTCATCGATCCCGAGACGTCGATCAGCAGCACCACCTTGCGCGGCCGGTCCCCGCGTTTCCGCCGCACCAGGCGCACCGGTTCTCCACCGGTGCGGATCATGGCCCGCATGGTCGCTCCGGGATCGAGTCGCCCGGCGCGCGCCCGGCGCCAACGCAGCACGGGACGACGCGGCGGACGCGGATCCAGCCAGGAGATCATCCGCCGCAGGTGGGCGCGCTCCTCCTCGCCGAGTTCGGCCAGGTCACGGCGGTGCAGCACTTCCACGTCCCCGGCTGCCGCGAGCTGTTCGAGCTCCGTCGAGTCGGCCGACTCCGGCTCCTCGCCACCCAGCGGCAGCGCACGGGAACGCACCTGTCTGCGCTGCTCCTGCCGCAGTTCGGCCGTCTCCACCAACCTGCCGAACCAGGCGTGGAACGCCGCGTCGAAGCGGGGCAGGTCGTCGGGGTCAGAACACAGCGTCAGCCTGCCGGCCCAGTACAGCTGAGCACGGTCGGCGAAGTCGACGTGCTCGGTGGCGTCCAGGAAGGAACGCACCCGCGCCGGGCCACACCGCATCCCGGAATGGCGCAGCGCACGAGCGAACCCGACGAGCCCTTCGAGGGTGTGCTCCGCCTCGCGCATATCCACATTGTGCACCTCACGTGGCGATCACCACTCGGTTCCGCCACCGCTCCGGGGGAGGCCCGGACGTTCGGGAGCCTCGATCAGGCGAAGACGATGGTGCTGTTGTCGGTGCGGACCACGCGGTCCTCGCTGTGCCACCGCACCGCCCGGGACAACACGGTGCGCTCTACGTCGGCGCCCCGCCGCCGGATGTCGGCGACGGCATCGGCATGGGTCACCCGCACCACGTCCTGCTCGATGATGGGCCCCTCGTCGAGGTCCTCGGTCACGTAGTGGGCGGTCGCCCCGACGAGTTTGACCCCGCGTTCCTTGGCCTTGGCGTAGGGAGCCGCCCCGATGAAGGCGGGCAGGAACGAGTGGTGGATGTTGATGATCGGCACTCCCAGGCTCGCGATGAACTCGCCGGACAGGATTCGCATGTACCGGGCCAGCACGACGAAGTCCACGTTGCCTCGCAGCAGCCGCAGGTGTTCGGCCTCGGCGGCTGGTTTGCCCATCTCACCCGTGGGCACGTGCACGAACGGGATGCCGAAGGAGCGCACTTCGTCGGCGGTGTCGGTGTGGTTGGACACGACCATCGAGACGGTCACCGGCAGCTGGCCCCGCCGGTGCCGCCACAGCAGGTCGAGCAGGCAGTGGTCCTCCTTGGAGGCGAAGATCGCGACACGTTTGGGTATCGACATATCGCGCAGCGTGAAGTCGAGGGCGAATCCCTCGGCCAGCTCGGCTTCCAGATCCCGCTCGATCGTGGGCAGCACGGCCTTGAGATCGGCGAGACTGAACACCGTGCGCTGGTAGAACGCACCGCCCTGCGGATCGTCGGAGTACTGGTCCAACGAGACGATGTTCGCACCGTGCCCGCTCAGCACCGTGCTCACGGCGGCGACGATGCCGGTGCGGTCCTCGCCCTGCACGATCAGCGAGGCGTGGTTCTCCGGCAGTGCGTGGTTCTGGGGCGAGGCGGGCGACTCCGCCCGCGACGTCGCCGATTCGGTCGTCAAGTGGACTTTCCCTCCGCCGGAACTGGGTGTCCGGTCCGATGTGGTCACGAATTCAACCCGGTCCGCGTGCCTCGATGCCGCCGTGGCTGGGCGCGTGGTGGTTTCCGGGCCGGATTGTGCCGGAACCGGCTCGACTCGGCAGCGGGAGATCGGAGCGGTTCAGGAGAGCCCGTACTTCCCGACGACGCTCGCGCTCGTGCCGATCCCGGGGCCGTCCGGGCACTGTCGTCACGTACGGGCCCCGGTACCACCACCCGGAGTATTGCCCGCCGGAGATCGCGGGAATAGGTTTCTGTTGAAACGATTCAATCGTCCACGACGAGTCTGCCGAGGTCGGTCGTCTTGCATCACACCCGTTCCGGAAGAACAACGTCCCGCAGCGGGCTCTGGTACTTCCTCGCACTGACCGCCACCACCCTGCTGCTGGTAACGCCCTCCGCGGCGTCCGACCACCGACCTCCTCCGCACGCGGGCGGCTCGGAATGGGCGGGGTCCTGGGCAGCGGCCGTGACTCCGCCGGACAACCGCCCGGAGCCCCAGCACTTCCACGATCAGACGCTGCGCCAGGTCGTTCACCTCTCGGTGGGTGGCGACCGGTTCCGCCTGCGCCTGACGAACGTCCACGGCACGGAACCGCTGTCCGTGGGAGCGGTGACGGTGGCCCCGCGCCGGGGCGAACGGGGAACCCCGAGCATCGCCCCCTCGGCCGCGGTGCCGGTGACGTTCGACGGGCGGTCCGCCACCACGGTGCCGACAGGAGCGGAGTGGGTCTCGGACCCGGTCGATCTGGAGGTGGCCGACAACAGCGACCTCGTGGTCAGCCTGCATCTTCCCGAATCCACCGGGCAGGCCTCGGTACATTACGAGGGCAGGTCGACCACCTTCCTCGCCCCGGGAGACGCCACGCGCGGTTCGGGGCGGAACTACGAGGCCATCGGCACGGCGCGCTACTTCCTGGACGGCATCGACGTCCGCACCCGTTCGGCCGGTTCGGTGGTGTTCTTCGGCGACTCGATCACCGACGGCGTGAAGTCGACGCTCGACGCCAACCACCGCTACCCGGACGTGGTCGCGGACCGACTGCTGAAACGTCCGGAACCGCGCGAACTCGGAGTGCTCAACGCGGGACTGAGCGCCAACCGGTTGCTGACCGACGCCGGACTCGGAGGTGAACCGGCGATCGCGCGGTTCGAACGCGACATCCTGGCCCAGACCGGGGTGCGAACCGTGGTGCTGCTGGAAGGCATCAACGACATCCACCACAGCGCCGGTGCCGTGGAGCCGCACGAACTCATCGGCGTCTACGAACAACTGATCGCCCGGGCGCACGAAGCCGGTATCCGTGTGGTGGGCGGGACGATCACACCGTTCGAGGGTGCACCGCGCTACAACGCGGCGGGCGAGGCCGACCGACGTGCCGTCAACGAGTGGATCCGCGAGTCCGGGGCGTTCGACGCCGTGGTGGACTTCGACGCCGCGGTGCGGGATCCGGGACATCCGAGCAGGTTGGCGCCTGGCTACGACACGGGCGACCACGTGCATCCGAACGACGCCGGATTGGCCGCCATGGCCCGGGCCGTCGAAGTACGGGAACTGTACTGAGCGCTCCCGATCGCTCCACGGAACGGCTCGGTCGGTGCGAACTCCCGAAAGCGCGAGAGGTCGCACCGACCGAGTACCTCAGCGAACGGGGGGAATTCCCGCCGATGGCGGTATCGGCTCGTTCCCGCCCGTCCCACACGCCCGCGTGATGCCGGATCACGGTCTGGCAGGGTTGCCGGTATGACCGGGCCCGAACACTTCAAGACCGCGCAACGCCTGCTGGCCGAAGCACCGGAGCAGCACGACCAGGAGGGGGAACGCACCTACGTGGCCTACGCCCAGGCGCACGCCACGCTCGCGCACGCCGCGGCGACCGCCCAGGCGGGAGGACCGATCTTCAACGAGGACGGCGAGTTCGTGATCGGCGGAATGACCGAGCCGCAGGAGGCGGCCTGGAAAACCGTGCTCGATCCGGAGGGGACCACGGCGGAATAACCGAGCCGAAGAGTACGCCCGAAACACGGCGGTGTCGCCGGAATCGCCGAGCGGCACCGTCGTGGCCTCCCGCCGCGTTACGAATTCGTTGTTCCGCTTCCTGGGAGCGCGGCGAGGAGTTCTGCCTCTTGAGCGGGCGACTGGATCCATTCACCCCGACACGGCGAGCGGTGTTTCACGGCGATCTCGCTGTTACACTGACCCACCGTGTCCGACCCGACGGGAAATTCCGAGAAGACGACCAGGATCTGGTCCAGTGCGGTGGCTTTCCTCTTTTTCGGTGCGGCGATCGCGATGGGAATTCTGCACATTCTCACCCCGCGGAATTACGCGCCCGTCATAGGTCCGTTCCTGGTGTTCGGCTTCTGTTTCCTGACGCTCTGGTTGAGCGTGCAGAAAACCCGGTGAGTCCGCGATGAAGGACCCGAACTCCGCCGCCCCGACACCGTTGGGGAACCGCACGGTAGGACCGTGCGCGGTCGTCCGGATCGTCTGTGAGCGCCTTCCCGCACGGCGGGGCGCCGTGCGGGTGGCGTCGATTTCTCGCGAAATCGACGCCACCCCGGCCATTACCGCTACCGGCTTCCCGCCTTCACACGTCTCCCGCCGGGTGCACGGATTCAGGCTCGCTGGACCGCGAGTTCTTCCTCCGCCTGCGCCTGCTCGCCGCTGTGACCGCGCAGGGTGAGCGCCACGATCCCGGAGACCGCGCACCCCAGCCCGAGATACAGCGCCACCCAGTACCACTCGCCGTCGCCGAGAGCGACCAGCGCGGTCGCGATGAACGGCGTGAATCCACCGGCGATCGCGCTCGCGACCTGGTATCCCATCCCGGCGCCACTGTAGCGGTGCTCGGCACCGAACATCTCGGTGAACAGCGGCTGCTGCACGCAGACGATCATGTCGTGCGCGATGTTGACCAGGATCACCGATGTGATCAGGAGCAGAATCAGGGAGCCGGACTCGATCGCGAGGAAGTACGGCACAGTGGCGACGACCCCCGCACCGGCACCGAACAGGAACACCGGCTTGCGCCCGAACCGGTCCGACAACCACGCGTACAGCGGGATGGTCGCGATACCGATGGCGCCCACCACGAGGCCGATGTTGAGCATGAACCCGGAGCTGAAATCGTGCTGTTCGGTGGCGTACGACAGGGCGAAGGTCGTGACGATGTACATCGTGAGCAGCTCACCGAGCCGCATGCCGAAGATCTGGAAGAACGCGGCCGGATGCTTGCGCAGCGCGTCCAGCACGGGGAGTTTGCGCCGCCGTTCGGTCCGCTTCGCGACGTTCTCGGTGAACTCCTCGCTCTCCGGCACCCCTGACCGGATCCACAGCGCCACGGCCACCAGTACCGCGCTGAGCAGGAACGGCACGCGCCACCCCCAGGTCTGGAACGCCGTGGCGCTGAGGACCGCCTGCAGGAGGCCGACCAGCCCCGTGGCGACGATCAGCGCCACCGAATAACCGACCTGGACACCGCTGCTGTAGAAGGCCCGCAGCTTGCGTGGGGCGTGCTCCACGGACATGAGCGCGGCACCGCTCCACTCGCCGCCGACCGCGATCCCCTGCAGGGCACGAAGGAGCACCAGCAGCAGCGGGGCGAGCCAGCCGATGGCATCATAGGTGGGCAGCACGCCGATCAGCGCGGTGGCGGCGCCCATGATCGAGACCGTCCAGACGAGGGTGCGGGTACGTCCGACCTTGTCGCCGAAGTGGCCGAAAACGACACTCCCCAGCGGACGGAAGACGAACCCGACGCCGAACGTGGCGAAAGCAGCCAGCGTCCCCGCCACCGGACTGACGCTGGGGAAGAAAGCCTCGTTGAACACGATCGCGGCGACGATCCCGTAGACGAGGAAGTCGTACCACTCGACGACCGCCCCGATGAAGGCACCGAAGGCAGCTCGGGTCTGTTTGCCCCGGTTCGGCTGCTCCGCCGTACCCGTCATATGAACCTCCTGCTGTGCATATAACGCACTGCCGTGCGTTTGTTGCATAGATGGTTAATTGCCCGTAACCGCTCGTCAAGAGATGAGGGCCAATTCAGCAGCAACCAGCAAGCCTCATCAGCAGTATGCATGGACGCATATCTTCGCTACACTAGGCGCCATACGCACAAGCGAGCGAAATGCGCACAGAGGTGGGGAATGAAGGCAGCTGCGTTGATCGAACCGGGAAACATCGGGCTTATCGACACCGCGGAGCCGAACTGCGGCGCGGACGACGTCGTCCTCCGCATGCTCGGGGTCGGCCTCTGCGGCACGGACATGGGAGTCGTCCGGGGTGAGCGAACGGCTCCCCACCATCCCTGGGTGCTCGGCCACGAAGGGGTCGGCGAGATCGTGGCCGTCGGAGATTCCGTCGACAACAGCCACCTCGGCAGCCGGGTCGCGCTCGAACCGAACTACTGCTGCCTACGCTGCCGCGAGTGCAAGAGCGGGTTCACCTCGGGCTGCCCCGATCGCATCGCGGTCGGACTCGGTGTCCCGGGAGTGCTCTCCGAATACGTCGCGGCACCGGCCGAGTTCGTCCACCCGGTGGCCGATCACGTGAACGTTCGCGACCTCGTCTGCGCCGAACCGCTGACCGTGGCACGTTCGGCCGTCCGGCGTTCGGGAATCACCACCGACGATCGATGCCTGGTCGTCGGCGCCGGTTCGCAGGGGCTGTTCCTCTGCCGCTGGCTGGTGGCCGCGGGCATCACACCGTTCGTGCAGGAACCGCACGCGGGCAGGCACGAGCTGGCACTTTCGCTGGGCGCGCTCCCCATCGAGCGGGCCGACGGGCAGGTGGACCACGTCTTCGAGACCTCCGGAGTGCCTTCGGCCCTCGGAACGGCACTACGGCACACGGTGGCGGGCGCGACCGTCACGCTCATCGGGATGGGCGGCGAACCGCTCGGGCTCAGCGAGCGGCACGTGGTGAACCGGCAACTGTCGCTGGTCGGTTCCCTGATCTATGACCATCCCGACGACTTCGCCGACACCATCGACGCCCTCAGCGGGTTGGCCCCGCACCGTGTACTGGGCGCGGAGTTCGGTCTCGCGGATACGGCGGCGGCGTTCGAGGCCGTCGCCACCACCCCGGGCAAGGTATGGGTCAATATCGATGGTGCCGCCTGAGACCGCCGCTTCACCGCGCGGCCGAGCTGACCAGGTCGGCCTCGATGAGCCGAACGGTGCGCAGAATCATGGGAACGTAGTCCCGTTCGACGAGCGCCGGGGTGGTCCGTCCGGCATGCACCGACACGTTGGCCGCGGCGACCACGCGCCCCGCACGGTCGCGTACCGGCGCGGCCGCACCACGCAGCCCCTCCTCGATCTCCGAATCGACCAATGCCCAACCCTGCGAGCGGGCCTTCTCGATCTCGGCGCGCAGTGTCGCCACATCACCGACGGTGCGGCTGGTCTTGCGTTCCAGATGCAGGTAAGCGAGACGCTCTTCGAGCTCCGCTTCGGGCAGCCCCGCCAACAGCACCCGCCCCATCGAGGTCGCGTACGCGTCGAAGCGCGTGCCCACGTCGATCTTCACGGCGGCCAGCCGGGTACTCGGCACCAACGCGACGTAGACGATCTCGTTGCCTTCGAGCACGGCCAGCGCGGCGGTCTCGTTCAGCTCCCGCGCGAGCCACCGCAGATGCGGCTGCGCCAGCTCCGGAAGGGACAGGCTCGACAGGTAGGAGTACCCGAGATCGAGTACCCGGGGGGTGAGCTCGAACGTGCGACCGTCGGACGAGACATAGCCGAGATCGGCGAGCGTGAGCAGCAGCCGACGCGCCGTAGCCCGATCGAGGCCGGTCTCCCGCGACACCTCACCGAGGGTCTGAACGGGACGTTCCGCGTCGAACGTCCGGATGACCGCGAGCACGCGCGCGACGGACTGCACGAAGTGCGGCCCGTACTCCTCGCGTCCGTTCACCACCGGTTCGGCCACACCTGGGACCTCCCACCTCGCACAGCTTGTGCGTACCACGCACAGTCTAGCCGTCGATTCAGCCTGCTCACCACATGCCTTCGACCACCAGAGGAGTGCACGTGAACAATCCTGTGCGCAAAACGATCGCGACCGTCTGCCTGTCCGGCATGCTGGACGACAAACTCCGAGCCAGTGCCGCCGCCGGTTTCGACGGGGTGGAGATCTTCGAGAACGACCTGGTCAACTCGCACCTCTCTCCCGAAGCGATCCGCGACCGCTGCGCGGATCTCGGCCTGTCCGTCGACATGTACCAACCGTTCCGCGACTTCGAAGCCCTGCCCGCCGAACAACACGAGACGAACCTGCGGCGGGCCGAGCGCAAGTTCGACCTGATGGAACGCCTCGGCACCGACACCATGCTGGTGTGCTCCACGCTGGCGCCCCAGGCCATCGACGACGACGATCTGGCCGCCGAACAACTTCACGCCCTGGCCACACGCGCCGCGGCACGGGGAATCCGCGTCGCCTACGAAGCCCTCGCTTGGGGACGGTTCGTCAACACCTGGGAGCACTCGTGGCGAATCGTGCACCAGGCCGACCACCCCAACCTCGGGGTGTGCCTGGACAGCTTCCACATCCTGTCCAAGGACCCGCGCCCCACGGGCATCGCCACCATCGATCCGGAAAAGCTGTTCTTTCTGCAGCTGGCCGACGCCCCTCGACCGGACATGAACCTACTGCGGTTGAGCAGGCACCACCGGCTGTTCCCCGGCCAGGGCAGCTTCGACCTGATTCACTTCGTGGACCAGGTACTGGCCGCGGGATACACCGGGCCGCTGTCGCTCGAGGTTTTCAACGACGTCTTTCGCCAGAGCGACCCGGGCCCCGCCGCCGTCGACGCCATGCGCTCGCTGCTTTCTCTGGAAGACGGCGTGGCGACCCACGGTTCACGCGGGCCGTACCGGGTCGGTATCACCGAGCCGACCTCCTCACCCGAGCTGCCCGGTTGGGCGTTCGCCGAACTCGACGTCGATGAACGTTCGGAAGCGGAAATCGCAACGACGTTGAGCGCGCTGGGGTTCGTCCACACTGGACAACACAGGTCCAAGCCGGTGCAGCTGTGGCGGCACGGTGACTGCGACGTCGTGCTGAACCGGACGTCGGAGAAGACCACCGAATCGGGCACAGCCGAACTCGCCGGACTGGCGGTGGAAAGCCGTGATCCCGGCTCGTCCGCGCAGCGTGCGAGGGAGTTGCTCGCGCCGCGACTACCCGGCCAACACGCGGACACCGAGGCCGAGTTGCACACGATCGCCACACCCGACGACAAGCGGATCCACTTCTGCCACACCGAGGAGGACGATCCATCGAGTTGGCGGGCCGATTTCACGGCGACCGGCACCACGCCCGCCGAAGACCCGGTACTCGACGAACTCGACCACATCGCGGTGGCGGAACCGTTCGACCACTTCGCCGAGTCGATGCTGTTCTACCGGTCGGTGTTCGACCTGCGGCCACAGGCGGAAACCGAGTACGCCGCCCCGTTCGGGCTGGTACGCAGCCAGGCCGTCGGGAACCGCTTCGGTCGGATTCGCATCGCCATGCACGCGGCCGTACTGCGCCGCGGCGAGTGGGCGCCCGACGTCCCCGATCCCGAGCACGTCTCGTTCGGAACCGACGACATCATCGGCGCCGCACGAAGCATGCGGGACAGCGGTGCGCCCATCCTGCGGATCCCGGAGAACTACTACGACGACCTCGACGCCCGCTACGAGCTCGACTCGGAGCTACTGTCCGAACTACGCATGCTGAACATCCTCTACGATCGGGATGCCCAGGGTGAGTTCTTCCACTTCTGCACCGATCTGCTCGGTTCCCGGGTGTTCTTCGAGATCGTGCAGCGCGTCGGCGACTACCAGGGTTACGGCGCGGCGAACACCCCCGTTCGCATGGCCGCCCATCGGCAGGCACGGCTGCACCGAGCCACCTGATCGAAGTTTTCCGACCGGGTTCTCGGATCGCCCGCTCGGTGGAACCTCTCGCACGTCTCGGGAGCGGGTCCGGAGACATCGAGTAGGTACTACGCCACGTCTCCGGCGTCCTCGCGAGAGCCGTACCGGTCAGGCTTCCCGGAAGGGATCGGTCTCGAACGGAGTGCGCAGTCCGCGCATGGCGGCATCGCTGTGATCGGCGCTCGGAGCGGGCTGCTCCGGCAGTTCCCGGGTGTGGGCCGGTTCGAGGAACTGGACCGTACTGACCGCCTCGGGAATGGGGGCGCGCCCGCGGGACGACGGCACCGGACGGTTGCCCGTCTTACCGTGGTTCTGCGGCCGAGCAGGACGTGAGGGGGTTGTAATGCTGATAGTGCTCCTTCGAACCACCCGGCCGACGTAACGATGGCCGAGTGGTCTGCGAGATGAGGTCGGGCGTAGTCGATCGCCCGAAAAACCGGTGGCTCCCCATCCGAGCGGATGAGGAGCCACCGGAGAAAAACTCTGCGAAAAGACTCAGAGCACGCGAACCACGTCGGCCTGCGGGCCCTTGCTGCCCTGGCTGGCCTCGTAGTCCACCTGCTGGTTCTCCTCCAGGGTACGGAAACCCGAGGCGTCAATCGCCGAGTAGTGCACGAAGATGTCCGGCCCGCCCTCGTCGGGGGCGATGAAGCCGAAGCCCTTTTCCGAGTTGAACCACTTCACGGTTCCCTGTGCCATGTCTGTCTCCTTACGGGAGCTGGTATGACGGGTGAACGCACCTCGCGAACACCCGGGCCGGAAGATCTCAGACGGCAACTACTCCAGCTACAACCAAAGACAGCAGCTCGCCCGCATCAACATCCTGCGAGCGTGCACAAACACGGACCCAGAAATACGACGACCAAGTGCGACTATACACGTCCACGACAGCCGCTGCCTACACCCGCCGTCGACTTCCCGCGAAACCACCGGCCAGTTCCCGCGAAACCACCGGTCAACAAGCCAAGTGACATGCATCACGCACGCGGCTCGCCCGGGTGAGCGCGGTCCGTGCCACCCGGGCGAGCCGCGTACCGGGCGCACCTAACCGGCGAACTCCGGCATGCGTGCGCGCAGGAATCCAGTGGTGGCCCCACCGTCACGAAGAACCGCGTCCTCCACGAGTGTCCGCTGTAGCCCGATGGTGCTGCTTACGCCGTTTCCCTCCAGTTCGAACTCGCGCAGCGCCTGACTCGTCCGATCCAGCGCGCTCTCGCGGTCCGGTCCCCAGCACACCAGCTTCGCCACCAACGAGTCGTAGTGCGGGGTGACGACGGCTCCCGTGTGGCAGTGCGTGTCCACCCGCACCCACGGGCCCCCGGGGGCGCGGTAGTTGTGCAGCGTTCCCGGTGTGGGGACGAACCCCCGCGCGGGGTCCTCGGCGTTGATGCGGCATTCCACGGCGTGTCCGACCGGCTCGATGTCCGACTGCCGCAGCGCCAACGGCTCACCGGCCGCGCTGTGCAGTTGTTCGGCGACCAGGTCGATGCCGGTGACGGCTTCGGTGACGGGATGCTCCACCTGGATGCGAGTGTTGACCTCCATGAACCAGAAGCGGTTCTGCTCGTCGAGCAGGAACTCCATCGTCCCCACACCCTGGTAACCGGCTTCGAGGGCACCACGCAGCGCTGCCTCACCGATCTCCCGGCGCAGCGATTCGTCCACCGCGGGCGAAGGGGCTTCCTCCAGCAGTTTCTGGTTGCGTCGCTGCACGGAGCAGTCCCGCTCGCCGAGATGCACCCCTCGGCCGTGGCTGTCGCACAGGACCTGCACCTCGATGTGCCGGGCGGACTCGAGGTACTTCTCCAGGTAGAGCGAGGGGTCCTTGAACAGGGTCCGGGCACTGGCCCGGGTGGTGTGGAACGCGTCGAAGAGGTCGGCGGGGTCCCGCACCACGGTGATACCTCGTCCCCCTCCACCCGCCGCCGCCTTGAGGATGACCGGGTAACCGATGTCGTCGGCGATACGACGGGCCTCTTCGTAGGAACCGAGCGGCTCCACGGTGCCCGGCAGCAGCGGCAGTCCGTTCTCCCGCATGACCCTACGCGCGCTCGACTTGTCACCGAGCACGTCCATCACTCCGGCCGATGGGCCGATGAAGGTGATCCCGTGGTCGGCGCAGATCTCCGCGAAGTAGGGATCCTCGGACAGGAACCCGTATCCGGGGTGGATGGCGTCGGCGCCCGTACGCAGCGCGGCACCGATGATGTTGGGGATGTGCAGGTAGCTCTCCCGCGCGCTCGCGGGACCGACGCACACGGCCTCGTCGGCGAGCCGAACCGGCAACGAGAGTTCGTCGGCCTTGGAGTAGACGGCGACCGTGCGGATACCCAGCCTGCGGCAGGTACGAATCACTCGGACTGCGATCTCGCCGCGATTGGCGACGAGGACTTTGTCGAACAACGTCACTCCTGTTCCGGTTCGATCTCGAAAAGAACCTGGTCGTACTCGACGAGTTCACCGTCAGGGGTGGAAACGGCCGCGACTCGCCCGGAGACGGGAGCACTGATCGGGTTCATCAGTTTCATCGCCTCGACGATGGCGAGCTGTTGCCCTTCCTCGACGGTCGCACCCGCCTCGACGAACGGCTCCTCACCGGGCGCGGGAGCGCGGTAGAGCGTCCCGACCAGGGGTGCGCGCACCGTGACCCTGGTTTCGGTTTCGGCGTCCCCGAAAACGTCGACCGAGCTCGGTGGGGCGCTTCTCGGGAGCTCGCCCGGCTCGTCGGCCCAGTCGATCTCGACGGAGTCCGCGCCGGACTGCAACCGGATTCTGCGCACCGGGCGGTCGGCGCGCGAAACGAGCTTTCCGGCGTGTTCGGCGAGTTCGGCGATCGTGTGGTGCGCGGTCGTGATGGGGACACCGGATGTGGTCGTGTGGTGCGAGTCGTGACCGTTGTCGGCGATCCTGGTGCCGTTGGTCTCGATCGACATGTGGATTCCTTCCTGTCGAGCGGGGCGTGCCGGTAGGAGCGGAACGTTGGTCGGACGCCGGAACGTTGGTCGGACGCCGGAACGTTGGTCGGACGCCGGAGCGCTGGTCAGACACCGGGTTGCGTACGCGGCTCGCCGATCGCCGCGATCCGAGCTCGCCGCTGCTCCAACAATTCGTCGGGTGTGTACTCGGCGAGCTCCCGCAACGTTTCCAGCAGGGCAGCACGGACGTTGGACGCGGTGCCCACGTGATCGGCCTGGGCTCCCCCCGGGGGTTCGGCTACCACGCCGTCCATCACGCCCAGCCGTACGAGGTCCGGAGCGGTGATCCGCAGCGACTCGGCCGCGGTGGCCGCGTGCTCGGCGGATCCGAACAGAATGGTCGAACACCCCTCCGGGCTGATCACCGAGAAGTAGGTTCTTTCGAGCATCAGCATCCGGTTGCCCACGCCCAGTGCCAACGCTCCACCGCTGCCCCCTTCGCCGGTGACCAACACGACGGTGGGCACGCTCAGACGCGACATCCGAAGGATCGCTTCGGCGATGGCGGTCCCCTGACCTTCTCGTTCCGCCTCGACCCCCGGATAGGCACCGGGTGTGTCCACGAATGTCACCAGCGGCATTCCGTGCCGCTGGGCGTGATCCATCATGCGCCGGGCCTTGTGGTAGCCACTCGGTTGCGGCATCCCGAAGTCGCGCTCGATCAGCTCGGTGGTGGTGTGCCCCTTCTGGTGCCCCAGAACGACCACGGGCCGCCCGGCGAGCTTGGCGACGCCGCCGATCACGGCGGGATCGTCGGCACCGAGCCGGTCACCGTGCAACTCGACGAATTCGTCGAACACCAGGCCGCAGTAGTCCAATGTGGTCGGTCTGCCGATGTCGCGCGCTGCCGCCACCACCTCGGCGGGCTCGCGGTTCGGCAGCCGCTCCGGATCGGTGACGATGCCACCGCTCGGCACGGGTTCGTCCGATTCGGGATCGTTCCGGTGCGACGCGAGCAACCTGGCCAGGGTCGACCGTAGTTCCTCCCTGGGAACGACCAGATCACACATCCCGTTGCGTTCCAAGAACTCGGCCGTCTGGAAGTTCGGGGGAAGCTCGGTGCGGATCGTCTGCTGGATGACGTTCTTGCCCGCGAATCCGATCCGGGCACCCGGTTCGGCCAGCACCACGTCCCCCAGCGTGGCGAAGGAGGCCGTGGCCCCACCGTAGGTGGGGTCGGTGTTGAGGTTGAGCACGAGCACACCGGCCTCACGCAGCCGTCCGATCTCCTGGCTGGTTTTGGCCAACTGGGCCAGCGCCACGACACCTTCCTGCATCCTGGCGCCGCCGGAGGCCGTGATCAGCAGCAGCGGCGTTCCTTGATCGTGCGCGGTTCGCGCGGCCCGGGCCAGCAGCTCACCGGTGACCCCGCCGATGCTTCCGCCCAGGAAGGCGAAGTCCAGTCCCGCCACGACGAGGGGATCACCCTGAATCCGGCCGAGCCCCCAGCGAACCGCCTCGGCGGCCCCGGTGTTCTCGCGTGCTTTCGCCAGCCGTTCCTCATAGGGCCGGGTGTCACTGAACGACAGCACGTCGCGGGCCGTAAGCTCGGTGTCGAAGGGTTGGTAGGAGTCCGCGTCCAGCAGCATCGCGAACCGGTCGGAGATCGTCAGGCGCAGGTGGTGCGAGCACTCCGGACAAACGTTGCCGTGCCGCCACAGCCTGCGTAGATAGATCATGCTTTCGCAGGACGGACAGTGTGTCCAGCGCACTTCGCCCTCGGTTCCCGACGAAGTGCTCTCGGTGATTGTCATCGGTTCTCCTCGAATGTCCTCCGGATCGCCGGCTCGAGGGGTTCGGCCGCGAACCGGGAGTTCTCCTGGTCGCATCGCCGGGGACGTGGTGACGGATCGTCGTGGTGTACTCGCGCTAGTCGGTTCCGTCCGACGCCTCGACGGGGAACTGCCAGTGCGAGAACAACCTGTGTCGTTGGTGCATGTCGCCGAGAATCCCCATCACGCGGTCGATCACCTCGACATCGGTGACCGGTTCGTGCGGCCGGAAGTGCCGCCAGGAACGTTCCAGCACGAGCAGCAGCAGCGCCCCGTCCGGCAGTTCCCCGGGAATCGAGTCGAAGGAGTGAACCGTCAGGTGAATCGCCGCCGCACCAGCGTTGATCGCGCAGTACTGCTCGGCCAGCCGGTAGACCTCCGCCGAGGAGCCGTAGGACTTGCCCATCGTCTCGCGCAGCTCGGCGCACTCGGCTCGGAGACGTCCGAGTTCCGCCAGCAGGCGGTCACCCACCTCGGCGGCACGTTCGAACCATTCCCGCTGCGGGGAATCGGACCGCGCCGCGATCTCGCGGAGTCCGGCGATGCCGTTCGGTAGCGTGTCGACCGTGTCGTCGCGTCCGCGGCCGAACAGTGACTGCTTGCTCGGTTCCCAGGTGGGGAGCGACCGATCGATGTCGAAGACGGTACGCGTGCGCTCCAGCGCGGCGGGATCGGTCGGTTCGTCCGACCTCGAAGCGCCGAGTTGCACCGCGATGTTCTTCAGATTCACCACGGTGTTGCCGTCCACGAACGTGGCCGCCAGCACGTCGCGGAGCATCTTCTGGTAGATGCCGAAGTGTCGGTTCCCCCGCAGGTAAAGCCGGGCACCGAGCACCGTGGACAGTTGTGCCATGGTCCGTTCCAGCAGGGTGGGCACGAAGTACTTGACCGCGGAGGAGAAGACGCTGGTCTGGGTGGGATTGGCCTGCAGTCCGCGCACGGCCCCGGTGCTGACCGATTCCGCCAGCAGCAGGTCGGCGAAGCACTCCGCGAGCTGGCGTCTGGTGTAGGGAATGTCGACCACCCGACTGCCGAAGATCTCGCGTCGGGTGACGAAGTCCATGGTCACGCGCAGCGCCGTGTCGGCGGCACCGAGCGCCAGGCCACTGATCACCGTGCGCGCGACCTGGGCGCTCTGGAGCGTGATCTCCAGCCCCTGCCCCTCACCACCGAGCCGGTGGTGTTCGGGAACGAACACCCCCTCGAACCGGACTCCGCTGATGTCCATCGCCCGCAGTCCGTGCAGTCGTTCCCCCGGCAGCTCCACGATCGACCCCGCGGGGCACTGTCGTTTGTCCACCGCGAACACGGACCAACCCGCCGGGCCGCCGCGTTCGTCGGTGCGGGCCTGCACGGTCACGACGTCGGCGATCGTCGCGTTGCCGATGAGGTTCTTCTCTCCGGTGAGCAGATAACCGCCTGGAACCTTCTCGGCCCGCGTCTCGTTGGCGGTGATGTCACTTCCGTGGTCACGTTCGGACAGTGCCCAGGCCATCCGGGTTCCCTGCCTGATGGCGGAGACGTAATGCGCCCCCTGGCTCTCGGTGGCGGCGATCCAGGCGGGCATGAAAGCCAGCTGTGTGACCATCAGCGCCGTGGCGGTGCTCGGATCACGCCTGGCGATCAGCCGGAGCAGGTTGAAACCGATCTCGACGTCTCCGGCCCTGCCGCCCCAGTAGTCGGGCAGGCAGTACTCGTGCACGTTCCAACGCCACAACACGTTCAACGGCTCGTGCGGGACCTGTTCGCGTTCGTCGAGGTCGAGTATCCGACTGAACGGAATCCTGCTGGTGTCGTCGTGCGGGTCACCGAGATGGGCTTCCAGACTCCCGGCCAGTTCGATCATGTTCTCGACGGTCATGAGGGCTCCTCCCCGGATTCCGCGAGTGGCAGGGCCACGGCGGAGAACAGTCGCCCCGTGCGGTGCAGCTCGGCGACGGTGGTTCCGAGTTCCGCCGCGTCCTGCCGGTCCACGCGGTTGTTCCGCCCCTCGGCACGGTCGAGCAGAAAGCCGAGGACGGCCCGCAGCCATCCCTTGTCCGCCGCGGGGGTACCGAACAGCGCCGTCGCCCGGTTGAACCACCAGGTGTGTACGCAGCAGGCGGCGGCGTGCAGCCTGCAGTAGCGTTCCGCCAGGTCGATCAGCTCCGGTGCGCTGCCGAACTCACTGCCTGCCGTGGCGCGGAGGTGCTCGATGTCGCGGTGCAGCAGCTCCTGGGCGGTGCTCAGCTCGCGCAACCGCTCCGTCACGGTCGCCTCGGTGTCCACCACGGCACAGGCCTCGGCGACCGTCGGCAGTGCCGCCCACACCGGATCGTGACCGCGCACACCGAGTTGCAGCTCGTCGAACGACAGCTCCGGCAGGTCGGCACCCAGTTCGAAGGCGGCTCGCAGCGCCGGGTCGGTGAGCCACCGCTCGTCCGTCTCGCACCGGGCCATGGTCGTGGCGGAGAGCTGGCCGAGCTGCATCGCCACCAGCCGCAGGTTCGCCACCGGACTGGTGTCGATGAATCGCACGACCGCGTTGTCCCGACGGGCCACGTCGAACGGCGCGTACTCGCCGTCACCGAGCAGACCGCGGCTGCCGAGAACGTTGGCGCATCTGGCGAAGGCCTCCTCGCTGCAGTCGGTCAGCACCGCCTTGGCGACACTGGACCAGACACTCTGCGTCCCGGGCAGTGCGTGCACACCGCGCGCGCAGGTGACGGCCACGACGTCGGCGGCGAACACGGCGGCGGCAGCGGTCGCGAGTTCCCGCCTCGGATGGGGCTGCTCCAGCAGGCGGCGCCCGGCGACCTCGTGTTCGGCGGCGAAACCGGTGGTCAGACGTAACGCGGTGTCCGAAGCCGCCAGGTTGGCCCCGGTGCTCAGCGCCCGGACGAGCTGCATCGCCTTCATCGCGGTTTCCATACCGCGACCACGTTCGCCGACCAGTGCGGTACCGGGCACTTCGGTATCGCGGAACTCGAAATCCGCGAAATCCACCCCGCGCATGGCAGCGGTGTGCCGCGGCACGGAGCTACGGGCGGAACTCACCGGCCGGTCCCGGAGCAGCGCGGCGGAGAACGCGGCGGGACCGCGACCGCCGGTACGCGCGACCAGCAACAACGCCGTGCAGCGCTGCCCCAGCCCGACCAGCCATTTGGAGCCCTCGACCAGGAACCGCTCGTCGTCGACCGGAGTCATGGCGCACTCGTTGTTGAGCAGGTCGCTGCCGTGCTCCGGTTCGGACAGCGCGAACCCGATGGATTCCCCACGTGCGAGCAGGTCGACCGCTTCGGCCCGTTGCCGTTCGGAGCCCGCGATGAGCACGCAGCACGTCGCGGTGACGCTGAACATCGTGGCGGGCATGACGGTCAGATCGCGACGGGCCGCGAGGCGTACACGCAGCAGCGTCTCGTCCAGTCCCACCATCGTGCCGCCGTGTGCGGTCGGCACGAAGCTCAATCGCAGTTCGGGTCCCACTCGCTCCCGGAAGGCCTCCGGGAAAGCGGCGTCCCGGTCGCGGGCGACCATGGCCGCGAACCCGTAAGGATTCCCCGGGTCGCTCGGATCACCCAGCGCGTGGTCCAGCGCGCTCGCTCCCGCGTAGCGTCCGGCCGTCTCGGACGAAGGTGCGAGGACAGTCATCGTTCCTCCGCGTGGACGGGTCGGCGGGGGCGGTAGTCGGAGCAGGACGCGGGGAGATGGACACCCGCCTGCCGGAGCTGATTGGCGCGGCCGACCAGGCAGGCACCTCGCATGATGTGTCCGGCCACGTCGGCGACGCGCCGGTTGCCGGGATCGGCCAGATAGGTGTCGGCCACCCAGTCGTTGAAGGCGCCCATCGCGGGGCCGCACCAGATCTGGTAGTCGGGTGTGCGGGTGTCGTCACCGACCGAGGCCCAGCGCGAGGCCATGCCGAGATACCAGCGGAAGATCAGCGCCATCCTGCGCTTGGGATCCTGTTCGGCACGGCGCAGCTGCTCGGGATCCCTGCGCTCGAAGTACTCGGTCACCTCCTCCCAGACCTCGGCCACCGGTTTACGCAGGATCTGCTTCTCCAGCTTTTCCCTGTCCTCGGCGGACAGCGATTCGATGCCGGTGTACGAGCGGTACAGCTCGAACAGCCGTTTCGCCCGCATCGGAAAGAGCGTTCCCTTGCGCAGCACCTGCAATTCGACGCCCAGTTCGAACATGTCCGCGGCGGGAGCCATCTCGCAGTCGGCCACTCCCGCCTTGGCGAGCAGTTCCTTCGCGGACTCCGAGGTTCCGGCCTCCACACAGGACTGGTTCACCGAGCCGGTCACCACGTAGTCGGCACCGAGCGCGAACGCGGCCGCGGCGGCGTGTGGGGTGCCGATCCCGCCTGCCGCGCCGATCCGCAGCCGCGCCGCGGGCGCGAACTCGCTCGCCACGGTCTCCCTGGTGCGTACCACCGCCGGGAACAGCGCGGTCATCGGACGACGGTCGGTGTGACCGCCCGAATCGGCCTCCACCGTGATGTCGTCGGCCATCGGCACGCTCGCCGCCAACTCTGCCTGCTGCCGGGTGATCGTCCCCTCGTTGAGCAGCCGCCGCACCAGCTCGACGGGCGGGGGACGCATGAAGCGCTCGGCGACTTCGGTACGCGAAACCTTCGCGATCACCCTGTTGGCGATCAGCGGTTCCCCACGTTGGTTCGCGGAGAGCCCGGCGACCCGGTACCGCACGATGTGCTCGGTCAGTTCCATGAAGGCCGAGGCCTCCACGCGACGCACCCCGTGCCGGAGCAGCAGCTCGACGGTTTGCCGTTCGAGTGCTTCCTCACTGGGACTGTGGATCAGGTTGACCGCGTAGGGAAGTCCCGGAATCTCCGCGGCGAACCGCCGCAGCGCGCGTTCGATCCGATCGGGCAGCAGACCGGCCGCCCCGAACGAGCCGAGGAACCCCGCACGGGCGAGGGCGATGACGAAGTCCTCCTGTGCGATGCCGCCCGCCATCGCTCCACCGACGTAGGCGTATCGGACACCGTGGTCGGCACGGAAACGCGGCGACCCCAGCCGCTCGGCGGGCAGTGGGCCGATGGCGGCCACGATCCGGGAATCGTCGGCCACGGGCTCGTCGCACACCGCGGGGCCCTCGTGAGTGCGGATCACGTAGCACGGTTTGTCGAGTTCGCCGAGTACGGCGTTGATTCCTGCCGGATCGGCCCGAGGGCCGGACCGGAGTGTCGGTTCGGTGACGGTCACTGCGATCACCTCTCGGTATTCGAGTGCTCGGCGGCGGATTCGGCACGGACCTCGACGGCCACGTCATGCAGTTCGTAGATGCGCAGTCCGGGTTTCCACACGTTCGCGTCGGCGATCACCAGCAACCTCCCGTTCTCCCGGTGCACCCGTTTGACGTGCAGATCGAAGGTCATCTCGCGGTCGCCGCGGAGAATCTGTCCGCGATATTTCCAGCTCATCGCCACGTCGGTGGGGATGGCGAAGTAGGCCCCCGACATGCCGGAGGCGAGTCCGGAATCGATGACGTGGAGCTGCAGGGCCTGGATCACGGCTTCCACGCCCAACGAACCGGGCATGACCGGGTCGCGGTGAAAATGACAGCTGAAGTACCAGTCGTCCGGGTCGATCACGCGACGGCCGCGCAGGTATCCCTCCCCGAACCGTCCTCCGCCGTCGACCACGTCCACCTCGTCGACCAGCCGCAGGTGCCCGTCGTCCAGTCGCAACCCGCTCTCGGGGTCCGGCCGGAACCACTCGTCACGTGCTCGGACCGGCAATGTGCGGACCCGGCTCCCCTGCTGTTCGTCCAACCAGGGTGGAACGTAGCGACCGGCGTCGAGACCGACCTGCTGCGACAGCGCGTCGGCGGTGAAATACCCGAAGAGCGACTCGCCCTCGTAGACGAGTACGTCGTCGGCGTAGAGCCGATAGCCGAAGTTCTGCAACGTCGCTCCGGTCACGGTCTGGTGCGACAGCAGTTCGGACTCGTGCCGGATGGTCCTGCCCCGGAGGTCCATGTCGGTGACCAGTCGGGCGTTGCCGTCCAGGTTCCGGATGGACAGCTCGTCTTCCGGTGTCTCCAGCGTGGCGCCGATGTAGTACCCCAGCAGGATCGCCGCCTGCAGCGATGTCTCCATGAACACGCAGTTCGGCATCGCGGCACGCGAGTTGTCCCGGTAGTACCAGGCTTCGGGCGGGCTGTCGTACTCGGTGGCCATGGTCGAGCCGGGTGTGAGCTCTCCCCGAGTGCCGTCCAGCCGCATGATCCTGTCCACGAACTGGAAATCGCCGTTGGGGATGTGCGGCGCGCGGCGGTTGTCGTAGATCTCGAACTCGGTGCCCATCGCGGTGGCCAGATCGCCCTTGGCAGCGTGCGCGAGATGCAGTTCGTTGATGAAAGCCGCCTCACCGCGATGATTGCGCCTGCCCAGGAACTCGGGAACACCACCTCGCTCGGGGCGATAGGGCGTGCCGGGCTTCTCGCGGACCTGGATACCGAAGTCGCGCATGCTGATGATCGGTTTCTCCCCGTCGTAGACCACGATGTCGGCGATCACGGTGGGGCGCGGCAGCATGGACAACTCGGTGATCTCGGCGTGGTACCGGATTCGCGAGGTCTCCGGTGTGATCTGTCCCCGCACCTTGACCTCGGTCTCCAACCCGGGCACCGACTGGAACTCGGCATCCGGGAAGACGAGGTGCATACCCAGGTACAAGCTGTAGGTCTGCAACAGCTGGACCGCGCCTTCGGCCACCATGGATCCCGCGAGCACGGGGTCACCGGTGAAGTGGCAGCGGAAGTACCAGCCGTCGGGCTCCAGGTTCTTGACGGCGGTCAGTTCTCCGAGGGACCGCGGCCCGCCGAGACGGTCGATCAGCGGGATCTCGTCGATCATCCGCAGCATCTCGTCCGGTAGCCGCAGTGAGGGGTTGCAGCCGTCGGCGTGCTGGTCCCACTCGGGGCCGAACACCTCGCCGCGCCTGCCCTCGGTCAACAGCCGAAGATCCGCGTCGGACAGCTCCGTGCGCGGGGTCCGGGCCAACGGTTTGAACCAGGACTCGGTGAACTCGGCACGCCGCCGTCGGTCGGACTCGCCGGTCACCACACCGATGGAGTTGTCCAGCTCGGTCTTGGTGAAAAAGCCTGCGCAGGCATCGAGCAGTTCGAGGATCAGCTCGTCGTCGGCATAGCAGCGGTAGTTGAAGAAGAACAACAGCGAACCGTCGTTCCAGACGAAACGATCGATGTTGATCCGATAGCGCAACGTCTGGCCCGCGCGTGGCAGCGGACCGTGGAAGACCAGTCGGCTGTCCAACAGCCGGTAAACCCGTTCTCCCCGGTTGTGGAAGTCGATGCCCAGGTAGCTGATCAGCAGGAGATCGCACTGCCCCGCCTCGATCGTCACCGCGCAGGGGGTCAACCCGTCCACCGCGAACCAGGCGTCGTGCGGGATGTCGTACTCGGTGGTGATGGAGGACGGCTCGAACACCCCCGTCCGGCCCGCCAGCTCCGTGACCCGGCTGACGAACAGGTAGGGCGGTTCGGGCAGCCGGACACGCCGCGGGTAGGCGTCGATCTCGGCGAATCGCGAACCGAACACCTCGCCGACGGAACCGCCCGCGAATTCGAGCAGGTCGCGTTCGTCCAGGATCGGCTTGTCGACGGTGGGGGACGTCTCGGGAGCTCCGCCGCGGTCGGGAGCGGTCGGCACGGGGGTGGGCGCGCTCGGTCCGGTCCGGGCGACCGCACCGGTGTGGAAGCTCCGCTCGGCGCCGTCGTCGACGGCGGGCGGGGGCGTGTCCGGCTCCAGCTGCCGCATCGTCTCCCACAACAACGCGTCCTGGGCACGTAGTGCGGCACGGTGCGCTTCGGCGATCTGCCGCGACAGCAGACTCATGTGACTCGCCGGGACATCCGCGGCGGCACGCTGACCCGTCCGCTCAGGACTCGCGGGAGGACGAGGTTCTCCGGGCCGGGACGAAGAGGCGGGCGCCACGGCAGCGGGTGTGTCCGGCACGGGTCGGGTCCGCGCGTTCGACAGTTGCTCCCGTATCGCCGGTGGATACACGAACGGCTCACCCTCCACGAGAATCGCGTTGCCGTCCGAACCGTCGCCCTCGAAGAGCACGTCCTCGGCACCGGTGGACAGCGAGGGTGACCGGGTTGGTGAGGGGGCCTCGGTTATCGCGTCACCGCCGATGGCTCCGGTGCCCGCGGTGCCCGAAGGGGAATCCGCCGCCGGGGACATGCCGTACCTCCACGTGCTCGACTCGGAACGCACCGCCGCGCAGGCGGTGGCGACCCGGTCGACGATCGATTCGCCGCCGCAGGTCGCGCTTACGGTGAGGGCGTCGCGCGCGGATTCCGCGGACTCCGCCGGGTACAACCTCGCCAGATCGATGTCGACGCCGTGCGAGTGGAGTCGGGCCAGCAGCCTCGCCACGGAAGCACCGACCTGCTTACCCCGGTTGTCGATCGGTACGGCGAGGTGGCGCTTCTCGCGCAGGGTCTCGCCGATCCACCTGGTGCAGGTCGCGGCTGGCCCCATCTCCACGAAGTAGCGGTATCCCCGTTCGTGTGCGGTTTCGGTCAGCGCGGCGAAGTCGACCGTGTCGCGCAGGGTCCGCGCGATGCGCCAGGCGATCTCGTCCGGATCGGACACCTCGCTCGGCCCGCCGGTGTAACCGGACAACAGCTCCGTTCCGGGAGCAGGACCGTCCCCCATCGGATAGCGATTCAGATCGGCGAGCTCCGAGAGCACCGGGTCCACGAGCGAGTTGTGCATGACGTGGTTGGCAGGTGCCCTGGCCGCTTGGCAGCCGAGCCGTTCGATCAACCGCTCGCACTGCTCCGGAGCACCTGCGACGACCACTTCGGTCGGGGTGTTGACGTGGGTGAGGAACACTCGGTCGAGGCCGTGCATGC
This sequence comes from Actinopolyspora sabaoui, assembly GCF_051225635.1. Taxonomy (NCBI): domain Bacteria; kingdom Bacillati; phylum Actinomycetota; class Actinomycetes; order Actinopolysporales; family Actinopolysporaceae; genus Actinopolyspora; species Actinopolyspora sabaoui. Next base: position 194,565 of record NZ_JBMIHH010000009.1, on the reverse strand, counting down.
CCGCGCGCACCGATGTCGGGGCGGTCAGCAGCACCCGCGTCGTCCACACCGCGCTGTCCGGGGTCTCGTCGTCGATTCCCCAGGTTCTCCGGATCAGCCGCTTCGGCCCGCGCAGCTGGTCCCTGAAGAGCGGGGTTGCTGTCAACGCGCTGTCGTCCCGGGAGGACTCGGCCCAGACACCGGTGGCGAACAGCATGCTGCTCTCGCCGAGGCTGTAGCCGAACGCACCGTCCGGCACGATCCCCAGCTCGTCCCGCAGCAGCTGGGTGTGGAGCACCGCCAGGTTGGTGCCCAGCGCGAGCATGGTGGGGATGTCCTCGATGAGCCCGGACTCGTGCCGCATCAACTTCCCGCGCTCCACACCACCGGTCGCCCTGGGGTAGAGCGCACGCTGTTTGTAGCGCAGGCCCGGTTGCCGACAACCGCTCTCGAACCGGGCGAGCAGCCCCGGGAACAGGCGGAACAGGCCATCACCCGCCCGTGGATAGGCGGTGAAGGCACCCGGGTACACGAACGCGATCTTCCCGGTTCCGATGGGATCGGCCGTGCAGTAGCTACCGGCCGGGGTTGCCCACTCCCCTCCGGTGGTGATCACGTCCGGCAGGTCCCGTTCGGCCGCGGTCAGCTCCTTGACCAGTTCGCTGTCGTTCCGGGCGACCAGCACCGCGCGGTAGCCCCGCCGATCGGCGGCGTCGATCGCCGATCGGATCACCTGCCGTGCCGGATTCGCGGTGAGTTCGTCACGGAGCACGGCGGCCCGTCGCGCGAGCTCGGTACCGTCCCGACCGGTGATCGGCAGGATCAGCGCCTCCTCCCGCCGCTGCCAGTCGATGCTCACCTCGTCGCTGCGAACATCGGCGCCCCGCAGCAGCAGGTGGGCCACCGTCCCGGCGAGCGTTCCGGTGCGGCCGACGACGCTGAGCATCGCCCTGCGGTCGGTGTCGGTGGCGGAACGCAGCCACGGTTCGGTGCCGGTGTTTACGCACAGCGCCGACGAGTCGAGGTCCGAAACGGCGGAGGCCGCTTCCACTGCGCGTGCGCTGCTTACCGGAAGTTCGGCGAGATACATCGACACGCACACCCGCACCAGCGACAACAGCACAGCGGCGCTGCGCGTGTTCCCGGTCAGGCTCGCCGACTCGCCGAGCACGCACGTGGGGTCCCCGTCGGAAGGCCGTGGGACGAGCGAGGCGATCCCGCTGATCAGTCCGGTCAGCTCCTCGGTGCTGGAACCGACGAGTTCCACGTAATCGAGTTCGGTCCGATCGATGTCGGCCTCGGCCAGCGCCGCGCGGGCACCCGCTCTCACCGAATCCGCGCCGGGGTGCCGCTCGGTGCGCAAGTGCAGCCCGTCCACCGTCGCGTAGCGACGAGGCCACTCCTCGGCCTGCCGCTCGCGGGTCAGCAACACGGCCGCCGCACCATCGCCGTTGGGTAGCGCGGTGACGCCCGCTTCGTTCGTCAACCGGGCGTCGGCCGCGGTGTTCTCCGCGCTGGCGGCGAGATCCACCCCACCCACCAGGACCCCTTCCACCGAGGGGTCGCACAGCAGCAGCTGGGCGACCTCGATCGCCCGGGCGCCGGCCGTCTCGTCCGACGAGACCGTGAACGAGGGTCCGGTGAGGTTGCGCGAGGCCGAGATCCGGCTCGCCATGATGTTGCCGATGTAGCTGAGGACCTCGTTGGAACCGATCCGGTCGTGCACGGCACCGCGTACGGCCGCTTCGAGCGAGTCCATCTCGTCCGCACCGATATCGACACCCGCCCGTGCGCACTCGGCACGGACGTGGGCTCCGATGTCGAACCGGGCCCGGTGGCTGTGGGTGCGCGGGTCCATTTCCATGGCCACGACCACGGCGACGCGCCGGGGTGGCAGGTCGGTCGCGCTGGTTCCGGGGCCGGGGGCGTGCAGCCCCGCCTCGTCCAGTGCCTGCTCTGCCGCTTGGAAGAGCGCGAGGTGCTGCGGATTGAAGTGGCCCAGTTCGGCGGGTGGGATCCGATAGGTCGAGGCGGCGACCTCCAGGGAGGCCATGTAGCCCTGTTCCACCGGCACGGCGGCCGGGGAGTCGGAGATCGCATCCGAGCCGTACCAGCGTGGCTCGGGCAGCTCCCGCAGCAGGTTCGCACCGTGGTGCAAGGCGCGGTGCAGTTCGGTCGGCGAGGTGGCCGCAGCGGCCCGAGCTCCCAGCCCCACCACGGTCACGGCCTCGGCGTGCTGCGTGCGGTCGGGCGAAGTGGACGACCGACCGTCGTGCGCGTCGAGCAGCAGGTGCGCGTTGGTACCGCCGAAGCCGAACGCCGACACGCCGATCCGACTCGGCCCGGTCGCCCCCGCGGGATTCCCGGTCTCGTCGTGGACCACTCGGGCGGCGGCGCCCTCACCCCCCTCGGGGGTTCGGACCTCGTCGAGTCCCGGCAACGGCGGCACGACTCCCTCACGCAGCATCAGTACCGCTTTGAGCATGCTGCTGAATCCCGCCACCGTGAGCAGGTGCCCGATGTTGCCCTTTACCGAGCCGAGCCACGGAACGCGCTCCCCGAAGAAGGCCGAGATGCCACGCAGTTCGGTGGCGTCGCCCAGTGGAGTTCCGGTGGCGTGGCACTCGATGTAGTCCACCGAATCCGGCGACACGTCGCGGTAGGCGTGTTCGTAGGCCCCGATCTGACCGGTTTCGCTCGGGCTCAGCAGGTGCTTGCCCGCGCCGTCGTTGGTCAGACCGATCGAGGAGACGACGGCATGGATTCGGTCGCCGTCCCGTTCGGCGTCGGCCAGGCGTTTGAGCACCAGGATACCGGCGCCCTGACCGGTAAGAATACCGTTGGAACCGGCGTCGAACGGCACGCTGCGGCCGTCCTCGGGGTAGGCGCCGAGGTCGGAGAACGACAGATGGATCAGCAACGGATCGGGAGCGCAGACCGCACCCGCCAGCATCACGTCGGCCTTTCCGGTGCCGAGGTAGTCCCGGGCCAGTGAAACGCCGTAGAGCGCGGACGAGCAGGCCGCGTCGAGTGCCAGCGTCGGGCCGCCGAGACCGAAGGCCGAGCCGACGACGGTGGCGGGTAGCCCGGAGGGCCGCAGATTCTCCGCCGCCACACCGTGTCCGGTGGGTTCACCGCCAGGCACGGGAATATCGGCCCTGCGCATCCCCTCGTCGACCATCGAGCGCACCAGTGGCACACAGAGCTCCACACTGGACTTGGTGGGGAACGAGTAGTTGCCGAGCACCAGGCCGGTGCGTGCGAGCCGCTCGTCAGCCTCCGCCATACCGGCGTCGGCGAGGGCGGCCCGCACGGTGTGCAGCGGCCAGCGAACCACGTCGTCGAGCTCCCGCAGCCGTTGTTCCGGGATGCCCAGGCCGTCGAGGTCGATGTCGGGTTCGGTGACGAATCCGCCTCGTGTGGTGGTGATCCGGTGTTCCTCGTCGCCCCACCCGCCGGGAATCTCGGGGCCGGTGCCGAAGGTCTCGGTGCCGCCCTCGACCCGGAAGTCCGACCCGGACGCGATCGTTCGCCAGAACTGTTCGGGAGTGTTGGCACCGGGTAGCAGACAGGCCGTGCCGACGACGGCCAGTTCCTGCCCGGTATTGGCTTGTCCGGACATCGCATCGCTCCGCGTCACTGGGAGAACTTCCCTTCGAGCTCCGCGTTCGTGACCAGCTCCACGTCACGGAATCGCAGCAGGACACGCCCGGCCGGTTCGACAGCCGTGACGGTGCAGCGGTAACAACCGGCCGCTTGTTCGGCATGGGACACCGTGATCAGGAAATCCGAGTCGTCGGGCAGTTCGGAGAACCGCTCGACCGAACCGATCCCGGTGGGCAGACTCGCCACTCCGTGCTGCTTCCGGACACGCACCAGTGCGGCCTGGAGCAACAGATCGGCGAGCACGGGACTGTAGTCGTGAGCCCCGCAGGCGCCCCGCGCGAGATCGTGATCACGCATCCGACAGCGCAGCACCAGTTCGTCCGCGTCGCCCCCGATCCACTCGACACCGCGCAACAGCGGGCCGTGGAACAGTGTGCCGTCCTCGTAGACCTCGGCGGCGGAAAGCGCGGAAACGTCCACAGGGTCCAGGACGGCATCACCCGACGTGGGCGGACCGGTGTCCAGTTTCACCCGGTAGCGGGGCCTGCCGTGCGGATCCAGGGCCGTGACGACGTAATCGGTGGAGTCGTCCGGTTCCACCCGGAAATCCAGGTGTCCCGGTGCGGAACCGTCGAACGTGATGCCCTTGAAAACCTTGAACTCGTGGGGCCGTGCGCTCTCGATCCCCAGGTCGTGCCCGATCCGCAGCATCGCACCGAGAGCGGCGGTCGCGGGCAGTACCGGTGTGTCCCCGACGACGTGATCGGTGATCACTGGCGAGTGAACCACCGCTTCGAGGCCTCGCCGCACGGTCAAGCCCCGCTCGGGAAGAGCCGGGGACGCTTCGGAGAGCGGGGTGTTCGGCCCCACGACGACAACGGTGTCGTCACCGCGTTCGGGGGAGAACTGTTCCGCGAACAGCGCGGCACCGGTTTCCCGCTGAATCAGTGGCACGCCCCGTTCGGCGAACATTCGTTCCAGTTCGGGAGTGACCATGCCGCCCGCCCACGCTCCCCAGTTGACGGAGGTGACGGCCAGCTCCGGGGAGTCGTGCTTCAACGACCAGGCGATGCGGTTGAGCGCCTCGTTGGCCATCGCGTAGTCGGACTGCCCCCGGTTGCCGAAGAACCCGGCCACCGAGGAGAACAGCACGACGTGTCGCAGCCTGTCCCGCTCGACGGCGGCGAGCAGGTTGTCGAGGCCGACCAGTTTCGCGTCCAGTACGCGGCGGACTTCCCGTTCGTCCTTGTCGGCGATCAGCCTGTCTGTCAACACTCCCGCCCCGTGCACGATCCCGGTGATCCGTTGGGCGTGCGGACGCAGCACCCGAGCGGTCTCGGCGGCGTCGGTGGCGTCCACCGCGAGATACTCGGCCCTGCTACCGGAGGCACGAAGCTCTTCCAGCGTCTCCCGGATCTCGCGCTGCGCACGTATCCGGTTGGCGGATTCGTCCACTGCTCGGGGCGTGGGTTTGTCACCACGACTCCTGATGTCGGCCGCCGCGGCTTCCTTCAGCCGTTCGTCCGGCGCGGAACGGGCCCACTCGGGCTCCTCCTCCAGCGGGGTGCGCCCCAGCAACAGCAGTCCCGGGCGGTGGAGGCGTGCGAGTTCGGTGACACACGTCGCGGTGACTCCCCGCCCTCCGCCGGTTACCACGAGCAGGTCGTCCGGGCCGGGTTCGCTCATCTCGGAGCGCACGGCGGCCGGGGGTTGTTCGCCGAGTCGGACCGTCCAGCGGCCGTCCTCGTCGATCCCGACCTGTGGCGATCCGACCTCGGCGGCGTTCAGTTCCGCGAGCACCGCCGAAGCCGCCTCCCGCTCGTCGAGCCGCGGCGAGATGTCCAGGCTCCTGCAGAACAGTTCCGGAGCCTCGATGTCGAGGGTCTTGACCAACCCCGGAAGTCCACCGAGCACGGCATTCGAGCGGTCGGCCGTGCCGCCGGTGCCCAATCGGCCGTCCAACCTGGTGACGGTGAGGAACGCGCCACGTCCCTCGGCACCCGCACGGAGCGGCCCCTGCGTGTTCCTGGCCAGCAGGAGAGCGTCCGCGAGCCCGCGCAGCGCCCGCTCGGTGTCGTCGGAGGCGGGGTCGTACACGGCTATCACCGCGTCCAGCTCCGAATCCTCCGGCGGCTGTTGGCCGTGGTGCACTGTCCAGCCGTACCGCCGCAGCGCGGTTTCGAGCTCGTGCCGCAGCGGGCAGTCCTCACCCGCCAGCAGCGCGACCGGTCGTTGCCGGAAAGCGCCGATCAGCTCGGCTGGAGGTGGCAGCGCGACCAGGTGTGGATGGGTGCGCCCGATCCCGGGCGTCACGCTTTTGGGAGGGCCTCGGCCACCTCCTCGGTGGTTCCGGCCAGGAAACCGACGATGTCGTCGAGCGTGTTCAACTCGGCCAACCGCTCCGGAGAAACAGCGGGCGCATCCGGAAAACGCTCACGCAGCGCACCCATGATCTCCACCCGCTTGATCGAGTCGATCCCCAGATCCGCCTCGACATGCATCCCCGAATCCAACATGTCGCTCGGATAACCGGTCTTGTCGGACACGATCGCCAACAACGCCTCACGCACCGTCCCGACATCCAAACCCGACGAGACAACCTCCGAAACACCCTCAACGGCGGACACACCGGCGGCGGGCTCCTCCGGAACGGGGCTCCCCACCACGGGGCTATCCGCCACGGCCGTCCCGACGGCGGGACGGGGTTCGCCGACGGCTCGACCGTTCCGCTCGTCCGCGCCGTTGACCGCGGGTCCGTCGCCGTTCACCGCCGGACCGGAGAAGGCGGTAAGGGCCTGCCGTTCCGTAGCGGCCGTTTCCGGGCCACCGAGTCGGGCGAAGCCGGCGTGCGGATCAGTCGGCTCCGAAGGCCCCACAGCGGTAACGGACGAACCGTCGGGGTCGGCGACCGGTGCCTGCGGTGTGGCTCCAGCGGCGAGATGCGCGAAGCTGCGCAACACCTCGCTGGCGTGCACGTGACTGCGACCGATGGCGAGGCTGTGGTTGGTGACGGCGTTGATGCCGTCCACCACGTGCTGGTCCGGACCGCCCTCGGAAGCGCGCTCGCCGAGCAGCTCACTGAGCCGTTCGGCGATTCTGAGCTGACTGTTGAGATACTCACCGTGCATCGAGAGATGGTCGGAAGCCATCGAACCGATCGAGCCTTCGGTCCCACCGGAATCGTTTCGCATGCCGACACTTCCTCCTTGCGGTTGGCGATACACGGTTTCGTTCCCCTGTTCGTGGTAAGCGGTGCCGGAGCCCGGCCGCTCCGCGAGCGGTTCGGGTCGCGCGGAGTCGTCACCGGCCGAGTGGGCGACGAGTTGTTGGGGCTCGGCACGGACGACGGGGGAGACATCGGGCCGGACGTCCCGGTCGTGCGGGAGGTCCTGAGCGGTCGGTGGCGTTATCCGGTAACCGTTGTTCAGCGCCTCGCGGTACTCGGCCCGACGCCGTTCGGAAACATGGTTCACACCGTTCAGCGGAATGTTCATCCCGGTGGGAGCCGGAGCGGGTTCGCTCCGCGCGGTGAAGTCGTTGAAACCCCGCAACGGGATGCCCAGCACCGCGAGCCGTGCCGCGAGCTGCTTGAGCGAGTAGTCGGAGTCCGAGTTCGGACCGGCGTCGGCGCTGAGCACGACGACGTCCGCGCGATCGGCGAGAACGGAGCGCACAAGACCGCTGAGCACGGATTTCGGGCCGAACTCGACGAAAGTCCGGAACCCTTGCGAGTACATCTGCTCGATCCGCTCACGGAAGTCGACCGGGTTGATCAACTGGTCCACGAGCACGGAGCGGTTGCTGTCGACGTCCTCGCCGTACTCGGCGCCACGCGTGTTCGCGTAGACCGGTATCCCGGGTGCGGAGACATCACTGCTCAGGACCGTCTCGCGGAAGCGTTCCACGGCGTGCTCCACACAGGACGTGTGGAAGGCCGCGGCCACGGGGAGCAGCTGTGCCCCGATCCCCTCCGTGCGGCACCGTTCGACGAAGGCCTCGACAGCGGCGGTCTTCCCGCCGACGACGACTTGATCGTGACTGTTGTCGTTGCACAACGTCACATCGGGGTGAGAACCCAGCAGCTCCTCCACCCGGTCACGCCCGACCCGAATCGCGGCCAGCGTTCCGGGGTCCTCGTCCGGGTCGGCGCGCTCGGCCATGGCCCCGCCTCGCTGATGGGCGAGATGGTGGAACGTCTCCTCCGAGAGGCTGCCCGCGCACCAAAGGGCGGTGAGCTCACCGAAGCTGTGCCCGATCGCGCCGTCGGCGGTGAATCCCAGGTGCCGCAGGTAGTTGTACTGCCCCACCGACAACGCACCGATCGCGGGCTGCGCGTTGTCCGTGCGCCGCAGCGTCTCCTGCTGCCGTTCGGCGGTGGCCTTGTCGAAGGCGGGCGGCGGGAACACCGCCCCACTCAGCGGAGCGGCGGCGTCCCCCGCCGTGCTCGCGGCGTCGAACCCGGCACGGACGGGGGGAAGACAGATCGCGGCCCGCTCCCCCATACCGACGTACTGGCTGCCCTGACCGGCGAACAACGCCGCCACTCTGCCGGGGTCCCCGCCCTCCGAGCGGAAATGCACACCGTTGGGCAACGGCCCCGGCTCGCCTTGCGAACCGGAGCACAGCTTATCGGCCACGTCTTGCCGGAGCTCGTCGAGCTCATCCTGGGTTCGGGCGACGATCGCCACCCTGGCGTCGGTGCTCGGAATCTCCCCGTCGGGATCGTCCGGAGCCGCGTCCTCCAGCAGCGAATCGGCGAGTTCAGCGGTCGAGGCGGCGTGCCAGAAGTGAACCCGGCAGGCCGGGTGAAGCACCGCGAGATCGTCCGCGTCGGGAGTGTGCTCTTCGAGAACGCAGTGGAAATTGGTCCCGCCGAACCCGAACGAGGAGACCCCGGCACGACGGCGTTCGCGTTCGGGCTCCAACACCCACGGGCGGGTACGGCCGCTGACGTAGAACGGCGAGTTCTCGAAATCGGCGTCCGCACGGGGGGTTTCCACGTTGATGGTGGGCGGCAGCACCTTGTGGTGCAGCGCCAGCGACGTCTTGATCAGTCCGGCCGCCCCGGCCGCGGCCTTGGTGTGGCCGATCTGGGACTTGACGCTGCCGACGGCCGCGAACTGGGAACGTTCACCGCCGGAGAAGAGCCTGCCCAGCGCCGTGAGCTCCGTGAGGTCCCCCACCGCGGTGCCGGTGCCGTGGCACTCCAGCAGCCCGACCTTCTCCGGACCGAACCCGGCGTCGGTATAGGCGCGGTTCAGCGCGGTGACCTGCCCGTCCTCGCGAGGGGCGTAGATGCTCTTGAACCGGCCGTCACTGGAGGAGCCGATCCCGCGCAGCACACTGTAGATGCGGTCCCCGTCGCGCTCCGCGTCGTCGAGACGTTTCAGCGCGAGCATCCCCATGCCCTCGCCGATGAGCGTGCCGTCGGAGGAGTCGTCGAACGGACGGATGTGGTCGGTCTTGGACAGTGCGGGCGTCTTGGAGAAGCACAGATACATCAGGATGGTGTTCTCCGCGTCGCACCCACCGGTGACCATCATGTCCGCACGCCCGGAGACCAGCTCGTCCACGGCCATGCGTACGGCCGCGAGCGAGCTGGCACAGGCGGCGTCGATGGTGCAGTTGGTTCCGCCCAGATCGAAACGGTTCGTGATACGCCCCGCGACCACATTGCCGAGCATTCCCGGAAAGGAGTTCTCCTCCCAGGGCGCGAACGCCTTGGTGAACTTGTCCGCGATCTCCTCGGCGGCGGTGTCGTCGAGTCCGCAGCTACGCACCACTTCCTTGAGGACGGGGGTCTGTAGCCTCGTCGCCAGCGGTTGGGTCAGCGAGTTCGCCCCGGTGATACCGAGAACGACCCCGGTCCGATCCTTGTGCTCCCGGGACATGTCGGCGGCACCGGCGTCGTGCAGTGTCTGCTTGGCCACCACCAGGCTAAGCAGCTGCAACACGTCGGTGACTTCGAGCGTGTTGGGTGGCAACCCGAACTCCATCGGGTTGAACGGCACCGTCGGGATGAATCCGCCGCGCTTGCTGTAGGTCTTGTCCGGCGCGGTCGGATCGGGATCGTAGTAATCGGCGATACTCCAGTGACTCTCGGGAACCTCCTCGATGCAGTCCCGTGCCTCGACGACGTTGCTCCAGAATTCGCGTAGGTCTCCCGAACGCGGGTACAGCGCGCCTAGTCCGACAATCGCGATCGGCGTGTCGCCGAGCCGTGTGCTCGCGTGCTCGTCCTGTCGCATGTTGCTTCCCAGCGGTAGACGGGCGATCGGGCGTGCCCGTTGGTTTTCGGCGGATCGGGTGGGGAGTTCAGGCGGGTTCTCCGAGAGCCCGGGACCGCGGTTCGACGAGTGCCGAGGCGATCAGGCTCGCCGGCTCGTGCTCGCTGAGCATCGAGTAGTGGTTTCCGGGACAACGCACCACGTCGACGTCGTCGTGGAGTTGTTCCCAACCCAGAGGTCGTGGCGTGTCCAGCAATCCCGAGCGCGGCCGAACCAGCGTGACCGGCGCGCGGCAGGCGATCGGGCGGTGTCCCCGGGTGATGCGGTTGTTGCGCAGCAGTCCGGCGTTGTAGGTGTCGAAGACCTTGCGGAGGCCGGGGTAGGTCGTTCCGGAGGGCAGCGCGCCGGCCTCGATCGCCAGTTCGAGCAGTCGTCGCAGACCGTCGACGAGGTCGACATCGGAGTAGTCGGCTTCCGGGATGTCCACACCACGCCTGGCTCCCAGATAGAACCCGAACCAGGGCAGCACCAGTTCGGGTTCCAACTCCTCGTCAGGAGCACGGAGGTAGCCGGGGACCGGCGCGATGCTGTCCAGCAGCACCAACCGCTCGGGCGGTTCCGAGGCATCGAGCATGCCCGCCGCGGAGTGCGCGATCACACCGCCGAAGGACCACCCGGCGAGGGTCCAACCACCGGCCGGTTCGCCGATCGCGTCGCGGAGCGCGCCGATTACGGTGGTGGCCAGGCTCTCCACCGAGACGTCGCCGTACCACTGACCGAACGCCGCGGCGTAGTACTCGTCGATCGCCTCCATGTCGATCACGTGCAGACTTCGGTCCTCGGGGAGGTTCTCACCGATCCGCCCGTAGACGTCGGCACGCAGCGCGCCGGGGTGCACCAGCACCAGCGGGTGTTCGGCACCGGTCCGCTCATCGACCCGTCGAATCAGCGGCCGGGGGGAGTCAGGCCGCATTCGCGTCACGTACTTCCACGATGTACTCGGACAGTTCGGCGATCGTCGGGTGATACCACAGGGCGGTGGTCTCCAGCTCGAAACCGAGCCAGTTCTCCAACTCCCCGGAGAGGACCAGCGCCTCCGTCGAATCGAGGTTGAATTCGTCGAAGTACTGGTTGACATCTATCTGGTCGGCACCGATGTCGAGACGATGCGCCACTTTTTCCACGAGCCATTCGCGTACACCTTCGGCCGTGAGCGTTTTCTGCCCGTTTTCGGACACAGGTATCCCTCCTGCGGATATGGACGAAAACTGTTCTAGTACTCTAGATACAGATGGTTCGGAGGAGTGGGTGCTCTTCTTTCAGCGCGCGGGTTCCGGCTCGGCGACCGATCGAAGTACGGATTCCGCGGCCGCCTGACCGGAATCGAATGCCGACTCGTGCGAACCGATGATGTCCGGCCCCATCTTGCGGGAGTGGAAATAGGAACCGGCGAATTTTACCCGTCGACTGCTCTCGTTGATCGAATATATGTCGTGTTGCAACCGACGAGCCCCGATGTCGAAAACGGGGTGACGGTACGAGATCTCCTCGATCACCGCCTCGTCCCTGATCGGCACGCCCGAGTCGAGCGTGAGGAAGTAGTCGGTGTCCCCGGGGATCTGCTGCAGATCGTTGAGGTAGTACACGACCCAGGAGTTGTACTCCTCACCGTCGCCGACCCTGCCGTAGTTCCAGCTCCGCCACACCGTGCGATCGGAGGGCATGACAGCGCTGTCGGTGTGCAGTGTCGCCCTGGTGGGGTGGTAGCGCACCGCCGCGAGTTCGCGCTGCCGCGGATTCGGTCGACGCAGCATCGCCATCGAGTCATCGGCGTGGGTGGCGAGCACGACGTGATCGAAAACGTCCAGCTCACCGCGTTCGGTGCGAACGGCGACACCGTCGGGCCGCTCCTCCACCCCCATCACCGGACAGGACAGCCGCACCTGTGCGCCGGCCTCGTCGAGGGCACGTCGCACCGCGCGTACGTAGTTGACGCTGCCGCCGGTGACCGTGCGCCAGGGCACGGTCCTGCCGCCGAGCCCCTCCGCACCGTGCGCGAAGAAGAACGCGATCACGGTGCTGGCGGGCATCTCCCAGATCTTGTCGGCGGGCACGGACCAGGCGGCGGTGGCTATCAGGACGACGAAACCGTACCGGAACGACTCGCTGTAACCGTTGCGGTCCAAGTACTCGCCGAGCGGCATGTCCGCCTGCTTGCGCATGAAGTGCTTGGGAGACTCCGTGTAGAAGCGTTTGGCTTCGCGCCACAGCTCCAGAAAGTCCGCGGGATAACGCTGTCTGACCTGTTCCTCGGTCAGCTCGAAGTCGTCCGAGACGTAGCTCGACCCCGTGTCGAGATCGAAAAAGCTGAATCTTCCGGGGTGATCCTGTGTCTCCACTCCCAGTTCGTCGAAAAAGTTGGCGATCTTCGGGTAGTGCGGCGCGTTGTAAACGATGAACGCGGTGTCTAGCCCCGTTGTTCGGCCGTTTTCCTCGACTTCGACGGTGTAGGCGTGTCCCCCAAGAGCGGAATCGGACTCGAACAGAGTCACGTGCGTTTCGTCGCGGAGATGGTAGGCAGCCGACAAACCGGCTATCCCGCCACCGATCACTGCTGTACGTGGTGTCACCGTTCCCCTTTCAACCGGACCCTCGTCAGGGGGACTTCGCCAACACAGAGTCCGCGAGCGATACACAGATACACCTTCCGCGAATTTTTTCTCGTACGACCGCTTCCCCACCGGCTTCCACCCGGACACGCCCGCCGTGTGCGGTGGGGACTCGGGTGATTTCGCGGTTTCATGTATCAGCGGGTCTTCACGCGGGTTCTGTGGGTAACGCGAGGACTGGGATCCGCTCGGAGGGGGAACGGCGATGGAGCACGAAGGCGCGCACGGGCAGGCCGTCCTGCCCGTGGCTTCCTGGGAGGGCAACTTCTTCGGTGCCGGATGGCAACCGGGCGCTTCCGGCCTGGAAAGCACGGAGGTGGTGAGCGGCCGCAAGCTGCTGACCGTGGGCGTCCCGGACGCCACGCAAACGGCGGAGACCGCGGCGCGAGCCGCCGAGGCGCAGCGGGAATGGTGGTCTCTTCCGGCCGAGAGCAGGGCGGAGGTGCTGCGGCGCGCGGCCGGGCTGCTGACCCGGGAGCGGGAGGAGCTCGCCGGTTGGCTGGTCGCGGAGTCCGGCGCGGTGTGGTCGAAGGCTCGTTGGGAACTGGGGGGCGGTGCGGCGGAGCTGGCCGAGGCCGCCGAACTCGCGTTGCTCGACACGGCCGTGGAGGCGGAGAGCACGGTGCCGGGCAGGGTGGCGGGTGCTCATCGCGTCCCGCTCGGAGTGGTGGGAGTGATCACTCCCTGGAACATGCCGGTGCTGTTGGCGACGCGCTCGGTCGGACCGGCACTGGCCATGGGCAACGCGGTGTTGCTCAAACCCGACCCGAACACCCCGGTGAGCGGCGGGATGCTGCTCGCGCACGTGCTGCGGGAAGCGGGGGTACCCGACGGCGTGTTCGCCGTGCTGCCCGGCGGTGCCGAGACGGCCGGTGCGATCATCGATGCTCCCGAGGTCGCCGGCGTGTCCTTCACCGGCTCTACGCGGGCCGGACGTGAAGTGGGACGCCGCGCGGGCGCGGGCCTGAAGAAGTGCTCGCTCGAACTGGGCGGCAACAACCCGTTCCTGGTGACGGAGGACGCGGAGCCGAAGAGCGCAGCCGAGGCGGGGGCCTGGGGAAGTTTCATCCACTCGGGACAGCTGTGCATCGGGATCGGGCGCCATCTGGTGCATCGCTCGGTCGCCGATGACTATCTGCACGCGCTGGTGGAACGCGCGGAGAGTCTGGTGGTGAGTGATCCGCACGATCCGAACACACAGGTCGGACCGATCATCAACCGGACACAGCACGACCGGATCACGTCCATCGTGAGCACCTCGGTCGAGGCGGGGGCACGGAAGCTGACCTCCAGGGAGGCGGCGGCGCCGTACTACCCGCCGACGGTGCTGACCGACGTGCCGTACGGGAGTCCGGCATTCGCCGAGGAGATCTTCGGTCCCGTCGCGGCGGTGACGATCGTCGACCACGAGAGTGAGGCGGTGAGGCTGGCGAACGCCTCCGAGTACGGCTTGGCCGCGGCTGTACGGAGCGGTTCGGTGGAGCGGGGCCGGGCCATCGCGCAGAGATTGCGGGCCGCAATGGTGCACATCGGTGACCAGACCGTCAACAGTGAACCACGATTGCCGTTCGGTGGTTTCGGGACGTCCGGTAACGGCGGAGGTTTCGGTGGTGTCGCGAGTGTCGAGACATTCAGCACCTGGCGAACCACGACCGTCACCGAACCGGGCAGACCGTTCGTTTTCTGAGAATACCCCGGAATCAAAACGACGAAGTGCTCGCGGGAATCGATTACGCATGTCCAACGCGGAGGTGACAGCGATGGGACGCAACTCCCCTACTGGTGGACGACGCACCGCCGACGTACCCGACGGTACCGTCGTCTTCCTGATAGGAATGCGAATCAACAAATGGTGGAAGATTCACCGCTGGTTGCCGAGTTTCCTGGCGATGCCACCGATGCTCGTCGAGCTGCGGAAACAACCGGAGCTGGGCATGTTGGGCTACCACGTCTGGTTCGGGCGGACGACACTGCTGGTCGAGTACTGGAAGGACATGGACCATCTGATGGCCTATGCCCGCAGCGCCGACCAGGAACACGTGCCGGCGTGGCGGAATTTCAACCGCCGGGTGGGCGTGGACGGCAGTGTCGGGGTCTTCCACGAAGCTTACGTCACTCATCCGAATGAGATGCACATCATCTACCGGAACATGCCCGAATTCGGTATGGGTAGATTCACCGAAGCACCGGTGCAGGAAGGCTCCGGAGCGACCACAGTAGCCCCACGGGAAACCCCTTACGAAGCGCACCAGGAGAACGCGCAACAAGTTCGCGACCAAGAGTGACCGTGCCGCGGGAAAACCGGGAGAACCGAAAGTACGAACCCCACTACGGTATCTCGGTTCCCCACCGGGAATCGGCGCTGCACCACGACCGCACACCGAAAAACGTGTCGATGATTCCTCCGGCGGACGTAACCGACCGAGGCGGCTCGGACCACCTCGACTCGCGTGACGCCCACCCGGCGAAGCTCGTGAGCCACCACGAGCTCGCGGCAGCGAAAGCGGGGCTTTCGCACACCGTGCGGATCGGTCCACCACACGAGCAAGTTCCGCAATGGATTCACAGAGGAGCGCAGCAGAGTTGTCCACCCTGGCCTTGAGTCCCGAATCGCAGTACATCGCGGGAGTAGTCCTGCTGACGATCGTCACGATCGAGTTCGGCGGATGGTTCGTCTCGCGCATCGTCCGCGGTGATGTTCCCATGACCGATTTCCAACGAGCGTTCGCACGTGCCATGCACGGACACGCGGGCATGCTGGTCACGTTGAGTCTGGTATGCCTGATACTGGCGGACGCGGCGGCTGTCGACGGTGCGTTCGGCTGGGTGGCGAGGCTCGGCGTTCCGGTGGCCGCCGTGTTGATGCCCCTCGGGTTCTATCTGTCCTCGGCGGGTCGGGACGTGACACGGCCCAACGGCATGATCGCCGTGGTTTGGCTCGGTGCCGCGATTCTGGCGCTGGGAGTCGTCACGCTCGGGATCGGCCTGCTGATCGCCTGAGCTGAGCACTCCGGCACCTGGTGGCCCGCGGGACTCGGACCGCTGGGATCGCATCGTCCGCTCGGGACTTTGCCCGACACTGCTCCGGGAGCCCGCCAGGAGCAGTGCGGCCAGCGGGCCAGTCGTGTTCGACCTGCCGACCACTCATTTGTGCGGGGGCCGTCGGGGCACTCCCAAAGCGTCGCCCATCTCCGCCAGTTCCATGTCGAACACCAGGTTGGCGGCGTCGCCCATCATGGTGTTCTGCCCCATGGCCTCCATCGAGACCACACCGTAGAGCTTGCTCCAGTTGCGGATGAAGACCAGCAACGCCTCAGGGGGGAGATCGAAAGCTCCCCCGGTGTTCGAGCGGAAGCGTTCGACCACGGTGTGCTGCTGCTCGGTCATGTCCTCCGGAGCGGGAGTGGCGTAACCGCGCTCGTACCAGAGCCTGGCGAACAGCTGCATGAACGTGGCCCCGAACTTCCACCGGGCGTTGACCACTTCCTCGGGAATCCGAGGCGGAAGCGGATGATGCAGGATCAGCTCGAACTCGCGCTGATGCGCGACGGCCCACTCCCGAAACGCCCAGCTGGCAGTGACGATCTTGTCCTCCACGTTCGAGACCGCGTCCGCTTCGTCGCTCAGGTACTTGTTGAGGTCCTCGAACACGTCGATGATGACCGCGTTCACGAGGTCCTCGTGGTTACTGAAATATCTGTATATCGCGGGTGAACTCATGCCGAGCTCTCTTGCTACAGCACGTATGGACACGGCGTCGATGCCCTGTTCGTTGAGCAGCTTCGCCGCGCTCTGCCTGATCTCGTTGGCTGTCCGCTCGCGCATGCGTTCCTGCCAGGGAGAACGCCTGTTCGATGCGGCCTCGGACACCATCACTCGCTACCTCACATTCGGGGAATTCTCGGGTCGATCCCGCGATCGCGAAACACGTCAACCCGAACAGATGATGAACTCGCATTATAGCAGTGTCCCGCTAGTTAGCGCTATGTAACTAAAGCAAACAGGCTCTTTCAAACTTGTCCTGTGATAGCTAGCCTTCGATCGGATACGTCAAGTCCGTAGGAGGCAACATGTCGGAACCGGCGGTCGCCGATATCACGCACGAGCCGGAAAGACCGTTATCCGAAGCACGGGGACGGAGATCGACTGCCTTCAGAGCAGGATTGGTCGAGGAGTGCCGAGCGGGTAAGGCCGGGGCCTGGTCGAGGTTGATCACCGAGTATCAGCCGCTGGTATGGACCGTGGCACGTTCGTTCGGCCTCAACCACGCCGACAGCGAGGACCTGTGCCAGCAGACCTGGCAACGGTTGCACGAACACATCCATCGATTGCAGGAACCACACCGCGTCTCCGCCTGGATCGTGACCACCAGCAGGCGGGAAGCCATGAAGCACGTGTCCAAGCACGCGTGGCAGGTACCGGTGGACAGCGTGCAGATCATGGAGCGCTGCACCGCGTCCGTTCACGAACGCCCCGCGGAGGAGATCTGTATCGAACGGATACTCGATCCTCGACTACGGGCGGCCGTGCAAACCCTGAACCAGCACCAACGAAACCTACTGGGGATGCTCATGTCGGAACCACCGGCGAGCTACGAGGCGATCAGTCGAACTCTGGGGATGCCACGGGGGTCCATCGGTCCCACCAGGGACCGAATTCTGCGTAAGATCAAGCAGCACATGGTCTAGATCGATTCACCACGAGAGCTCGGCACCGGTGCGCGAAATTCGGCCCGGCGCACCGGTGCCGAGGTGATGGCTTCGCCCGCCGCGAGCAACGTCCACGCAACCGATTCCACGGCACCACGAGACGTGCGGCTCGACTCAACGGAGCAATCAGGATAGCTGAACAGCCGGGCACATGGGGGTTCCGGACGATCTATTTCCCACGCTCGGGTGATATCCGAGTCGGGATGTATCCGTGCGTGCCCGCGGTGGATCTGTCCGGGTGGCGGCACGCTTGCCTCACCAACGGGTCGCCACCCCTACGGGAAGTCCTTTCGGGACGCCCTCTCCCGGTACGTGCGCTCAGCCCGAGCTTCCGAGGTTCTCCGGCGCGTGAGCCGGGGTACCGCGCGAGCCGTTCCGTGAGGACCTCCGAACCCGACGACCTTCCGCCGGAGGGTGCGAGATGAACGGAGTTGGACGGATCGGCCATGTCGACAGCCGACGAGCAACGGGACAGTAGTCCGACGAAGACCGCCGAAGCCGATGCCGAACGGCCACGGCATCTCATGATCATGGTGACCTGCTGCCTGGGAATGTTCATGGCATTCATCGAGGTCACCGCCGCTATCTCCACCCTGCGCAGCATGCAGGTGGAACTGTCTGTGCCACCCGCGCTTCTGAGCTGGGTGTCCAGTGCGTACACGCTCGCGCTGGCGGCACTGGTGCTGTCGGGCGGCGCCATAGGTGAACGTTTCGGCAGGAAACGCTCCTACCTCACTGGCGTGGTGATCCTCGCTGCCGGATCGCTGGTGGTCGCCGCGGCTCCGACCTTCGGGACCGTCATGGCGGGACGCATCATCAGCGGGATCGGCGGTGCGCTGATCCTGCCGCTGTCGCTGTCCTACGTAGTCACGACCTTCACCGACGCGAGCGTACGAGCCCGGATGATCTCGGTCTGGGTGTCCATGTCCGGGGTCGCACTGGCGCTCGGACCGGTACTCGGCGGGGCGTTGAACTCCATGACCAGCTGGCGAGCGGTTTTCCTGATCAACGCTCCGCTGGCACTGATCACGGTGCCACTGGGCATCCGCGCGCTACGCGAATCGGCGAATCCGGAACGTCGCCTCGATCCCGGTGGGCAGCTGCTCGCCATCATCGGACTCACCGGACTGGTCTACGGTGTGATCGCGGGTGGACGGGACGGTTACTCGGCACCGCACGTGCTCACCAGCCTTGCGCTGGGGGTGCTGTGCCTGATCGGACTGGTGCTGGTCGAGGCGCGTGCCGAGCAGCCGATGCTGAACGTGCGGATGATGCGCTCGCTGCCGTACTCGATAGCCCTGACGCTCGCGGCCGTCGGCCTGTTCGGCTTCGTGGGAGTGACCTATGTGGAGGTCATGTTCCTGCAACAGGTCCAGCAGCACACTCCGCTGGAGTCGGGTCTGCGACTGCTGGCCGAAATGGCGGCGTTCATGATCGTCACGGTGCTGGCCGGCCGTTGGACCGCGCGTTTCGGCCCGGCACGAATGCTGCTGACCGGCTTGTTCGTCGCGGCGGTCGCCGCCTTTCTGCTGAGCACCCAGAGCAGGGACACCCCCTACCTGTTCAGCGGCTTGGCACTGGCGCTCGTCGGTGCCGGGAGCGGACTGGTGATCGCACCCTCCACTTCGGCCGCGTTGTCGGTGGTACCTCCGCAACAGGCTCCAGCGGCCTCGAACGCGGTGACCGGCTTTCGGCAGATCGGATCGGTACTGGGTACGGCGGTTCTGGGAGCCGTGCTGGGCACTCGGTTCGCGGGAGCACTCTCGGAGGAGCTCGCCGAATCAGGTGTCGCCGCCCCGAAGGCCGAGGCACTGGTCGAAGCGGCGCGGCAGGGCGTTCCCCGCAGCGAGGACCCGATGATCCAGGCGGCGATTCTGCGCTCCTACGAGTCCGGGGTACAGCTCAGTCTGCTGTGCAACGGCGTGGTTCTGCTGTGCGCATCGACTGTCGCCGTGGCATTCGTGTGGTTGAGTCGAAAGAAGTCCGCCTGAGACGGACTCGGAAACACCGGGACGGGCAACCGTGGCTTCACGTCTCGAAGTCACTCAACCCGCCCGCGGCGTGCACGCGCTGGGCGTCCTCGCGGTACTTCAGCACCGCGCCGAGTGTCCGGGCGGCCGTCTCGGTGTCCAGCTCGGTCCTGCCCAGCGCGAGCAGCGCACTCGCCCAGTCGATGGACTCCGCCACACCCGGCGGCTTGAGCAGCTCGAGCGAACGCATCCGGCGCACCGCGCCGGCCACCTGCTCGGCCAGTCGCCGGTCCAGCTCGGGAACCCTGCTGCGCAGAATGCTCACCTCGCGTTCCGGATCGGGGTGCTCCAGCCAGTGGTAGAGGCAGCGCCGCTTCAAAGCGTCGTGGATCTCGCGGGTGCGGTTGGAGGTGAGCACCACCAGCGGCGGTTCCGCAGCGGCCACCACCCCGAACTCGGGGATGGTCACCGTGTAGTCCGAGAGGATCTCCAGCAGGAACGCCTCGAACTCGTCGTCGGCGCGGTCTATCTCGTCCACCAGCAACACGCAGGGGGTCTCGCGCAGCGCCCGCAGCAGCGGTCGGGCCAGCAGGAACCGCGAGGTGTAAAGCGACGCTTCCGCCGCCTCGGCGTCGAGACCGCCATCGGCGGCCGCCTCCAGCGTGCGCAGGTGCAACAGCTGCCTCGGAAAGTCCCACTCGTACAGTGCCTGGGACGCGTCGATCCCCTCGTGGCACTGCAGTCGGATCAGCTCGATCCCGTGAGCGGCCGAGAGCGCGTGTGCCAGCGCCGTCTTGCCGGTGCCCGGCTCGCCCTCGCACAACAGCGGCCGGTGCATCCTGCCCGCGAGAAAGGCAGCGGTGGCGATGCCCTCGTCGGGCAGGTAGCCGGTCCCGCGCAGCGCTGCCGAGACGTCCTCCGGAGAATTCACCCCACCGATTCTAGGACTTTCGGTGCCCGTGCGATTCCGGTACGTGCTCGTTTCCCGAAATGCGGGCGCACCGGTGAAACACCGGCCGGTCGAACACGATATTCCGAGCGGAGGTCGTGATCCGAGAGCGGAATCGCGAAAGAGGAACCGTCATCGGTCGGCGGGGGGCATACTCGACGTGGCGGAACGAACTACAGCCGAGGTGGATCTTGAGCCGGTTCAGTGAATTCCCCGCGCATGTCGAGCACTACCTCGGCAGGATCCGCGGGGCGGACAGCCCGGAGGCGGGCTCACGGGAGCGGGGATACCACCTGGTGTACTGCGATCCGCCGCACGGCGGGCACGTCTCGGTACTGACCAGCGGGCTGCGTTCGCGTACCGCGGGAGCCCCGCTGCCGCACGAGCTGGTCTGCACCCTGCACCACGGACAGGAGCTGTACGCACGACACCTCACCGGTGTCGTCGCGGAGCTGCTCGAGGAGTCGAACAGCCGCGTGGGCCCGGGGGCGCTGATCATGAACGATCGGGCACTGCTGCCGGAAACCTCGATCAGCGGCGCCCTGGCGGCCCCGCACCCCTACCTGGGGGAGGACTTCGACGTGGTCCGCGACGGTTCGGGCGAGGCCGTGCTGCGCCTGATCACCCTGCTGCCGATCTCACGGGGCGAGAGTCAGCTGGTGGCGCGTTACGGCAGCGACGTGCTCTACGACCGCTGGCAGGAGCAGGAGACCGATCTACTCGACGTATTTCGTCCCTCAGTGGCCTAGGATCCGCGACGAACCGTCACCTCGGTGTCGGTTTCTCGCGAAATCGCCGGGGCGTCTCGGGGGTGTCTCGGGGGGCGCCTCGGCGGGACTACGGGACGGGTCAGGGCACTTCCCGGAGTCGTCGCGCCGGTCGGACGGGTTCACTGAAGTCATGACGAACCAGGAACAGCTCGGACAACCGCCAACCGGCACGGGAGAGCAGGCCTCGACGGGGCAGCACCGCGAGCACCGCTTCCGCCGCAGCCGCGACGAACGAATGATCGCGGGGGTCTGCGGCGGCGCCGCGGAACTGTTCGGCATCGACGCCACGATCGTGCGCATCCTGCTGGTCGTCGCCACGCTGGTGGGATTCGGCACCGGACTGCTGATCTATCTGGCCTGCTGGCTGATAGTCCCGGAGGCGTGAGACTCCGGAACCGAACCACACCCCGTTCGGAAGCTCACCGCATGTCGGGAGCTTGGCGGACGAAGTCGTCGAGCACACCGTCCGCGAGGCGCACCGGCCCCTGCGGCAGTGTCTCGCCCTTGACGGTACGCACCGAACCCGCGCGGGCGGCCAGCTCCGCGGCCCGGCGGAATTCCTCGGAAGCGGTCGCCGAATCCCCCGACGCCCGCGCGGACAGTCCGTCCAGTGCGGCCAGCAGGGCATCGCCCCAGAGATCAGTGGCCCGCAACCAGGGCCGCACATCGGAGACGAAATCCTCCGGGGTGCCCTTCCGGATCTTCTCGGGGGCTTCGGCGATCGAGCGCGCGTAACCACGCAGCTCGGAAACCGCCCCCTGCCGGTTCGAGGCATCGCCGTTCCACGCCTCGCGGAACTCGTCCAGCCGACGCCGCAGCTCCGGTGCGGGCTCCAGCCACGGCTCACCGTCCGGCAGCACAGCGGTGTGGTTGAGGTCGAAGAAGACCATCAAGGCGTTGACCGTCCCGCTGTCCGGGGAAAAGCGCTGTTCGTCACCCCGGAAACGATCACCGGCCAGATACTCGGCGGCCTCGTGCCAGGCCCGTCGCTCGTCGAAGTCGGTGCTGTTCCACGCGAAGTCCGCCGCCGAGATCTCGACCACCTTGCTCGCGGCTGCCTGGTTCATCGGGTTGATCACCAGCCCGGAGAGTCGCAGCCCCAGCCCCGGTTGCCGTTCGGCGTAGGGGCCGAGCATCATCAGTCCCTCGGTGGCGTCGTAGTCGTTGACCGGATAGTTGTCCCAGAGCAGCGGTTTCCTGCCCCACACCTGCTCGGCCGAGGCCGCGTCATCGACGGTGATGTCTTCCGGGATCACTCCCTCACCGGTCCACATCACCTCGACCGCGGGATCCAACCGCTGTCGAATCGCGGTTTTGTACGGTGAGTTGTCGGTGTCGGAGTACTCGGTCGGCACCGTCTGCAGCGGCATCGTCCCGACGTGAGCGTCGAGGAACTCACGCTGCAACCTATTGAGCAGCCGTGCCTGCGCCACCCCCGCCGCACGTGCGGAGGGCGCACCGTACTCGGCGCGGTCCGACTCGCAGTTCCACTCGGCGTAGTCGATGTCGTCGAACGGTACCGAGAAGCTGCGGATACCGATGTCGTACAACGACTGGAGTTTGTCCGTCAGCGCACGCCAGTCGTCCGGATCGGAGAAGCAGATCGACTTGCCGGGCGAGAGCGCGAACGTGAGTTTGACGTGGTGCTGCGTGGCCTGCTGCTGCAGATCGCGCAACCGCCGCAATCGGTCGGCCGGGTAGGGATCGCGCCAGCGGTCGCGGTGGTACGGGTCGTCCTTCGGTGCGTAGACGTAGCTGTTCAGCTTGACGGAACCGTAGAACGCGAGCTGGTCCATCCGCTCGGCATGGGTCCACGGACTGCCGTAGAAGCCTTCGATAACTCCACGAGTGGACATCTCCGGCTCGTCGAGAACAGCGACCCCCGCGACCCGCCCGGGTGTGGCGAGCTGCCGCAGCGTCTGCACGGCGTAGTAGGCGCCCGCGGGGTCTATCCCGCCGAGCGCGATGGCCGGGCTCTGACCGTCGCGCACCGATATCGCGTAGCTCTCGGATGCCAGCTTCTCGTCCCCGTCCGGGAAGTCCAGCTCGGTGTCCTGGAAGGTCTTGCGTACCGTGGGCGACCAACGGCTTCCCAGCCGAACCCGCAGGTCGGAGTCATCGATGGAGCGACCTGGCTCCCGCACGACGACCTCCTCGGCACCGATTGCGCGCAGCACCCGCACCGCCAGGCTGCGGGTCCACGGTTCCACACTGGGATCGGTGACCAGGGCGACCTTGCCCGACACGCGCACGTCCCCACCGTTGGGAATCATGCTGGTCGGCCGCGGCACCACCTCGGGAAGTTCGCCGCCACCGGGTGACGGAGCGGCCGTGCCCGTCCCGGAGCGGTCGGTCTCGCCCGAATCGGGAGGCTGATCGCCGGTGCAGCCCGCCAGCAGGAGAGCGAGCACGCACGCCAACGACGCCAGCACCGCCGAACGGTTGGAAGTTCGCCGGAAGCGGTTCACGGCGCCTCCTCTGATTCGGGGAAGGAACACTGCGGCCGCCCTCGTCGGAAACCGTGGAGCGGCAGCACAGAGTGAATCATGATGCCCTGGCCGGGTTCTAACCGGTGGCCCGTTTCGGGGGACGTGTGGCGCACCGTTACTCCCCCGGAAGTGTGAGAGCTACTCACTCGATCGAGCTGGCGACATCAAGCCGGCCCGTCTGACGCGGCTCGTCCCTCTCCGAGTGGCCGGACCAGCAGCGCACCCTGACCAGCCGAACGGGGCGGCGACTCCCCGCCGGACACAACGGAGGGCCGCTCCCCTTCGGGAACGGCCCTCCGTAAGGCACATGCTCGGATGGTGCCGGTGGCTGTCGCCGTCGACGACGGCGACAGCGGCGAGAACGTCCTAACCGGACGTCACATCATGCCGCCCATGCCACCCATACCGCCCATGCCGCCGGTCGGGTCACCGCCGCCGGCATCGCCGCCACCGTTCTTCTCCGGCTTGTCGGCGACAACGGCCTCGGTCGTCAGGAACAGACCGGCGATCGAGGAAGCGTTCTGCACGGCGGAACGAGTCACCTTGGCCGGGTCGATGACGCCTGCCTGGATCAGGTCCTCGTACTCGCCGGTGGCCGCGTTGAGGCCGTGTCCGGGGGAGAGCCCCTTGACCTTCTCGACCACGACGCCACCCTCGAGACCGGAGTTGACCGCGATCTGCTTGAGCGGGCCCTCGACAGCGGTACGGACGCTGTTGGCACCGGTGGCCTCGTCGCCCTCCAGCTTGAGGTTGTCGAAGGCGGAAACGGCGGCCTGCAGCAGCGCCACACCACCACCGGCGAGAACGCCCTCCTCCACGGCGGCCTTGGCGTTGCGCACCGCGTCCTCGATGCGGTGCTTGCGCTCCTTGAGCTCGACCTCCGTGGCGGCACCGGCCTTGATGACGGCGACACCGCCGGCCAGCTTGGCCAGCCGCTCCTGCAGCTTCTCGCGGTCGTAGTCGGAGTCCGAGCGCTCGATCTCGGCACGGATCTCGTTGACCCTGCCGGAGATCTGCTCGTCGTCACCGACACCGTCGATGATGGTGGTCTCGTCCTTGCTGACCACGACCTTGCGGGCGCGACCCAGCATGGACAGGTCGGCACTGTCCAGCTTGAGGCCGACTTCCTCGCTGATGACCTGGCCACCGGTCAGGATGGCCATGTCCTGCAGCATCGCCTTGCGGCGGTCGCCGAAGCCCGGTGCCTTCACGGCCACGGACTTGAAGGTGCCGCGCATGTTGTTGACGATCAGGGTCGGCAGCGCCTCACCCTCGATGTCCTCGGCGATGATCAGCAGCGGCTTGTTGGACTGCATGACCTTCTCCAGCAGCGGGAGAAGATCCTTGATGTTGGAGATCTTCGAGCTCAGCAGCAGGATGTAGGGGTCGTCCAGCGACGCCTCCATCCGCTCCTGGTCGGTCACGAAGTAGGGCGAGACGTAGCCCTTGTCGAAGCGCATGCCCTCGGTGAGCTCCAGCTCGAGCCCGAAGGTGTTGCTCTCCTCGACGGTGATGACGCCTTCCTTGCCGACCTTGTCCATCGCCTCCGCGATGAGCTCGCCGATCTGGGAGTCGCCTGCCGAGATCGCGGCGGTCGCGGCGATCTGCTCCTTGGTCTCGATCTCCGTGGCGTTCTTGAGCAGCTGCTCGGCGACGGCCTCGGTGGCCTTCTCGATGCCCCGCTTCAGAGCGGTGGGGCTGGCACCCGCCGCGACGTTGCGCAGGCCCTCGCGCACCAGCGCCTGGGCCAGGACGGTGGCGGTGGTGGTGCCGTCACCGGCGACGTCGTCGGTCTTCTTGGCGACCTCCTTGACCAGCTCGGCCCCGATCTTCTCCCAGGGGTCCTCGAGCTCGATCTCCTTGGCGATGGAGACGCCGTCGTTGGTGATGGTCGGCGCGCCCCACTTCTTTTCGAGCACGACGTTGCGGCCCTTGGGGCCGAGCGTCACCTTGACGGCGTCGGCGAGGGAATTCATGCCGCGCTCAAGACCGCGGCGGGCGTCCTCGTCGAACGCGATCATCTTGGCCATTGCGGTGTGGTCCTCCAGCTTTTTGGACGCCGTGGGATCGGCGGATTCCACGGCAGGACTCGTGCTCGGCCAGGCTCGGTGCCCGCGACGGACGACCGGTCACCACGCGAATGCGCGGCTACGGCCTCACCGTCCCGACCTGGCACTCACCCCTACTGAGTGCCAGTATCGTGTTTAGCACTCACCGACAGCGAGTGCAAGCCAGCGGGCGGAACGCTTTCGGGGAAAACGTCCCGGGAGGGGCCGCGTCGGGAGGCCCGGGAGCACACCGGGCGGACCGGGGTGCGGGAGCCGCTCCCCCACGAAGCACGCCCGCCGCGAACAGCGACGAGCGGCGAGTACTAGCCGAACGCGATGATTAAAATCACCACGATCACGGTGAACACCGATATCGCCAGCACCGGAACCAGCCAGCGGGCTGTGCTGTCCGACTTCTTCGCGAAGGATGCGGACTGCGCGGGCATCGGCGGGCGCAACCGCACCGGTTCACCCGGCCCCTGCTGCGAGCCGCCAGGGGGCATCGGCTGTCTGGGGCCACCGACGGGCGGTGGCCCGGCGGGTGCTCCCGGACCGGCGGGCATCCCCGGAGCGCCCGCGCCGGGGCGGGGGCCGGGCGGTGTCGTTCCACCCGGAGGCGTACCGGGCGGGGCCATTCCGCCGGGAGGAGTACCGGGCGGGGCCGTCGGCTGGGGCTGCGACTGGGGTTGGGGTGGAACCGGCCCGGAGGGCATCGGCTGCGGGCCGGAAGGTGGCTGCCCAGCCGAGGGCGGCGCCTCCGGAGGGGCCGGGCGTGGGGGCTGGTCGCCCTGCTTCCCCAACGAGCTCAACGCGTTCCTGG
The DNA here is from genome assembly GCF_051225635.1 of Actinopolyspora sabaoui. NCBI lineage: Bacteria > Bacillati > Actinomycetota > Actinomycetes > Actinopolysporales > Actinopolysporaceae > Actinopolyspora > Actinopolyspora sabaoui. The sequence goes on along the minus strand of NZ_JBMIHH010000009.1, from coordinate 168,329 downwards.
TCGCGGAGATGAGCTCCTTGCAGTTGCCATAGCGCTGCTCGGGCGTCTTACCCATCCCCCTGCGCAGCACCTCGTCGATCATGGGCGGCAGCGCCACGCGGGAGGTGACCCGGGGAGGATCCAGCTGAAGATGCCCCTGGATGATCTCCTGCACCTCACCCTTGTAGGGAGCGCTGCCGGTCAGGCAGGCGAACAGCATGCACGCCAGCGCGTAGAGATCGGTCCTGCCGTCGACGGACTCGCCACGCAGGTGCTCCGGGGCGGCGTAGGTGGGCGAACCGAGGAAATCGCCGGTGCTCGTTCGATGCCCGGTGGCGCCACGCCTGGTGAGCCCGAAGTCGGCCAGATAGACGTGTTCGTGTGAGGCCTCCCTGGAGGTGACCAGCACGTTGGCCGGTTTGAGATCAAGGTGCACCAGCCCTTGCTCGTGCAGGGTGTCGAGCGCCTCCGCCACCTGCCCCAGCAGTTCGACCGCGCGGTTGGGCGCGATCGGCCCTTCCGAGATGAGGCTGGCGAGGTCGGACCCGTCGACCAGCCGCATCGCGATGTAGAGCATCCCGTCGACTTCACCGAAGTCGTAGAGCGGCACGATGTTGGCGTGGTCGATGGCCGAGGTGTTGCGCGCCTCGTCCACGAAACGTTCACGGAACTCACTGTCCCCGGTTATGTGCTCACCCATCACCTTCAGGGCGACCTTGCGCCCCAGGCGGACATCGGTGGCGCGGTACATGACACTCATGCCACCGCGACCGAGAACTCCATCGATCTTGTAGTGGCCGAGACGGCGCCCGGTGAGGTCTTCCGACACGCCGATCAGCCTAACGTTCCGGCGGCACCACCGTCCGCCGGTGCGGCCCCCACACCATCCGGGTGGAGCAGTTCCCGGCGCCGCCCGCCCTCTCCGGCAAGCAAGCCGGTTTCCCGCCGGGGCGGCGTCAATTTCCCACGAAATCGCCGCGCCGCTGTCGCCGACGAAGGCCGAGCTCCCGCCACACCCGCAGGCAGAGCTCCGGCCACCCTCGCAGTCGGCACCGCCGCGGGTTCTCCGGTGCGGCTCTCGCGAGGAAGGCCCGACGTTGTGTAGGTCGCTACCCGATGTCGGGCCTCCCCGCAGCGAGAGCCGTGCCAGAGGTTCCGCCACAGAATCACTTACGACAAAAGAGGCCACACAGTCCGGTTAAATTTTGTGGACACCGTCAGCCTGGCTCCGCCCGTCCCGCCCGGGCTTCACCTCGTACTCCACGCGGTCCCCCTCGTCGAGGGTGCGGAATCCGTCCATCTCGATCGCCGTGTAGTGCACGAAGACATCCGACCCGTTGTCGGTGGCGATGAATCCGTAGCCTTTTTCGGAGTTGAACCACTTGACCGTGCCGACAGCCACGGCGTCCTCCTTGAAATATGATGCGCGACGCCTGGGGGCGCCGATGTAGCAAGCGCTACGCTACCGCATGGAACAGGGGAAGTCGCGATCTCGACCGGACCGATTTCTGTGATCTTCCCCCAAAGAACGAGCCGTCGGGAAGCACCCGCGGCGCCCGTCCCGAGAATTTCCGGCAAGATTCCGAGAAGTTCACCCGTACGGGAGCACGAACCACCGTGCGTTCCCCCGAAAGACCGACCACGAACGAGGCCCCGGAATCAGTGTCCGCTCGCCGAGTGCAGCCAGGACGACAATCTGCGCGGATTGCGGGTCTGAGTCACCACCCGCCCCGGACCGGCGAAATCGAAAACCAGTCCCGCACCGGTCCGCAGGGATTGTGCGCGGCCGGGTTCGAATTGCCGCAATCGGGACTGCACGGTGTCCACATAGGCCACCAGGTGTCCGGTGTCGATCGTCACGAATTCACCGGCCCGCAGATCGTGCACGTCCAGCGCCCCACAGCAGGCCAGCACCAGTTGCCCCTGCCCGGTGGCGTGCGCGAGGAACCCGGGGCGCCCACCGAACAGGGGCTGGAAACCCTGCCATCGAGTGTCCAGTCGCACCGTTCCCGCCGCTGCCAACCAGGAATCCCGCGCGATGCACCAGTCGTTGTTGCCGTCCAATTCTATGGTGTGCACGTCGCCGGGAAGACTGGGTGCCACATCGACCCAGCCGCCCTGCGGCCCGGCCGAGTAGGCGGATTCGGGGATCGAGTCACCCACCAGCGCCCTGATACCCCCGCGACGCGGGGCACGGGTACTCGTCACACCGTAACTGGTGGCCATCGCCTCACATCCGGTGCGCGCCACCTCTCCCGCACCGAGTACGAGACGGGCCACGCCGAATGAGGACTGATGACGGGAACGAACCTGCACGATCACCTCCCCAGCCGTGGCACGGCACTTCGCCGAGCACGATCACCCCGCCGAAGTCTGCCATGCGCACCTCGCCCACCGGACGGACGCCGGGACGAACGCCCCTCGGGAACGGCCGACCGGAAACCCTGACGGAAACCGACCGTGGGGTGCCGACACCGACGAACCGGGGGCGACATCGGGCACGCGATGTCCGATGATCGGGGTGTGGGCCACACGACTGACACCTCGACCCTGCTGCCGGTGGACGAGTACCGCGAGCGGGTCTCGAACCTGCTCGCCGCCACCGGGGTGCGACACCGCGCCCTCGACGAGTGCCTGGGACTGGCGCTCGCCGAGGACGTGACGGCACCGATCCCGCTGCCGCCCTTCGACAACTCGGCTATGGACGGCTACGCCGTACGCGCCGCGGACGTGGCCGAGGCGGATTCGCAGCATCCCGTGACGCTGCCGGTGATCGCCGACATCCCGGCAGGCCGGGTGGACGTCCCGCCCCTGGAACCGGGCACCGCACACCGGATCATGACCGGAGCACAACTTCCTCCCGGAGCGGAGGCCGCTGTCCCGGTGGAACTCACCGACGGCGGCACCGAACGGGTCACCGTGCACCGCGCGGTGCCCGAGGGAAGCAACCTCCGCCGCGCGGGTGAGGACGTGGCGGTGGGTCAGGTCGTCCTCGAACGGGGTCAGACGCTGGGAGCGGCCCAGCTGGGACTGGCCGCGGCCGTGGGCAACGCCGAGCTGCCGGTTCACCGTGCCCCGAGGGTGCTGGTGCTTTCCACCGGTTCCGAGCTGGTCGAGCCGGGCACGGAGTTGCTGCCGGGCCAGATCTACGAGTCGAACGGCACCATGCTCGCCGCGGCGGTGCGCCAGTGCGGCGGTGAGGCGACACTGCTGCGGTTCGTTCCCGACGAGGTTTCGGAACTGCACGCCGCGCTGGAACCCCACTTGGCCGAGACCGATCTGATCCTGACTTCCGGCGGGGTGAGCGCGGGCGCCTACGAGGTGGTCAAGGACGCGCTGGCGGACTCCGGCGTGCGGTTCGACAAGGTGGCCATCCAGCCGGGAATGCCGCAGGGCTCGGGACACTACGAGGCTGCCGGGTACCGCGTTCCGGTGGTCACGTTGCCGGGAAACCCGGTCAGTTCGATCGTCTCCTTCGAGGTCTTCGTCCGGCCGGCACTGCGTCGCGCCGGTGGACACCGCGCCACACAACGCCGGCATCGCCGGGTGACGCTCACCGAGACGCTGCGCTCACCGAGTGGGAAGCGGCAGTACCGCAGGGGCAGCTTCGACCCGGAAACCGACACCGTGACGACGCGTGGTGGGGCGGGCTCCCACCTGCTTTCCGGGATGGCCATGGCCGACTGCCTGCTGGAGTTGCCGGAGGAGAGTACCGACGTGCCCACCGGAAGTACCGTCGACATCTGGCTACTGAGTGAGCACTGACGGCACCGCTCGCGTGCGTGGTCGGTTAGCCGTCACGTGAGTCGGCGCCTTGCGGCGTTGGGCCGGCTCTTGAGTAGCGACCTACGCGGCGAGCGGCCCGGCCTTGCAATGCATCCGACTCACGCACCGGGGACGATCCCGCTGCCGCGCTCATGGTCGCGTCTCGACGGACGGCGCGGCGATTTCGTGGGAAATTGACACCGTCCCGAGGTCGGGCGGCGGTGCCGACCGCGTGAGTGGTCGGAGCTCGGCGCTGCCTCGTAGCGGCACCGCGATTTCGCGAGAGGTTTCGCTACCCGCACCGCGAGACAAACCGACCCGACCACGGGCACGGGCACGACGCGTAATGGTGGCGCCGTACCGGCACAGCGAGGCACAGCCCTGTGAACTGGAACGATCCGAGTGTGTAGCGGGCTCCCTACCGCCGGGGCGCATCAGGTGACTAGCCTGACCGGGCATTCGTGGACCAATATCAGTCGGGAGTTGTCACTGTGCGTGGCCCATGGCGCGCTGCCCTGGCGGTGGCGCTGCACATCGGATTCTTGGTCGTACCGGCAGCACTGGTCCTCGGCATGGTGGGTATAACGGCCTACACGATTCGTTACGACCTCGGCGACGGGTTGCAGGCCGGCTTCGCGGCTCTGCTGGTCGGGGCCTCGATAGCGATGGTTCTCCGAGGAGTACTGCGTGCGGGACACCGCCATCCGCTCGGTGTGGTGGTGGACGGCGAGGCACAGCCACAGCTGTGGCGCAGACTCCGGAAGGTCGCCGAGAGCGCCGAGGCGAACAGCCCCGACGAACTGCGCGTGACGTGCGAACCGACGCTGCGGATGCGGGAACGGACCCGATTGTTGGGCCTGCTGCGCAGTGGGTCGCACCTGGAGCTCGGGCTGCCGTTGCTGGCGGGTCTCACCGTGAGCGAACTGTCCGCGGTGCTGGCCGACGAGATCGGCAGCAGGGAGGGTGGTGGACCGGACGCACTGGCCGTCCGGATCCGCGACGCGGTGATCGAGACGGAACGCGACATGGTGGGTGGCCCCACCAAGTGGCTGTTCAGCGGGTACGCCGAGTTCTACAAGCGGATCACGGCACCGCTGGCCCGGGGACGAGTGATGCGTGGGGATGCCGTCGCCGTGCACCTGGCGGGCAAACGCACCACGATGGCGGCGCTGCGCAAGCGGGTGGGGCTGGAACTCGGCTGGGAGGACTACAGCGCCGAGTACCTGAGCATGGCCACCCGGGTGGGGCGGACCCCGGAGATACTGCCCGGTTTCCGGGCGTTCCTGGAACACCCGGAACGCAAGCACGGCCTCGCCGAACGGGCCAAGGAGAGCATCGCCGCCGAGCAATCCGCGGACGCGGCACGCCCCACTGTGGCGCAACGACTCGACGTGTTGAAGCGGGCCAGTCACGAGCCCGACGAGACCGACGATCGTCCCGCTCTCGCACTGATACGCGAGCCTCGCCGCGATATTCCGGCGATCGAGGACCGACTGCTGGTGGAGGATCTGGGTGAACGCACTCCCTGGCCCGAGCTGGCCAGACTCGCGGGCAGCCACGACGTCGCGGTCAAGGCCGGTGAGCTGAGCTCGGCCGTCGAGCAGAGCGGGGTCTCGACGGAACCGACCCTGGTGGGGGTACTCACCGCCATTCACCGTGGGGAGACGGCCGATCTGATCAACCCCGCGCTCAATCCGGGGCTCGCCCCGGAGCTGGTGGACGATGCGGTAGTGGACACCATGACCGAGCTGCTCGGTGCCGCTGTGGTGGACGCGCTGGTCAGGTCCGAACGGGCTCAGCACGAGCTGGACTGGGGCGGCCCCGCCACGGTGCAGCTCACCGACGGCCGTGCGCTGGATCCCGACAAGCTGGTCCGGCCCGCCGTGCTCGACCCGCGGCTCGTGCCCGGGCTGCACCGCCACCTGGTGCATCTCGGGGTGCCGTTGGACCACGCGCAGCCCGCCAGCGAGGAGCCCGAGCCGAAGCTCTCGGGGATCGTGAGCCCGGTGCGCCACGCCGAGGAGTCCTACGATCTGCTGGTGACCGATCGCGGATTACTGCTGCTGCCCGATCGGACCCGTTGGATGTACCGATTGCTCGCCGGAGCGCTGACTCCGGTGCGCCGCTCCGAGCACGAGCGGTTGGACCGGCTGGCGGCCACCCCGGTGCACCGGCTACGCGAGCTGGAGGGCGCGCAGTGGTTGGACAGCCGGGACGTGGCCACGGCCGAGCTCCACGAGGACGGTGCGGACTGGGAACTGACGCTGGACCTCTACCTGGACGAGTACGCGGTTTCGGAGGTTTCGTCCTCCGCCACGGAGTTCGGCGAATCGGAGTCGCCGGAGGACGAGGGGCTGACCAGAATCCGAATTCGCAGCATCCCGGATTCGGGTTCGCGTGGAGCTCCTTACTCGGGCTTGGGGGAACTCATGGGAGCGCGCATGGCGACGGCCGAAAATAATCATCAATTCGAGTGAGGCAATCGCGACAGTATGCACGCAAAGTCATTAAATCTGTGACGAAAGTCCTCCGTTCGCGGCTACGCAGTTCCCTATGAGTTCTATTACACTGGTATCAGCATCACAACCAGTCGATGGATTGCATCCAGAGACGTGTCGGGCTTTCCGGCATGGTTTCCCACCACCTGGAGATGAGGCCACCACCTGGAGATGAGGACTACGGGTGCGTGTGCCGTCGGGGGGCACACGGATCCACCGGGGGGACCGTTCGGAGTCAGCGGGGAGACCCCGAGCGGTCGTGACTCCGGGACGACATCGGCGCATCGGGGGCGCTGATGTCGCCCCGGGGTTCACTTTCGTTCGAGCCCGTTTTCCGTACCTCGCTTCGGCCGCGGGCGGATCGGGACGTCCCAGCCATCCGGCCCGTGTGATCGCGGTGTGCATATGGTCGCGGTGCACACGTGACCGCGCACACATGACGACGCAGCAGGTCAACGACCAATCCCACCCCCTGTGCACAACCGGCGACCGGATATCAGCGATGCTGTAGCGGCGGCGACGCAACCGACACGTCGCAGCCCTATCCGTCGACGCAGGGGCGAGCCACCTCGATGAACAACGCGGATTCCGCACCGAACAACGGCCCGTTACACAAGCTGGCGCGACTGGCCCGCGAGACCATCCCACCGATGCACCCGGCGGGAAGACCGTTCGTGCTGGCCTGCGCACTCGCCACCCTGCTGCTCCGCCGACTCTGGCGCCCCGCCGGAACCCCGGCCGCGCTGCTCACCGCCTGGTGCGCCTGGTTCTTCCGGGAACCCCACAGGGTCACCCCCACCAGGTCGGGCATAGCGGTCGCTCCGGCCGACGGCACGATCGCGGAAATCACGAAGGCGACTCCCCCGGCGGAGCTGGAGCTGCCCGATGGGGAGATGCTGCGGGTGAGCACCTTCCTGACGGTATTCGACGTGCACGTCCAGCGCGCCCCGGCCGACGGCGAGATCACCGGGCTGGCCTACCGCCCCGGAGCTTTCCTCTCCGCCGACCTGGACAAGGCCAGCGAGGACAACGAACGCAACTCGATGCTGCTGCGCACCACTGGCGGAGCGGAACTCGCCGTGGTGCAGATAGCCGGGCTGGTGGCCCGGCGGATCGTGTGCTCGGTGAGCGAGGGCAGCACGGTCACCGCGGGCAGCACCTACGGCCTCATCCGGTTCGGCTCCCGAGTGGATCTGTACCTGCCTTCGAACAGCCGGGTTCTCGTCGAACCGGGCCAACGGACGGTCGGCGGTGAGACCGTACTCGCCGAACTCACCACCGAGCAGGACGGTGTGCGGGCATGAGCGAGGCGCGCTCGAATCCTCCCGGCGTCCGGTTCCTGCCGAACGCGATCACCGTGCTGGCCATGTGCGCCGGACTGTCCGCGGTGCAATTCGCACTCAATCAGCAGCTCAAGGGAGCCATCGCCGCCGTTGCGGTGGCCGCGCTGCTGGACGCGCTGGACGGCCGAATCGCCCGGCTGCTCGACGCGACCACGAGGATGGGCGCGGAACTGGATTCGCTGTCCGACGCGATGTCCTTCGGAGTGGCCCCGGCCCTCACGCTCTATGCCTGGCAGCTGGCGGGTAACCGCGTGGGCTGGGTGGTGGCCCTGATCTTCGCGGTGTGCATGATCCTGCGCCTGGCACGGTTCAACACCCTGCTCGACGACGGTGACCAACCACCGTTCAGCAAGGAGTTCTTCGTCGGTGTGCCCGCCCCGGCGGCGGGGCTGCTGGCACTGCTCCCGATCGTGGTCACCGCGGCCGTGGGTGGCCCGGGCTGGTGGTCGAGCCAGCCCGCGGTCATGATCTGGATGATCGCGGTCGCCGCGCTCGCGGTCAGCAGAGTTCCGACGCTCTCGCTGAAAACGGTCAAGGTACCGGCGAAGCTGATCGCCCCCCTGCTGGTCGTGGTCGCGGTACTGGCGGCGGGGATCGTGACCTACCCACTGCTGTTTTTGACCGTGGTGCTCGTGGGCTATCTGGTACACGTTCCCTACGCCGCCTACCGGCACCACTGGTTGGCCAATCACCCCGAGGTCTGGGAGTTCCCACCCCGCGAGCGACGGGCGATGCGGCGCAGCCAACGTCGGCTCGGGCTGCGCCCGCCGCTGCGGCGTCGGGTCGCGGGCGCGGCACGACGGGTCCGGTTACCGCGGCGTGGCGGCGACCGAAACGGCGAGAACCGCCGCAGCTACCGCACGCTGGGCCTGCGGCACCGCTCCAAGTACCCACCCGAGTAACCACACGCCCCCGGATACCGGCGCGACCAGCCGGTATCCGCTCCCTTCCATGTTCGGAGCTCGTTACGCCCGGCCCGAATTCGTTCGAAGCGGGTTCGGCGCGGCAACGTCGACACCGACCGACGACACAGCGGATTCCCGAACTCGTGATCGGCGGATGCGCGGGCGTAACGCCGGGGTCATGCTTGCCCCGATGCCGGATACGTCGGACACACCGGAAACGGGCGGAGCCCGTTCCGCGACGGCCACCCGCAGCCTGCTGATCTCGGTGATCGGCGCGGCCGCCTTCGCCGTGCTGGCACTGTTCTGGGGCCTGGCCGTCAGCTCCCCGATGATCGTGTTCGACGGGCTGTACTCGTTCGTGAGCGTACTGCTCTCGCTGGTTTCGGTAGCGGCGGTGCGCACGATCGAACGCGGGGCCGACGAGCGGTACCCGTTCGGAAGACACGCCTGGGAACCGCTGACCGTGATCCTCAAGGCGGTTTCACTGGCAACGCTGTGCGGCTACGCACTGATCGGCGCCATCGGCGACATCCTGGCGGGCGGCAAACATCCGGAGACGATCCCGGCTGTACTGTACGCGCTGGTCGCCACGGTCGGCGCCGGGCTGATGACCCGCTACCTGCGCTCCCACTCGGATGGACTGGTGCGTGCCGAGGCCGCGCAGTGGTGGATGGACACGCTGCTCAGCGCCGGTGTGCTGCTGGGGTTCCTGCTGGCGCTCGGGCTGGAGCGAGCGGGGTACGCAACGATCGCCGGATACGTCGATCCGGGAATGGTGATCCTGTTCTCCGTGCTGTTTCTGCGGATGCCGGTACGGCTGTTCACCCGCAGTCTGCGCGAGGTGCTCTCGATCTCGGTGGACCCGGCGCTCAGCGGCGACATCGAAACGGCCGTGAACGGGATCGTCGAGCAGTGCCGGTTCGACGAGGTCTTTCTCCGGGTCACCAAGATCGGTGACCAGCTGGACGTGGAGATCGACTTCGTGGTGGGTGTCCACTCCACGGCGCGCGAGGTCACCGAGTTCGACCGGATCAGACAGCAGATCTCGGACATCCTGGATACGATGCCGCACGAGAAGTGGATGACCGTCTCGTTCACCGCCGAACGCCGCTGGGCGCACTGACCCACGGCTCACCCCGGCACTCCTACGGCTCACCCCGCCACGGCGGCGTCAATTTCTCGCGAAATCGCCGCGCCGCTGGGGTGATGTGGCCCCGTGGCCGTCCTTTTCCCGCGAAATCATCACCCGGCACCATCCTCGAGAAGCGACCATGCTGCTGAGCAGCGCAGGGAACCCCGGTGCGTGAGTCGGATGCATTGCAAGGCCGGGCCGCTCGCCGCGTAGATCGCTACTCAAGAGCCGGCCCAACACAGCAAGGCGCCGACTCACGTGCCGGCTACCCGACCACCCGAGCCCGGTCTCCACCAGACATTACTGTCGTGGGGTGAGCGCATCCCTTTCACTACGAGCCCGGTTGTCCACCTCGGCCACCGACCACCGGCGCGGCGTACTGCGGCTGCACCCGGAAGTGCTGGACGCGCTGGGGCTACGGGGCCTGGACGCGGTACGGGTCTCCGGCGCGCGGGACACGGTGGTGTTGGCCGCGAGCGCCCCGGTGCGGGAATCCACCGGTGTGGTGCTGGTCGACGACCTCACTCTCACCAACGCCGGAGCGCGGGAGGGTGACCAACTGGTGGTGACCCCGGAAGAGGTGCGCACCGCGCGCTCGCTGACCGTTTCGGGGTCACGGCTGGCGACCGCCTCGGTAACCCCGGAAACGCTGCGTCAGGCCCTCACGGGGAAAGTGCTGCTCGCCGGGGACACCGTCTCGCTGCTGCCGCAGGACCTGTCCGGAACCCCCTCGGTGACTACGAGCAGGGTGCGCAGCACCCTCTCGGCCGCGATCGGGCTCACCTGGACCAACGAGCTGGTGACCGTCTCGGCCACCGATCCCGCGGGTGCGGTGACCGTGCACCCGGCGACGTTGGTGTCCTGGCAGCGCGATACCCCACCGACGACCTCGACCGGCACCGAACGGGATGACCCCGGCACGACTCCGTCCGCCACCGGGCGGGAAAACTCCCGAACCACCAGGAGTGACGAGGACGAGGCAGCGGCGGACGAACCACCCCACCCGCTGCCGGTCTCGGATCTGGTTGCCGGGCGGCACGCGGCGAAACGCCTGGAGGAGTGGCTGCGACTGTCGTTCGAACAGCCCGAGCTGCTGGCGCGCCTCGGCGCTCCCGCCAGGCTGGGGGTGCTGCTGGACGGTCCTCCCGGTGCGGGCAAGGCCACCCTGGTGCGCTCGGTGACCGCCGCGGTGGGAGCACACCTGATCGAACTGGCGGGGCCCGGCACCGGCGCGCTGGAGGCGGCCACGGCGGCGCAGCGGGTCCGCGACGCACTCCGTCGGGCACGCGCGGCGGCCGCCGAGGCGGGCGGCTGCGTACTGCTGCTCACCGATGTGGACGGTTTGCTGCCCGCGACCTCTCCCCCGCCGCTTTCCACTGTGGTGCTCGACGAGCTGCGTGCCGCTGCCGCCGTGGCCGGGTTGGCGATCGTGGCCACCAGTTCCGATTCGCGACACGTCGACCCCCGGCTGCGCGATGCGGAGCTGCTGGACCGGGAACTGACCGTCGGGTTGGCAGACACGACCACCCGCACCGAGCTGCTGCGGATTCTGCTGCGGAACACCCCACTCGTCCCCGAGGTGGACCTGGGCGAACTCGCCGAACGGACCCCCGGCTTCGTCGCGGCCGATCTGGGGGCGCTGACCAGGGAGGCGGCGGTGCAGGCCGCGCTGCGGCATCGGGCCGAACCGGAGGACGGTCCGCCGGGAGTGCGGCCCGAGGACTTCGAGCAGGCACTGTCGTCGGTCCGGCCCATCTCGATGTCCACCACGGACACGTTGCGCACCGGCGAGCTCGGGTTGGACGACGTGGGCGACATGGCCGAGGTGAAACAGGCCCTGCACGAGACCGTGCTCTGGCCACTGCGGTACCCGGACTCGTTCGCGAGACTGGGAATCCGACCTGCGCGCGGGGTGCTGCTCCACGGACCACCCGGCTGCGGCAAGACCTTCCTGGTGCGCGCCCTCGCCGGAACGGGCAGGCTCAACACGGTAGCGGTCAAGGGAGCGGAACTACTGGACAAATGGGTCGGCGAGTCGGAACGCGCGGTGCGCGACCTGTTCGCGCGGGCGGCGGACGCCGCACCGACCCTGGTTTTCCTGGACGAGATCGACGCGCTCGCACCGGTACGGGGACAGTCCTCGGACTCCGGGGTGACCGACCGGGTGGTGGCAGCGCTGCTCACCGAGCTGGACGGGGTGGAGCCGATGCGCGACGTCGTGGTCATCGGCGCCACGAACCGACCCGAGCTGGTCGATCCGGCACTGCTCCGCCCGGGCAGGCTGGAACGTTCCGTCGGGGTTCCTCCCCCTGACGCGGCGGCGCGGGCGGAGATCCTGCGTACGGCGGGTGCCAACACCCCGTTCGCGGCCGACGTGGATCTGGCGAGTCTCGCCGAGTCGTTGGAAGGCTACTCGGCGGCGGACTGCGCTTCGCTGATCAGGGAAGCCGCGTTGACCGCGCTACGCGAGTCGCTGCACGCGGCCGAGGTGTCGGCCGCGCAGCTGGAATCGGCGCGTGAGCGGGTGCGTCCCTCGCTCAGTCCGGCACAGCTCGCCGCCTTCGAGTCGTTTCAGTGATCCCGGGGCGGCTTTCCACCCGTGGGCACTCGGCGGAACCTCCAGCGGCGGTGTCGACCGCGAGGGTGGTGGGAGCCCGCCACCGGGAGGATGCCTCAGCCGATGCCGTCGTAGTTCTTGGTGACGATGACGATCACACCGGGGCTGGCGTCGGTGATGCCGTCGAACCTCGGCTTCAGCCTGGCGTCCAGCCGCCGCGCCACGGTGCGCGCCTGTGCGCGTTCCTCGGTGTCCGGCCGGTAGTAGACGGTGGTTACCGGGATCCTGCCGCCCGCGTAGTTGTCCACCTCGACCACTCGGAAGCCCGCGCCCCTTAGGTCGCGCGCCGCGCGGTGCGCGAGATTCTCGATCTTGCTGTTGTTGTAGACCCGCAGCGAGATCCGTTGCCGGGAGTCCCCCTCGCCCGACTCGCCATCGGCCGAATCGCCGTCTCTCGAATTCTCGCCTCCCGATTTACCGCCGTCCTGGTTGCCACCACCCGAGTTCCGGTTTTCCGAGGGGGACTCGGACGGGGAGGACGAGTCGGACGGCTCCGAGGACGCCGAGGTGTTCGGGGCGGAGGTTCCGGGGGCATCCGCGGAGGTGCTCGTCGACCCGCTGCTGGTGGAAGCCGGTGGCGGAGGCGCCGTCCCGGTGGGATCCGCCGAGGGCTCGCGATCGCCGGTGAGCGCGGTGGCCACTCCGAAGAACAGGGCGAGCACGCCGACTCCCAGCAGCGTGAAACCGCCGATTCGGGCGGCGGAACGCCCGGTTGCGAACTCTCCGGAGGGCATTCAGTACTCCCGTTCGGGTTCTGGAGGCGCGGTGCTCGTCCCGAGCCTGCCATTCGCGCGCTGCCTGCGCAGTCGTTTGATCAGCATGGGCTCGGCTCGCATCGCCGCCGGTTTGTCGAGCAGTTTCGCGATCACCCGATAGTACTCGTGGGGTTCGAGAGCGAACAGTTCCCGGACGGCGCGCTCCTTGCTGGCCACCGCTTTCCACCACTGGCGTTCGAAAGCCAGCAGTTCGCGTTCGCGGTCGGTCAGTTCGGTGGCGGACGAGTCCGCGCCGGGCTCGGTTTCCTCGGCGGGTTCACCGGGTTGTGGCGGCACTCGCTCGATGGGTTGGGTGATCGGTTCCACGGCACGTAAGTGCCCGTAACGGCGGGATTCCTCCCGCTGTGAATCGGGCCGCTCCGCCACCCGCGCCAGCAGCTCGCACTGCCGCGCGATCTCGTGTGCGGTCAACATCTGGGCGGCGTCCATCTCGCACCTCGCCTCACGATCGGCTCTCCGCACATGGTGAATCACGGAAGCGTGATTCCCACCCTCGTATTACACCATGTCTTGATCAGTGCCGGGGGTCATCACACGTAAGGGTGATGTATCGGCTTCGCAACGACTGTGGATCCCGGGTGAGGAATCATCTCGACACGGTGAGTCATTCCCCCGACAGCGCCGGAAAACCGAGCGCGTTTCCGCTCGGCACTCCGCCACCTCACTCGGTGGAGATCCGGCCGGATAGGCTTTCGCGCATGACTGTCCACCCCATCCGCATCGCGGGCGATCCGGTACTGCACACCGCGACACGCGAGGTCGAAGCCTTCGACGACGAGCTGCGCACCTTGATCGACGACATGTTCGAGACCATGAACGCGGCCAACGGGGTGGGACTGGCGGCCAACCAGATCGGGGTGGACCTGCGGTTGTTCGTCTACGACTGCCCGGACGACGAGGGCGTGAACCATCGGGGCGTGGTGGTCAACCCACGGCTGGAGACCTCCGAGATACCGACGACCATGCCCGATCCGGACGACGACTGGGAGGGCTGCCTGTCGGTTCCCGGCGAGTCGTTCCCCACCGGCCGGGCGGACTACGCGAGGATCACCGGCTTCGACGGCGACGGCGCCGCCGTGAAGCTGGAGGGACACGGCCACCTGGCCAGGTGCTTCCAGCACGAGACCGACCACCTCGACGGTTACCTGTACCTGAGCAGGCTGACCGGAAGGCACGCACGCGCGGCCAAGAAGATGCTCAAGCGCAACGGCTGGACCGAACCGGGCAACTCGTGGAACCCGGCCACCGACGCGGACCCGTTCGGCGAGTAGCAGGACTCCGTCGACTCGGGCTTCCGCCGTGCTCGGTTGGCGGAACCTCTCGCGGGCTCTCCACTCCGGGGAGGCCCGGTAACGAGCAGGTGGCTCAGAACCGCGTGGTGTCCAGGCTGAAACCGAACGGCTCGGGCAGCTCGATCCCGTGGCCGAACGGGACCTGAACCAGGTGCCGATAGTGCCCGGACGCGGGATCGGAGTACAGCGACACTGTTGGTTCCCTGGAATCGTAGCGATCGACGAGCAGGTAGAACGGTACTTCCGCACCGGCGTACGCCCGAAGCTTGGTGGTTCGGGCGGTCTCGGGGTCGCTGAGGGAAGTGATCTCGACGGCCAGCAGCGCGAGCGCGGCGGGCACGGGAGTGGCTTCCGCATCGCTCGGAACACGGTCGCGCGGTATCACCAGCAGATCCGGCACGAAGAGACCGACACGCGGCGCCACCGAGACACCGGCGGTCTGAAAGATCGCCCAGTGATCCGGCATGTCGCGCACGAACAGCCGATGCACTCGGTCCGCTACCAGGTTGTGTTCGTGCCCGGGCGGCGGTGTCAGCACGATCCTTTCCTCGATGATCTCCGCGCGCCACCCCTCGGGCACATCCAGTTCCCGCCAGACCTCGAACAGCCGCGTCGAGGTCGGGGGCGAGTATGCCGGTGCGGCGTGCACAGCGCGCTCACCCCCCTGTGTTGGATTCGTGACGCATCGTATTCGCCCGGCGGGAACCGCGGACCCGCGACTGGTCAACAGTTCACCGACTCGGGAGCCACCCGACCGGGGCAACGACACGCATTGCGCCCCGGGCCGAGGATGGCTAGTGTCTGCCGCCGACAACAGAAACCGCGGGAGCTCGCACCGGAAGCGGGCTGAGAGGGCGACTGGAGCGGATCTCCGGGGTCGCCGACCGCATGAACCTGACCGGGTAATACCGGCGTAGGGAGGAACGGCCATGGCCGACGTGTATCCGAACGAGTCCACTTCGAACGGATCGGCCACACCGAGCATCACCACCGGAGCGATCCGGGGTTCGCACAAGATCCACCACAGCACCGAGTCGGGACTGCGCGTGCCCGCGCGCCGGATCGAGCTGAGCAACGGCGAGCACCTCGACGTCTACGACACCTCCGGGCCATACACCGACGACAGCGTCGGGATCGACGTGCACCAGGGCATCCACCCGCTGCGTCGCGGTTGGACGGACGGGCGGGAGCACCGCACCCAGCTGGAGTCGGCTCGGGCGGGTCTCGTCACTCGCGAGATGGAGTACATCGCGGCGCGCGAGGACCTCTCCCCCGAGTTCGTCCGCTCGGAGGTCGCCTCGGGACGCGCGGTGATCCCCGCCAACCGCTGCCACCCGGAGACCGAACCGATGATCATCGGGAAGAACTTCCTGGTGAAGGTCAACGCCAACATCGGCAACTCGGCGGTCACCTCCTCGGTCGAGGAGGAGGTGGAGAAGATGGTCTGGGCGAGCCGCTGGGGCGCTGACACGATCATGGACCTGTCGACCGGCAGCCGCATTCACGAGACCAGGGAAGCCATCCTGCGCAACTCGCCGGTGCCGATCGGCACGGTGCCGATCTACCAGGCGATGGAGAAGGTCGACAGCGATCCGGCCAAGCTGACTTGGGAGATCTACCGCGACACCGTGATCGAGCAGTGTGAGCAGGGCGTGGACTACATGACGGTGCACGCCGGGGTGCTGCTGCGCTACGTCCCGATGACGGCCCGACGCGTGACCGGCATCGTCTCGCGCGGGGGCTCGATCATGGCCGCCTGGTGCCTGGCGCACCACCGGGAGAGCTTCCTCTACGAGCGGTTCTCCGAGCTGTGCGAGATCCTGCGCTCCTACGATGTCACGTTCTCGCTGGGCGACGGACTGCGACCCGGTTCGATCGCCGACGCCAACGACCGCGCCCAGTTCGCCGAGCTGGAGACCCTCGGCGAGCTCACCCACATCGCCAGGGAGCACGGGGTGCAGGTGATGATCGAGGGGCCGGGGCACGTGCCGATGCACAAGATCGAGGAGAACGTCCGCCGTGAGGAGGAACTGTGCGGCGAGGCCCCGTTCTACACCCTCGGACCGCTGGCCACCGACATCGCTCCGGCGTACGACCACATCACCTCGGCCATCGGGGCGGCCGAGATCGGCAGGGCGGGCACCGCGATGCTGTGCTACGTCACCCCGAAGGAGCATCTGGGACTGCCGAACCGGGACGACGTCAAGGCGGGGGTGATCGCCTACAAGATCGCGGCGCACTCGGCCGATCTCGCCAAGGGGCACCCTCGTGCGCAGGAACGTGACGACGAGCTGTCCAAGGCGCGCTTCGAGTTCCGCTGGAACGACCAGTTCAACCTCTCGCTGGACCCGGACACCGCGCGTGCTTACCACGACGAGACGCTGCCGGCCGAGCCCGCGAAGACGGCGCACTTCTGCTCCATGTGCGGGCCGAAGTTCTGCTCGATGAAGATCACGCAGGACGTGCGCGACTACGCCGCGAAGCACGGGCTGGACAGCGTGGAGGCCATCGACGCGGGGATGCGGGAGAAGTCCGAGGAGTTCGCCGCCTCCGGCGGGGAGGTCTACCTCCCGATGGCCGAGTAGCGGTAGGAGTCGTCGGCTCCGCTTCCGTGGAACTGGCTCGGCGGAGCCATCCTCCGTTTCTGGCTCCGGGAGGCCCGATACCGGGTAGCGACCAACCCAAGGTCAGGCCTCCCTCTCGAAAGCAGGACGCGGGTGAACAGCGGGTGGCCGGGCCGCGGAGCGGTGCTCTGCGGCCCGGCGTATCGAAGAGCACCACAAGAGAGCCGCGACGGACGTATCTGGAGTCGAAGTACCGGACAGGCACTCCGGAACCCGTCCGTCAGCAGGTCCGTCGCTCAGGTGTATTCGGGGGCGTCTCCGAAAAGTTTGACCCGAATGCCTCCAACAGGAGAACTATTACTTCAGAACAGTGAGGTGCTCCTCAGTAGCGCCGTGCACAGCGGAGAGCGGCAACGAGTTGTCCAAGGTAACCAGACGTGCGTCGTGTGCTGTAGCCAAGGCCAGCAGATAGACATCGGTTATCTGACGGTGGCCGTGCAGCCGCGAACGGTCCACCGAGTGCGGATTCAGCAGACTGACCGTGCACGCCCAGAACTCGTGATCGCTCTCATGCCGTGTTCGAGCAAGCAACTCGATTGCCTCGGTTGTGGAAATGGGACTGGGGTAGCGCGGTTGGCTGATGACGCGGACGAAGCCATTCTCGGTGATCGAACACGAGGCCCACCCCGCTGTGCCGTCGGCATCCAACCATTCGTGTGCACGCTTGTGATCAACATGGTCGCTATCCAGCAGGGCCAGCAGCACATTGACATCGAGCAGGGCTCGTTTCACTCCGCCTCTTCCTCGCGGATCTGGTCGATGAGTTCGTTCGACACGGCGGGCCCTCGGTGCGGTAATGGTCTAAATCCGTGATGCGAGGCACCCCGTGGCTCGGTCGGGTGCCCGGAACGTGTCAGCGCCTGGCGAGCGAGTTCCGACAGCACCTGCCCGGCCGAGCGCCTCTCACGACGAGCTCGTTCGTGGACGGCGGCAAGAACATCATCATCCAACCGTATTGTAGTGCGCATGCATCTGATGCTAGCGCATCAATTGCTCGGTTGCCCACGCAACCCAACCTTCCGGTAGCCGGTGTCAACACCGGGTCGGCAGTTCCCAAGAAACAGCTGGTCAAATCTGACTCGTGAGAGTTGATATCTCGTGAACGAACCGAGCGGCATCGAAGCAGCACTTCCCACTTCACCCATCCACCCGCCCCACCCACAGCACTGGGACTTCTACGATGAGTTCGATGGACTCCACACCCACGGGCACCGGAATCCGGCCTGCCAACGACACGGCCCCGCCCACGGCCCTGACGATCGCGGGGTCGGACTCGGGAGGCAGCGCGGGCATGCACGCCGACCTGCGCACCTTCTTCTCGTGCGGTGTGCATGGCATGACCGCGGTGACGGCGGTGACCGTGCAGAACACGCTCGGGGTCTCCGACATGGTCGAGATCCCGCCGGAGACGGTGGCGGCCCAGGTCGAGTCGGTCGCCTCCGACATCGGGGTGCACGCCGCCAAGACCGGGGTGCTGCCCTCGGCGGCGTGCATCGAGGCGGTGCTGGCCGCCTGTGACCGGCAGGGCATCGGCCGGGACGGCCGCACCCCGCTGGTGCTCGATCCGGTGGCCGCCTCGCGCAACGGCGAACCACTGCTGCGGGTCGACGCGCTCGAAGCCCTGCGCGACGAGGCGTTCCCCCGGGCCACGCTGGTGACCCCGAACCTCGACGAGGTGCGACTGCTGACCGGCATCGAGGTGCGCGACCGGGACCAGCTCTGGGACGCGGCCAAGGCGGTGCACGACTTCGGCCCCGAGTACGTGCTGATCAAGAGCGGGCACCTGCCCGAGGACCCGGAGTGCGTGGACCTGCTGTTCGACGGGCACGAGGCCGTCACCCTGCCTGGTCCCCGGTACTCCACCGTGCACACCCACGGCGCGGGTGACGCCTTCGCCTCCGCGATCACCGCCGCGCTGGCGCGCGGCGCACCAATGGAGCAAGCGGTTCGGCTGGGCAAACGGTTCGTCAGCCGCTCGGTGCGGCACGCCTACCCGCTGGGTAACGGTGTCGGTCCGGTCTCCACGTTCTGGCGGATCAGCAGCCGCTCGATCCGGTGAGCACCACCTCACCCCGGCGACTTCGGGCGCGGCGATTTCGCGGGAAATTGTCGAAAAGCCCTACGAACGAGTGATTTCGCTCGCTGCTCGGTAACCCTGATCGTGGGGTGTGTCGACGTATCCGACGAGGGACTGAATTACCACGGCAGAGTGGTTCGGGGACCCCTGCCCTGGTAACAGCCGATCGTCGGCATCGCCGTCGATACGTCAGTACGAGCACACACCAGGGGAAGCGTGGGGCGAATCCGGTGCTGAAACGACTACGGGCAGAGCTGTCCACCGAAGCGGGCGCACCAGACCCGCGACAGCGGCAGTACACCACGGCAGTGCTGCTGGCCGTGGTGGTGGCGAGCCTCGTCGGTTGGCTGTCCGACGTCGGAGAACCGCTGATCATCGCGGGGATGACGGCGGTGCTGACCCTGGTCTCCTCCGGCGGGCACTCACTGCGCGCCGACCTGCGGATGTTCGCGAGATTCGCGCCCGCCATCACGGCGGTGCTGGCGATCGGTCCGCTGCTGACGAACGAGCCGGTGTTCGCGGGGGCGCTGGTGGCGGCCGTGGTGTTCGGCTCGGGCATGCTGCCCGCGCTGGGAGAGCGTTACCGCACCTTCGGGCAGACCTTCGCCGCCGCGACGCTGCTTTCCACCACCACCGGGATCGGCGCGGGAGAACCGGCCTGGAGGCTGGCCGCC
The DNA here is from genome assembly GCF_051225635.1 of Actinopolyspora sabaoui. Lineage (NCBI taxonomy): Bacteria > Bacillati > Actinomycetota > Actinomycetes > Actinopolysporales > Actinopolysporaceae > Actinopolyspora > Actinopolyspora sabaoui. Next base: position 148,647 of record NZ_JBMIHH010000009.1, on the reverse strand, counting down.
GCCGCGGTGCTCGGCGCGCTGTTCGCGCTGCTGCTGCGGGTGCTGGTGGGGCTGACCGATCCGAGCCGGACCATCCGCGCCACCGTGGCGCGCACGTTGACCACCCCCGGGCCGGGCGTGGTCGAGAGCGCCGCCGACGCCTGGCGCGCCGACGGCAGGGTCGGCTGGCTGGGACAGGTGCTGGCGGGTGCCGCCCGGTTCCGGGCAGCTCGCGAGGTACTGCTGGCGCAGGCCCAACAATCGCACGGCGAGCAGCGGGAATGGCTGTACCGCATCGCCGCGCGGGCCGACGAGATCGCGGCCGAGCTGGCGGTGGCGGTCCGCTCGCGGGTCTGCACCGGTCTGAACGGGCTGGCCCGCACACGGCCAGAGGTGCTGGAAGGGGCGGCGAACCGGCAGGTGCCGGACGCGGTGCGCGGCATCAACGAGGGTTTCGACCGGGTGCGCCGCGCGGTGCTGCAGCGGGACCACACGGTGGTCACTCCGGCGGCGCGTGGTGGCCGCAGGCAGCAAGCCGTGGGGGCGGTGCGGGCGCATCTGTCGTTGCGGTCCTCACTGTTCCGGCACGCGCTGCGCTGCACCCTGGCCGTGGCGGTGGGCATGGTGATCGTGCTGCTGCTGCGGGACCCTTCCGCCTCCACCCTGCTGCTGAGCCTGTACGTGGTGCTGCAGCCGGCGGCGCGGGACAGCATGAACGGGGCGCTGGAACGCACCGGAGGCGCGGTGCTGGGGGTGATAGTGCTGGCCGTGGTGATCGTGCTGCTGCCCTACGCCACGCTGCTGATACCGGTGTTCACAGCGGCGATGCTGCTGCGGGTGGAGCGGCTGCGCAACGACTACCGCGTGCTGTTGGGGGCGCTGATCGCCATCACCGTGCTCGCCCGGATCGTGGAGTTGGACGAGCGTTCGCTGGTCAACGCGACGATCAGCTTCGCGGCCAACACGGCGATCGGTGCCGCGATCGCGCTCAGCGTGGGATTCGTGAGCTACCTGGTGCTGCCCGGCAGCCTGGTGCCGGACGTGCGGGGGACGGTGCGCGCCACAGTGTGGTCGGTCTCGGAACTGCTGCGTAGTGTCCGCGCGGCCGGTCGCGGTGCCGATCTGCGGGAACCGTTGCGAGCGGCGCACGTGCTCGCGCTGCGGCGCACCCAGGACCTGCTCGGCCTACCGGCCAAACTGGACGGTTCCGACACGGTGGAGGAGGAAGCCGAGCGCAGCAGCAGGGAGGCGGCGGTGGCGCTGGACGCGCTGCGGCAGGACCTGGCTACGCTGGCTTTCCGGCCCGACTCCGAGCGGGCGCTGGCGGTGCCGGCGCTGAGCGCGGTCGACGATCTGCTCGGCGGCAACACCACGGCGCGGATACCCGACATCCCGTCGGGGCAGGCACCCGCGACCGAGCTGCTGGCGAGTTCCCTGCTGGAGAACGCGCTGCACGCCAGGGCCGCGATCGACGAGACGTTCGGCTACAACGATCCGTGGAAGAGCTACACCATCTCGTTCGTGCGCCCGGAGCGGTTGCGGATCCGGTGAACGGCTGACTCCAGCCGTCCCGGAGGTCGCCGGGGACGGACACTTCTACGATCCGCATCGGCCGGACGGCCTGGTGCGCGACTCGAGCGAGTCGATCACCCGGATGTCCGGCCTCCACCGTCACCCCATCGGCCTGCCGGGGCTGGATGCCTCGGCCCAGTAGCGACGCGGAATCCGACCCGCCTGGGCGGCCAGCCGCCCCGCCTCCACCCCGGAGCGCATCGCGGCGGCCATCCGCTCCGGATCGTGCGCACGGGTGACGGCCGAGGCCAGCAGCACCGCGTCGCAGCCCAGCTCCATGGCGAGCGCCGCGTCCGAGGCGGTGCCGATCCCCGCGTCGAGCACGATCGGCACCGAAGCGCGGGAGCAGATCATCTCGATGTTGTGCGGGTTGCGGATGCCCAGCCCCGTACCGATCGGCGAGCCCAGCGGCATCACCGCCGCGCAGCCGAGCTGTTCCAGCCGGGTGGCGAGCGCGGGATCGTCGTTGGTGTAGGCGAGCACCACGAAGCCCTGCTCGATCAGCTGCTCGGCGGCGTCGGTCAGTTCCACCGGATCGGGCAGCAGCGTGTCCTCGTCGATCACTACTTCCAGCTTGATCCAGTTCGTGCCCAGGGCCTCGCGTGCCAGCTGCGCGGTGAGCACCGCCTCGGCCGCGCTGCGACACCCGGCGGTGTTGGGCAACGGAGCGATACCGAGCCGATGCAGCAGATCGAACACCCCGGTGGTCCCACCGGCGTCGGCGCGGCGCATCGCCACGGTGGTCAGCTCCGTACCGGAGGCGATCAGCGCCTGCTCCAGCGCGGTCAGGCTGGCCGCGCCCCCTGTACCGGTGATCAATCGCGAACCGAATTCGTGTCCGGCTATGACCAGCGGATCGTCCATGCTCATCCTCCTTGCACGGCGGTGACGATCTCCACCGTCGCGGCCGTGCCGAGTTCGGTCTCCTGCCAGCGGTCGCGGGGAACCACGGCGCCGTCCAGCGCCACGGCCACCCCGCGGGCCGGGCTCCGGAAACGTTCCAACGCGTCGGCGAGGGTCGCGCCCTGCTCGAACTCGTAGCGCTCTCCGTTGATCGTGACGTTCATCGTCGAACTCCACTTCGCTTCGGGTCGGCGGGTTCGGTCTCAGTGGGCACGTGGCCGCCCCGCAGCAGCGCGGTGACCGCGTCGGCTGTGATCGGTGCGTGCAGGAATCCGTTGCGGTGGTGCCCGGTGGCGACGAACACCCCGGGTTCCAGCCAGCCGATCAGCGGCAGGTTGTCCGGCGTGCCGGGACGCAACCCCGCCGTGGCCTCGGCCAGTTCGTACTCCCCGAGTCCGGCCACCACTCGCTCGGCGTCGCCGATCAGGTCGCGCACCCCGCCCACGGTTACCCGCGTGTCGAATCCGTTCTCGTACTGCGTGGCCCCCACGACCAGGCCGTCCGGGCGCGGCACCAGGTAGACCGGCCTGCCGTGCACCGGTCCCCTAATGGTGTGCTCGGGTGGTGGCAGCGCGGTGCTCCTGCGCCGCAACCGCAGGATCTCGCCCTTGACGGGGCGGACCAGCTCGGCCAGGTCCTCGTGCAGTTGCCCGGAGTTGCTGCCCGCCGCGATCACCACCACGTCGCAGCGCAACTCGGAATCGGGCAGCTCCACCACACCGGGACGGACGCGGTGCGCCGTTTCGGTGTGGAACTCGACCCCGGCCCGCCGCGCGGCCTCGCGCAGTGCGTCGAGCGTGGTGCGGTTGTCGACCGAGAGATCGCCCGGCACTTCCAGCCCGCCTTGCACGGCGGGAGCCAGCGAGGGTTCCAACCTGCGCAACGCCCTGCCGGAGTGCCTGGTCACCGTCCGGCCCAGCTTGGCCAGGTGCTCGGCGACCTCGTGCAGCTGCTCGCGGTCGGCGCTGTCGGCCCCGACGACGAGCGTGCCCCGCTCGCCGAGCCCGGAGGGCGCGTCGGCGGCGCGGGAAAGTTCGGCGGCGAAGTCCGGCCAGCGGCGCAATGAGGCCGCTCCCAGTTCGAGCAGCTCCTCCTCACCGAACCAGGTCTCGGCCAGCGGCGCCAGCATCCCGCCGGCGACGTGCGAAGCGCCGCTCGCCGGTTCCGGGTCGACCAGTCGTACCCGGCAGCCCAGCGTGGCCAGCCGCCACGCACAGGACAGCCCGATCACACCGCCGCCCACCAGGGCGATGTCGTGATGTCGTTCGTCGGTCAATGCTCGCTCCCTGCGCCGGCATGATCCGGATCAGGTTCGGCGGTCGGGGCTTCAGCCCCCTCTCAGTCCGTTCGGCCGGACTCCCGCGGGTACCCATCGCACAGCTTAGGTGATGAACTCCGTCCGCGTCAGGTAGCACCCGAGGAGCCACCGGTCACCCTCGGGAGAACCACCACGCGACCCGCTGGGGAATGTGACTGGCGCCACCGCCCACCGCGTGACCTACCCTGGACGCATGCCCGGAATGGACGGCTACGGAATGCGCGCCCGGCTGGATCAGTCGCGGCTGTACTTGTGCACCGACGCGCGCCGGGAACGCGGTGATCTCGCCGAGTTCGTGGACGAGGCACTGGCGGGCGGTGTGGACATCATCCAGCTGCGGGACAAGGACGAGTCCGGCGCTCCGCTGGAGGCCCGCGAGGAGCTCGAGGCGTTGCGGGTGCTGGCCGATTCCTGCGTCCGGCACGACGCTTTGCTGGCGGTCAACGACCGCGCGGACATCGCGCTGGCCGTCGACGCGGACGTGCTGCATCTGGGGCAGGACGACCTACCGGTGGAGACCGCTCGCGGCATCGTCGGCGATCAGATGATCATCGGCCGCTCCACGCACGACGTGGTGCAGGCGGACTCGGCGGCCACCGAGCGCGGGGTGGACTACTTCTGCACCGGCCCGGTGTGGACCACCCCCACGAAACCCGGCCGCGAAGCGGCGGGCATCGAGCTGGTGAGCCACGCCGCCGAGCACCACGGCCACGGCAGGCCATGGTTCGCTATCGGCGGTATCGGCCCGGAAAATCTGGACGAGGTCATGGCAGCGGGCGCCGAACGCGTGGTGGTGGTCCGCGCGATCACCGAGGCGGAGAACCCCCGAGAAGCCGCCGCACGGCTCCGCTCACGCCTGGTGAGCTAGCTATCAGCGGGCGCCAAGGCTGCCACGTCAACCGGCGAGTGACCGAATCGCAGACCTCGTGAATCGACGTGCCGTCTCACACGTGGGTGGGTCATCCGTCGAGTTCTCACTCACGTGTACTTTCAGTGACTGGCCACTCGCCACGTCGACGTACGTTGTGCAGCTCTCGTGCGGCCCGCTCGCGGATTCGCCGTACTCGAGTCTGATCACACGATAGCCCCGCACCCGAGGCAGATCGACCGCCCTGGACGACGCCATGGACCCGTTGGTCCACCGGTCTATTCCGTGATTCGTTACGACGGCGACGGTCACGGTCCCCCCGTACTTGGGCGAGTACTGACAACTCGTACCTTCCTCGTCCGAACCTTCCACGACCGAAACCGGTTGCGGCGGCGCCTTCACTTGAAGATCACGTAGTTTTGTCCGCGGAATCAGATCACACGGTCGCACATCGTCCAACGACAACTCGCGCGGTCTATCCGAAGAGCCACACGCCGTCGCCAGGGCGAACAGCACCAAAATCGCGGTTATGAACCGCACCAAACGAGCGCTCATCCGTAGTACCGCACCTTCAGCTCGGCTACTTTCGCCTGGAAACGCTGGATCAGAGCCGGAGTTACCTCGGCGACCCGTGCCACGAACTCGCGTTCGCTCAGCTCGCGCACCGTACCGGGATGGATAGTCGCGCTGAAGTCCTGCATCCCGACCGTGGATACGGCGATGCGCCCGTCGCCTGACTCGACGCTCGCCTCGACCACCCGCATCTCCTCCTCGAACTCGGAATCGTGCTGGTCATTCGGTTCGATGTTCAGATTCGTGGTGCTGATCGCCTCGCGATACTGCTTTACCCACCCTGTGTACAACCGTCGGGCCAAACCCGTCAAAGCGCGTTCCAGGAAGCGCTCGTCGATGAACTCGTACACACTCTCTCCGAACTCAAGCGTCACCTGGCTACGATCACGCAGCTCGGCTTCGAGTTCCATTCCGGGAGCTTTCGCCCGAACCCGAATTTGATCCAATCGTTCCGCCAATTCGCCCACTGCGCCATTCCCTCCTAGGTCGCCCGACCGAGCCCTTCATCGCTGGTCATTTCGTCGCCACCCATTCCTGCCAGCGCGGGGCGCGCCGAAACCAACACGGCGCGATCAGATTCCACCCCACCCGGAACCTCGTTCAGCGCCTTGGATATCTTTTTTCCGGATTCGCGGGTCTCCTTCGTGAGCTCGGCGATCGAATCCTTCATCGACTGTATGACCTGTTCCACCGATCCGGCTTCTCTGGCCATTTTCGCCGCGTCCATTCCAGCGGTGCCTACCGCGCCGACAGCCCCCACGGCCGGTATCACAGCAGCCGAGGCTCCCCCGGTGAAGGGAATCGATCCGACCGCAGCCACCGCCGCAGCAACCGAGAAAGTGAATTTCAGCTCGTTCTTCCCACAGCTCTGGACGTTGTCCAAGCCATTGAGCGTCTCCCTCGCGATCGATTCGATGTCATCACGTGCTCGGGCGCCACCGTTCCTGCTCCGCTTCCAGCGCGCCCCGCAGCACGCCGAGCAGCAGGAACTGGTTCTTGGTCACAGCAGGTAACGGATCGAGGAAGTTCCGTTTGAAGTTGTCCGCGGCCTCACCTGTCCAACTATCCAACGTGTCCCCGGCTGAACCAATCCGTGTGAGGTCTGGATTCGCCTTGATGTTCCCACCGTTGATCGGGTCCTTCATCTCTCCGGAGGACAGCTGCTCCATCGCTCTTCCCAGCGCCGTGATTGGTGCATCGTAGGAGCCGGGGTCGGGGATATCGAAGAAGGGTTCGAAGTGTGGTACGGCCACTCCCTCGTATTTCCGCTGGATCTCCTGGTAGTTGACCCCTTTGGAACCACTGGGGCCACCCTGATCAGCCGTGTTCACCTTGTGGTCATATTCGACCTCAGCAGCGCGCTGCTCTATCTCTTTCGCTCGCTGCATCAAAACGTCAAAGCTCATGTGCTCACTCCGGTTCCGGCTGACCACGCTCGTCAATCAGCTGCTGTAGTCGCGCCGCTGCGGCCCGGTCGTCTTCCGCGTACTGCTGGGCCGCCTGATTCAACGCATCGGCGGTCTCGTCCAGATTTCTTCGGGTTGTGCGCAACAGATCGATGACGGGGTGGTGCGCCTGCTGGTACTTATCCGATACCGCGCCCTGCTCGGAGACGAACTGTTCAGGCACGCTTGAGATCCCATTTATCCCCTCCAGCGCGCTTGCGCACTTGTCGATCGCGCTATCGTACGCACCGGACACCATCGGGAGGTCGGAATTGGCGACCTGTTTCAGCTCGTACAGGTCGGTACCGAACTCCTTGCCCGTGTGTGCCATGTATCTGCCCTTCGATTGGTTTGACAGCCCCTATGCTATCGCTCGTAACGGCACGGAAAGTCTGAATCCACGAAAATGAGCGAAGAGCAGATGCTCCTTCCGGACGTATTCCTGCCGAGTAGCCATCGTCTTTCCAACTCATGGGGTTCGAACGCCGACGGGGGGTGGTCCGGAGTTTCCCCATCGAGCACGCACGACGTGGTGCAGGCGGAGTCGGCGGCCACCGAGCGCGGGGTGGACTACTTCTGCACCAACCCGGTGTGGACCACCCCCACGAAACCCGGCCGCGAAGCGGCGGGCATCGAGCTGGTGAGCCACGCCGCCGAGCACCACGGCCACGGCAGGCCATGGTTCGCGATCGGCGGTATCGGCCCGGAAAATCTGGACGAGGTCATGGCAGCGGGCGCCGAACGCGTGGTGGTGGTCCGCGCGATCACCGAGGCGGAGAACCCCCGAGAAGCCGCCGCACGGCTCCGCTCACGCCTGGCGGGCTGACCCCGATCACGAGGCACGGCGGACAAGCGGAGCGGCTCGACTGCGAGCCGAATCGGAACGAGACCACTCCTCGCCCGGCCGTACGTCCCGACGATCGGCGGCCCGCCCGGCGATTTCGCGAGAAATTGACGCCCCCTGCGTACCATCGCATTCTCGGAACGGTGGCGCGGCGATTTCGCGAGAAATTGACGGAGCGCGCTCTGGTGACGGCGACCCCCGCTGGGAGGGGGCCGGGGGCCGCCGCCCGGAGTCGTTCCCGTCGTTCGCACGTCGACGGGACCGAACACCGTCCTCGGGACGGGGCGCCGCCGCTGCTGCCCCGCCGGAACTCCACTGCGTCCTGCCGCACCGGCTGTGCCGTTGTCCGCTTCCAGCACTCCTGATGCCGAATCGCGGTCGATCACCACGCGGCTCGAACAGCGTCAATTTCCCGCGAAATCGCCGCGCCGTTGGGGCGAGGTGGCCCCGTGGCCGTCAATTTCTCGCGAAATCGCCGCGCCCTCGACGCAGGGCCGAGCTCCCACCACTCCCGCGGGCCGCACCCCGAGCACCCTCGTGGTCGGCACCGCCGCGGGTTCTCGGGTGCGGCTCTCGCGAGGAAGGCCCGAGGTTGGGTAGCTCGCTACCCGGTGTCGGGCCCCCGCAGTGAGAGCCGTGCCAGAGGTTCCGCCGAGCAAGCCGAACGGCCACCCGGGAATCAGCCGGTCAGGAGGGAGACGTCGTAGCGTTGCAGGGCCTCGTTGACCGGCTGGAAGAAGGTGGTCCCGCCGGAGGTGCAGTTGCCCCACCCTCCGGAGGTGATCCCCTGCGCCTGCTGCCCGGAGACGAACGATCCGCCGGAGTCGCCGGGTTCGGCGCAGACGTCGGTACGGGTGAGCCCTTCGACGATGCCCTGGGGGTAGCGGACGCTCTGGTGTTTGCCGACGATCGTGCCGCAGTGCCAGCCGGTGGTGGAGCCGGAGCGGCACACCGAGGAGCCCACCGGCGCCTCGGTGGAGCCCGCGATGTTGACGGTGCCACCGCCGTAGTCGTTGACCAGTGGCCTGCCCTCAGCCGAGGTGCGGATGTAGGAGAAGTCGTCACTGGGGAAGGAGGAGCCCTCCGCCCAACCGGCCGGGTTGCTGGTGCTGTCACCGGTGGCGGCGCAGTGCCCCGCGCTGAGGAATCCGCCCTGGACGGCGAATCCGATCGAGCAGCGGGTGTCGCCGCCGATGTAGTACGGGTTGCCGCCGACGACGTCGGCGTAGAGTCGCGGCTCGCCCGGGGTCTCGGTGATTCGTACCGCCTCGGTGGGCACTCCGGTGGAGCGGAGGAACTCCCGCACCCGCGGCACGCTGCCCTTTTCGGCGGTGACTACCACCGAGTTGTCCGTGGTGTCCACGTAGTGCCCGGTCACTCCGGCCGGGGCGCCGCGCAACGATTCGTCGAGCCGCTCGGCGATACCTTCGAGGTACTGGGAGCTGTACTCGACCAGTTCGGCCCGTGCACCGGCGGCACGAGCGTCGGCCAGCCGGGAACGCTCGGTCACGCCGACCACCAGCTTTCCGCTGGCGGCGTCGTAGTGCGCACCGCCGTAGGAGTCCCCCAGTGTGCGCCGCAGCGTGTGGCGGACCTGCTCGGCTATGGTCTCCTGGTACAGCCGCAGCCGGGATTCGCGTGCGCTGAGCCCGAGGTCGCGCTGCATCGCCTTGAGCAGCGAAGCGGCCCCGTCCGGTTCAGCGGTGTTCGTACTCTCGGCTGCCGAGGCGGCCGGTGCCGCGGTCGCGACGGTGGCCGTCGCCAACAACAGGGTCCCCACGAGACGGCAGGCGATCCCTAACTTCACTGACGGCCTCCCTCGAAAGCGGGAAAATTTCCACGGTCGCGTGAGCGACGTTGGGCGATCACCGCGCCAACATTGATGCGCAACCTAGCAGATCTCCCCGCTATATCGGAGAGGTATCGACGGAATAACTCGTGTTGTGTTTTCACCGCCACTTCGCGTGATCGAAATAACGGATGAAACGAACGAACCGGATCAGTCACTCGCCGGGTGCCGAGGGCCGAGCAGTCTGCCGGAGGCGCGCGTCCGGTGTGGACTCGTCCGAGCCGGTCTCCGATGTCTCGGTGGTTTCGGACTCGGTGGTGGTCGTCGAATCCGTGGTGCCGCTCGGCTGCCGCTCAGCGGACTCCTCGGGCGTCGAGGTCTCGCTCGGCGCGGTGCTCGTTTCGGAGGGTTCGGAGCGGTCGGCGGATTCGGAGGGCTCGGGGGGCGAACTCGACTCGGAGGCGGGCACCGGCTTCCCCTCTTCCGAGGGATCGGTCCGCGCCCCGGCATCGCCCTGGCGGAACATGCTTCCCACGGTGGTCCCGCCGGAATCGCCGGAGACCGAGTCCCCGGTGATGCTCTCGTAACCGGTGATCAGCACCATGCACAGCACGAACGCCAGCCCGCTGGTGAGTGCGACCACGCGCCAGTTGAAGCCGCGTCGCCTGCCACCGGCGGATTCCTCCTCGTCCGCCGCGCCCGCGCGGTTCGCGACCGTGTTCCCGCTCACGGCGGTCCCGCCGCTCGCTGTATCGCCGGTGACGATCGTCGGTTCCGGCGGCGAGCCGCCGTCCCCCACGGGACGTATCCGCCTGGTGGCTTCCGGCACCACGAGTCGTCTGGTGGCCTCCGCGTCGGGCCGCTCGCCCGTCGGGGAACCACCGGCGGCGCCGTTCCCGGCCCTACCCGTCCCCGTGCTGCCCGTGCCCGCGTTCGGTCGTTGCCCGATCGGTTTGGTGGGCGCGTGCGGATCCACCCATCCGGACACGCTCGTGGCCTGCGTCGCCCTGCGCCTGGCCGCCCGCTTCAGCGCCGCGTTGGCCGCCTTCTCCCTGGTCGATTCCAACGAGCGCTGGTAAACCGCCCCGCCGAGCGTGATCACCACACTGGTCAGTGCCGCCCCGGAAACCGTCCCGGCTATCCCGAGTTGGCCACCGAGCACCGCCGCCGTGGCGGCGGCCAGTCCGGTGCCGGTCACCTGGGCGGGCGAAACACCGAGTTTGTCGAACGGCTTCGTCGAGCGCTTGGGCTCGGCCTTGTCGGAATCCTCCTCCCCCTGGAGATCCGGATCCTGCTGCTGGTTCATCGCTCTCCCACGCGGTCGTCACCTCGTACGGCCAACGGACGATCTCGGCGTGCTGCTCCCGGGAGAGCCCCGCTAGTGAGTACTCCCACTCGGTGTAACGCACTGGGAAAACATCTTTCGGACGAGCGACCAGCGCGCGCCGAAGGCGAGTGAGCGCCGCGACGCCCCATCGCGACCGGGTCCGGAGACCCGGCTCGTCTCGTGTTCGCGCCATCGGTGAGGATTCCCGCATGGCGTTGGTCACGAACGAGGACGCGCGTGCGGCGCGAGAGATCCTGGCTGGGCTGGGCCCCGATGGTCCGGTGCGCACCCCGCTGCTGCCGGTACCCGAGGCCGACCGGAACGGCTCGCTGCTGCTCAAACCGGAGAGTCTGCAACCGACCGGCGCCTTCAAGATCAGGGGCGCGCTGCACGCCACAGCCGTGCTGGACGAGCGGACCCGCGCCAGGGGAGTAGTCGCCTACTCCAGCGGGAACCACGCGCGTGCCGTGGCCCACGCCGGGAAGGTGTTCGGCATACCGGCGACCGTGGTGGTCCCGCACACGGCCCCGACGGCGAAAGTAGCGGCGGCGCGTGCGCTGGGGGCCGAGATCGTGCCGGTGGAGGTCTCGGAGCGGGAGTCGCGTGCCGAGGAGATCGCCGAGCTGCGCGGCGCCCGGCTGATCCCGCCGTTCGACGATGCGGCCGTGGTCGCGGGTCAGGCCACGGTGGGACTGGAGATCGCCGAGGACGTCGACGCGCTGGGGCTGTCCGAGGTGACGGTGCTGGTACCGGTCAGCGGCGGCGGGTTGATCTCGGGGGTCGCCGCCGGTCTGGCGGGGTGTCGTGCCCGCGTGCGGCTGGTGGGGGTGGAACCGGAGCTGGCCGCGGACACCCGGGAGAGCTTCCACGCGGGCGAGCGCTGTCACTGGTCGGTGGCGGCGCGCACCAGCACCCGGGCCGACGGGCTGACCGCGCAGCCCTCCGAGTTCACCTTCGCCCACATCCGCGAGCTGGTCGACGACATCGTCACGGTCTCCGAGGCCGAGATCGGCGAAGCGGTGGGTTTCCTCGCCGAGAGCTCTCGACTGGTGGCGGAGCCCAGCGGGGCGGTGACCACGGCCGCGCACCGCCACCGCGCGCGGGAGTCGGTGACGACCCCGACGGTGGCGGTGGTCAGTGGCGGAAACATCGACCGTGCGGCGCTGCTCAGTTCATTGGCGGATTGAGGCTGGCGACGAACTTGTAGCGGTCTCCCCGGTAGATCGAACGCACCCACTCCACCGGGGTGCCGTCCTGGTGGAAGGAGTGCCGGGACAGCAGCAGCATCGGCAGTCCCACGTCGGCGCCGAGCAGTTCCGCCTCTTCCGGGCTGGCCAGCGCGGTCTCGATGGTCTCCTCGGCGCTGGCGAAGGAGATACCGTACTGCTCACGCAGCACCTGGTACAGCGAGGCCCCCGCCTCCACCAGCTGGGTCAGCCCCTTGAACCGGCTCAGCGGCAGATGGGTGGTCTCGATGGCCATCGCTTCGTCGTCGGCCAGCCGCAGCCTGCGCATCCGCAGCACCGGGCTGCCGGAACCGATGCCGAGCAGGTGGGCCAGTTCGCGCTCGGCGGGCTCCTCGTTCATCTCCAACAGCCTGGAGTCCGGTTGCCTGCCCTGGGCACGCATGTCCTCGGTGTAGCTGCTCAGCTGCAACCGCTGGGCCACCTTGGGTTGCGCGGCGAACGTGCCCTTGCCCTGGACGCGCAGCAGCCTGCCCTCCACCGTCAGTTCGGCCAGCGCCTGCCGGACCGTGGTGCGGGAGACGTCGAACTCGGCGGCCAGCGCCCGCTCGGTGGGTATCGAGGACCCAGCGGGCATGGAGCGAAGCATGTCCAGCAGGTGCTGCTTCAACCCCCAGTACTTGGGCTCGCGTTGGTTCTTGGTCGGTATGTCGGCCCCGCCGGGCACCGACGCTTCGAGCATGTTTCCTCCTACCGTCGCGCCTGCGAACGGGGCGATCAGCACTACCGATTCCAGCATGCCGGAGTTTCACGGCACAGTAGGAATCGCATTCCGCTGCCCCCTTGTCGATATGTACGGGGTCACAGCCCGTCGTGTGGCCCCGCGATTCCGATGGACGAGCAGGGCTGTCGGCCCGCCGGAGCTATCGGTAGCATTGGTCTAGACCGAAATTCTCGCACGACCACGAACGGACCACGACATGAGCGAGGACCCCGGAGCCGGGGCCGACGAGCAGGCTCAGCATCCCGGCAGGCACATGAGTGCCGAGATCGCCGAACAGCCCGCGGTGTTCGACGGCCTGCTCGGCAACCACCCCGAGCTGGCCGAGGTCGCCCGGCACATCGCGGAACGCAAACCCCGCTTCGCGCTGCTGGCCGCACGCGGCTCCAGCGACCACGCGGCGCTGTACGCCAAGTACCTGGTCGAGGTGCTGCTGCAGCTGCCCGCGGGGCTGGTCTCCCCGTCGACCACCACGCTCTACGACGCCCGGCCCGATCTGAGCGAAGTACTGCTGATCTCGGTCAGCCAGAGCGGTGGCTCCCCGGACATGCTGGAAGTCACCCAGGCCGCGCGCCGCAACGGCGCCACCACGGTGGCGGTGACCAACAACCCGGACTCGGCCCTGAACCACGCCGCCGAGCTCTCGGCCGACATCCGCGCGGGCACCGAGCGGGCCGTGGCCGCCACGAAGACCTACAGCGCGACACTGCTCACGCTGTACCTGCTGATCGACGCGATACGCGGCGGAAAGGCGGAGCGAGCCACCGAGCTGCCCGAACTGGCCCGGCGTGCCCTGGAGCCCTCGGACGAGCTGGACGAGGCGGTGCGGCGCTACCGCTTCGCCGACCGGATGCTGACCACCGGACGTGGCTACTCCTCGGCGACCGCGGCCGAGGCGGCGCTCAAGCTCGCCGAGACCAGCTACCTCTCGGCACGGGCCTACAGCGGCGCGGACCTGCTGCACGGACCGGTCGCGGCCGTGGACTCCGAAACCGCCGTGCTGGCGCTGTGCAGCGCCGGAAAGGGCGGGGCGGCCATGAACGAGGTGCTGAGCACGGTGCACGAGCGGGGAGCCGACATCTGCGCGATCGGTTCGGCAGCGGCGAGCATGCCCTGCGCGCACAGCATCGGCCTACCGGAAAGCCCCGAGGAACTGGCACCGCTGCTGGAGGTGTTGCCGGTGCAACGGCTGGCCCTGACGCTGGCACTGGAGCGGGGAGCCGACCCGGACAGCCCACGCGGGCTGCACAAGGTCACCCGCACCCGGTGACACGCCGGAACACCACGTGGCGAAACTCGTCGTGCCGAGCGAGGATCACGACGTCACGGATCCGTGGCCGCACAACACGACCTCGCGTAACCGCACCGGGGCCGATCACCCCACGGGGTTCCGCACGGAACACCGAAAAGCCCACTTCGCCGGGGAAAGCCCGCCTCACCGAGGGGGCGGGGGTGAGACGGGCACCGCCAGGCTACTCCGATCGGCGCAGCGCGGGGATCACCGGGTTCGGAGGGGGACAGAATTGACCGATATCGACGACACAGCCGGTCCGCTGCTGCTCGGACTGGACGTGGGTGGCACTTCCAGCCGTGCCCTGCTCACCGACGCGAACGGACGGACGCTCGGGACGGGGCACGCGGGCGGCGGCAACCCCAACACCCACCCCCCGGAGCGGGCCGTCGAACAGGTCGCGCGCGCCGTTCGCACGGCGATGTCGGACACGGGCCCGGAACGCGTGAGCGCGGCGGTGCTGGGGATGGCCGGGATCAGCAAACTCGCCGACCCGGTCGTCTCCGGGGTATTCGAGCAGGCTTGGCGGATGCTGGGGCTGAGCTGCGCGATGCGGACCGTCAGCGACAGCGAGGTCGCGTTCGCAGCCGGTACCGCGGAGCCCGACGGCACCGTGCTGATCGCTGGCACGGGTTCGATCACGGCCCGGATCGAACGGCACCGCCTGGAACGCACGCTGGGCGGTTACGGCTGGCTGCTCGGCGACGAGGGCTCGGCGTTCTGGCTCGGCCGGGAGGCCGTGAGCACGACACTGCGCGCACTCGATCAGGGCGAGGCGAAGCACGACCCGCTGGTGACCTCGGTGCTCGGCGAGCTGCTTCCGGCCTCGGCTACGGCGGCCGACCCCGAGCCGTTCCTGGTGCGCAGGATCATCGCACTGCTCGGCAACGGTCCGCCGACACGGTTCGCCGAACTGGCGCCGCTGGTCACCGCGGCGGCAGCGGAGGGCGGCAGCAAGGCGACGGAGATCCTGGCGAAGGGGGCGCGGATGCTGGCCGCCGACGCGCTGTCGGTGCGCGAGGAGCCCGAGGAGTCACCGATCGTGTTGGCGGGCAGCCTGCTCTCCGGTGAGGGAATGTTCGACGAGGCCGTGCGCCGGGAGCTGCGCGCCCGAAGCGCCGCGCCGCTGGCCAATGCGGGCTCCGGCGCCGCCGGAGCGGCGTGGTTGGCGGCCGAACCGCTGCTCGACGAGGAGCACGCGCGGTGGCTGCACGGCAGGCTGCTGGGGCCGGAGGCCGGCTGACCGGCGGTTACCCGGCCGGGGTGGCGAGCGCCCCCGGTTTCGACGGCAGCAGGCGAGGCGTGGGTCGCTGCTCGTGGAGGGACACGGCGGTGAGATCCCGCGAGAGGTTCCGCCACGACACCACCCGCGGACCGGGACAACGAAGTCCCACTAGCCACCGGAGTTCCGGCGCACCACGTCCTCCGGGCGGCGGGCGTGCCGGATACCGGGATGGTCCGCCGGGAGCGTACGCCGCAGCACCCACCAGCTGACCATGACGCAGAGCACCACCAACGGCCAGGTCAGTACAACCTGGGCGATGCTCAACGGCACCACGGCGTTGAGCATCCAGAGCGGAATGAACACCACAAGCCGCGTGACGTACTGGCCGACCCAGACCCAGCTGGCCCTGCTGTAGGCGCGCAACAGATCGGGATCGCGCCGCCACCGCGTGCGCTGCCCGAGCAACGTGCCCACCACCAGCCCGAGCAGTGGCCAACGCACCGCGATACTGATCATCCAGGCCAGTCCGCTGGCCGCGTTGGAAGCCAACCGAACGAGGTAGAAATCGACCGCTTGGCCGGTACGCAGCGCGATGATCGACCCCACCAACACGGCGAGCAGGCTGAACAGCACGGCCAACGGACGCGCACCGCGCAGCAGGCGCCAGACACCGATCACGACTCCCACCGCGACGGCGGAGATCCCGGCGGCGGCGATGGACTCACCGCTGAGCACCCACACCAGCCCGAAGGCCACCGGCGGCAGGCTCGCGTCGAGTGCGCTGGCCCGACCTCCCAGCAGGCGCAGCAACGAGTCCCGCTCGGTCTCGCTCGCCTCCGTGCCGTGCCCGGTACTGTCGCTGTCCACGACTTAAGCCTGCCTTACCCACGCCGCCGCACGCACACATCGATCGACGTGTGGTGCCTTACACCCGTGCTCGACATTTCAGTCCTTCCGGACCGAACGCAGTTGCTCCCCGAGCCGTGCGGCGATTCCCCGCTGGTCGGCGGGTGCGCAGACGAGTGTCTCGCCTTCCGCCGAACGCCCGTAGCACATGGTGTAGCGACCTCGGTCGGTGTCGAACCACGTCAACGTGGGCATGCGGAACCGACTGCCGTCCCCGCCGGTGCCCGCCACCACGAAGTGGCCGAGACGGTACTTGCGCAGTCTCGTGATCTCCTCCACCTCGGAGGACGAGTCCGCACCACCCGAGGAGGCGCCTCCGGCGGAACGGTGCTCGGAGTCGCGGAGCAGCCCCAGCGACACGCTGGTTTCCCGGCCCGGCCCGGGAGGGGCGGGCGGAAGCAGCCGCGCGCAGACCTCGGGCAGCGTTTCCGGCGCCATGAAGTCGAGTTGGAGCCCGCGCCCGGTGATCACGCCCGCTACCCCCACCTCTCCGGTGGCCACGGCCCGCGCCGCCATCCGTTGCCCGTTTCGGACGTCGAGCAACCCGGCGGCCGCGATCGAACACTCGGAACTGGACATCAGGTAGAGGGCGTCGGCCACTTCCGGCTCGGGCCTACCGTTCACGGCCAGCCCCGCGGTCTCCAGTTCACTCCAGACCCGCCGGACCACGTCCTCCCGTTCCGCCGGTGAATCGGCGACGTCGGGAATCTCGAACGGATAGCGCCGCACATCGAGCCGCAGATGCTCGCCCAACACGTCCAGCGCGGGCAACGAAAGAGTGATCGTGTCGACCATTCGGGGTTCCTAGTATGACTTTGTCGTCTCGGTTTCCGGATACTCGCGGCGGAACCTCTCGTGGTGAGAACCGTGCGAGAGGTTCCGTCGAGGGAGAACTCACGGCAGGGGCAGCCGGAAAATTCCGGGGTCAAAAACCCGGGTAGCCGGACGGTCCCTCTCCGATGACCGGTGGCGCCACCAGCCGGTCGGATCCGAAGTCGGTGCCGTAGAGATCGTCCGCCTGCACCAGGAACCTCGGCTGTTCCTCGTCGTCGTCACGGTTGTAGCCCTGCCCGCTGCGTAGCTCGTTCCCCCTGGGACGCTCGTCGCCGTTCTGCTCGGCAGGATCCTGCTGGAACTTGCCCTTGGATGTGTAGTTGGAGTTTCCGGAGCCGGACCAGCCGCCGGACCCCATCGGGCCGAATCCTCCGTCAGGACGCGGTTCGTATCGGGGCGGCTGGGCCGTCGGAGCGGCCGAGGGCTCCGAGGCTCGGCTGCGGACGTCCCGGTCCTCCGGAACAGCCGCGAGCGGTTGGGGCTGCTGCGGTTGGGGCTGCTGCGGTTGGGGCTGCTGCGGTGGGGGCTGCTGTGAAGGCGGGGGTGACGGCGTTGCGGGGGTCCCCTCCGGAACGGCCTGTGCCGCGGCGGGAACCGGGAACGGAGCGCTCGACGGTCCGGCACTCGCGTTGCCAGGGGGTGGTTGGGGTGGCCGCCCGGGCTGTGCCGGAGCGGGCCGGGGCTGGCCCTGCGGGGGCTGGCCCTGCGGAGCCGGGGGCATCGGCTGCCGGGGAGGTTGCGGCACGGGGAAGGGCCCGCTGGCCGGATTGGCCGGTGGGCGCACCGGGGGCTGCCCACCGGGCGGAGTGTTGCCCCCACGTGGCGGCTCAACGAGCGGCCGCGAACCGGGAGGCGACGAACCAGGAGGAAGCGAACCAGGAGAGGGCGGTGCGGGTAACGGCCCGCTGGCGGGACCGGCTGGTCGCCCCCCGCGCTCACTCGGCGGCGGGGAGGGCGGCATCGGCCCCCTCGGGCCGGGCTGCCGCGCCTCGGGCGGTGGGAGGTGGGGTTCGGGAACGGGCCCCGGTTCGGCAGGAGCCGTACCCGCCTCGGACCCGGCGGGTTCGGCCGGATGTGGGGAGACGGCTCCGCCTTCCATAGGGGGGTCGGCTCCGGGACCGAGGGGCTCGGAGCGGGCGATGCCCCCGGCCTCCCCAGTGGGACCGGAGACCACAGTGGACTCAGGTTCGACGAGAGGGCCGGAGAGGGCGGCAGGAGATTCCACCGCCACGGCGGGAGCGTGCCGCCCGGAGTCAGCGGTTTCCTCGGCCCCTTCCGTACCGATCTCGACCACGGACTCGTCGGGGACGGCCTGTTCCGGCGAGAAGCCGAGGATGTCCGCGGCGCTGCCCAACGGCCTGGTGGGATTGTCGTCCTCGCGTTCGGACCGCACGGGTTCTCGCTCCGGAGCGGGGGAGGCCGTGGGTCCCTCGGCTTCCAGCGAGCCGGTTATTCCGGCGTGTCTTCCGAGTGGTTGTTGCCGTTCCTCGGAGGACTCGCCGTGCCGGGGCGCGGATTCCTCCCGGTGAGCCGGTTCGGCGGCCGCCGATGCAGGAGGTTCCGCGGCGACCTGCCCGGCCTCGGGCGATTCGGACTCCGGTTCGTTCTCGGCTGGCGGCACGGCGTGCTGCCCGGCATCGTGACGCTGTTCGCCGGGGAGCGGTATGGCGCCGCTGAACGTGCCGTTGGCGGAACCGGAGTTCTCCTGATGTGGTGCTCGTTCGGGAGCGGCGTGGCGTCGCTGTTCGCCGCTGTTGACCGCGTGCGGCAGTGGCAGCGACCCCGAGACCGGTTCGGCGCGGGCCGGGGCCACCGCACCCGAGCCGTCGAGTTCCCCGGAAAGGGCGGCACCCGAGTTCTGGGGCTGCTCGGCCCACCCCCGGGTCCGATGTGGAGGGCGGGACCATTCGTGTTCGAAACGCTCCAGCAGGCGATCGAGCCGGCTGTACAGCGCGAGCGGATCGGACTGGACCGCGGCAGTGGCGAATTCGGCGCGCAGGTCGAACCGAGCCGCGGACCCGACAGCTCGGGAGGCCGAGCCGGGTCCCGCGGGTCGATCAGCGTGCGCGGAGTCCGGTTCGTTCGGCTCCGCGGGCGGCGTCGTCCCGGTGACGGGGGTCCCCGGGGGCGCGGAGGCAGGCCGCTGCTCCGACCGCGGAACCCCCGGCCGAACCTCGTGCCGTTCCATCGACCCGGGCATCGGTTCCCGCGGACTCGTCACGACTCCCCCAGAGCTTCGATGCTGTCGGCAGACACACTCGCTCCGACGTCAGCAGGCATGCTTCGCGTTCCCCATTCAAGTGATCGAGGCAGCACCACCGACCACTTCCGATCGTCGATATCCCCTTGATCGTCTCGTTACTCCCGCCGGAGGTTAGCAGCCGCGCCACGCGCGCGTGGGGTTTTGCTGTAACCGACGGAACACTATACCGACTCAACGGTACGAAACGAACTGTTCAGCCGAACACAACCATCACCCGCAAGTGGGGCTCACGGCACACTGTCGCGGGACCTCAGCCGAGCGGCACGGGTGCTCCGCTCGCGCCCCGTGCGTGGGTCGGTTCCCGCCGGCGCGGCGTCAATTTCCCACGAAATTTCCGCGCCCCTCGGAACCCTCGTCGGGAAGCAACCATGCGGCGTAAGCAGCGCGCGTATCCCCGGTGCGTGAGTCGGATGCATTGCAAGGCCGGGCCGCTCGCCGCGTAGACCGCTACTCAAGAGCCGGCCCAACACAGCAAGGCGCCGACTCACGTGACGGCTAACCGGCCACGCACGCGGAGCTCCGCCACAGCATCCACGTGCCGTTGGTCACTGGAGTGGTCACCGACGCTGGCGTAGGTGACCAACCGAGGTCCAATGTGTTTTCCGGTTATGGCACCGCGGGCGAAGAAGAGCGAACAGGAAAGGCGGTCCCGATGAGCGAGGAGTCACCGACCTCGGGAAAGCGCACACCGGAGAACGAGTCCGGGAGCGGGGCTCGGGAGTGGCGGACGTTCGTGGCGTTGGGTGACAGCTTCACGGAGGGGCTGAACGATCCGTCCCCCGACGGTACGACTTTCCGGGGCTGGTCCGACAGGCTGGCGGAGCGGCTGGCGAGCGATACCCCCGAGCTGCGCTACGCCAACACGGCGGTGCGGGGGAAGCTGCTCCACCAGATCCTGCGGGATCAGTTGCCACGCGCCGTGAAGATGCGGCCGGACCTCGCCGCGTTCTCCGCCGGGGGCAACGACATGATCCGACCGTTCGCCGATCCGGACGAGTTGGCGAGCCGGTTCGAGGCGGCGGTGGCCGAACTGCGTGCGACCGGGGCGGACGTGCTGATCGGCACCGGTTTCGACACGCGGCGGACGGCGGTGATGCGGCTGGTGCGCGGCAAGGTCGGCACCTACAACTCACACCTCTGGGCGATCGCGCGGCGACACGGCTGCTATGTCGTGGATCTCTGGTCGATGCGGGTGCTACAGGATGAGCGTGCCTGGAGCGAGGACAGACTGCACCTGTCCCAGGAGGGACATCACCGCGTGGCGCTGCACGCCGCGGAGATCCTGGGGTTGCCGGTGGACGAGGACTGGCGGCGGCCGTGGCCGTCCCGGGTGGAGCGTTCCTGGTCGGAACGGCGCGGCGAGGATCTGCGCTGGATCGGTGAACACCTGGGGCCGTGGGTCGGTCGCAGGTTGCGCGGCACGTCCTCGGGGGACGGCAGAGAGCCCAAACGGCCCTCGCCACGTCCGCTCCAGGGCGCTTCGGAACACAGCTGACCCGGACGTCCTCGGTTCCGGCAACGCGCTACTGGTCGCCGCGGGGGCGGAACGGCGAGGTGTCGATCCGCCCGGCCCTCGGGACGGGCCGGGCAGGAACACGAGCGCGGACCCCGTGTCGTTGTGGAATCCCCCAGAACACGGAGTCCGCACCCACCCCCATGTCCTTCCCGGGTCCGAAGACGCCGGGAATAACCTGACCCCTTTGTTGCGGGCGGTGGACAACTCGACGGGTCGAGCTCTCCGCACCGCCTTTTCTCGGCCGACTCACGACCCCCCGGGAGTCGCCGCGGTGCGATCGTGACCGGGACCGCGACGGCCGGCCGGAACGCACATTCACACGTTGGCAGGCATCACTAAGAGCACGCTAAACGCTGACTAAACGCCGGAGCAGGGCCGCGCTTCGGCTCCCTCGGTGGGGGCCGCGCCGAAGCGCAACCGTTCGCGCGGCTCCGCGGCACGCGGCGAGCCACCCGCCTCGAAAATGGACAGTGCCGTCTCCCACCGCCGCCGGGCCACCTGGTGATCCTCGCGCAGCGAGGCGACATCACCCAACCCCAGATACGCCGCGGCCTGACGCATGGTCGAGCCACAGCGCTGCGCCACTTCGAGCGCCTCCCCGTAGTAGCGCCGCGCGCTGTCGATCCTGTCCAGTTCGACACTCACTTCACCACAGTTGTTGAGCACCATGGCCAGAATTTCGAGATCGTCTGCTTCCCGATAGCGCTTTTCGGCCTCGTGCAGGTATGTCAACGCCTCCGCACGGTTGCCGATCACCTGCTCCACCTGGGCCAGATTGTTCAGCGCTCCCGCTTCCTGGTACCGGTCCCCCAGCGACCGGTAGGTCCGCAGCGCGTCCTCACAATGCTGCCGCGCTTCCGGATAGCGTCCCAACCGGAACAGCGCGCTGGCCATGTTGACCCGCGTCATGGCCAGCTCGCCGCGATCGGACAGCTTCGTCGCGAGCCGCTGGGACTCCGCGTAGTAATTCAGGGCCACCTCGGGGCTACCCGAGCGGGAGTACACCACCCCGAGTCCGGCCAGCATCAGTACCGTGCCGGTCTCGTCTCCGATGTGGCGTGCCGATTCGAGTCCTCTGGTGTAGATGGTCACCCAGTCCTCCCAGGGGCACCGAACCATCAGGTAGTTGAACTGCAGGCGCACCAGCCACCAGGCCGTCCGGTGCCATCGCCGGTCGGTTGCCGTGTCGATGGCGGCCACCAGGTTGGGCCACTCGGCGTCGAACCACTCCAGTGCCTCTGTCCTGCCGTGGATCTCCGGCACCTCCCGCTCCGGCGCCGAGAAGTCCAACTCGTCACGGGGTGGGCGCAGGAACCTCCTGGCGTGGTCGGCGGCGGTGAGGTAGTGCCGCAGCAGCCCGCGCAGCGCGTTCTCCGATTCCTCCCCGGTTTCGTCGGGGGCGGCGAACACGAGTTCGCGCGCGTAGACCCGTAACAGGTCGTGCATCGCGAACCGGTCCGGCCTGGGCTCGCTGAGAAGGTGGGCCAGTGTCAGTGCTCGCAGTCTGCGGCGCGCCGTCTCGGGCTCGGTGCCGCACAGCGCGGCCACGGCGTGCGCGGTGAAGGTGTGGCCGGGAACCAGCCCCAACAGCCGGAATGTCCACGCCTGGCTGGGGTGGAGGTTGCGGTAGGAGATGTCGAAGGCCCGACGGACGCTGATGTCGGTGTCGTCGGTGTCGTCGATGTCGAGCCCGGTGAGCCGGTTGTGCTCGTCGGTGAGCTCGTCGACGAGGTCGTTCACCGCGCGCCCCGGGTTGGCCGCCAGTCGCGCGGCGGCGATTCGCAGCGCCAGCGGCAGGCCGCCGCACAGGTCGGCGAGTTCGCGCGCGGCCCGCGGTTCGGAGCGGGATCTGCCCGGCACCCCGGCCCGGTCCAGCAACTCCACGGCCGCGGTGGTGGGCAGGGTCTCCAGCGGCAGTGCCCTGGCACCGCTGCGCACCACCAGGCCGTCGAGTCGTTTCCTGCTGGTGACCAGCACGAGCGAACCGTTGCTGCTGGGTAACAGCGGGCGCACCTGCTCGGCGTCCCTGGCGTCGTCGAGCAGGATGAGCACGCGGCGCCGCGCCAGCTGCGAGCGGTACAGGGCGATCCGTTCGTTCAAATCGATCGGTATGGCGTCGTCGGCGACGCCCAGGCTCTTGAGGAAACCGGTGAGCACCTCGCCCGGTGGGAGCGGGGAACGCTCGTGGTCGAACCCACGCAGCGAGGCGTAGAGCTGGCCGTCCGGGAAGCGGTGCGCGACGCGGTGGGCCCAGGTCACCGCCAACGCGCTCTTGCCGATTCCGGCGGTGCCGGTGATCGCGGCGAGCACACTGGCCGATTCGCTGTCCTGTTCGGACAGCATCCGGTCCAGCGCCGCCGATTCGGTGGACCTTCCGACGAAACCGGCCACCGGTGGGGGTAGTTCGGCCGGTTGTACCGGGGTCACGTCACCGGCGGGGGTGGCGGGTCCCGCGACTGCACGGTTCGGGGCGGTCAGTGTCTCGTCGTCGCGCAGCAGTCGTTCGTACAGCGAGCGCAGTTCCGGCCCCGGATCGATGCCGAGTTCGTCGGCCAGCAGCTCCCGCAGCGTGTGATAGCAGGACTGTGCCCTGGCACGTTGTCCCGATCGATAGTAGGCGAGCATCAACTGGCCGGTTAGCCTCTCGCGGAGCGGGTACTGCTCGACCAGTTCGGACAGTTCGACGAGAACTCCGTGGTGTTCGCCCAGTTCGAGGTCGGCCTCGATGCGCTCCTCCAGCGCCACCATGCGCAGTTCGTCCAGGTTGGGGGCGACCATGCGGTGCAGTCGCTCGGAGGAGATGTCGGAGAGCACCGGGCCACGCCACAGCGACAGCGCGCGAGACAACACCCGGGAGCGTTCTCCGGGGGTGAGGTTTCCGGCTTGGTTGACCAGGGCTCGAGCTCGGTGCGCGTCGATCCGGTCGCTGTCCACCCGGAGCAGGTAGCCGGGGGCACGGGTTACCAGTGCGGGGTTCTCCGGATCCGCTGTCCCTTCCTCGGGGGTGAACAGCTTGCGAATACGCGAGACGTAGCCGTGGATGATGGTTCGCGCCGTGCGTGGTGGTTGCTCCCCCCAAAGAGTGTCGATCAACCTGTCCATCGACACGACCTGGTTCGGTTCGAGCAGCAAGCAGGCCAACGCACTGCGCATCGCCGAGTTGCCCAACGGCTGCGGTTGCCCGCCGTAACGCACTTCGAGCGGCCCGAGCAGCCCGAACTCGTAGCCACTCTTCGGGTGCTCGGCCAGGTTGTCGTGCGGTGGCATATCCCCCCGAAGCTCGATCCCTCTTTCGCGTACATCTTTCCCGGTTCCGTGTCGCCGGCCGCAGGGTGTCGCCCCCGCGAACAACCGGCCCGAAACCGATCCACGTTAACCACTAAAACCGACAAACGTGTTCGGATTCACCTGGCTTCACCCCAACGGACTAAGATCAACTTTTATTCTTCGATAAATGTCACAGTCTGTGAGCAAACTCCGCCGTGCAATCGCACAGATCGCTGCCAAGTGGCTGTGGCGGGCCAGTAGAGTCGGGTGAGGATCAGAACGCGAGCGAGAGCCAAGAGCACTGTGGAGGTATCCCGGGTGTCGACGTCGTCCACGGTGGTGGATCGTGCCGTGGGGTGCTTGCTCGGTGCGGCGCTGGGCGACTCCCTCGGAGTTCCGGTCGAGTTCGAGGAGCACGGCGACATCCGTGCGCGCTACGGGCCCGACGGAGTAACCGAACCGCCACCGCAGGCACTGCTCGGCGATGCCGCGCAGATGCTGCTGTTCACCGGCGAGGGATACCTGCACGCTTGGGCCACCGGCAACAGCGGTGGTCGGTGGCGGCCGGTGGAGGCCACGGGCGCCGCTTATCGACGATGGTTGCTGACCCAGCAGGAGGACAAACCGCACTACGGGGCGACCGGTCTGCTGGCCGAGCCGGAGCTCTACGTGAACCGCTCCCCCGGCCTGACCAGCCTGCGTGCGCTGCAGGAGGACCTGCTGGGAACTCCCGAGGAACCGATCAACAGCTCCAAGGGCTGCGGCGCGGTGGACCGCGCGGCCGGAGCCGGATTCGCACCCACCGTCGAGATGTCCTACACGCTGGGCTGCCAGTTCGGCGCGCTGACCCACGGTGCCCCCGGGGGATGGGCGGCGGCGGGAGCCATGGCCGCGCTGATCCACCTGCTGGCGGTGCAGGGCAGGCGAATTCCGCAGGCGGTGGACCAGGCGGCGGGCAGGGTGCTGCGGGAGGACGGCGAGACCGCCACGGGGCTGGCCGACGCGGCGACCCTCGCCCGCATCGACGTACGCACGGCCTACGTCCAGCGGCTGGGGCAGGGCTGGGTCGGGCCGGAGGCGCTGGCCATCGGGGCCTACTGCGCGCTGGCCCTGCCCAAGCGCGAGCAGTTCCGCGACGCGCTGTGGCTGGCCGCCAACCACTCGGGGCACAGCGACACCACGGCGGCCATCACCGGAGCGATCCTGGGGGCCAGGCACGGCACCGCCGCACTGCCGCGGGACTGGCTCAATCGATTGGAGCTGGCCGACGTGATAGAGCGCATCGGCCACGACCTCGGCGCGTCCTGCGTGGGCGAGAAGTTCAACGACCGGCGGTACCTGAGTCTGGGTTGAGTGCCGCCCGGGCAACGTGGAGCCGAGGGCGACCACTCACGCGGCCGCCGCTCCCGTGGTTCACTCCTCCTCTGTCACTAGGGGATACACGCCGTCCTCGTCGTGCACCTCCCTGCCGGTCACCGGCGGGTTGAACACGCAGACCGTGCGCATGTCGGTCCTGGGGCGCACCTGGTGCTTGTCGTGCTCGTCGAGCAGGTACAGCGAACCCGGCCCGAGGAGATGCGTCTCCCCGGTTCCGTGATCGGTGATCTCGCCCTCGCCCTCGAACACGAACACCGCCTCGATGTGGTTGGCGTACCAGAACTCGTTGACCGTGCCCGCGTACAGCGTGGTCTCGTGCACCGAGAATCCGGCCTTCTCCTTGGCGAGGATGATCCGTTTGCTGCGCCAGTTCTCGGTCCTGATGTCGGATTCGGTGTCCTCGACGTCCCGGACGGTACGAACGATCAAGTCGTCTCCTCGGTGTTTCGGAAGTTTTCGGCGCGGTGGGTATTCGCGGCGGGTGTTCGCGGTGAATGTTCGCAGCGGGTGTTTCAGGCCAGTACCGAGCGCACGGCGTCCTGAATGATCCGGATCCCCCGCTCCAGCTCGTCCTCGCTGATCGTCAACGGGGGCATCACCTTGACCACCTCGTCGCTGGGACCGGAGGTCTCCAGGATCATCCCCCGGTCGAAGGCGGCCTTGGAGACCTTGCCCGCCATCTCGGGCTCGGCGAAACCGAGGCCGCGTGCGAGGCCACGCCCCTTGGACAGCAGCCCGGGGTAGTCGGCGCCGAGCTCGCGCAACGCCTCACCCACGCGCTCGCCCTTCGCGAGGGTGGCGCGTTCCAGTTCGTCGTCACTCCAGTACTGCCGCAGCGCCTCGGTGGCCGTGACCAGGGCCGGGTTGTTGCCGCGGAAGGTGCCGTTGTGCTCGCCGGGTTCCCAGACGTCGTGCTCCGGCTTGATCAGGGTCAGCGCCAGCGGGCTCCCGTAGCCTCCGATGGACTTGGACAGGCAGACGATGTCCGGCTCGATGCCCGCCTGCTCGAAGCTGAAGAACGGGCCGGTCCTGCCGCAGCCCATTTGCACGTCGTCGACGATGAGTAGGATGCCGTGCCGCCGACACAGCTCGGAAAGGCCACGCAGCCACTCAGCGCGGGTGTCGTTGATACCGCCCTCGCCCTGCAGGGTCTCCACGATCACCGCGGCGGGCGCGTTCAGGCCACTGCCGCTGTCCCGCAACAACGACTCGAAGTAGAGGAAGTCGTCGACCTGGCCGTCGAAGTAGTTGTCGTAGGGCATCGGCGTGGCGTGCACCAGCGGGATGCCCGCCCCGCCGCGCTTCATGGAGTTGCCGGTGACCGAGAGCGAGCCCAGCGTCATGCCGTGGAAGGCGTTGGTGAAACTGATGATCGACTCGCGTCCGGTGATCTTGCGTGCCAGCTTCAGCGCGGCCTCGACCGAGTTGGTGCCCGTGGGCCCGGGGAACTGCACCTTGTAGTTGAGCCCGCGCGGCCGGAACAGCTTCTCGTCGATGGTGCGCAGGAACTCGGCCCTGGCGACCGTTGCCTGGTCGAGCCCGTGGTGTATCCCGTCACGCTCGATGTATTCGATCAGTTTGCGTTTGAGCAGCGGGTTGTTGTGCCCGTAGTTGAGCGCGCCCGCCCCGGCGAAGAAGTCGAGGTAGGCGTTCCCACTCTCGTCGTAGATCCAACTGCCCAGCGCACGGTCGAATATCGCGGGCCAGGTTCGGCTGTAGCTGCGGACCTCTGATTCCTGGGTTGCGAAGACGTCTTTCACGATCCTCCGTTCGGCCCGGTTCGAGGTGCTCGTGACTCCTCGGCCGCCGGGCCGGTTACGTGTCGTGCCGTGCGTGCACACGGCTGGGATGGTTCGCGGCCGGGGTTTCTTCACGGCCGGGGTTTCACCGCGAACCGGGTCGGGTGTGTGGCGTGGAACCTCACGCGACGGACCCCGCGAGAGTGCCGTGTGCCGTGGCACCGTCGGTGGCGAACGGTCCGATGCGGTAGAGGTCCTCGCCGAAATGTGAGTCCGGGAAGAGCTCGGACGGGAACAGCGGGCTCACCTCGAGCGCGGCGCCACGGTCGCGCGCCAGCGCGGAGAAGAGGTTGATCGAGGCCGCGTTGTCGGCGGTGATGGTGGTTTCCAGGTAGCGGATGCCGTCCCGCGCCGCCGTGTCGAGCAGCCGTTCCAGCAGCCGACTCGCCACCCGGTGACCGCGCAGCTCCGCGTCGACGCCGATCTGCCACACCACGAGGGTGTCCACGGCGTCGGGTCGGACGTATCCGATCACGAAGCCCACCACCCCGTCGTTCGAACGCGCCACCAACGAGGTGGCCGCGAAATCGCGACACCACAGCAGGTAGGCGTAGGGGGAGTTGACGTCCAGCACCCCCGAATCACGCGTGATTCGGTACAGTTCCGGGCCGTCCGCGACGGCCGGAGTGTCGATCTCCACCCGCCCGGCTGACCCACTCACGCCATCGGGCCGTGCGCCACGATGGCCAGGTTTTTCGCCGGTCATGTCTCACGAAACTAACCACGCACCGGCGAAATCGCCAGGCGAGAAAAGATCGACATTTCCCCCACCAGGCACGAAGAAAATTCCCCCGTGACAAGCACAACAAATTTCTTGCGACACCGAAAGAGAATCGCTAGCGACGATTCAATCTCCCCACGAAAAGATCAATACAGGCACCCTGAACTGCGAGAACAGCGAAACGATCTATTCTTCGCACCGAAAACGATCATTCTCTCTCCCTGTGATCGATTCCGGCGGTAACGATGCACCGAGACTTCGGCAGCGGTCAATGTCCGCCCCGGGAAAACGCGTACCGGAGTTTCATCGATTGTGTTTCCACACACGTTTCCCCGCCGCCGTGAACGGCGACGGGGGAACCGGGTGTAGCAGTGAGGAGAGGAAACCGCGTCACACGCCCGCGAGGGAGCCGATCCAGCTGCTGTAGCGGGTCACGTTGGTGTAGGCGGTACGCGAGGTGCGGTCGCTGGTGGAAGCCACTCCCACCTGCACGTACTCCCCGTCGGCGGCGGTGGCGAACATCGGCCCGCCGGAGTCACCGCCCGCGGGGATGCCGTCACCACGGTAGGCACAGATCGCGGTACCGCCGCGGTAGTCGGAGCAGGAGGTGTCGGTCACGGTCACGTCGGCGACCTTCAGCCGCTGGGACTGGCATTCGATCTCGGGGCGGTCGGTGCAGGTGGCGCCCCAGCCGTAGGTCTGCACGGTCTCGCCGACCTCGGCGGCACCGGGGGCGCCGATCGGGGCGTACTCGACGTTGACCGAACTGCCCACATTGACCAGTGCCAGGTCGGCGCTGGGATGGATGTTCACCCCGCCCGGAACGGCGAACACCTCACGACCCTGGGTCTGGTCGAGGCTGCCCACCCGGAAGCTGACCTGATTGGCACCCTGGACACAGTGCTGCGCGGTGAGTATCCACTTCGGAGCGATCACCGAGGCGCTGCACGCCTGCCTGCCGTCGGCGAACATCCGCGCCGCCCACGGAGCGTCATCGGCGTAACTACCGTCGATGATCATCGTCTCCGGGCCGGAGTCGTCGTTGGCGACCGGAGCGGAAACGGCTGCCTGGGCCGGAGCGGCCATGCCGACCGCGATCAGCGCGGCCGCGGCCGTGCGGGTGAAGATTCGTGCTAGTGACAAGCTGGGGCTCCTTTTGGGACAGCAGCTGTGTCGCTGCGTGATCAGGACACCCCTAAAGATCACTCGATCGAGTGGCGGAATCAACAATTTGGTCACTAATCGCCAACGAAGCACGTGACCTGGTAACGCCCGAAACCGGGCTGCCCTCGACCGTTCCGGGCCGACCCGGAACCGGATGGCCCCCACGAACCACGCACGTGTCCCCTGCACGTGCATTGGATGCCCGCTCGGCGCGGCGTCAATTTCTCGCGAAATCGCCGCCCCGAGCGACCACCTGAGCTTCCCGACCAGCTACGCAACGGGAGCACAAGCTCAAGGAAGGTAGCCGAGCGCTCCTACGGCGTTGGCGGAGGCGGTGGCGTCCTGCTGGGCGTTGATGTCCGGCTCCGGCCGCCACTGCGGCAGCGGGACCAGACCGGGCTCCACGAGCGAGTAGCCGGGAAGCAACTCGCGGATCCGCTCGATCTCACGAACGGCAAGCGGCGTGTGGGTTCCCTGGTAGGCCGACTCGCTGTGACGCACCTGCTCCTCGGACATCGTCAGCGGCGTGCTGTGCGAGACGGCCAGATAGCTGCCCGGTACGCAGTTGGCCCGGTAGGCGGCCACGAGCGCGGCGGGATCGTCGGCCTCCGGAATGTAGGGCAGGATCGACACGGCCAGTATCGCGACCGGCCGGGTGAAGTCGAGCAGCTCGGTGACCTCCGGGGCCGACAGCACCGTTTCCGGTTCTCGAATGTCGGCGTGGGTGACGGTCACGTTGTCGACTCCGCGCAGCAACTGCCTGGCGTGCGCGACGACCTCGGGCTCGACATCCACATAGGCGACTCGTGCGTCGGAGCGGCACCGGCGGGCTATTTCGTGCACATTCCCCACCGTCGGCATTCCCGACCCCAGATCGAGAAACTGATCGATTCCGCGGTGACTCAGAAAACGGACCAATCGTCCGAGAAAAGCCCGCGTCGCACGTGCGTAAACCCGGGCTTCGGGGACCTCGGCCACCAACCGGTCAACGGCCTGCCTGTCCGCCGCGAAATTGGCTGTCCCCCCGAGGTAATAATCGAACATGCGTGCGGCGTTGGGGCGCTGCATGTCTACGCCCCTGACCTGCAGATCTCCCGATATGCGCCTTAAGGGTCTTCTTGGTGGCTCATCATCGGCACCTTCGCGTTGTAACGCGTCCGGTGGACGAACATCCGTCATATCCGCCACGGTACCGCCGAAGGCGGCGATTGTGGAGCAGTGTTCCCGCCCCTGGCGAAAACATACCGCGAACTCCGAGAAAAACTTCGTTGCGCTACTTTTCGGACACTACTCGTATTCGGCCGAATCCTGATAGCACAACCGAACGGATCCGAACAGTTCGACCGGTTTTTCGTATCCGTTTTCGGCCGGTCACAGTGGTGCCCGCACCTCCCGGCACGGGCACCATGGGTGAGCGGCTCGTCAGGAGAGCACCGCAGCGGAAACCGTGTCAACCCACCGGAACGCGCAATGTGGCGGGCTGTTCGGCCGAGGAGCCGAACGTCACCTCGCCGCCGGAGCTCTCGTCGCGGTAGCGACCGTCCACGGTGTCAACCACCAGCACCAGCCGGTGCCCCTCGGCCACCTGCCAGGAGGTGGGTTGCAGCGGGATGTCCACCCGCCGCTTCACGCCGGGAGATTCATTACGCAGTGTCACCGGCTTGTGGCTGATGAGGCTTCCGTTGCCCGCGGGGCCCACGTCGTAGAGGTAGGCGAACAGCGACACGCTCTCGTCCTCGGGAGTGGCGTTGACCCGAAGTCGTGGTGTGCCGGTGACGTTGACGCCGTCCGCGTAGGGCTCGGTCGCCCACACCGCGGCGTCGTCCCGATCGACCAGCGGGACCGAGACTCCCACCGGGATCCGCGCGAAGCCCTGCAGCGCACCACTGACCAGAACGACCCCGCTGTTGGCCAGGGTGGGGTCGCCACTGTCGATCGAGTGCTGCCATTCGGAACCGCGCTCGGTGCTCAACCCGCCGGTCTCGGGGGCGAACAGGTGCCGCCGGGTGGGTTCGGTGAGCTCGCGGGTGGTGGTGTGGTCGGTGACCGACCGCCAGTCCGGGTACCGCTTCCACTCGGAACCGTTCATCGGCTGGATCTCCACCGCGCTGTCGGCCATGCCCTGGTCCTTACCGCGCAGCCGCTGGTCGAACCAGCGCGCCGCCGTGTCCCAGATGTGGTTGGGCAGGCCCGCCGCGCCGAAGAGCTCGGATGTGGCGTGGTCGCCCGGGGAGAGCATGAGCCGCTTGGGGCCGGTCAGGCCGCTGAACAGGTCGGTGATCTGCTTCGGTGGGAACAGCGAGTCCTGCCAGGAGTTGGCGAGCATAACCGCGGTGCCGTTGGCGTTGAGCTCGTCGAGCTTATTGATCGGGGAGCGCTCCTCCGCCAAGTGCAGCGCCTCCTCGGTGCGGTGCTCGCGGTAGGCGTTCTCCAGCTCGGTGAGGTCGGCGCCGAACCTCCCGGTGAGTTCGCCGACTCCCAGCAGCAGTTCCGCGCCGGAGGCGTTGACCGTGCGGTTGGGGTACAGCGAGGCGACGAGGTCGGCCCAGCCGCTCATGGCCGCTATCGCGTCCACCCTGGGGTCGGACGCGGCGGTCAGCGCGCTGATGCCCGCCCCGTAGGAGATTCCGGCCATGCCGACGTTCTCCTCCCCGGCGGAGGTGTTGGCCACGGCCCAGTCGATGACCTCGCTGGCGTCGGCGACGTCCTCCTCGCCCGCGACCTCGACCTCGCCGCCGGAGGCGTAGAACCCGCGAGCGGTGTAGCTGACGACCACGTAGCCCGACTCGTAGGCCAGCCGGGCGGCGGCCCCCACGTACTCGATGTTGGGGGTGGCCCAGCTGGCGGGCATCACCAGCAGCGGTCGTGGCTCGGCCGACTCGCCGGTGGGTTCGATGACTTTGGCTCGCAGCGTGATGCCACCCGACCCGGGGATGCTCGCCCGGTGCACGGTCACCCCGTTCGTCTCGGCCGTGGCGGCCGGGGCGAGCAGGGAACCGCACAGTGCGGCGAGGAGGGTCGCGGCGGCTGTCGAGAGTATTCGGCGCACCGTTGCCTGGCCCTTCCGGCCGCGGCGGAGGGGCCGCCCCGGCCTTGTGGTGATCCATCACACAGGCCGGTCAGTAAACACCGTCCTACTGACGAGTAGCAACAGTCGGCGGCGAAGTGCCCCGAAACGGGCGTTCCGATTGCCCCGGTTCCTGGATCGGCCGGAGGAGCGGGGCACCGTGCGTGCTGGGTGAGCGGGCGCGCGGGAGGCGGTTCGCGGCGTGGGCCGCCGCTGCTTCGGGAGCGGCCCGACGCCGCGAGGCACCGACACGGCGCTCAGCTACCCGGCCACCCCCGCGAGGTGGCCGTCGGTGGGATCAACCTCGGGACTTGTGGAAGACGAGGCGGTAAAGCAGCAGCAGGATCAGCGATCCGAGCACCGCCCAGCCGAAGCTGGCCAGGTTGAAGCCGGATATCCCGCCGCCGCCGAAGAAGGAGCTGCCCAGCCAGCCGCCGAGCAGACCTCCGACTACGCCGATGATGATGGTCACGATGATGCCGCCGGGATCCTTGCCAGGAAGGATCAGCTTGGCCACTGCTCCCGCGATCAGACCGAACAGGATCCAACTGAGGATGCTCACGGCGAACTCCTTGTCGAGGGTGGGGTCTCTCCGCCTGTTCGATCACTACCCCGGTTGATAGTCACCCAAACGGAGCAGGCTCGATGGCACCACCGATCATCACAGTTCGGGTGCCGGTCCCGGAGGCCGGGGCCTGGCGTGTCGCCGATCGGCGGCACACCGCGGCACGGTGGGGGTCTCACCCGTCGTGGGATCGGTCCCTGTCCGCTCGTGATGCCGTACCGGCGCCTCGGAAGACCAAGCGCCATTCGTCCGCCACGAGCTGCTCCTCACACAGCTCCCAGCCGTACCGGGAAGCGGTGTCGAGAATCTCCCCGCTGGACAGCGGAGCCAGCCTCTCCCGGCGCAGCACCAGTTCGGGCTCGGCCGGGCGAACGCCGCGCAGCATCCGACGCAGCCGCCACCGGGCGAGCGGACGACCGCTGTCACCGCCGACCGGGGCTTCCGCGGCTCCGTGCCGTCGCTCCCGCAGCGCTTCGCGGCTACCGGTGGGCCGGAATCCGAGATCGTGGTACTTCGTTCGCTCGAACAGGGTGAATCCCTCGTGCCGCCCCAGATCACGCAGCATCTCGGTGGAGACCTTCTCGTAGTCGTCGGCGTCCAGCCACACCAGACCCGCCGAATCACGCCGTCCGTACAGACCCTTCCGGGCGCGTTCGAGCTCGGGGCGCCACGGCTTGTTCGCATGGCGCACCAGGTGGACGGTGAGCGCACCGAGCAGCATGACGCCCGGCAGCGGAGAAATCACGAGGATGAGGGCTTCAAGGAGCTCCAAGTAATCCACCTCCGGCTGTCTACGTCGCGGAGGAGGTCATCCGCTCACCTTCCAGCCGCGCGGCGATTTCGCGAGAAATCGACGACCGCCTCTTGGCCGCGAGGTACTGAAAGTGGGAAGCGGTTCAGCTTCGCCCCGTGTTGCTGGTGCCCAGCGCCACCGCGACGACGCGTTCGTAACCGGCCTTGTAGTCGGCCACGACCGCCGTGCGTGCTCTGGCGGCACGGATCGTCGGCCAGAGTGACAGCGCGAAGACCACCGCCGAGACCGCCGAGACGAGCAGCAGCGTATCGGCCGCCTCGGGATTGCCCTCTCCCCGATTAACCAGCGAGAACATGAGCGTAACGAACGCGACCAGGGCGGGCAGCGAGGCTAGCCGTCCCAGCCGGACGTAGCGACGACGCAGCCGCACGTGCTCGCGATGCACTCCGTCGAGCACCGACTCGGACAGCACGCCTATCCCACTATCTCGCTTCACTCGTTCGGCCTCCAGCAAGGCCGCCTCGTTGCCGCGCAGCTCGTCCAGCCGGGGCCCCTCGACGAAAGCGGGCCCGGCGATGTGGCGGGCGGTGGCGAAGTCGAAGCGTTCGAGCCACAGCCTGGATCCTCCGTCGCCGGTGCGCTCCATACCGGTGAGCCGCCAGCCACGCTCGCGCACCAGAACGCTGTAGTGCCGCAGCGAGATCTCGCCCTCGCTTCGCGGTAGGTCCACATGGTTCACCCGGGTGCGTTCGGTACGCGCCTCGTGGAGCCGGTGCAGGAATTCCGCTTCGGCGGGGCTTGTCCCATCGTCTTCGACGTGAGCTGTGCCATCATCCGTCATCGGCGAAGGACCACCTCTCGTCCTGCTGGTGCTCAGTGGTGCCAGGGCGGAAGTTCAGCCGCCACTCGGTGTCGGTGATCTCCTCCGACTCGAACGACCAGCCGTACTCGGCAGCCAACTCCAGGATCTCCGACTTCGGCAACGCACCGAGCTGATCACGACGCAGCAGCAGCGAGGATTCCTCGGCGGAAGCCCCGTCCAACCATTCCCCCAGCAACCTGCGGTGCTTGCCCGAACCCATGCCACCGTGTGGCTCGATCCTTCCCTTCCAGGCATCCGGCACCTCACCTGGCTCCCCGTCGGAGACGACCGGACGCCGGAAGTTCATGCTTCGCCCCGTACTGCCCAGAAAAACAAATCCCTCGTGTTCGGCCACGTCACGCATCATCTCGTTCGAGATCTTCGGATAGGAACCCGATATCAACCTCGATGCTCCGTTCTTCTCTCGCGAAGCCAGATCTTTACGAACCTTGGCCACATGGGTCCCCATCGATTTAAAATGATTCCTGATCAGGAGAATCACTCCGAGTAGCACATATGCCCCACCTAATACCGGGAACGCCCACATCAAATCCTGAAATGTCAACGCCAGCTCCCCTTGTCCTGATTCACAGCAGTCCCGCCAACTTGTCCTCGATGGAACTCCGAGCCGAGCCGCGCCACTGGATGCTGTTACAGATGTCGGCCATCATCGCCACGTAGTCGTCCCAGTCGCGCAGGCACTCGGTGGCCAACCCGAATACCGCGAGCTGGCTCCGCTCAACCAGCGGAACGATCACCTGGAACTGCCGGGAAACTCGCGGCTCGTAGTGCTCTGTCCCGGTCAGGTTGACTTCCGGTTTCGGAGTGTCCTGCTGCACCACGGCCAGGCAGCGCCCCACGGTGAGATCCACGAAATCGACCTCCCGCCGAGCGTCCTCCTCGCGGAGCCCGGCGGCCAACGCCTCCAGCGGTCGAGTGGCCTTCAAATCAGCGTCACGCAACGTGAGCGTGAACTGCGCGGTCGTCGCGGCCGTGGTGTCCCGTGCTGAACGCCCCACGAAATTGGCCGCGTAGATGATCCCTTCTTCGGCCATCCGCCGCACCAGGTACTCGTTGGCGACGAGCAGCCGAAGGTACTGCTCCTCCGCCAATCCCGGAAGGGCCGACCGCGCCGACTCGAACAACCGCTCGGCGCGATCCGCCGATGACTCGTTGAAGTCCACGGGCTGAAACCCGGAATGCAGCCCGAAACTCAACGGGAAAGTGTCGGAGGACTCATCGGAAATCGACTGTATCATATTCTTCCCCACTACCCGAGCGCCTTGGCGAAGCTCGACAGCGATTCACCTAGCCCTTGCAGTTCATGGCCTACTTTTCCCCATTCGCCGTAACTCTGCGCCGCCCCACCACCGAAAGCCACGTAACCCGCCTTGTTCTTGACATCGGCGCTCGCATCATCGCTGTGAATCCAATCGTTCGCGACGGGAGCCTGCATTCCCACGTTGAAAGTTCCCTGAATCGTCTTGGCCATTCCCTCGCCACCGACGAACCTGTTTGCCAGCCTGTCACCAAACAACGTTGCTATATCGGCGGGATCAGCCATATCGGTTACGACTTCGGAAGTCTTACTACCGAACGCCTTCGCACCAACTCGTCCGGCATCGACCAAGCCGTCACTCACCTGCAGGGCATCCGTGGCCGCCGCGCCTCCCTTTGCCAGCGGGCCGACCATGGGCAGCATGCCGAGCGCGTCGGTACCGACACCCACCCAGGCGTTCACATCGGTCCACTTGTCGTTCGCGGCGATGTCCCCGGCGTGCGCGGCCAACGCGACACCTCCCGCGATGAGCGCGATGGGCCCGGTGATCGCGTTGACACCGGGTATCAAGGACAACGTTCCGGCGACGGCGGCGATCATTCCCGCCACGTCGCCGATCGTACCGAGGTTGTCGACGACGAAGTCGCCCATGTCGGAGAACGCGTCGCCGAGTGCGCTCCAGAAACCGGGGGCGATGTCGGTGGCCTCCCGGAGTTTCCGCGCCACCGCCCGGGCGTCCTCGCGCCAGGTCTCCTGCAGCTCGACGGCCTTCTTCCGGATGCTTTCGACTTTGTCCCAGGCGCTGCGGGCGTCGCTCTTGGCGCTGGCGACCGCTTGTGCCTGCTGCTCGGCACGCCGGTTCGCCGCCGCGCGTGCCTCGGAGTCGCCGGAGTCGTATGCGATCGGCTTGTTGGCCTCCGCGACCGTCTGGTTAACCACCTGGTCGGCCTTCTCTGCGGCTGCGATCGCGTCTCGGGCCTGCTGCTCCAGTCCGGCTGCTTCGGTCTGGTGTCCTTTCAGGGTTTCCTGCCACCCGGAAAGCGCCTTGCCCGCGGCTTTCATGGACTCGTGGGCGTCGTCGAGCTTCCCGGGTAATTCGCCGAACTTCTCGGCGAACGCCTTGGACGCCTCTCCGGTCCAGGTGTCTTTCTGCTGCCTGATGTCGCGCAGCACTTCGTAAGTCTCGAACAGCCAGTTCCCGGTGTCGGTCAGCTGTTTCGCCAGTGTGCCTACCGAGGAAGGGTTTCCCCTGGCTGGATTGAATCCGAGCGCGTGCCAGTCCCCGTTGCCGCTCACCGGGCACCTCCGCTCTGGGCAGGCCTCGCCACCGGTGGTTCACTCTGCCCGGCTTCGCCGGACTCGATCGCTTCCCGCATCTTCGTGAAGCCTTCGGTGATGGCGGTTTCCAGTTCCTGGTACTGTTTCTTCGCGGAGCCGAGAGCTCCGGTTATCTTATTGACGCACTCGCCGATCTCGTCGATGCCGTGCTGCCAGTCATCGCGGAACTCGGCGCAGGCTTCATCCAGTTCGTCCGGGCCGATGGAGTCCGGGCCGATGTCGGCCATCGCCTTGAGCGCGCTCCGCAGGTTCTCCTCGGCCCGGTTGAGATTCTTCTCCATGGCATCCAACGAGCCGATGTCGACCGTGAAGTCGGACACTGGCTTTCCCCCTCGATCGCTTCGCTGTCCGAGGAGGAACGCTACCAAGCCGATGATCTCGTTCGGGGCTGTTCGGCTGACTCGCTCAGGGCTGCTCACTCGGCGATTTCGCGAGAAATCGACGGGGATCCGCCCCGCCCCGCGCGGCGAGTGGGGGAGGGAGCCGCGCGGGGCGGGACGGCGGACGGGTCCACGGCGGAGTGTCGGGGTTCGTCGCCGTGGCCCGTGGTCAACGGAGCGAATCAGTAGCTGTGCCGAGGTCGGCGGCCGTGCCGAGAGCGGAAGTGGCGCTGTGGATTCGCGGAGACGGACGAGGCTTCAGAGGCGGCGTAGTCCTTCGAGGACGCGGCCCAGCAGCGCCAGGTTCGGATCGGAGTCGGGTAAGGCGCCGACTGGCATCGGTGCCGGTTGGCACCGGGAAGTGTGGCGGTGGTGCGGGCCGGGGGCTTTGCGTACCGCCGCGTGGTGCGGCTTCGAGCTTCGGGATGCCGTTTGCCATGCGGCGAGAGCGGCCACGTCGGGAGTCGCCGGTGAATTCGATGTCGCCAGGATCGCGCCGTGGGATTCGTCGTCGCGATCCCGGAGCGCGTGGTGAACGCTCACGCGGGATTCGAGCTGTTCGTCGGGGTCGGTTTCGGGCCAGCGGATCGGTTCGGGTTCGGATCGGGAGTGTGTCGGCACGACAGCATCGGGGGCGGGAAGGCCGCTGGAACCAGTAGTCGCGCTCGCGAGTGCCGTGGTCCGGCTGTCGGTGCCAGTGGAACCACTGGCAACACCCGCGAGTTGGGCTTGCAGTTGTCGGACCGTCAGCGTGCCCGGTCCGGCACCGCCGTGCCTGGTGTGCGGGCGCGGGGCGGGATCGGGGTGCTGCGGCCAGAGCGCCAGGAGTATCGCCAGCGCTACCAGCAGGATCGGCACGAGTAGCGGGTCAGACATCGGGATCGCCCTCGACAATGCGGTTTTCGGCTCCGTACCCCTCGGGAAGGGCGGATTTCGGCGGGCTGTCCCGCGAGTCGGCGTAGCGCCGCAGTGCGATCGACGTCTCGGAGAGTTCCTCCGCCAGTTCGCGGCAGCGATCGGTGCCGAAGCGCCCGCCGCCCATCGCGAAGGCCGCCTCGTCGCAGTGCCACTGGCAGAGCCGCAGGAATCCGGCCAACCGGATGTGGTCACTGTTCATCGCGCATCACCTTCGTTCGCGTCGTGGCGGGGCGGGGCACCGACCAGTTCGCGGGTGGTGCGGTCGCAGTCCGGGCAGGTCGGCCACAACCAGGGGATGTCGCCGGTGGATGTGAGCACCTCCCGGCCGCACAGCGCGGACACGGTCAACTCCGGCGGGAACTCCAGGGCGGGCGGCGGCACCGGATCCCTGCTCGCGTGCCGCTGTTCCTCGGCGGGAACCCAGGTGAAGGGGTGGGACATGCGATTTCCTCCTTGAAAACTTCACTGCTAGTTGTCGAAACTAGTAATAGTTGCGTCAACTACGCAAAGTATCTTTCGAGGGACATGTTGTTACCGGGATCATCGATCTACGCTGGCTTCATGGCGAGCAGTGCACGGGCGCGGGGTCTCGGCGCGGAACTACGGCAGCTCCGCAAGAGCGCGAACCTCGAAGCACAGGATGTGGGAGGTCGCCTGGGATGGTCGAAATCGACCATGAGTAGGGCGGAATCCGGCGCGAGACGCCTCGACGAAGCGGACGTGTCCGCGATACTCGCTGTCATCGGCGTCACCGGCCAAGAGCGTGAGCGCTTGCTGAACATGGCTCGTGAGATAGACCAGCCCGGCTGGTGGGAAACCAGCGACAGTGGACTACCAGCTCAGCTGAAAGCACTGCTGAGCTTCGAGAAGGATGCGGTCCGTATCAGTGAGGGTGCGGTAACGCTGGTTCCCGGACTGTTGCAGACGGCTTCTTACACCCGTGCGCTAATGCTCGGGGGTGGTGTGCCTGGAGATGCCGTAGAGGCACGTGTCGCCGTGCGACGTGGCAGGCAGGACATCATCTTTCAGAAGAACCCGGTCGAACTCACCGCGCTCGTCGACGAAGGTGTTCTGATGCGTGAGATCGGTGGCCCCGAGATAATGTCCGAGCAGCTGCGTTATCTCGCCGACACAGCTGAGCTACCGAACGTGGAGATGAGACTTCTACCGTTCAGCGCCCATCCTGGGGTCGACGGATCGTTCCTTCTAATGGAGTTCCCGAGAGTTCGCTCGATCGTTCACATCGAGCATCACCGATCGAGCGCGTTCCTCGACGAACCCGACGATGTGGCCGCTTACGCGCGACTACGAGATAACCTCATATCAACGGCGTGTAGTCCTGAACACACTGTCCGCATGCTGAAGGCATACGCCGAAAAGTGGGAAAGCGAGTCATCATGAAGCCCGTGACAGGATGGCGGAAGTCCAGCCGCAGCAGCGCTACGCAGACCTGCGTCGAGGTGGGTCGTACCACCGAAGGCGCGGCCGTCCGCGACAGCAAGGACCGCACAGCGGGCTACTTCACCACCACCCACCAGCAGTGGCAGACCTTCCTGCAAGCACTGAAGGCCGACCACTTCGACTGAGCAAGGCACCGCGAGCGCCCCGCTTCCCCCAGCTGCGGGGCGGCGGGGCGTAAATTTCCCACGAAATCGCCGCGCCACCGCAGTGACTCCTCCGATGTCGTGGAGTACGGTTCAGCAACGCGTCGCGTAGTCGCTGTGGGTGAGAGGACTCAGTCAGCCGCGTCGGAATCCGGGGGCAACGGTGCGAGCGTGAGCAACCCGCAGCCGTAGGCCTTGGCGGGTCCGACGCCGTGCAGCAGTGCCCGCCGCAGCAGCTCCACCGAGGTAACTCGTAACCGTCCCTCGAATGTCGCGGTGTGCAGCACCACGGGTTTCGAACCCCGCTTCTTGGCGAAGGAGTGCCTTTCCCGTGCGGTGATCCGCACGTCTCCCGCGAACTCCGACACGTCGGCGGTACCCACACGAGCAGCCTCGGCCGTCACGGCGCCGCCGGTCGCATCGGTGGAATCAGCGCTCGCCGCGACACTGGAGTGTTCGATCGCGCTCGTTCCGGACGAAGCTCCCGGCACCGAGAATCCCCACTTCTCGGTGCGTTGCAGGAACCAGCCCAGCTGGGCCTCGGCGGTACGGTGAGCCGTCCGCGGCGAGCGCCCCAGCGAACCCTTACCCGAATCGTTCGGCTGGGTCGGTCTCGCGGCCTCGACCGCGTTCCGCACCGGATTCGCGGTCACCCGGAAGGTGAACTCCTCCCCCACCGCCAGCCGAGTCAGCAGCGGCTCGTACTCGCGCAGCTCGTAGTGCTCGCCTTCGGCGTGCGGCCAACCGGCCTGCTCGACCAGATGCGTCCAGTCCGGTTTGGACTCGGAGAGCACCAGCAGTTTCGGCCGGTGCGGGTTGTCGCTGTCCAGCCGCCACAGCGGGCGCTGCCGCTCGGGATCGTCGGCCAGTCCGCCCATGACCGCCCCGTGCAGCCTGCGGGGGTTGCCGAGCAGGTCACGGCTGCCCGAGCGCAGCGGGTTGATTCGGATGCGGGACAGGTAGCTCATCGGTTCACCACCCCAGCAGCGCGAACGGATCGCGCACACCAGGTGCTCGTCGCGGCACGGACAGCCACACGGTATCCGTGATCAACGACGGCGTGGGGTCGTCCGCGGAGATCGAGCACTCGCACAGTGAGCATTCGCACGAATGAACACTGTGGACAATGATGAGTCCGGTACCCATCCAGGCTCTACGGGCGTCAATTTCTCGCGAAATCGCCGGGCACCGGACAGCGGAGAGCCGGGCATCGAGCACCGAGCACCGAGCACCGAGCACCGAGCACCGAGCACCGAGCACCGAGCACCGAGCATCGAGCATCGGAGCACACGGGGATACCGAGCAAGAGAAGCGGACGACCACGGAGGTGCTCGCCCCGTACCCCCAGAACGGGGCGAGCACGCTGCCGCAGGTCAACTCCCCGGAAATATTTCGCGTTTCCACGGGGCGCTGGGCTCCGGAAGCTATGATCCCGGATCGGCGTTTGCTACTGTTGACAGTAGCATTATCACTGTAAACCATCACGGTGAAACACTGTCAACAGTCGTTTACGACGCTTGGACCTGGGGAAACTCACCAACAAACTGGCGGACGAGAAGAACGCTATGAGTGCCAACAAAGCCGGACGCGAAAACACTTTCGCGGGCAAGCTCGCCCATCTCATCGCCACGGTGCACCCACCGGACCGCGGCACCTACAGCTACCGCGAGATCGAGGCGGGAATCCGGCACCTGCCGGGCGCGATGTCGGCGCAGTACATCAGTCAGCTCAAAACCGGCACCCGAACCAATCCCAAGATCCACTACGTGGAGGCGCTGGCGGAGTTCTTCGGCGTGCCCGCCGGATACTTCTTCGACGACGAGGTCACCGAGCGCATCGACGCTCAGATCGCCGACCTGAAGACCTGGCGCGACACCGAGGCACGCGACATCGCCCAGCGCTTCGCCGGGCTGGACCGGCGGGACCGCAACACCGTCTCCAACCTCATCGACAGCCTCGACGCCTACAACGCGCGTCCCCGCCACCAACGCGCCCGCCGCAAGACCGACCGCGACCACACGGCGTAAGACGTAAGATGTGCCGATGTCGACCCGCGAGACCCGCTCCCCGGCCGAGCGCAAGCACCTGTTCGCCCGCGTCGTCACCGAGGTTCTCGCCCCCTGGGTGATCGTGCTGGCACTGCCGCTGGTGGTGGCCGGTCAGGCCACGGCGGAGTTCGGTGCCACCCTGCTGTGGGGAATGGTCGTGGCGCTGACCAGCAGCGTGCTGCCGATGGGGGTGGTGGTCTGGGGCAGTCGCACCGGCAGGTGGGACGGGCACCACGTCCGCGACCGCCAGGGCAGGCTGGTGCCGTTCACCGCCCTGATCGCGCTCAGCATGATCGGGCTGGCGCTACTCATCGCGGGCCGTGCCCCGGAGAAACTGATCGCGCTGGACATCAGCATGATCATCAGCCTGTTGGTCACCGGCACCATCACGGTCTTCTGGAAGATCTCGATGCACACCGCCGTGGCAGCGGGTGCGGTAACGGTGCTGGCGCTGCTCTACGGCCCCGCGCTGTGGTGGGGCGCACTGGCGACACTGGCCGTCGCGTGGTCCCGGGTCGCCGTCGACGACCACACACCGGCCCAGGTCACCATCGGCGCGCTGACCGGAGCGGTCATCGGCGGCGGCTCGTTCGCGCTACTGCTCGGCGGGAACACCGCGCTCTGATCATCCGAAGGTGAACTCAACCATCCGTTCGGAGTGGGCCGCTCGAACTGGCCACTCCAACTTCGCACCAGGAATCCGACGAACACCAAAAAGACCACCACCAGCGCCAGCACGATCAGCAATGCCTTGACCCATGCGAGCGAGTTCCGGCTCATCGCAGGAGCACTCCCCACTACTCATCGGGAAAAGGCTCAGTACAGCCAGCCCCGTTTCTCGGGATGGCGCATGTCGTACTCGAACTGCTGCCAGGCATTCCATCCCCACCACATCAGCAGCGCGAGCAGGATCAGGAACACACCCAGCACGACGAGCCATTTCGCGTAAGCACGCAAGTCGTGATCCCCTTCAGTTCGGAAGCGACGGCCGACTCCGGAGCACCCGGCGGTGTCTCGAAAGCCGACAACCGTTGCTACGAGGATGGATGCTCACCCTCACGAAGCTCTAAGAATCCACTGCGGACACTTGTTGTCTCAACCGGAGGGAACCGGTTTGAGGGCTGGGTAATCTCGGGACGCCCCGGAGTCACTGTTCACCCGCATCCGCTCCACCGAGTCGACGGTCTCGTGGACCGGAACGATGGCCAAGCCGCGCAGAAAGCCGGCGACATCCTCGACCGGGAGGGCCAACTCCTCGGCGATCCGCCCGACCGATACGCCCCGCGCGCGCAGCGAACGCAACACCTTGTCCAACAGCTGCGAGCCCTCCCGGTGAATCCCGTCGGGTTCCCCACCGCGATAGCCCTTCGCGCTGAGCTCGACGCAGGCGTCCCGGTAGCGCTGCTCGCCGAGCAGACCGAGCTCGTGCACCCGGTGGGCCAACGCCATCGCCGAAACACGCCAGATGCCCCTGGCTTCCAGCAGCTGACCGGTCAACGGCGAGCGCGGCATACTCGCGTACACGCTGTCGCGTGGCATCAGGAAGGCACCCGCGAAGGCGTCGGCCTCCCGTTCGACCGCGCTGCCGGTCAACTCGACACTTCCGGAGTGCAGCACGAGATGCCCCAGTTCGTGTGCCGCGTCGAACCGGCCACGCTCACCCGAGGTGAAGGTGTTCAGGAAGACGAAGGGGCGCTCCGAGTGCCGGAACGAGAACGCGTCGACATCCGAGTAGTCGGCAGCGTGGGCGAAAACCCGGGCCCCTCGGGACTCCAGCAGATGCACCATGTTCGGCGCGGGCTTGCAGTCCACGCTCCAGCGGACCCGCAGCATCTCCGCGGCCGTATGCGGGTCGAAGCCGCCGAGATCCGGCACGTCCGGAGTGGGTAGTTCGAAATTGCGTTCCAGCCAGTCGTTGAACTCCACCGCGAGGGTGGAGGCGCTGACAGCGGCGTCGACCTTGCGTTTGGCCGTCTTGCGGCGGGCGCGGAACGAGACCGCCTCGGTGGCGATCTCCTCCGGCTCTTCCCTCGCGAAGAACTCCACGGGGAACCGCAGCCGTTCGGCCAGCAGCCGCAGCGTGTCCTCACCGGGCTCGGCACGGCCCCGTTCAAAGTCTCCGACGCGCCGTGCGAGGACGCCCACTTGTCTCGCCAGCTCGGCCTGCGACAGCCGACGGCGTGCACGGGCAAGCGCGAGACGACCGGGCGAGAACATCACCGCTTGATTGTCT
Source organism: Actinopolyspora sabaoui (assembly GCF_051225635.1). NCBI lineage: Bacteria > Bacillati > Actinomycetota > Actinomycetes > Actinopolysporales > Actinopolysporaceae > Actinopolyspora > Actinopolyspora sabaoui. Next base: position 104,653 of record NZ_JBMIHH010000009.1, on the reverse strand, counting down.
CGTACCCCCACTGCGGGACCAAGCTCCCCGGATAGCTATTTGGCCCGGACATAGACCTCGATATCCTCAGGTTCTTCTGTTTCCTGCTGCTGCGGCACGGGAGAGAACAACCGTGGAGGCAGCACCAAGCGTTCCCGCCACCGCGTTATATGAGTCTCCGGCTCGATGGGCTGCGCGAGCGAAATTTCCCTGTGAACCTCGAACCGTTCCTGCTCTCCATCACGAGCGGTAAGCGCATGAGTCACCAGAAACCAGACATCCATGCCTCGAAGCTCGTCCGGGGTCAGCCGTCCCCGACCACCAGGCTGAGTCAGGTCGAGATCGAGTGCGAACACTTCCTCGCCTTTCGCTGTGGCTTGAGAAATCACTTTCCCTTTTGGGTACTTGCTGTGCGGACCTTCGGTCTTCCAGGAACTACCAGTATTGCCGTCTCCCAGCAGCACACCTACGGCAACGCTCCTACTGTGATCGAAAACCAACGGCACGTTCAAGGGATCGTCGAACAGCCAACCGGTGTTTTCCACCAGACGAGAGCGCAGTTTCCCCACCCGTGCGATCCAGTCCTTGAGACCGGCGGCGGACCGGGGCTCGAAATCATCGGTAGGACGCCTGGCGCCTACTCCGGCATCGATGGCTTCATCGATGAACTCCCTCTCCAAACCGAGCTCGTGCAAGCGTTCTTCCGCGTCCTCGCCGGTCCGGACGATGGTCTCCGACATGTGACCTCCCACAACGCACGGGCATCCCACCTCTACTAAGGAACGATCAACGCCGGGTACCGCCGAGCGGGTGACGCGAGCACGACGAAACCGCCGATTACGGGCGAAAACCGCACGCTTCGTTCCGCTCATCAGGTAATGATCAATCCGTTGAAACGAGCTCCTTACGATTCGTGATTTGAGCCCACACCACCGAGGGTCACTGGATAGTGTCGGGACGTGTCAGTAGGGCTAATGGAGACACCGGACATTCCGGTGGGGGCGCAGATCGTCGTACGCGACGAGGAGTGGCTGGTTCGCGCGGTTCGGAACGCGGGCCGGGACGGAACGCGGGTCGAAGCCACGGGGGCCTCGGAACTCGTCCGCGACCAGGACGCGGTGTTCTACACCGCGCTCGACGAGATCGAGGTGCTCGACCCGCGCAAAACGCGCCTGACCGCCGACGACAGTCCCGGTTTCCGTCGGTCCCGGCTGTGGCTGGAATCGCTGCTGCGGCAAAGCTCCACCCCGGTGACCAGCACCGACATCGTCACCGGCCACCGTGGGCTGGCCGACAACATGGAGTACCAGCTGCGTCCGGCGCACCAGGCGCTGTCGAACCTCCGGCCTCGGGTGCTGATCGGCGACGCCGTGGGGCTGGGCAAAACCCTGGAGATCGGCATCACGCTGACCGAGCTGATCGAGCGCGGCCGGGGCGAACGCATCCTGGTGGTCACGCCCCGCGCGGTGCTGGAGCAGTTCCAGCACGAGATGTGGACGCGCTACGCCATCCCGCTGGTGCGGTTGGACTCGGACGGCATCCAAAAGGTGCGCCAGCAGTTGCCCGCCTCGCGGAACCCGTTCAGCTACTACCGCCGCGCGATCGTCTCGATCGACACGCTCAAGAACCCGGCGCGCTACAAGCACCATCTCAAGGACCAGCACTGGGACGCGGTGGTCATCGACGAGTGCCACAACCTCATCAACCGGGGAACCCAGAACAACGAGCTGGCGCGGTTGCTGGCCCGGCAGACCGACGCGCTGATCCTGGCCAGCGCCACCCCGCACAACGGCAAACCCGAGTCGTTCGCCGAGCTGGTGAACCTGCTGGAGCCGACCGCGATCGCCGACCCGAGCGACTACCGGGCCGCCGACATCGAGCACCTCTACGTGCGCAGGCACCGCAACTCCGAGGACGTGCAGCTGGAGGTCGGGCACCGCTGGGCCGCGCGCGAGGAACCCGACATCCGCCCGGTCACCCCCAGCGCGGCGGAACGAGGCGTGCTGGACGAGCTTCGCGACGTGTGGCTGCGCCCCGCCGGCGGCAAGTCCCCGGTCAGCGGCAAGGGCGGCACGCTGTTCCCGTGGACGCTGTTCAAGGCGTTCCTGTCCTCGCCGCACGCCCTGCACAGCAGCATCCAGCGGCGGCTGCGAACGCTGGGTGGCCGCGAGGAGGCCGCCGACGTCGCGGCCGAGACCTCCGCGCTGCACCGGCTGGACGAGCTGACCGAGAAGGCGCGCGAGCAGGGTCCCGCCAAGTTCGACGCGCTGCTGGACTACCTGCGCGAGGTGGGCGTCTCGGCCGACGGCGAGGCCCGCGTGGTGGTGTTCTCCGAGCGCATCGACACGTTGCACTGGCTGCGCGACACGCTTCGACAGCGGCTGGGGCTTCCCGAGCGAGCGCTGGCGATGCTGCACGCCCAGCTGCCGGACGCCGAGGTGCAGCGGATCGTGCAGGACTTCGAACTGGCCTCCAGCGACGTGCGGGTGCTGCTGGCCAGCGACATGGCCTCGGAGGGCATCAACCTGCACCGCCAGTGCCACCGGGTGGTGCACTACGACCTGCCGTGGAGCTTCATCCGCATCCAGCAGCGCAACGGCCGCATCGACCGCTATCTGCAGGAGAACCCGCCGGAGATCACCGCGCTGGCGCTGGGCGACGAGGACACCGCCACCGACAGCGAACTGCGGGTGGTGACCAAGCTGCTCGCCAAGGAGCAGGCCGCCAACCAGGCGTTGGGCGACGCGGGCGCGCTGCTGAACCTGCGGGACGAGCAGCTGGAGGAAGAAGAGGTCATGAAGCTGCTCCGCGACGGCGGCGACATCGCGGCGGAGATTCCCGACGCCGATTCGGCGGAGCTTGACCCGTTCGCGGCGCTGTTGGCCGGCGGTGGGGAGCACGCCGAGGACACCGCGGTCCCGACCGCGCCCAAGCGCACCCTGTTCGACGACGACGACAACTTCCTGGCCGAGGCGCTGGAGGAGATCTCCACCGACAGCGAGAAACTGGAGATCCACCGCGACGAGGAGACCGACCTGCTGGCGTTCAACACGCCCCAGGACCTGGCGCAGCGGTTGAACGACCTGCCGGAGAGCTACCGCTCCGAACGCGGCATCGGCAGCAGGATCAAGGTTTCCGCCCAACCGGCTTTCGCCGAACAGCGGCTCGCCAAGGCCCGCGCGGACGAGAACACCACCTGGCCGGACGTCAGCTACCTCGCCCCGATCCACCCGGTGCTGGAGTGGGCGGCCACCCGCGCGCTGGCCCGGTTCGAGCGGGACGAGGCGCCGGTGATGGCGGCAGCGGTGGCCGAGCCGGTGTTCCTCACCCAGGCCAGCTGGTCCAACTCGCTGGGCCAGGCGGTGCTCAACCACTGGGGCGCGGTCAGCGGCCTGCCCAGCGAGCCCGTGGTGGGCGAGCTGCACGAGACCCTGCAGCGGGCGGGGCTGCGGGAACGGGTCCGCAACCCCGGCGGCGTGCGGGAGTGGCTGGACCGGACGCAGCCGCTGGTGCCGGCGGCGGTGGACGCGGCCGAGCGGGACCTGCGCCGCGGGCGCGAGGAGATGGAGAGCGATCTGCTCGCGCGGCTGGAGCGGCAGCGCGAGCGGCTGAGCGAATGGCAACAGCTGGCGCTGTCGATCGCCGAGGACAACAACGCCTCGAACGAGCGCAAGCAGGGTCTGCGGAACACCCACGACGAGACCTCGCGGCTGATCGACTCGCTGGCCGTCTCGGGCGAGCCGTTCGTGCGGGTGGTGGGGCTGATCGTGCCCGCCGACCGGTCGGGGGGGATAGGACCTCGCGGACTCGGCCGCTCGGTCGTCCGAGCTCGAGCCCGCCGTCCGAACCGGACCCCGCCGCGCGGCGGCGCCGCAGCGGCCACCCCATCACCGGCAGCCCCCCACCCATCGGCGGCTCTCCGCCACCGGCACCGCGCCAACCGAAACGACGAAGGCAACGAGGATGTACGACTCGATCCACAACGTCGGCGACTTCCTGTCCCCGCACTGGCTCTCCGAAGCCTTCCCCGGCAAACTCAAGACGCTGACCAAGGAGTGGCGGGAGCGCGCCAACCACGGCAAGCACAGCCCGCTGCGGGGGCTGTCCGGGATCAGCGGGCGCTTCGTCAACGCCAAGGCCGCGCTGCCCGCGCCTCGGGAGGCGGACTTCGGCAGGGCGGTGACCGAGCTGCACGGCATCCTGCTGGAGGCGCTCGGGATCACACCCGACCCCACGGTGCTGCACACGCGGCAGTCCGAGACACCGGTGGAGGCGCCGCTGCTGGCGCGCTGCCAGTCCGCCTCCGGCGAGGCGCTGCACGTGCTGCAGGCGGCCCCGGTGGACGATGTGGACGACCTGTTCGGCACGGACGGCGGGCTGCTGGAGCCGGTTCGGCTGCGCACCGGCAAGGAGAAGGTCGAGGAGATCCCCTCGGTCACCCATGCGGTGCAGCGGTTGCTGCTGACCGAGGAAGCTCCTCGGTTCGTGCTGGTGGTCTCCGGCGGCTGGCTGGTGCTGTCCGATGTGCACCGCTGGGCCGAGGGCCGCTACCTGGCCTTCGACGTGCACACCGCGCTGGCCAGGAAGGACGACAAGGCCACCGGAGAGCTGGCCTGGCACGCCGGGCTCGCCTCGGCCGACGTGCTGCTGCCCTCGGCGGAGAGCACCAGCCTGCTCGCGGAGTTCACCGACGAGTCGATCAAGCACGCGGTCGGCGTCAGCGAGGAGCTGCGCGAGGGGCTGCGGGTCTCGGTGGAGCTGATCGCCAACGAGGTGATCGACAAGCGCAGGCAGCGCGGCGAGGCCGTGGCGGACATGCCCGAGCTGCCCAGGGAGCTGACCACCCAGTCGCTGCGGTTCCTCTACCGCATCCTGTTCCTGCTCTACGCCGAGGCCCGCCCCGAGCTGGGCATCCTGCCGGTCGGGGCGCCGGAGTACGACTCCGGCTATGGGCTGGACCGGCTGCGCGAGCTGATCCACAAGCCGCTGACCGGCAAGTCCCGCGAGGGCCACCACCTGCACGACTCGCTGCGGCTGCTGTTCCGGCTGGTCAACACCGGCCACGGCACCGAGCACCCGGAGAGCGACGGGCTGGTGTTCGAGCCGCTGCGCGCGGACCTGTTCGACAGCGGGCACGCCCACCACATCGACGATGTGGACCTGAGCAACGCGGTGCTGCAGCGGGTGCTTTCGATGCTGCTGCTGTCCAAACCGTCCAAGGGCAGCGGCGGTCGGGCCGGTTACGTCTCGTACGCGCAGCTGGGCATCAACCAGCTCGGCGCGGTCTACGAAGGACTGATGGCCTACAGCGGGTTCATCGCCGACCGCAGGCTGGTGGAGCTGGCCAAGGACGGCGACCCGAGCAAGGGCACCTGGCTGGTGCCGGAGGAGAACCTCGCGCAGTACGAGGAACGGCACGTGGTGCGCCGGGAGGACCCGCACACCGAGGAACGCAGCAACGTCACGCACCCGGCGGGCACCTTCGTCTACCGGCTCTCCGGGCGGGACCGGCAGCGCAGCGCCTCGTTCTACACCCCGGAGGTGCTGACCAGGTGCGTGGTGCGGCACTCGCTGCGAGAGCTGCTCACCGAGGACACCCCGGCCGAAGCCATCCTGGACTACCGGGTGTGCGAGCCCGCGATGGGCAGCGGGGCCTTCCTGAACGAGGCGATCAACCAGCTGGCCGAGGAATACCTGCGGCGGCGCCAGGTGGAACTCGACGAGACCATCGACCCGGAGGACTACCGCGGCGAGCTGCAGAAGGTGAAGGCCCACCTGGCGCTGCACCGCTGCTACGGGGTGGACCTCAACGACACGGCCCGCGAGCTGGCCGAGATCTCGCTGTGGCTGAGCGTGATGCACCCCGGCCTGCGGGCACCGTGGTTCGGGCTGCACCTCAAGCGCGGCAACTCGCTGGTGGGCGCGCGCCGGGCCGGCTACGACCTCACCTCGCTGGGCAAGGCCAAGCGCAGCTGGACCAGCACCCCGCCCACCGAGCGGCCGTTGAGCCAGGGCGCGCTCCCGGACGGCGAGATCCACCACTTCCTGCTGCCCGCGGCCGGTTGGGGCTCGGTCGCCGGGGTGAAGCAGGCCAAGGAACTCGCGCCGGATAGGGCCAAGGCGCTCCGGGAGTGGGCCAAGTCCGTCACCAAGAAGCCCACCGAGAAGCAGGTGCAGCGGCTGCGCGGGCTGGCGCGGCGCGTGGAGCGGCTGTGGGAGCTGACCCGGCGGCGGCTGGAGATCAGCGAACGCGAGGTGGCCCGCGAGATCGGGGTGTGGGGCGCGACGAACACCGCCGAGGCCACGGCTGTGACCCGCGAGGAGGTGGAGCGGGAACTGAACGACCCGGACGGGCCGTACCAGCGGTTACGGCTGGCGATGGACGCCTGGTGCGCGCTGTTCTTCTGGCCGGTCACCACCGAGGTCCAGCCGCCGGACCTGGAGCAGTGGTTGAGCATGCTGGAGGGGCTGCTCGGCTCCGGTGGCAAGCGGGACCCGGGCAACCAGGCCGAGCTGGCCGAGAGCGTGGCGGGGTTCCACGAACTGGCCGATATGGATGAGCTGGAGAAGAGCTACTCCGGCATGCGCTCGGTGACCACGCTGTACGTGGCGCACCCCTGGCTGGGCACCGTCCGCGAGATCTCGCAGCGAGAGGGCTTCTTCCACTGGGAGCTGGACTTCGCGCAGGTCTTCGCGAGCGGCGGCTTCGATCTGCAACTCGGGAACCCGCCGTGGGTGCGGTTGGACTGGAAGGACGACGAAACACTGGCCGAGCACGAGCCGTTCTTCGTGCTGCGGGACAAGATCCACGAGTCCACATTCCGGAAGCTACGATCGGAAGTGCTCGCCGACAGCGGAGCCCGCGAGCAGTATCTGAACGAATTGTCCTCCTGGAATGGCAACGTCGAACATCTCGGCGACGAAACCCAGCACCCGGTGCTGGCCGGACTGCGCAGCAATCTGTACATGAACTTCATGGAACGCACTTGGCGCTCCATGCACGACTCCGGCATCGTCGGCCTGCTGCACCCGGAAAGCCACTTCACCGACCCCAAGGCCGGGAAGCTACGCGAGGTCACCTACCGACGGCTGCGCAGGCACTGGCAGTTCATCAACGAAGCCCAGCTCTTCGACGACGTGCATCACCAGACCATCTACGGCGTCCAGGTGTACGGCTATCCGGGAGAGATCAGTTTCAAGCAGGTCGCCAACCTGCTGGTGCCGGACACGCTGGAGGGCTCGCTGCAACACGACGGTTCAACCGAGATCCCCGGAATCCAGTACCCAGCGGGCGGCTGGGACCTACGCCCGCACACCTCGCGCGTCGTGGAGATCACCGAAGCCACCTTGGCCCAGTGGGCGGCGTTGTTCGACGAGCCGGGAACTCCGGCCCCACAGGCCCGGCTGCTGCGGCCGATAAACCGTGAGCAGCTCGATGCGCTGGGTACCGTCTCGGAACAGACCAAGCGGATGGCCGACTTGGAATATCAGCCTTCGAGCGGTTGGAACGAGAAAACCGCCAAGGACGATGGCTTCATCGAATGGCGCACGGAATACCCGTCGAGCTGGGACGAGGTAATCCTGCAGGGGCCGCAGTTCTCCGTGGCCAACCCGTTCGGCAAGGAGCCCAACGAGAACTGCAAGAGCAACCTCGACTACTCCGACTGGGACCCGGAGGAACTGCTGGAAACGGTGATCCCGCGCACCAACTACCAGCGCGCCACCGACCGGGAGAGTTACGACGCCGGACTCACCCACTGGAACGGCAAGCCTTACACCGACTTCTACCGCCTCGCCTGGCGCCGTATGACCCAGTCCAGCCTGGAAAGATCAATTACCGCTGCTTTGATCCCGCCAGGACCAGCGCATGTGGACGCGGTCCACACCCTGGCGGCTTCCTCGAACTACGAAACCGTGTTCATATCCGGCCTCTGGGCCTCGCTGCCCCTCGACTACCTGGTCAAGGTCAGCGGCGCCAGTAAGGTCAACAAGGAGCTGGTGGACCGCTTCCCCGCCCCGCTCGACCACCCGGCAGCGTCGATGCTGCTGCTGCGCACATTGCGGTTGAACTGCCTCACGCGGGACTACGCGCCGCTGTGGGAGGAGCTCTACGAACCGGGCTTCGCCACGGACAGCTGGACCACCCCGTTCTCCGATTGGCCCGAGCTGGGGGTGTCCAGGCGCGAGTGGCACTGGGAGACCCCGCTGCGTTCGGAGTTCGAGCGCCGCGCCGCGCTGGTGGAGCTCGACGCGCTGGCCGCGCTGCTGTTGGGGCTGACCGCCGAGCAGCTGTGCCTGATGTATCGCGGGCAGTTCGCGGTGCTGCGCAAGTACGAGTACAACATGTGGTTCGACAACCTGGGCCGCAAGATCGCCAAGGACCACCACGCACACGGCGTCAAGCAGCACAAGGACGACTTCAAGCTGCTGCAGGCCTACCTCGACGAGCGGGACAGCGGCGACCTGCTCGACCGCTACGAACCACCGATCACCCCGGTGGACCGCGAGCGGGAAATGACCGCCGCCTACCAGGACTTCGCCCGGAGGCTGGAACAAACCCGATGAGATCCGACACGCTAACCATCAAGCAGCTGTTCGAGCTCAACGTCCGCTACCAGATTCCGCTCTACCAGCGCCCCTACGTCTGGAAGAAGGCGGACCAGTGGGAACCGCTGTGGAACGACGTCTCGGCACTGCTGCGTCACCAGGAGAGCGGCTCCGAGGTGGAAACGTGGTCGCACTTCCTCGGCGCCATCGTCGTGGAGCAGGAGGCCACGAACCCCGGACGAATCCCCCGCTACACCGTCATCGACGGCCAGCAACGGTTGACCACGCTGCAACTGCTGCTCAGCGCGGCGGCCAAGGCCGCCTCGGCGGTGGGAGCGGCCAAGGAGGCCAAGCTGCTGCGCCGACTCGTGGAGAACGATCCGGACGAGGTCGAAGCGGACGAGCTGCTCAAGGTCTGGCCGACCAACGCGGACCGGGCCACTTTCGCCGAGGTCATGGCACCGGAGGCCCCGAACCTCGGCCACGGCGACAACGAGAGTGATCTGATCAGGGAGGCTTTCGGCTACTTCACCGCCCGCGTCACCGAATACCTCGCGGGTGAGGGCGAAGAGGCGGAGGACGCCACGGACGAGTCGGTCTCCACCCGCGCCAACAGGTTGCTCATCACCCTGCGCGAGCTGCTGAAGGTCGTCTCCATCACTCTGGAGAAGGATGACAACGCCCAGGTGATCTTCGAGACGCTCAACGCGCGGGGGACTCCCCTGCTGTCGCTGGATCTGGTGAAGAACGCGGTCTTCCGGCTGGCCACCTCGCAAGGCAAGGACGCGGACAAGCTCTACGAGAAGCTGTGGCGCCCGCAGCTGGACGACGACTACTGGCGGCAGTCGCGACGTCAGGGCAGGCTCTTCCGGCCGGTCGGCGAGCTCTTCCTGATGCACTGGTTGACCATGCGGCTGGAACGCATCATCCCCGCCACGGAACTGTTCGCCGCGTTCCGCCAAGGCATCCTCAACCAGGCGGTGGATGCCGAGGAACTCGTCACCGAACTCTGCTCGGACGCGGCCGTGATGCGTTCCTTCGACGAAGTGGACCCGGCCACGCCGGAAGGCGAGTTCTTCGCCCGGTTCCGCCCGCTCGACGCCAGCATCGTGATGCCGATCGTGCTGTGGCTGTTCCGCTCGCCCGAGGTCTCCACCACGCGGCGCAGGCAAGCGCTGCGCATCCTGGAGTCCTGGCTGGCCCGCCGCGCGCTGATGCGGTTGACCACGAAGAACTACAACCGTTTCGTGCCGCGGCTGCTCACCGTGATGAAGGCGGACCCGGAGCACGCCGACCAGGCGCTGTACGCGGCGCTCGTCGGGCGGGAAGGCGCGGTGAGCCGTTGGCCGGACGACGAGGAGTTCATCGAGTCGCTGAGCAACCGCTACGTTTACGGCAACGTCTCGCAGCAGCGCCTGGTGATGGCGCTCACGGCGGTGGAAACCAGCCTGCGCGGCGCGAAGAGCGAGCAGACCCCGGTCACGGCCGAACTCAGCCTGGAGCACCTGCTGCCGCAGGACTGGGAGAAGCACTGGCCGCTGGATGGCGCCACGAACGGCCAGGACGACCCGGCCGCGCTGGAACGGGCCAAGCAGGAACGCGCGGCATCGCTGCACAAGCTGGGCAACCTCACCGTGGTGGCCCAGCCGCTCAACTCGGCCATGTCCAACGCCGCATGGGAGACCAAACGCACCGCTTTGAACGAGCACAGCGTGCTGCTGCTGAACAACCGGTTGGCGGCACGGGACAGCTGGGACGAGCAGGCGATCAACGAGCACGGCCAATGGCTCGCGCGGCGGATGGCCGAGATCTGGCCCGGTCCCGGCCAGGCCAACTGGCCTGATCCAGGGAACTGAGTTGGCCCGACCCCGGCGACTGACGGGAGATCGGGAACCGGGAACCGACGGAAACCGGGAACTTACAGGACTTCGAGGAGGTCGCCGTGGCCCGAGCGCGAGTGATTCCCGAAGGCGGGGGCTGGTCGGTGTTCGTCCCCGGCCTGCCGGTGGCAGCGGACGGCGCCACCTTCGATGCCGCGATCACCGAGATGATCGCGGCGTTGCGCGAGTACGCCGTGGACTGGCAGGAGCGGCTGCTGCACGCGCCGAACCACCGCGAGCACCGGGAACTGGTCCGATTCGTGAGCCGCAGCGAGGACGAACGACTTCGCGCTTGGTTGGTCGGTGCCGAGCAGTGAACCAACCCCCGTGAAATCCGGCGGCATCGCGAGCGGTTCCGCCGGACAGCGGGCCAATGTCGTGGCCGGGGCGCTCGCGCCCGTCCCGACGCAGGATGATCAAGGTAGGGCGCAGCACAGCCGCTGGGGAAGGAAAGAATCCCGATGTATCCCTCGTTACTGGCGGAAGAGACCAAGCGGGCCGTCACCGAGTACCTGTCCACGACCTTCGCGTTGGCCGACGACGAGGCGCGGGCGGCACTGGAGGATTTCCTGCTCGGTCCGGAGACCGGGATCTTTCGGGGGCCTTACCTGCGGCTGCGCACCCCGTTCCGCTCGGTGGACGCCAACTGGCGCGGCCCGTTGGACTGGCAGCCCACCGGTTTCCGGCCGTTCCGGCACCAGGCGCGGGCGTTCGAACGGCTGTCCACCAGGAACGCCCCGGCCGAGCCGACCATCGTCACCACCGGCACCGGCTCCGGCAAGACCGAGTCCTTCCTGGTGCCGATCCTGGACCACGCCGCCCGCGCCAGGGCTCGCGGCGAGACCGGCATCAAGGCGATCCTGCTCTACCCCATGAACGCGCTGGTCGGCGACCAGGCGCGGCGGCTGGCCGAACAGCTGCACGACGACCCGAGGCTGCACCAGGTCACCGCCGGGGTCTACACCGGTGACGGGGACCAGCACAGCACGCCCGACCGCGGGCACCTCGTCGACTCGCGCCGGGCGCTGCGGGAGCACCCGCCGGACATCCTGCTGACCAACTACAAGATGCTCGACCTGCTGCTGTTGCGCTCAGACGACGCGCCACTGTGGTCGGAATCGACCACGAGCCTGCGCTACCTGGTGCTCGACGAGTTCCACACCTACGACGGCGCGCAGGGCACCGACGTGGCGATGCTGCTGCGCAGGCTGGGATCGACCCTGCGGGTGGCCGAGCCGGGCCGCCCGCTCGGCCGGATAACCCCGGTGGCGACCTCGGCCACCCTCGGCGGGACCACGCGCTCGACCGAGCTGCGCGAGTTCGCCGAAACCGTGTTCGGCACCCCGTTCCCGCCGGAAGCGGTGATCACCGAGGAACGGTTGGACGCGGCCGAAGTGGTCTCCGACATCGACTTCGGGCTCGACGTGCCCGCCGTCGAGAGCGTCAACGCGCCACCGGAACCGGACGTGGCGGTCGAGGACTCGTGGCAACCACTGGCCGAAGCCTTCTTGGGCGAGAGCGTGCCGGACCGGCGGGCGCTCGGCGAGCGGCTCAGTCACAGCTTCCTCACCCGCGCCGTGGTGCAGGCGCTGTCCGGTAGCCCGCTGACCCAGGCCGAGGCGGTGGACGCGGTCAGCAACTCCGGGGTGCTGCAGTGGGGTGTGGCCAAGCAGCACTTCCCGCACGAGGTGCAGCGGGCACTGCGGCGCTTCCTCGCGCTGGTCTCGGCGGCGCGAGTGCCGACCGAATCGGGCGAACGCCCGCTGCTGAACCTGGAGGTGCAGCTGTGGGTGCGCGAGGTCACCAGGATGCTGCGCGCCGTCTCCACCGAGCCGGGCTTCGCCTGGTGGCACGACGGGCCGCCGGACAACGAGTACCGCTACCTTCCCGCCGCCTACTGCCGGGTCTGCGGGCGGTCGGGCTGGCAGGCGCTGGCCACCGAACTGGGCGAGGAGCTGGAGGGAAGTCCGGAGAAGATCTGGCGGGCCAGCGTCCGCGACCGCAAGAACCTGCGTGCCGTGCTGCTGGCCAACGCGGACGAGCCGGGCGCGCGCCACATCGACGGGCTCACGCTGGCGACTCTTGGCGGCAACGACGAACCCGGACTCCCGGTACTGATCACGCCGGACGCGGATGCCGCCGAGGCACAGCGCTGTCCCTCCTGCGAGTCCGACGACGCGATCCGATTCCTCGGGTCCTCGGTGGCGACACTGATCAGCGTGGCGCTGACCCAGCTGTTCGGGTCCAACCTGGTCGCCGACGGCGAGAAGAAAACCCTGGTGTTCACCGACTCGGTGCAGGACGCGGCGCACCGGGCGGCGTTCGTCGAGGGGCGTTCCTTCCAGTTCAACCTGCGCTCGGCCATCCTGCGCGCGCTGGACGGCCAACCGCGCAGCCTCGCCGAGGCCACCGACGAACTCGTCAACAGCCCCACCCGCGATCTCTACACCATCGCGCCGCCCGATTTCGCGCGGCGGCTGGGTTACGAAGGGGAATGGCTGGAGCACGACGGGAGCGGGAAACGACGCGAACTGCTCGCCCAACGGCTGCGGTTCCAGACCCACCTGGAGGTGGGGCTGCGCTCGCGGTTGGGCCGCACGCTCGAACTCACCGGGGCGCTGGGGGTGGACTACCGGGTCGACCTGGCGCACTACGCCGGGCTGGCCCGCGACATCCACGAGAACCTGCCGGAACGCGGCTTCCTGCCGGAGGATTCCGCCTACCAACGCTGGCTGCTCGGCCTGCTTGACCGGCTGCGCCGCCGTGGCGGGATCACCCACCCGTGGCTGGCGAACTACATCAACCAGGACGGCAAGCGCTACCCGATCTGGGGCGGCAGTCCACAGGGGATGCAGAAGTTCCCGAAGAACCGGCCCGCCCCGAAGTTCTTCACCACCGGCACCAAGAGCGAGTTCGACAGTCTCCGGCCGCGCGGTGACTCGTGGCTGACCGACTGGACCGTGCGCTGCCTGGGAACCAGCCAGGCGGAGGCCCACGCGCTGGTGGAGCCGGTGGTGCGGCTGCTCGGCGAGCACGAGCACGCGCCGCTGGTGGTGGGCAGTTCCCGCTCCGACGCGTACGTGTTCGGGCTCGCCCCGGAACGGGTGGAACTGCGCCCACTCGGGGCGGACGAGCTGGAGGCGGCCCAGCTGCGCTGCCCGAAGTGCCACCACATCCAGCCGAGCACCCCGAACCGGTTCGAGTTATGGCGGGGGACGGTGTGTCCCCGAATGCGCTGCACCGGACGGCTGGAGACCCACCCGGTCCGCGGCGACAACTTCTACCGCCGCCTCTACCACGCGGGGCGGCTGCGGCACCTGGTTTCGCACGAGCACACCGCGCTGCTCGACGGGAACGAGCGGCAGCGGGTGGAACGCCGCTTCGCGGCCGGGGACTCGCCGATCGACCCGAACGTGCTGGCCTGCACCCCCACGCTGGAACTCGGTATCGACATCGGCGACCTCTCCACCGTGGGGCTGGCCTCGCTGCCGCGCGGCCCGGCCAACTACCTGCAGCGCGTGGGGCGTGCCGGGCGTGCCACCGGAAACGCGCTGGTGCTGGCGACCGTGCCCAGCCAGCCCCGCGACCTGTACTACCTGTCCGAGCCCACGAGCCTCATCAACGGCGAGATCACGCCGCCCGCCGCCTATCTGCGGGCCAGTGAGCTGCTGTGCAGGCAGTACTTCGCGTTCTGCCTGGACCGGGTGGCGGCGGGCGAGCTGGACCCGGGCGGGAACATGCCGGGCAGGCTCGGCGCGCTGCTGGAGGACGGGCTGGCCGAGGGCAGCTGGCTGCGGAAGTTCGTGGACGGGCTCACCGCCCGCGCGTCCGAACTGGCGGAACGGTTCCTGGCGCTGTACGGCGACAACCTGGACAAGGTCGCGGCGGACGGCGTGCGCGAGTTCGCCTCGGACGGGTTGCCCAGGGCCGTGGCGCGGGCGGTGTCGGAGTGGTCGGCGCACCAGCGGGAACTGACCAAGCGGCAGGGCGAACTCGCCGAGGCCATCGCGCGGCTGGACCGGCAGGGCCACCTGGACGACACGCAGCGGGACGAGCGCCGCCGCTGGTCGGGCGAGTGGAACGCGCTGTCCAAGATGGTCAAGGACAACCGGCAGGAGAACGCGCTCCTCGGCCTGGGGCAACTGTCGCTGCTGCCGAACTACAACCTGCGGGACGACTACACCGAGCTGGACGTCTCGCTGTGGTGGACCACCGACGACGGCGACGGCAGGAAAGCACCGCAAACCCTCAAGCACAGCTACGGCAGGGGCAGCCGTGCCGCGCTGACCGAGTTCGCGCCCGGCGCCGTGTTCTACGCGCAGGGCTACCGGGTGACCGTGGACGCGCTGGAGATCGGCCCCACCGGGCAACCGCACTGGCGGCACCACCGGTTGTGCCCGGACTGCGGTTGGGGAACCGAACGCACCGCCCCGGCACCGGGCCACTGCCCCCGATGCGGCGGCACCGCGGTCTCCGACACCGGGGCGGTGCACAAGGTGCTGGAGCTGCGCAGGGTCTCGGCCGTGCACCGCAGGGACGACGCGCTCATCGAGGACGAGAGCGAGGACCGGGTGCGCACCCGGTTCCACACCGCCACCGGAGTGGACATCCCGCCCGAGCACGTCGAGAACGCCTGGCGGCTTCCGGAACGCGCGTTCGGCGCGGAGTACGCGCGGCAAGCCACCATCCGCACCGTCAACGTGGGCCGCGCCGACCGCCCGGCCTCCGATGTCTCCGTCGCGGGCGTACGCCAACCCGCCCCCCGGTTCACCACCTGCGCCTACTGCGGCGTGGTCTGGCAGCAGGTCCGGGAGGACGAGGTCCGCCACCGCGGCTGGTGCTCCACCCGACGCGGCACCGCGAACAGCTGGGAGGAGCTGCTGCTGAGCCACGAGCTCACCACGCAGGCGGTGCGGCTGCTGCTGCCGGTGTCGACCTTCCAGATCGAGCTGCGCCTGACCTCGTTCAAAACCGCGCTGCTGCTGGGGCTGCGGGCCGACTTCGGCGGCGATCCGCAGCATCTGGACGTGGTGACCGCGCGCATGCCGGACGAGTACGGGCGCACCCGCCAGTTCCTGGTGCTGCACGACACCGTTCCCGGCGGCACCGGCTACCTCGACCGGCTCGGCGAACCCGAGCGGATGCGGCGCATCCTGCTGCAGGCCCACGACATCCTGAGCGGCTGCCAGTGTCAGGGCGAAGGGCGCGTCGCCTGCCATCGCTGCCTGCTGGGCGTGGCCGCGCCGCACGAGGTGGAGTACGCCAACCGGCGCATCGCCAAGGACCTGCTCGCCGACCTGCTGGACGCGTGGCACGTCGAGGACATCGACAGCGTCACCGCGATCGACATCTCCTCGGTGCAACTGTCCGAACTGGAACTGCGGTTCCGCGAACAGCTCAAACGGTGGGTGGACGCCCAGTGGGGCCAGTCCTGGAGCTCTTCGGTGGGCGGCAGGGGCGAAGAACTCGACATCCGACTGCTCAGCCCGGACGGCGAGCCGCGCCGCTGGACGCTGCGGCCGCTGGTGCGGCTGGGCGGCGAGGTCCCCACCGAACCGGATTTCCTGCTCAACAGGCAGGACGCCCAGGACGCGCCGGTCGCGGTCTATCTCGACGGCAAGGCCTACCACGCCTCGGCGGAGGGTGACCGCACCGCCGACGACGCGTACAAGCGCGACGCGCTCCGCACGCTGGGGTACCGGGTGTGGTCCCTCACTTGGGAAGACGTCGAGGACTTCGCCCGTCTCACGGACGGCTACCAGAGCAAGCTGCGAGGTCTCGTGGCCGACAGCGTGACCAAGAAGGCACGTTCGAAGGTCGGCGACAACAGGGCGCCGCTGCTCTGGGGCAACCCGATGCGGGCACTGCTGGACTACCTGCGCGATCCGGACCACGACGTCTGGGGCAACACCGCGGTGTGGACCTGCTTCGGAATGCTGGAATCGCGGGAGCACCTGAACGGCCAACCGACGAAGTGCTCCCGGGAGACCCTCGGGCCGAGCCTCGAAGCGTGGGCACGCGGGGAGAAATTCGCCCATAACGGCAAGGGCAAGCTGGCGGCGGTTCCCTGCACGGGACTGTCCGGACTGCCCATCGCGCTCGTGGCGTCCCTCGGCGGTGGCGAGGAGGCCGACACCGTCGGCGCGCTGGCGGTGCTCGACGACAGCCCGAGCGAAGTCGGCGGCGCCACCCACGACGAGCGCTGGCGGGACTGGCTCCGCTGGTCCAATCTGCTGCAGTTCCTGCCGCTGCCCCGGCACGGGCACACGATGCCGCTGCGGATGGCCGAGATATGGACTCACGGCTGTCTGGAGCTGTTCACGGGACGCACCCCGCCGCTGGCGCTGGGCGGTTCGGCCGACTCCATGCCACGGATCGCGGTCAGCCACCCCGGCTGGAAGACGGTGATCGAATACACCGACGAAAGCCTGGCGAACCTCGGCAGCACACTCGCCGAGCGCGGCGTTCCCGAGCCGGAGGCGGGCGGCGAGGTCGGCGACAGCGAACTCTGGCAGGTCGAGTACTGCTGGCCCGAGAGCCGGATCGCCGTGGTGGTCGACAGCGTGGCGTCGCGCGACGAGTGGCTGGCCCGGAACGGCTGGCGCGTATTCAACCATCGAGACGTGGCGACCGAGGAGGAACTGGTGGACGCGATCACCTCGGCCTTCGGAGGAAAGCGAGCATGAGCACGCGAGTCGTAATATCCGACCTGTTCGAGAACTCCTACAAGGACCTGGAGAACTCGATCAAGAACAAGGTGCTGGACTTCATCGTCAAGCTCCAGACCAACCCCGACCTGCCCGGACTGAACATCAAAACGCCGCAGGGGGTCACGAACAAGCGCATCAAAACCGGCAAGGTGTCCGACTTCTGGCGGGCGGTGCTCATCGAACTGCCGGAATCGTGCGGGTACGTGATGGTCGCGGTCAAACCGCACGACGACGCCTACACCTACGCGGGCAAGCTCCGCTTCGGAGTCAACGAGGTCACCGGTGCCCTGGAAGTGGTCAACGAAGCGGCCCTGAACGAGGCGATCAGCCACGCGAGCAGCAGCGGCTCCCACCAGGCTCGGCCAACACCGATCCTGCGGCACGTTAAAGCGGGCGAACTGCGCGAGTTCGGCATCGACGAGGAGATCGCCGCCCAGCTGGTGGCGATCACCGACGAGAACGAACTGCTGAACATCGCCGAGGAACTCCCGGGAATCCAGGGCAAGGCCGTGATCGACCTCGCGGCTGGGCGAACCCCGGAGGACGCCTGGAAGGACCTGGTGATCGAGCGGGAGAACGAGATCGACACCGAGGACGTGCTGACCGCGCTGGAGCGGCCGCTGTCCAGGGTGGACTTCACCGACGGGCGCGACATCGACGAACTACGCGCGATCCTGGAGGACGACTTCAAGGCCTGGCGGGTGTGGCTGCACCCGCTGCAGCGCAAACTGGCCTATCACGACGGGTGGCGGGGTCCCTACCGCGTGACGGGCGGGGCGGGCACCGGCAAAACCGTCACCGCCATCCACCGGGCACGGCACCTGGCACAGCGGCTGGAGTCCGAGGGTTCCGAATCCAGGATACTGTTCACCACCTTCACCAAGAACCTCGCGCGCGACATCAAGTCCCAACTCGTCGAACTCGCCGGTTCCGACATCCTGAACCGGGTCAAAGTGCTCCACATCGACGCGCTCGCGCAACGCGTGCTCGCCACGGGCGAGGACAACGGCGCGAAGCCCAGGATGTTCGGCGAGCACGAGGAGGAGATCAAACAGGCATGGCGGCAGGCGCGTGACCAGGCCGAGGAGAACTGGGACATCGACTTCCTGCGCAGTGAGTGGTCCGAGGTGGTACTCGCGCAGGGGCTCACGGAACGTTCCGAATACCTGAAGGCCTCCCGCAGCGGACGGGGCAAACGGATCTCGCGTCCGCAGCGGGCAGAGCTGTGGGCGATCTTCGAAAAGTTCACCCAGACCCTCAACGCCCAGAACCTGACCACCTTCACGCAGGCCTCGGCGCGTGCGGCGGCGATCGCGGCGCAGCTGTCCGAAGGGGAACCGGGCAACTCGCGGCGTTCGGCCGAATCGACGTTGTCGCACTACCGACACGCGATCATCGACGAGGCGCAGGACCTGCATCCGGTGCACTGGTCCCTCATCCGATCGCTGATCAGCAAGGGCAACGACGACCTGTTCATCGTCGGCGACGCGCACCAGCGCATCTACGGCAGGCAGGTGGTGCTCTCCCGGATGGGCATCGAGACCCGAGGCCGCTCGCGGCGGCTCACGGTCAACTACCGCACCTCCAAGCAGATATTGAACTGGTCGATCCAGGTGGCCTACGGGCCGACGGTCGACGACCTCGACGGGGACGAGGAGTCACTGACCGGAGCGCGCTCCGAGTTCGTCGGCCCCGAGCCGGTGCCGCGGGGCTACGACAACTGGGCGGAGGAGAAAACCGGGCTGATCCGCCAACTGCGGTCCTGGTACGAATCCGGAATCCCATGGTCGGAGATGGCGGTCATCGCGCGGGAACACATGCAGACCGGCAACATCGGCGCGGCCCTGGAAGAGGCGGCCGTCCCGATGGCGAAAATCGCGGCCCACACCGACGAGAGCAAGCTGGGAAATCAGGTCCGCGTGATGACGATGCACCGCGCGAAGGGACTGGAGTTCCGGGCGGTGGCCGTTGTCGGTCTCAGCGAGAAGGACTTTCCGCCGTCGTTCATCAGGGAGGTCGCCGAGGACGAGCTACCCGCCGCGTGGGCCAGGGAGCGCAACCTGCTGTACGTGTCGGGCTCCCGCGCTCGGGAGGAACTCTACGTGTCGTGGCACGGCAAGCGTTCCGAACTCGTTCCGGAGAACTAGCGAAAGTTCGTCGACTCGCTTTTCGCCCGGGGTCGGTCGACGTCGTGCGGGGCCGGTCGTCGACGTCGACCGCGCGGGGTGGTTCAGCGCGGGGTGGTTCGCCACTGCCGCGCCGAACCACCCGTTCGCTCGGCGACGGGCGGGCAACGGTTCGCTCCGCGTGCGGTTCTAAGCTGCCCGCATGGCGAACTATCTGCTCGTCATCGGCGACCGGCAAGCGCTCGACTGGGTGCTGCGGCAACAGCGGATGGCGTTTCCGGACTTCAACCGCGCCGAAGTGCGCGCGCTCGCCCCGGACGACCGGCTTTACCTGTACACCACGCGCGGCTGCTTCGGAAACCCCACGCGGGACCGGGGCAGGGTGGTCACCACCGGTGAGGTGCGCTCGACCGTGACCGAACTGGACGAACCCGTCGAGATCGGGGGCCGTAGCTATCCGGTGGGCTGTGAGCTGCGTATCGGCGAACTCCCGTTCTGGCCCGGCGGCGTGGAACTCTCCCCGATCGTGGATGAGCTCGAACTGTTCGAAGGGATGACGAAAAGCTGGAGCATCCGGCTACGCCGGCCGCTGGTGGGGCTGTCCGGACGGGACGCGGGGATGCTCGACCGCTACCTGGCCGAACACGAGCGGTTTCCACTGGGCGAGGTGCTCGAGAGTTACCGGCCGCGACGACGTGACTCCCGAAACCGGAGCACCCCGCGGTGACGCTTCCAACCTCGGTCGAACCGTGATCGTCCACCGCGATGCTCGGACCGCCCGGCCGACATGGCAGGCTCTACTCCTCGGAAGGGCTCCGCCGACGGCACCCCCGGGCCGGGCGGCGGGGCGCGCAGCCTTACAGGAGGAGCGGAACGGATGAGAGGGGTCCAACGCAACGGACAGCCCGGGCAGCGGGACTACCGATTAGCGATCTACCCGAACCGGATCCGGCTGGCGCTGGTGATCCTGGGGGCGCTGGTGTTCGTGCTCTTCGGGGTGTTCATGTGCTACCAGGCGGTCACCGCCATGAGTTCGGCCCCGCTCGCGGGGGTCTTCCTCGCGCTGAGCGCGCTGGCGATCGTGTTCTTCGGCGGCTGCCTGATCTACGGCGCGGTGCGGCTGGCCAGGCCGAAACCGGTGGTGGTGCTGGACAACGAGGGACTGTACGACCACGCCTCGTTCACCGGCGTGGGCTTCGTGGCCTGGCGGGAGGTCTCCGGGGCCATGGCCGACAACGACGGTACGCAGCGTGTGCTCAGCGTCACGCTGTTCGACCCGAGCGTGGTGCTCGACCGCACCACCGGCTGGCGTGGCTTCCTGGTGCGCAGCAACGCCAGGATGATGGGAACACCGGTCAACATCTCGCAGAACATGGTCGCGATGCCGATCTCGCAGCTGGCGGCCGAGATCCGGCTCGCCGCCGAGAAAACCACCACCTGGCGCTGAGGAGCGGCGGACGGGGTCCTCGATGGTCGCGGTCAGCACGGCACAACCGATGTCTTCGCAGTTCGACCGATCTCACCTACCGCACGGCCCACCGCTGGGTAGCCAACCCTCGCTCCGGAGCCGATGCCACGCGGTGGTGATGTGTTCCGGAGTCAGTAGCCGCTTCTTCCGAGCGTTCCAGCCACGTACGAACTCGATCGCTGCCTCGGGTCGCTCCGCGGCCCGTGGGTCCTCGATCGTGCTCCAGTGCACGCTCGCGAGCAGCTCCATACTGTAGGCGGACTCGAAGCCCTCACTGAGTCGCAACACCCGATCAATTCGTTCTCGTGTTTCCGGCGCGCCCCGGAGTGCCCGCTCCGCCTCGGCTGCCGCATCGGGCAACAATTCGATCGGTTCGGCCTCGTTAACCGGCTTGCTTCCGTCGCCGTAACCGACCGTGAAGTGCCCTTCCAGCATGTTCAGTACCCGGCGAAGGTTGTCGGCATAGGGTCCGTAGCGCCCCTTGCCGTATTCCAGTCGCAGGTTCTCGCCCGCCTGCTGCAGGAAGTACATGAGCTTCTGCACTTCGAGCTGCGAAACGCCCATGGCGACGGCCTCGTAACGACGTAGGAGAGTGAGCAGCGCGGCTCGGCCGACCGTCAGATCCGGGCGTTCGGTTCGGGTTACCATCTCGGAAGCGCTCGGTGCCCCTTCGGGAGAAAAGATCCGCGCTTCGATTCCGGACATCCGCTCGAACGTCCGCACGATGAGCGGACACACGTTCTCCCAGCCGAGTCCGCCATTGCCACACCCAAGAGGCGGAACAGCGACAGAGGTCACAGCGTATTCGTGCAGCACCCGTTCGAGATCGCTCAGTCCGGTTTCGATGTCTGCCAACCTGGAACGAGAACGCCAATGCTTCTTGGTGGGAAAATTGATCACCAGGCGTGGACCGGTCAACACTCCGGTCTCCCAAACGTGCATACGTCCCAGCCGCAGCTCGCCCCGCTCGGCGGCGGCAGCGTAGGCGCGGTACATCTCCGGGTATCGGCGACGGAACTGCAAGGCGATCCCCTTACCCATAACCCCGACGGTGTTGACGGGGTTCACGAGGGCATCCGCCTCCGCGTTGAGGAGGTCGCCGTGCGACTCCTTGATCACCGCTGCCCCTCTCAGAAGTACCAGTGCGGTTTGCTCTCCACCTGAACGGGCCGACCATACCCTGTGAGTACGTCACTCACCCGACGTGCACAGGCTGCGCTGTGAACCACTACCTTTTCGAAGGCTTCCCAGGGCACCTGGCGGTGTACGAGACACTCCGCCATACGTCGTTCTTTCCGGTCGGGCTCCTCCGCAGTATTGGCCCACATCTTGGCCACCATCAAGGGCCAGTCGATCAACGTGTCGAGAGTAGTACTCAGATGAGTGAAGTAAGCAGTGTCCAGTACCGCGTTACGGTCCGTGTAAACAGTGCGCGGTCGGAGCTTTAGCAAGCGTTCCAACGAGGTCACAAGATAAACCAGCGGATTCGTACCACCGTTGTGGTGCGCTACTTTTTCTCGCTGGATCTTGAACAACATCGGACTGGGGGGCGCGAAGTAGAACGGAACATAGTCGGCGATCACGCCGCCCGGAGGCACCTTGACAGGACGCCCCCGTCGCCGGCGTTTGATGTCGTTGTCGCCGACCTCGACCCGAAGCATGCTGCTGCCCCGAATCGCTGAATCGCACCACAGCCCGTTTTCGACGATCGTCGAAAGATGCTCCAGTGACGTGAAATGATACAAGTAGGTGGGTTTCGGACGCTGCACCCTGTCACCCCAGCGGACTCGGTGTCGATCTTCGCTCGCACCATAGCGATCCACCAAGCCAACACGAAACGTGCACAGGAAGTAACCTGCTGCGAAACGCGCTCGGCAGAAATCGATCAGCCGTCCTGCCAGGTATCGGCGCCGTAGCCGTCCCAGACCCGCTGCGGATCGAGTTTCGCCTCGTTGATGTGGACGGTTCCGCTGATCCCGGCCGTTCGCATCATCATCCACACCGTGTTCGCGAAGTCCGCCGCCTGTTCCGGTTCGCAGTCGAGTTCCACGCTGATCTCTTCGGCCATGTCGACAACTCTCGTTCGTGGGTGTGGAACGGCTTGCTCCCGCCCGACCACCGCGAGCCGGGCCGGGGTGATCGCGAGAGTAGCGCGTACCGCACGCTCCTGACAGCCGATCGCTCCACGCGGCGGATCGAGCTCACTCACTTGAACGTTGTATTTACACCACGGACGCACGCGTCGCATATTCACCGCGGGCCGGAAAGGAATACGGAGTCGAATCGCCCCGGCTGAACGCTCCGTACCGCCGAGGGCGCGGACCTGACCTCGACAACCACGCTCGCGCGGGAGGTGACAGTGTCCGAAGCCGACTCACCGGAACCGGACTTTCCGGAATCCGAATCAGCCGAGCCGGACGCGGTGGTGGTGGGAGCCGGTCTGGCCGGGCTCTACCAGCTCCACCGGCTGCGCGAACTGGGACTGCGGGTTCGGGTCTTCGAGAACGGCTCCGATGTGGGCGGCACCTGGTACTGGAACCGCTACCCCGGTGCGCGGTGCGACGTGGAGAGCATGTCCTACTCCTACTCGTTCTCACCGGAACTGGAGCAGGAATGGACCTGGACGGAGAAGTACGCGGCACAACCGGAGATCCTGCGCTACGTCCAACACGTCGCCGAACGTTTCGACCTGCGGCGCGGCATCACCTTCGACACCCGCGTCACCGAGGCGCACTACGACGAGCACGCGCACCGCTGGCTGGTGCGCACCGACACCGGTGAGTCGGTGTCGACACGGTTCCTGGTCATGGCGACCGGCTGCCTGTCCGCGAGCAAACCACCGGAACTGCCCGGAATCGAGCGGTTCGTCGGGGCGGTGCACCACACCGGCCGCTGGCCGCACGAGGGCGTGGACCTCACCGGGCAGCGGGTCGGGGTGATCGGCACCGGGTCCTCCGGCATCCAGGCGATCCCGGAACTGGCCGAACAGGCCGCCGAACTGACGGTGTTCCAACGCACCCCGAACTTCAGCATGCCCGCTTTCAACCGGCCGCTGCGCGATGACGAGATCGCCGAGCGCAAGGCGAACTACCGGCAGTGGCGCGCGGCGCAACGCGACTCGCACGCCGGTGTGCCCAGGCAACCCGCCGAACGCTCGGCGTTCGAGGACTCCCCGGCACAGCGCGAGGAAACCTACCGGCAGGGTTGGCAGGAGGGCAGCCTGTTCGGCATCCCGGCCAGCTACGCCGACATCCTCGTCGACCCGGCCGCGAACGAGACCGCCGCCGAGTTCGTGCGCGCGAGGATCCGCGACAAGGTACACGACCCGGACCTCGCCGAGACGCTCTCGCCGCGCGACTTCCCGATCGGAACCAAGCGGCCCTGCCTGGACACCGGTTACTACGAGACGTTCAACCGGGAGCACGTGCACCTGGTGGACCTGCGGACCACCCCGCTGACCGAGATCGTCGAAACCGGGGTACGCACCTCGGGGCGGGTGTACGAACTGGACACGCTGGTGTTCGCCACCGGTTTCGACGCCATGACCGGCGCGCTGCAAGCGGTCGACATCCGCGGCAGGAACGGGCGAACGCTGCGGGAGCACTGGTCGGCCGGGCCACGCACCTACCTGGGACTGGCCGTGTCGGGCTTTCCCAACCTGTTCACCGTGACCGGCCCCACCAGCCCCTCGGTGCTGAGCAACATGATCGTGTCCATCGAGCAGCACGTGGACTGGATCACCGACTGCGTCTCGTACCTGGCAGCCAGCGGTCTCACCGAGATCGAGGCCACCGAGCGGGCCGAGCGGGAGTGGCTGGACCACGCCGCCGAGGCGGGCGACGCCACGCTCTACCCGACCGCCGACTCGTGGTACACCGGCGCCAACGTGCCGGGCAAACCCCGGGTGCTGCTTGCCTACGTGGGCGGGGTCGCCGCGTACCGCCAGTGGTGCGAGCAGGTGGTCCACAACGGATACTCGGGTTTCTCGTTGGAATAGCATTTCTCAGCTCGGATTGCTTAGGTGGTTTCGTGGCGGAACCTCTCGCACGGCTCTCGCTGCGGGGAGACCCGACATCGGGTAGCGACCTACACAACGTCGGGCCTTCCTCGCGAGAGCCGCACGGGAGAACCCGCGGTCGGTACTGCTGCGAGGATGGTGGGAGTTCGGCCCGCGGGAGTGGTTGGGGTTCGGCTTGAATACTTGGCAGGCGCGGCGATTTCGCGAGAAATCGACGCCCGCCCGGGCCGGTCCACCTCACGCACCGGGCCCCTTTCCCAGCGGCGCGGCGATTTCGTGGGAAATTGAGGGTGTTCGGGCGGGTTGGCTTTCACACCAGATCGGTGGGGTCGGTGTTGGCGCCGCACAACACCACGGCGAGGCGTTCGCCTTCGGCGGGGCGGTAAGCCCCGGCGAACAGCGCCGCCAGCGCGGCCGCCGTGCCGTGTTCCACCACGATCCGGTAACGCTGCCACAGGTACTTCCGCGCCGCCACGATGTGCTCGTCGTCAACCAGCACCGAACGCACTCCCGTTCGCGTGGCCACCTCGTAGGCGATCTCGCCGAGCCGGGTGGCGCCGAGCGAGTCCTTGGCGACGCCCGAGACCGCCACGTCGGTGGGGCCGCCCTCGGCCAGCGCGGTGTGCAGCGTCGGGATGCCGGTCGGTTCCACACCCACCACCCGCGCGCGGGATTCGAGCGCGGCGGCGACTCCGGCCATCAGTCCACCGCCGCCGACGGCCAGCAGCACGGTGTCGAGTTCCCCATCGATCTGTTCGAACAGTTCCGTGCCCAGCGTGCCGTTACCAGCGCACATCTCGGGCTGGTCGTAGGCGTGGCAGAACACCGCGCCGTTCTCCTCGACGTCCTTGCTCGCCGCCCGGTAAGCATCGGCGTAGACCTCACCGACCGCCACGACCTCCGCGCCCAGCTCCCGCAGCTTCGCCTGCTTGAAGGCCGGTGCGTTGGCCGGGACGTAGACCCGGGCGGGAACCCCGTGCCGGGAAGCGGCGTGCGCCACGGCCATCCCCGCGTTGCCGCCGGAGGCCGCGACCACTCCCGCCTCGCCGATCCGCCCCTCGGCGAGGGCCGAAACCACCCGGTTGTACGCGCCGCGTGCCTTGAACGAGCCGGTGTGCTGCGACTGTTCGAGTTTGAGCCGGACGCTCGCCGCGCCGGGAACCAGCTCGGGATCCAGGTCGATCACCGGGGTACGCCGCACGCTGCCCGAGATTCGCTGCCTTGCCGTCTCCACATCCGAATGAGTTGTCACGGTTCCAGCTTGCCCGGTGTGTCACGGAGATGACCAGCGGGTTCAGGGTCACGGCGCTCCACCGGAAAGGTGACGGTGGCGAGTGGGTTGGGCGGTGACCGCATCGTGCGCGCCCCACCTGGTGCGGCGTCAATTTCTCGCGAAATCGCCGCAGCGGTGAGCGGCACGCTCGGGGACACCGTCAATTTCCCAAGAAATCACCGGCCACGGGAAACAGCACACGAGCGGTCCACGAGTATCGCGACGGCTCCGACTGGGCCCGTGTCGTGCGCCGGTTCGGTATCGAGCTGCGGACCGGGACTCCGGGCAAGGATCAGATCGGCTTCTCGAACAGGATCACGGGAAACAGCTCACGGATAACGTGCCTGCCCACCTCGTGGAACCCCCGTGCCGCGTAGTAGGAGCGCAGCGTGGCGTTGGACTCGGCGCAGTCGAGCCGGAAGGTGTCCACCCCAGCGGCGCGGCCGATATCAGCGGCGCTTTCCAGCAGGAAGGTGCCCATTCCGGTTCGGGACATCGAGCGGTCGACCATGAGGCCGTGGACGTAGACAGCGGGCGTGGTGTCCGCGCCCCAGAAGTCGGGATCGGACCACAGCACCCGCATCGCCGCGACGACACCGAGTTCCGGCAGCCGCACGCGGCGCCACTCCGCGCGTTCGATCTCGCTCGCGATCCGGTCGAGCGAGACCTCACCGCGCGGCCACTGCTCGATTCCCCGGTCGCGCAGCCAGTCCTCCAACTTCCTGCGCAGGCGGTGTATCGGAGGGGCGTCCTCCGGGGTGGCCGTTTCGAGCTGCCACTGTCGTGTCTCGGTCACGCGGGTGAGGGTAGTTCCGGTTTCCGGCTCTCCCCGGACCCGATGCACCGCGAGGCGCGAGCTCGCGTGCCGGTAACCGGGTACCGACCGGTGGCTCCACGCGAGTTCCGAGTACACAGTGGCTAGCACGACCGTGCGGTGGAAGACTGCCGACATGACGAGGCCGCCGTTCCCGGAACCCACCGATCCCCGCGAATCACGAACCGAGGTGTTCCTCGGTTATCTCGACTACTTCCGCGCGGCGCTGGTGGACAAGCTACGCGGACTTCCGGAGGACGAGCTGCGCTCCAGCAGGCTGCCGTCCGGTTGGAGTCCGATCACGCTGCTGAAGCACCTCACCAACGTCGAACACAGGTGGCTGGTTTGGCGATTCGGCGGCGAACACGTCGAGCGACCGTGGCCGGAGCGCTCGGAAGGACGCTGGTACGTCCCGAACGACGAGTCGCTGGAAGAACTCGTGGCGTCGCTGCACGAACAGGCCGGGCGCAGCGACGCGATCGTACGAGCCCACGAACTCTCCGACACCGGCAGCGCCGGTGAGGCGTGGGACGACGAACCACCGGCGAGCCTGGAACGGATCCTGTTTCACCTGGTGCAGGAGTACGCCCGCCACCTCGGACACCTCGACATCGTCCGCGAACTGATCGACGGCGAGGTCGGGGAATGAACCCGCTCGGTCATACCGCACACCCGAGTCCCCACGGAAACCGGAGCATCGGCTACGGCACCACCACGATCTTGCCGACGTAGTCGCCCGCCCGGAACCGGCGCTGTGCCGAGTGGATGTCGTCGAGCGAGTAGCTGTCCGCGATGCGCGGGCGCGGTTCGCCGGAACGCGCCGCCGCCACGAGCTCGGCGAAGTGCGCGCGGGTGTGCATCGAGGAGCCGATCAGGCTGAGGTTGTGCAGGTACAACCGGCGCAGGTCGAATTCGATCACCGCCTGGGCGATGGCCCCGGCGACGACGCAGCGACCGTCGTCCCGCAGCAGCGGCAGCAGGCGCCCCAGCTGCGGGCCGCCGACCACGTCGGCTACCGCGTCCAATCCGTCGGGAGCGAACTCCCGCACCCGGTCGGCGAGATCGGCGGCGTCCCGCAGCGCCACCCGGTGCGCCCCGGCGGCGCGAACCTCGTTCTCCTTGCCGCCGCTGGTGATCGCCAGCACCTCCGCACCGCGAGTGGCGGCCAGTTGGACCACGGCGAGCCCCACTCCGCCGGACGCTCCGGTGACCAGGATCTTCTCGCCCGAAGTCACTCCGGCGCGTTCCAGCATGCCCATCGCGGTGCCGTAGGCGATCGGCAGCGCTGCCAGTTCCTCGTCCGTAAGCGGCGAGTCGGTCACGTCGTGGGCCTGCCGGTCGGCGACGAGCACGTACTCGGCGAAGCCACCGTCGTACTCGCTGCCCAGCAGGCCGATCGGCGGGGCGTGCGGGCCTTCGTCGCGGTACTCGGCCGGGTCGACGAGCACCCGACGCCCGACACGATCACTCGGCACGTCGGAGCCGACCGAGGCGACCACGCCCGCCACGTCACCGCCCTGGATACGGGGAAACGCGATCGGCCCGCGCCATCCCGCGAGCGCGTGGGGATAGCCGGGAAGGCCGTAGGCGCCCTCCCTGGTCCAGATGTCGGTGTTGTTCAGGGCACCGGCACCGACCCGGATCAGCAGCTGTCCGGGGCCGGGTTCCGGGACCGCCACGTCGTCGCGGTTTTCGAGCTTTTCGGGACCGCCGTGTGTCGTGAGCAGTACAGCGCGCATCGCGCACCTCCATTATTTAGACCGGTCTGTCTATAAACAGTCTGGCACAGCCGGACCGGAAACGCACAGCACCCCCGAGACGGCGACACCGAGACGAACCGGGATCACTCCGAGCGCACGGCAGCCAGCACGTCCGGGGTGACCGGATCCCGGATGTCGTCGAAGTCGTGGTGGTTGTCGAGGTATCTGGTCACGAACGGACAGACGGCGGCGATCCGCATCCCCGCGGCCCGCGTCTCCCGCAGCGCACCCGAGATCAGCTCGCTGCCCAGACCACGACCGGCGAAGTCGTCGTCGATCTCGGTGTGCACGAAGACGCGCTGGTTCCCGCGGTCGAGGTAGCGCGTGAGCCCCGCCCGCACGCCGTCGACGCTGATCTCGTAGCGGTTCCGGGACGGCACGTCGAACACCGAGACCTCGGACGGAGGATTCTTGGCTGGTGTGCCACCACGCTGTTCCTCGGACATTCCGCCACTATGCCGCACACTCGGGTGGAACACGACCGGACTCCAATACGGGACGCGAGAAGACGATGAGCAATCTTGATGCCGCTCCGACCGAGTTGACCTGTACCAATGCCGACGACCAGGCAGGGCGGGCGTGGCTGCTGCGTCCCCGTGAGGTTCCGCTGGGCGGGCCGAGAGCGATGACGGTGCGCCGCACGCTGCCGCAACGGGCGCGGTCACTGATCGGGGCGTGGTGCTTCGTCGACCACTACGGCCCCGACGACGTGTCCGGGACCGGTGGCATGCGGGTTCCCGGCCACCCGCACACCGGACTGCAGACCGTCTCGTGGTTGTTCAGCGGCGAGGTCGAGCACCGCGACACGCTCGGAACGCACGCCCTCGTGCGGCCGGGTGAGCTCAACCTGATGACGGCGGGCTCGGGCATCGCTCACTCGGAGTACTCCACATCGGACACGAGCGTGCTGCACGGGGCGCAGCTCTGGGTGGCGCTGCCCGAACGCCACCGGTTCACCGACGCGGCGTTCGACAACTACGCACCGCCGGTTCTGGAACGGAACGGCGCGCGCGTGTCGGTCTTCCTGGGCAGCCTGTTCGGGCAGACCTCGCCGGTTCCCACCTACACCCCGCTGCTCGGTGCCGAGATCACGCTACCGCCCGGCGGGAGCCTGGATCTGAACATCGACCCCGCTTTCGAACACGGCGTGCTCGTCGACAGCGGCGAGGTGACCGTGGCCGGCGTGGCGGCGAGCGCGGGCGAGCTGGTCTGCCAGGACACCGGGCCGGAACGGCTCACGTTGCGTGCGGGAGCGGCTGAACGGGCGCGGGTGCTGCTGCTCGGCGGGCAACCGCTCGGCGAACGGATCGTGATGTGGTGGAACTTCATCGGGCGCGGCCACGAGGAGATCGCGGCGTTCCGCGAGCGGTGGCAGCACGAACGCGAGCGGCCGGATTCCGGGGAGGACCGGGATACCCAGGCATCGGGGCAGTACGGGGCGTCGCGGCAGTACGGGGAATTCCCGGCGCGGTGGGAGGCGACCCTGCCCGCTCCGGAGCTTCCCAACGCGCGGCTCAAGCCTCGCGAATGAGTGGTTCGGTTCCGGTTGTGCGTGGTGATCACTTCCGGTGAACCACTCGTGGCGCGGGACTGCTGGGAGCCCCCGGAACTACTGGGAGCCGAGGTCGGGAATGGTGATCGTGCCGTCCTCGGCGATCGGGAAACCCGGGTTGTACGCGATCTCCCAGGCGTGCCCGTCGAGGTCGGTGAACACCCCGGCGTAACCGCCGTAGAACGTCTCGGCGGCGGGCCGGGTCACCGTGGCTCCCGCCTGACGTGCGGTTGCCAGGACCTCGTCGACCTCCGCTTCGGAACGAACGTTGTGCGCGAGGCAGACACCGCCGAACCCGCCGTCCCGCTCACCGGTGAGGCCGGTGTCGGCCGCGAGCTCCTCCCTGCCCCAGAGCACGACGGCTCCACCGGGCGTGCGGAAGAAGACGGTCCGTTCGAGTTCCTGCCCCCGCCACCCCAATCGTTCGTAGAACTCCTTGGCACGCCGCAGGTCGGTGACACCGAGGGTGACCAGGCTGATCCGCTGTTCCATGTTGGAAAGCTACCGCGCTGGGCCGACACTCGCCCGGCAACCGAGGTCGCCGCGAAATCGGCTCACACCACGTGGAGCAGCGGCTATCATCCGGGGATGCGCGACGAGGGAACCGAAACGCTGCTGGCGGAGCAGATCGACTACTATCGCGCGGCGGCACCGGAGTACTTCCAGGGGACACTCGACTTTCCCGGCCTGGACGAGTTCGAGCGGGTGCTGGCGGAGTTCGCGCCCAGCGGCGACGTGCTGGAACTGGCGTGCGGCCCGGGCACGTGGACCCCGGAACTGGCGCGGCACGCGAACACCCTGACGGCCCTCGACTCCTCTCCCGAGATGCTGCGTGTGGCGCGGGAGCGAACCAACGACGAGCACGTCCGATTCGAGCTGGGCGACCTGTTCGACTGGCGACCGGAGCGGCGCTACGACGTGGTGTTCTTCGGTTTCTGGATCTCGCACGTGCCGCTCGATCGCTTCGCGGAGTTCTGGGAGCTGGTGGCCGACTGCCTCGCGCCCGGCGGGCGGGTGCTGTTCATCGACGACGCGTACCGCACCGCCGACGAGCTGATCGAGGGCGAGGAGTCCTCGACCATCCGTCGCAGGCTGAGCGACGGTACCCAGCACCGGGCGGTGAAGGTCCCGCACGAACCCGGCGAGCTGCAGGAGCGCCTCACCCGGCTCGGCTGGGACATCGAGGTGCGCCCCACCGCCGGACCGTTCTACTGGGGGCGCGGAAAACCAGCTCCGTCAGCCGCGTGACACGGTGAGGCCAATGGGGATGGTTCGGCCGTTCGGCGCGCTGAGCTGGTGAAGGAGAACGAATCCATGTCCACTGCGGCTCGGTATCATCCGTTCGGGGTTCACCGGGCCCGATTGGTCGAGCGCCGCTTACTCACCTGGTCGTGCGACGCCAGGATGGTGAACGGGGCACGAACGTGGATAGCACCTTCCCTACTCCTGGCCGGAGCCGATGGTGAGCGTGCCGCGCGCGAAGGTGCCGAGGATGCGCTGGTGGGTCTGGCGCGGCAGGTGCCGGTTGCCCGGCTCACCGAACGGGGTGCCCGGCCGGACCGGGGCCTCGCCGAGCAGTTCGTCGATCCCGGCCCGGGTGACCATCAGCAAGCCGTGCGTGGCGCGCGTGCAGGTCACGGCCAGCCTGCCGAAGGCCGAGTTGAACTCGTCCAGCCGCGAGGCGCCGCTCAACGGGTGGATCGCGACCGTGAGGCGGTTCGTCTGCCCCTGCCACGAATCCACCGTCGAGGCCACTACCTCGTCCTCGCGCAGCGAGTACCTCTTCCGCAGCCGCTCGGCGACATCGGTGGCGTCGTCCACCGCCTGGTTGCGCGTCGCCAGGATCGCGACCAGCGGATCACCGGAATCCGCACCCGGGCGTGCCGTGAGCGTGTTTCCCGTGGGAGCGCCCTCGGCGTCGTACTCGGCGTGTTCGAGCACGAAACCCGAGGCGAGCAGCTCGTCAAGCAGCGACTCGACCGCTGCCAGCAGCGGCGGGTCCACATCGGCCGCCTCGGGCTCGGGCAGCCCGTCGACTTCGAGCAGCGTCGGCACGCCGGTACCGACCTGCCGCCAGATCGCGGCCGACTCACCGGAGAGTTCCTCGGCCACCAACGCCCGGTCCCCCGGCGCCGCCACGCAGTCGAGCTCCGCCCACTCCGGGTAGAACGCCCGCCACAGTTCGAGGTGACCGGCGGCGGGTCGCCAGACGGCCGGTAGTTCGACGGACCAGGTGCGTTCGTCGCCCTCGTAGTCGGTGGGCCAGGCGCGGTAGGGGTTGAAGCCCGGATCGCCCCGCCACGGGTTCGCGCCCACCTCCAGCGGCGGGAGCTGCCCGACGTCACCGACCCCGACCGTGATCGGGGCCGCCTTGGCCACCCTGTCGAACAGGTGGTGCGGCAGCTGCCACGCCTCGTCGACGAACAGCACGTCGAACACGGTCTCGCCGTTGTGCCCGGGGCCGAGGTGTTCGGCCAGCCGGTCCAGCTCACGCGGCGTACCGAGCCGGTGCGCGGTCGAGATCACCACCTCGCACTCGGCCGGGAGGTCCGAAGCCTTGGTGACCACGGTGGAGTGGGAACTCGCGTCCTCGGGAATCTCCCGGTACCGGTCCTTGCCGACGAACAGGCAAACCCGATCCGCGCCGAGGAGCCGCCCCAGCGCGGCCGCGAGCGGGTGGATCTGCTTGTTCGTGAAGGCGGTGATCACCACGCGAACGCACTCGGGCCGCGCCACCGCATCGGCAACCAGCCGCCGCAGGATGAAGGACTTGCCCGCACCCGCCGCGGCCTTGAGCAACAGCCGATCCAGCGGGGCGGTGCCTGCCAACGTGTCGCGCAGCACCCGGATCGCCTCGTCCGCCACGGCGGCGTTACCCGCCGCCGCCCGGTCGTGGTGCACTCGATCGGCGGCGCTGTCCTCCGGTTGGCGGAACTCGACCGTCACGTCATCACTCCAGGTCGTCGAGGGTGATGTCGTCCGGGGGATCCGTCACCGGCCGGGTGGCGGCGTCGGCGACCGGCGCCCCGGCTGGAGCCACCTCGAACGCGTCGGAGTCCGCGATCGGCGGCCACACCTCCGGGTTGAGCTCGCCACGGGCGCGGCGCTCGGCGAGCTGGTCGGACCGCTCGGCCTCGACGTCCTCGTGCGGACGACAGCAGCGCTCGTGCGTCTCGGGGTCCTCGGCGTAGGAGTTCGGCTCGCACGTCGGCCCCGGCGCCGCGAGGTTGTCCACCCGGGGTCTCTCGACACCGAGGAACGCGTTGCCCTTGTTCGTCGAGAACCACGCGAAATCGGCGACGATCAGCCGGTCCCCCACGGACAGCTCGGGAACGTGCTCCGGCTTCCAGGCGAACCGGCGGGGCGTCTCGGCATCGGCCACATCGGACAGCGGGCCGATCGAAAACCCGGCGAACTTGAAGTTGCTCTTCTGCACCGTGAGTTCCACATCCGGGTGTTCCACTCGGGAATCACCGTTGACGTGCAGCAGCACGATCCTGGTTCCGGCGCGGATCCGGCGGGAAGCCACGTCGAGCACCAGCGGCCGGACCGAGACCACCGTGGCGACGGCCACCTCGCGCGTGCCGACGTCGGTGGCCAGCTCGTCGGCGAACTGCGGGTTCGACAGCGCCTGGAGCTGGCTTCGGCACTTCCCGTCGCTCTCGATGACGTCCACGAGCGCGTTGCGCCAGAAACGGTGCGTCCGGCCGAACCGGACCAGGTCGGAGGCGCGCATGGCGAGCCGTCGCCGCCAGACCGCCTGGGCGTCGGCCTCGATCTCGCGGTGCACCAGACGCAGCCGCGAGTCCGGAAAGGTGTGCAGCACGGCCAGGGCTCGGTCGAGGATGCCGCGCTTGTAGTCGAGCTCCTCGGTCACCAGCGCGGTGTACTCGTTCGCGGTCGGATCCGGCTGTTCGGTGCCGGATCGTTCCGGGGTGGGCTGCTCGGGACCGGGCTGCTCCGAATAGGACCGCTCGGCATCCGCTCCGGTCAGCGCCTCGTGGATCGCGTCCGAACTCCCGCTTGTCAGCCGGGCGCCGGGGGTGTGCGGCGCGGCCTCGATCTCGTCCTCCAGGTCGCGCGGTTTCACCGGCCCCTCGGTCACGGTTTCCGCCCAGCGCACCAGGTAGTCCAGCCGGTAGGAGGCCGACTGTGGCCCGCCCGCCACCACGTGTCGCGCCAGTGGCTCCCGCAGCACGATGATCGGAGACCGGAGGGTGAGCGCCCTGGCTCGGTCCTCCTCCAGCAGGAACGACACCGCGGTGCGTGCCGTCTCCGGCAGGGCGTGCGGGATCTCGGCGGGCTCGCCGTCGAAGGTCAGTGGAGTGCGACCCATCAGCTCGTCGCGTCGCCAGCGCAGCCCGCTGAGCTCGATGCCCGCCAGGTTGTCGGCGATCGAGACGAGCACGTCGGCCGTCGACTGGTCCGGGACCACGAGGTGGACCGGGCCGGGATTCTCCGCGTCGAGGCGGCGCTGCTCAGCCATCGCCTCGGACAGTTCCCGGCCCAGCAGGTGCATCACCTCGCGCCGGGTCCACGCGGACTGCGGATCGTCGAACACGGTGGTCCGCCACGGCTCGGGGCCGCGCGTGGCGACGCGCCGCAGCGCGATCCCGTGTATACCGAGGACCGCGGAGTCCGATTTGGCCAGTACGAGGTCGAGGGTGCCCG
Source organism: Actinopolyspora sabaoui (assembly GCF_051225635.1). Taxonomy (NCBI): domain Bacteria; kingdom Bacillati; phylum Actinomycetota; class Actinomycetes; order Actinopolysporales; family Actinopolysporaceae; genus Actinopolyspora; species Actinopolyspora sabaoui. Next base: position 69,855 of record NZ_JBMIHH010000009.1, on the reverse strand, counting down.
GGCGGCCCGCCTGATCGACGCGTCGCTGGCCGGTGAGGCGTGCGACTCCGTCCAGCGTCGCGGACACGTTGGCGACCACCGAGGCGGGCGCGTTGGACGGTTCGTCCGAGCCGTCCACCATGCCGGCGAGTTGGGGACGCGTGTCGGGCGGTATTCCCAGCTCGACCAGCAGGTCGGTCGGGTCGTCGGAGGTGCGGAGCTCGTCGCGGCAGTAGGAGAACAGGGTGCAGGTGGTGCAGGAGGCGGGGTCGAAGGTCGCCCGCAGGTGCGCGACGTAGTCCGCGAGGTTCGCGGTTTCCTCCGGTGCCGACCGCTCGAACTCGCGTTGCCGCTCCGCAAGCCGCATCCGCACCTCGGCGCGGTGGTCGTCGAGCGCTTCGACCAGGGCCTCGGGTTGCAGGAAGGCGTTGCGCGGGACGGCGAGCACCCCGTGCGAGTGCACCGACATGCCGGTGGGCAGGGACGCTCGGGAGCGGGCGGACTCCGCCGCGAGGGCCACCCGCAGGAAACCCTTGAGCAGCCTGGCGTCCTCGATGCGGGATCTCACCCGTTCGTAGTCCTTGGCGGCGCCGAGGATCAGCCAGGTGTCGCCGTCGGCATCCGGTTCGGGGGCGATCACGGCGAGGTCGGATTCCACGTCGGGTTCGGCTACCGCGGCCCGGTTGCCCGGGGGTGCCGCGCTCTCCGGGAGTGCCACGCTGTCTTCGGGGTCCTCCACCGGTGCGGCGAGCGGCAGCGCGAGCGAGTGCAGCAGCGTCACCGAGCCGTCGGAAGCGGCTCTGGCGTGCGCGTCCGCCAGCAGGCCCCTGGTCTTGTCGGCGTCGCCGTGCGCGTCGGCCGTGACGATGTCGGTGGGGCGGTTCAGGCCGAGCCTGCCGACCGTGGTGGTCGCCAACTCGCTCGCGAAGCGGTCCGTGCGCACCAGGTGTTCGAAGGTGACGGCACGCATCCACCGGGCAGCCGGGATGCGACCCGAGTCGTCGGGGTAACCGATCTCGGCCGCGAGTTGCCGCCGCGTGCGCCCCACCAGCAGCGGGTCGGTGCCGCGGAAGCGGGCGCAGGCGACGTGCGCGGACGCGGCGACGTCACTCGCCGCCGCCGTGAGCGAGCTCTCCGCCATGCGAAAACCCCCAGTGGCGAGCCGGAACGCTCAGCCGGGCACGAGGTGACAGGTCACGGCCCACGAGTGTAGGAGACCGTGATCCGGCGGAGTATCACGCTCGTTGAAACCCACTTCTGATCGCAGCGGCCCGCTGGATTCGTAAGGCGACAGAAGCGGGGTCTTGCACGAGCCCACTGCAGCGAGCACCGGCCCACCGGCAAGATCACTCTTTTTGGCGTGCTGCTCCTTTCGAGTGTATGAGGCCGAACCGACACCGTTTCGGATCAAGTTTCGCTAGATTTCCGAGAGAAATCCGTGGAGGGAGCTTTCTTGACGCCGAGCTTTCACCTAGATCCAGAGTCCATCGACGGCAACTCTCATGTGCTGGCCGAGCTGGCCGGGCTGCTCCGAGCGGGTCGCCTTGATGGTGATCTGGCTACCATGGCGAGATCACCAAGGTCACATCCGGACGTCGGTAAGAAAGTCGAAGAGTTCGCTTCGTTCGCGCACAACCAGCATCGTGATCTCGTTGCACTGCTGGGGGCACTGTCGACCAAGCTCAAAGCAGTCGGCGAGGAGCACGTCGGTATCGACGCTCAAGTGAGCGACGAGCTCGAACGACTCCTGTCGGAAGGAAGCTACGTACCACCTGGAAAGCGATGATCCATGACCTACTTCGAAGAAGTCGAGTTCCTCACCGAGGTAGCACCAAACCTGATAGAGAGAAACTCCGAGGAGTTCAAAAGAATTCACAAACTGCTTGAATCAACACTACCCACCGTAAAACGGGTAAAACAGGATACCGACTGGCAGGGATCCGGACGGGAAAAGTACGACTCACGCCTGGACGACGCCGGCGGACTGGTCGAAAATTTGTCCAAAGGATTCATCAAGGCATCCGAAGCACTCGCGAACTATGCACCGGAGGCAGATAAAGCACGAAAGCTCGTCGAGGAGGGACAAGTAAGCGAGCAAAAGCTTTCGGACGAGATCGAAAAGGTCGCGACTGCCATAACCAGAACCGCCCAAAAAGCCGAACCCATGAGACAATGGGAAGACATTCGTGCCACTACTGGAGTTTTCGACTGGCTTGCCGAACTCGGCATGGACGTGGACTCCATCCGCGAGAAAGCCGAACGATTTTATCGACAGACCGACGAAAAATTCACACAAGCAAAAGACACGGAGAAGTCGGCACGTGACGCGTGCCTCGAAGGAATGGATTCCGCGTACCGCGCACTGCCGGACTTTCGCACGAATTCCAAGGAATCCGCCGCCATCATATCCGGAATCGAAACGATCGCACAAGAAGCGTCGGAGGCAGCAGGCAATGCTAATGTTTCCCTGAGCGGTAGTGGCCCCAAAACAGGATTGAACGATATTTCACCGGAAACCGAGGTGTCGCCAAAACTTCAGCGTTTCCGAGACATCGCCGCGAACCTCCCGGAGGGAACAAATACTCCTTACTGGCTCAGCGAATCCTCGAACGAGTTCCGGCAAGATTGGATTCAGCAGAACAAGGCCACGATCGAGGCAGCCGCCAAGCAGTCCGGGTTACCAACGGACCTGGTGGCGGGAATCGCATGGCAAGAAGTAGGCGGAAAAGGAAGAGTTTTCGATGACATGACACAGACCGCCCGGGATTTCGCCGATTCGGGCTGGAGTCCGGTGACACCCGAAAACCTGCCAGACCGACTTGCGGGTGATCCGGACGAAACATCCTATGGAGCTCTCTCCATCCAAGTTCGACGAGCGGCCGAGGTTCTCGGCTACGATCCAGAAAATCTCACCGAGGCACAGCGAGAAGAAGTGATCGCCGCTTCCGAGAACCCAAAGACGAATATCATGATCAGTGCCGAGCATCTCGCGAATCTGAAAGCTCGAAGTGAATTCGCGGACGTGCCCGCGGGAGAGATGACCTCGGAACAGTACGCCGAGCTCGGTGCCCGTTACAATGGGGGCCCCAACTGGAACGAGAACGCCAATGCACAAGCGTACGGTGAAACCCTGCTCGATCATCTGCCTGAAGCGAGAAAAGCGATGCAGTAACCGGTTCATGAGTAAGGATCCAACGTGACATCACTCCCCACACGCCGTTCGAGTACCCGCTGGCTCCCGGTCGTGGTCAGTGCGGTGGTGCTGATCGTGATCGACCTGGTCGCCGTCTTCCTGGTCGGTTCGGCGTTTCTGATGACTCCTTACGGCCCGTGGGACGACGACGTACTGACCGCTATTCAGATCAGCGCTGTACTCGGCGGTGTGGTCGCGACGTTCGGAACGCTGCTGCGGATACTCCCGGTCGCCATGCGCTGGTTGCGCTGGTGGTGGTTCCTTCCTTCCACCGTACTGTTGTTGGCCGCGATCACTCGCTTCTGGTGGATCAGTCTTTCGTATCCGCAGGGTTGAACGGGGCAGGCGATGCAACGATTCGTGGGAGAGCGGGCGATTCGCAGCGGACGCCAGTGACATCGCCGCACCCGTTCGAGCGCGGTCGGAGGCGATGATTCACTCCGATTCTTCGGAGACTTCCAGCAGCGAGTGCGCGGCCCAGTTCGTCATCGCCCCATTGGTGACCACCGAGTGGAGCAGGCCGTTGTAGACGAGATCCCACATGTCGCGGTCCTCTTGCAGCTCGTCCACCTTCACCTGCACCTTGCGCCCCCAGCCGTCCTTGAGGTCGAGGTGCATCGACATTCCCCGATGGCGGACTTTGATGTCGGTGAGCTCGTACAACAACACCCAGGTGCGGCCCACTTTCAACCAGTCGGCACCCACCGCCGGATCGACCAACCGAAAGATCCCGTACATGCCCAGTCCGGCCACGACGAGAAAGAGCCACATCCCGGGAATTCTGAGCCAGCTGTAGTCGGACCCCTGCCGGAAGCCGATCAGAACCCCGATCAGCACGAATCCGGCGAGGCCCATACCGATCGAGTAGCGCTGGCTGTGCCGTTACCACTCCAGTACCGGCCCCTGCCCCTCGGGCGGCGTGGGTTTTCGCCGCTGGCTGCGATCCCGTTCCGAATCCTGATCCTTCGGCGGCTTGTCCCGCTTGAAAAACCCCGGCGCCCGCGGCGGGCGCGGCTCGCCCGTCCACGGATCCGGACGGGGCGGCAGCTGCTCCGAAACCACTGGTTTCTCCTCAGACATCCCTCGTCCCGTCTACTCGCCCGTCAGCAGGCTTTCCGCCTCGGTCGCGAGGAAATCCCCGGCCATACTCCCGAGGGCTCCACCGACAACGGTGTCAACTCCCGGAAAGATCGGCCGAGCCGAGCGCGGTACCGGCAGCCCCCTGCTCCACTCAGGCTGGCGTCGGCATCCATCGCGGTCTCTCCCGCCGTGTCGGTTCCGGACGCGTAACCGATCCCTTTCGAAACCACGGTGGCCGCTGTCCCTAGCTACGGCACGCCGCGGGGAAACTCCGAGACCGGCGCACCTGCGGGTCATCCCGCGCCTGCGGGAACACCTTGATAATCAGGTGCTATACAATCCGCCACAACAAAGCTGCTTCAGTTCGTTTCAACCAGCCACCGGCCAAACCTATCTCCGTGCCACCCCACACAACCACCCGCTCGCCTGTGCTGCTTACTCCTACTCGAGGAACTCGGTGACTGCCGTGTTCCAGTCGAAGGTGGCCAGGCCGTCGCCACCGCGGCTGGTGAGGGTGTCCGGGTCGAGCAGTCGGACGCCGGCCTCGGCCAGCGAGCGCGTACTGGCCGGGTAGGCGGGGTGCCGGCGCAGCACGGGTTTCACGCAGGGAGCGGCGGTGGTGGGCACACCGCTGACCAGCAGCTCGTTGAACCGACTCACCGCCAGGGTATCGCTGATACCGGCCGCCATCTTGTTGAGACTGTTGAACGTCACCGGCGCGGCCAGCACGGCATCGGCCATGGGCAACGGATCACGCTCACTGGGCAACGGGGGCTGCACCCGGACGGGGTGACCACTCCGCTCGGCCAACGCATCGACGTCGACCCAGCTCGCGGCGGTCGGACTCAGCACCACGCACACCTCCCAGCCCGCCTCACGCAGCAATCCGACCGGTTCGACCAGCTCCCGCACCGGCGGCGTTGCCGTACCGATCAGATACACCACCGGCTTGTCCGATCCGGTCATGACAGCACCCCCAGAGTTGGACCAGTGGACGGAATTCCGAGAGGAGCGCTCCCGAGATACCGCCGCGACTCGGCATACGACGAATCCGACGTGTCCGTGTCGAGCCCGCCGACCCGACCCGTCCGACGAACGGCAGCACGTGCAACCCCGCACAACGACGGTAAATCGCCTCCGGCGAATACGCTTCGTCGAAATACCGCTTCGCCATCCGCTCGCCTCCGCGAATCACGTCGCTCGTCCACATCGTGCAGCGGCGGGCACAGCACTTTCTCGGACTCCGGATGCGCTACCAGTCCTGCCGGGACGACCTCGGTCAGGTAGCGACGACGCTTGGTCACCGGATCGAAGCCCGCGTAGACCTCCACGCGAAGGGCTCCGCTCGGAAGCTTGCCGACGCCGCCACGAGATCGCTTACGCCGGACCGCTGTTTTCGCCATAGGATCGAGTATGTGCGACCTCGCACCACGTTCGACGCCACGAAACCGACCCCGCAACGGAGATCGGAATTAAAACCCCAGGTGAGAACCGGAGCCGCTGAGGGGACTCGAACCCCTGACCTTCCGCTTACAAGGCGGGCGCTCTGCCAACTGAGCTACAGCGGCGCGTGTGGATCAGCTCCACACGCCACCATGGTAATCCCCGCCCTCCCGCCACCACGGCACCGGGCCGGACATCGCGTCCGGGAGCTCGCGGCAGCCCCCGGCAGGACGAAGTTCGCGCGCTTCTGCCCCGCTTCCGCCCTCCCCGGCCCGGCTTCCGAGCAACGGACAGCCCCGCCCGGGATTCACCCACCCGACCTCGTGACAGCACACGCTCCGCCGCGTCCCACGATGCGGTAACGGGCGACTGCCCCCGAAAAATCCGGGCGTAGGCTCGGGCGGCGGAGCAGGGTTCACGAAACCCCACCGCACCACCGGAACGGGCACCACCCCGATCTTCTCCCCGGGGACCGATCGGTCCGAGGAAATCGGACAGGGAACGAGCCCGCGAGCGTGGCGCGACGGCGCGAACCGAACGCTCCGGATCGTGCCGGACCTCGCGCCGACCCGCACATCGGAGCACGTCGGGTCGGACGAGCACACCGGACGAGCGGAACACACCACCACACCACGCACACGCGCACTCCCCACCGGGGAGACCAACACCGGGAAACCACCACCGATCCCCGGCGAGGCGGGACACCACGTCCGGAATCACGGGTGAACCACACGCCCCGGGCCGAACAAGGCTCGGGGCCACGCCAGTCCCGAGCAGGGACTGCCCGCGACTGGCCCGGCCGACGACACGCCGAGTCACACCGGCGACCAGTGATGGACGCCACCCCGGGGGAGTGCAACGGTGCGTACGTGGCTGGCGATTCCAGGGGTGAACAGCACGAACCGCGCTTCACGCGGAAGGTCATGCAAGGAGGAAAAGCGGCAGTGGGAATCACGCAGCGCGCACGTGGTGTGCTGCGGCGACGCGACCCTTCCGAAACCGTCGGGACTCGCAACGTCGTCTACGGCCCCGCCCTGCCCGACGACTCGACGGTCCATCTCGTACTCGAACTGGCGCTGCGCATCGGCGAGATCCAGATGGCCAGCGGCGTCGGCGCCTCCGACGTCAGCGCCACCATCACCAGCGTCACCGACGCCTACGGTCTGCCGCACTGCGAAGTGGACGTGATCTACACGTCCATCACCGTTTCCTGCTATCGGGGGACGGAGAACCTCCCGATCACCTCACTGCGCGTGGTACGCAACCGCTCGCTGGACTACACCAGGCTCGCCGAGGTCGAACACCTGATCCGCCGCATCATCGCGGGCGAGATCACCACCTCCGACGCCTACGCCGAGCTGGAGACCATCGCGCGCGCCCCACACCCCTTCCCACGCGCCGTGGCGACCCTCGCCTGGGCGGGCATGGCGGCCGCGCTGTCAGTGCTGCTCGGCGGCGGGACCACCCCACCGATGCTGCCGCTGGTGGCCGCGGCCTCCACCGCCCTGGTCGACCGGGTCGGGCGGTTCCTCAACCAGCGCGGCCTTCCGGTCTTCTTCCAGCAGACCGTGGGTGGGGCGCTGGCCACCAGCGTCGCGCTGGCCTGCTTCGCCACCAACATCCTGCCCACCGCCGCGCTCGCCGTGGCCGCCAACATCATCGTGCTGCTGTCCGGTATGACCGTGGTCGGCTCGATGCAGGACGCCATCACCGGCTACAACGTCACCGCCGCGGGCCGAATAGCCGAACTCGCGCTGACCTCGGCGGGGCTGATATCGGGCGTGGTGCTCGCCCTCTACATGGCACTGCGCATCCTGGGCGCCGACGCCCTGGGCGGCGGGTTGAACGTGCAGGAACTCGGCGGCGGGGTGCTGCCGTTTCCCGGCCTGCTGGAACTGCCGTTGCAGGGGCTCGCGGGCGCCGCCACCTCCGCTTGTTTCGCGGTGGCCAGCTACTCCCCGCCCCGACCGTTGATCATGGCGGCGGGTGGCGGAGCCATCGCCGCACTGGTTTTCCAGGTCATGGCCAAGATCGAGTTCAATCCGATCTTCGCCTCGGCGATCGCCACCACCCTCGTCGGCTTCATCGGCGGCGTCATCGCACGCAGACTCCGCATCCCGGTCCTGGTCGTGGCCGTGTCGGGTGTGGCGCCGCTGCTGCCCGGGCTGGCCACCTACCGTGCGCTGTACGAGCTGTCGGTGCAGGGCAACCCCACGGGACTGTCCACCCTGATGATCGCGGCGGCCACGGGTCTGGCGCTCGGTGCGGGCGTGGTGCTCGGCGAGTTCCTATCGCAGCCGGTACGTACCGGCCTCGGCAGGCTGGAGCGGCGGATGTCCGGCCCCCGCATGTCGGGCCCGTTGCGCCCCACCAGCCGCAGGTTGGACTGATCACCCGGCCCCTCCCCGAGCCGTGCCCCCGAATCGTGGAGCGGGTTCGCATCCCCAAGTCCACGACCGCCGTTCCACCACTACCGGTCAACCACCACCGTTCCGCCACTTCCGCTCCGCGGCGAGCCGGTTTCGAAGAATCCCGCCTCGCGGGCTTCCTGCCCCGCGCGCACCCTGCGAGAGTGATCGAACCCGACCAACCGCGTTGCGACGCTCGAACCACGCGAAGTGGATCACGATTGACTAGCCTCGACCACGGGTAACCGACCTCGGGAGCCGCTTCCGGAACTCTTCGGCTCGACCGGGCGGTGGCGGAACCGGACGGTCCGGGTGCCGACGTCCAAGGCGTCGCGAGGCACGTCGAGCGAACGGCCACGTGCCCTGTGTCCTTTGCGGCGGCGTCCGACTCGACAGCCGGTTCCGCTCGCACTGCTCGGGCCGGGCACGCGAGCCCCACACCCGAATCGCAAACGGACCATAGGAGGAAGACCGGTGAGTAAGGGCAGTGAGCCCAAGAAAGCTGACTTCGTCGTCGTCGCCAACCGGCTGCCGGTCGACCTGGAACGCTTGGAGGACGGAACCCAGCGTTGGAAGCACAGCCCGGGTGGGCTGGTGACCGCGCTGGAGCCCTTCCTGCGTGCCCGGCAGGGGGCGTGGGTCGGCTGGCCCGGCGTCGCCGACGTCGAGGTGGAGGCCTTCGCGGACGGGGACATGTGGTTGCACCCGGTGCGGCTGTCGACCTCCGAGTTCCGGGAGTACTACGAGGGATTCTCCAACGCCACCCTGTGGCCGCTGTACCACGACGTGGTGGTCCCACCGGTGTTCGACCGCTCCTGGTGGGACTCATACCAGCGGGTGAACCAACGGTTCGCCGAGGCGGCCGCCGAGGTCAGCGCCGAGGGCGCGACCGTGTGGATCCAGGACTACCAGCTGCAGCTGGTCCCGGCGATGCTGCGCGAACTGCGCCCCGACCTGCGCATCGGGTTCTTCCTGCACATCCCGTTCCCGCCCGTGGAGCTGTTCATGCAGCTGCCGTGGCGGACCGAGATCGTGCGGGGGCTGCTCGGCGCGGATCTGGTGGGTTTCCACCGCCCGGGCGGTGCGCAGAACTTCATGTGGCTGGCCCGCCGACTGGCCGGTTTCGAACCCAGCCGCGCCCAGGTGGGGGTGCGTTCCCGTCCCGGTGTGGTGCAGGTGGGCGACCGGGTGGTGCGGGTCGGCGCGTTCCCCATCTCGATCGCCTCGGGGGAACTCGACCAGCTCGCCCGCACCAGGGAGGTGCAGCAGCGGGCCAAGGCCATCCGCTCCGAACTGGGCAATCCGCGCCGCATCATGCTCGGTGTCGACCGGCTGGATTACACCAAGGGGATCGACGTGCGGCTCAACGCGATGTACGAGCTGCTGTCCGAGGGGCACGCCACCGTGGAGGACGTCGCGATGATCCAGGTGGCCACCCCCAGCCGGGAGCGGGTGGAGCACTACAAGCAGATGCGGGAGGACATCGAGCGCAAGGTCGGCAGCATCAACGGCGAATTCGGCCGAGTGGGTCACCCGGCCGTGCACTATTTGCACACTTCGGTGGACCGGAAGGACCTGATCGCGTTCTACTGTGCGGCCGATGTCATGATCGTTACACCGGTTCGTGACGGGATGAACCTCGTCTGCAAAGAGTACGTGGCCAGCCGCGGCGACCTCGGGGGTAGCCTCGTACTCAGTGAGTTCGCCGGAGCGGCCGCCGAACTCACCAGCGCGCTACTGGTGAATCCGCACGATCTGGACGGGGTCAAGGACTCCATGCTCGCGGCCCTGAATATCGATCAGGCCGAGGGACGCCGTAGGATGCGCGCATTGCGTAGGCAAGTGCTCACGCACGATGTCGACCGTTGGGCGCGGTCGTTCCTCGAGGCGCTGGGAGCTTCGCCGACGGAGTAGAAACCGGTCGACGGCGGACCTCGACACTACGGAAACCGGGTGGACGCATGGGCTACGGCACGGCTCGCGGGAGACCCCCCGCCACGGCCGAGTGCGGGCAGCACCCGGGACGTGAAGGACGGCCTCGCCACGAGGTGCCGTTAGGGTCCGTGTCGGCCCCGGAACCGGGTACGGTGTGTCCGGCACGGCCGCGTCGGGGTAGTCCCACTGTCGAGCCGAACGACCGGCGAGTCGGCGGGGCATGTGGCGTGATCGTCCGCTCGATGTGGACCGCGACCTCACCGAGCGCCGACTCGGGCACCGGTTCACCGACCACCGGGCCGGGCTGTGGCACAGCTCCGGGGCCGGCGGCCCGACCACTTCAATAGCGATACACCGGTCGACCGACGGCACGCGTAAGCGGCCACCACGATTCGTGGGGCCGACCACCCGCGGCCCGTGTTCGGCCCCGCGTTCCGACCATCCCGAGACCTCAACAGGAGTGTGGCGTTGACCGCCGAAGCCCTGCCCGCCGAGCTTCGTCGCACGATCGTGCAGCTCGCGCGCACACCTCGCCTGCTGGTCGCCTGCGACTACGACGGCACGTTGGCCCCGATCGTGGGGGATCCGAGTCAGGCCAAACCACTACCCGAATCGGTACACGCGATGCGTTCGCTGGCCGCGCTGCCCACCACGACCGCCGCGGTCATCTCGGGCAGGGCGCTGCGGGACCTCGCCACGCTGTCCCGGCTGCCCGCCGAGGTCCACCTGGTGGGCAGTCACGGTTCCGAGTTCGATGTCGGTTTCGTGCACGAACTCGACCCGGACACCACGCACCTGCGCACTCAGCTGCAGCGCAGCCTGCAGGAGATCACCGCCGGTCAGCCGGGGGTGACGCTGGAGGCGAAACCGGCCAGCGTGGCCGTGCACGTCCGCAGGGCGGAGCCCGAAGTCAGCGAGAGCGTTCTCGACGCGGTCCGCTCCGGACCGGCCACCTGGGAAGGCGTGCAGGTCACCGAGGGCAAATCGGTGATGGAGCTCGCCGTGGTGGAGACCGACAAGGGCAACGCCTTCGAGGCGTTGCGGCACCAGGTCGGTTGCACCGGGGCGATCTTCCTCGGTGACGACGTCACCGACGAGAAGGTCTTCAGCAAACTGCACGGCCCGGACCTGGGCATCAAGGTCGGCGAGGGTGACACGCTGGGCCACTACCGGGTGCCGGACACCCCCGGGGTGGCGACAGTGCTCGCCCTGCTCATGGAGGAACGCCGCACCTGGCTGTACGGCGAGCAGGCCCCCGCCATCGAACGGCTGTCGATGCTGGCCAACGAGCGCACGGTGGCGCTGTTGACACCGGACGCCCGGGTCACCTGGATGTGCCACCCGGGGCCGGACTCCGCCGCCGTGTTCGCCGATCTGCTGGGTGGGCAGGGCGCCGGGCACTTCTCGGTGCTGCCCGCGCAGCCGGAGAACAGCGACGGCACACCGCGCAGCACGCTGCCGCTGGGACAGCGCTACGTTCCCGGCACCATGACCGTGGAAACCCGTTGGTCGCGGTTGCTGGTCACCGACTACCTGGAGCACGGTGGCGACTCCCACCGCACGGACCTGATCCGGGTGATCAGCGGCAGCACCAAGGCCGTGGTGGAGTTCGCGCCCCGCCCCGAGTTCGGTCAGGTTCCGGTGCGGATGACCGCCGAAGCGGAGGGGATCCGGGTGCATGGCACCTCCGAACCGATGGTGCTGTACTCACCCGCGGTGAAGTGGCAGATCACTTCGGACGGCATGCACGAGAGCGCGCACGCGGAGCTGACCCTGTCCGAGGATTCCCCGGTGGTGCTGGAACTGCGCTGCGGCACCGAAACCCTGGCCGGCTCCGATCTCGCCGAACCGGAGCGGCGGTCGAGCGCGAACCGGTACTGGTCGGAGTGGGTGAAGCAGCTGCGACTGCCGAAGGTGGAAACCGACCTGGTGGTGCGTTCGGCGCTGACCCTGCGAGGGCTCTGCAACACCGACACCGGCGGGATCATGGCCGCGGCCACCACCTCCCTGCCGGAGGAGATCGGTGGGGTGCGCAACTGGGACTACCGCTACTGCTGGCTGCGGGACGGGGCGATGAGCGCCCGCGCGCTGGTCTCGCTGGGTTCCACCGAGGAGGCCGAGGCTTTCCTCGACTGGCTGCACCGGGTGATGGACACCCTGCCCGGTCCGGAACGGCTGCACCCGCTGTACTCGCTGGCCGGTGGCACGCTCGGCCCGGAGGCCGTCATCGACAGCCTGCCGGGTTACGCCGGTTCCCGGCCGGTGCGGGTGGGCAACCTGGCCGACCAGCAGGTGCAGCTGGACGTGTTCGGGCCGGTGGTGGAGCTGGCCACGGACCTGGCACTGGCGCACGGCAAGCTGCGCGACGCCGACTGGGAACTGGTCAAAGGCATGGCGGAGGCCGTGACCTGGCGCTGGTTCGAGCCCGACCACGGCATCTGGGAGGAACGCGACGTTCCCAGGCACCATGTCTACTCCAAGGTGATGTGCTGGGTCACGATCGATCGGGCGCTCAAGCTGGCGGCGCACTACGACCGGACGCCCGAGCCGGGGTGGGCGCAGCTGCGCGAGCAGATCGCCGAGGATGTGCTCAAGAACGGCTGGCATCCGGACGTGCAGGCGTTCACCACTGCCTACGAGGGGTCGGATCTGGACGCGGCCTCGCTGTACGTGGGCCTTTCCGGCCTGATCGACCCGAGCGACGAGCGGTTCAGGGCCACCGTCACGGCGATCGAATCGGAGCTGCGCAGCGGTTCGACGGTGTACCGCTACCGCCGTGACGACGGGTTGCCCGGCCACGAAGGCGGGTTCCATCTGTGCGCCACCTGGCTGATCGAGGCCTACCTGCTGACCGGCAGGCGCACCGAGGCGGAGGAGCTGTTCCAGCAGATCGTGGACAACGCGGGCCCCACCGGCCTGCTGTCCGAGGAGTACGACCCGATCGCGGAGCGCTCGCTGGGCAACCATCCGCAGGCCTACTCCCACCTCGGGCTGATCCGCTGCGCCCAGCTGTTGGACGAATGAGCCGACCGGCGACCGGCCGACGGTAGTTCACACCGCCGGTGGCGGGACGCGTTTCGCCGCGTTTCGCCACCGTTCGGCCGACGCGGCACCGCTTCCGGGTGTGCCACGCTCCGGAAGTGGCGCCGCGGGGCTTCCCGGCGATGACGGGTGAGGGTGCCGCACCGCCGGTGACCCACCGGGACGGGGGAGCTTCGGTTCCGCTGGGGTAGCGCTCCGTCCGGGGTGTTCGTCTCGCTCGCCGGTTCGCTTCGGAACCGCTCCGGGATTTCCCGCGTCGACTCTCGCGAGGATCATCCGAGTAGCGGGAACCGGGGCGGGACCATGAGACCGAGCGGCTGTTTCCTTTTCGGCGGCGTGACGGCGGTGGTGGCGCTGATCGTCGCGATAGCGATGATCTCCTCCACCGGCACGGGCCCACGCGCCTACGTGGCCGAGCACTACACCAGGGCCGAACGGTTGGACAAACCCGACGACGAGGACAACCGGGCCTACACCTCGGACGACTCGGCGACCGATGTGGTCGAGGACATCTCCCTCGCCTGGGAACCCGTATCGCGGTACACCGACAGCAGTGGCGTCTACCTGCGTTACGGCGAGGACGCCGTGATGGTGCGAGCCCGCGAGCAGGGCTCGGTCATCCACGTCATGGAGCTCGACGAGGCCTACGAGCACTATCCCCACGTCGTCGGCGGTGTCTGGGGCTGGGGCGGACCTCACGGCCAGCACTTCCGGGGCGGCGGACCGGGGTCGGGCAAATGAGTAGACCCGGGTCCAGTGGGGAGGACGCGGGGGAAAACTACAACCGGGGCTCCGTTCGTGGGCCGGCCACCCGGCCGAAACCTGCGAGGGCCGGGTGGAGGTAAGGGTGCCAGTGGCCTACACCGCGGCGGACAGCGAGTACTGGAGCGGTGTCGACCTGGAGCCGGTCAGGAGAGCGACGAGACCGCACGGTGAGGCCGTTCCGCCCTACGCCGAAGGCCGACTGGGAACCCCGCTGTGCCAAGCTTCACACGTGGCAGCGCAAGATTTCGCCCGAACGGCGGACAACCGCGCCCCATTACCGATACGCTACCGATCGGCCGGTGGTGCTCGGGAATCGCTCAGGGGGCGTGATTGAACATATTCGTGATCCTTCCGATCCTGATACTGCTGGTAGCACTGGTGGCGGTCGTGATCGCACTGGTGCTCCGGGGACGGCGTTCCGGGCAGAGCAGCTCCGGACGCGACGAACGGGCGCCGAAGGACCCGTTCGACACCACCGACCAGGACGCGCTGCGCGGGGATCCACGCTCGTTGACCGCGGGCGACATCGTGGAGATCCGGGGAATGTCCTACACGGTGCGGGGAACGCTGCGACTGTCGGAGGGCAGCTGGCGCTGGGCGGAACACCTGCTGGACGACGCCAAGGGGACCCAGGTGTGGCTGGGAGTCGAGGAGGACCCCGACCTGGTCCTGACCCAGTGGACACCGGTGGAGACGGACGAGGTGCCGACGCCGGGACCGGCCAAACTGGGCTTCGGTGAACGCGAGTTCCGTTCCGAGGAGTCCGGCACGGCACGGTTCAGCAGCGAGGCGACCACCGGGCTCGACGAGGCCGGCAACGTGCGCTACCACGACTACGAAGCCTCCGACGGCACGATGCTCGGTTTCGAGTCCTTCGACGGCGCCGACTGGGAAGCCACCCTTGGCGAGGAACTCACCCGCTACGACGTGCGTATCTATCCGGCTTCGGCCTGACGGGAGGAACCGGGCGAGGCGATGAAACCGAAATTCTGGTTCGTCATCGCGGGTATGACGGCGTTTCTGGCGCTGCTCATCGCGATGGTCATGATCTTTTCGACCGGCACGGGGCCACGGGCCTACGTGGCGAAGAACTACACCAGGGCCGTCCAGCTGGACAAACCGGGGGACGACGACAACAAGGCCTACACCTCGAAACTCGAACCGTCCACCGTGGCCGACGACATCACCGACACGTGGGAGCCGGTCTCGCAGTACGCGGAGGGCAGCGGCATCTACCTGCGCTACAGCGACGACGCCGTGATCGTGCAGCCGCGTAACCGGGGCTCGGTCATCCACGTCATGGAGCTCGACGAGGCCAACAACCACTATCACCACGTCGTCGGCGGTGTCTGGGGCTGGGGCGGACCTCACGGGCAGACCTTCCGGGGCGGCGGACCGGGATCGGGCAAATGAGCGAGGGAAACAGCGGAACGAACGACAACAAGACCGGAAAGACGCTCGGACTGCTGGCGTTCTTCGGGATCGCGGGCCTGGTCCTCACCCTGATAGTCCTGGGTACAGGAGGAAACGGCGGTTCCGAGTCGTTCCACGGCGATGAGAGCAGCAGATATGTCCGGTCGCAGACCTACTCGGGGGCGCCTCTCTCCGGGTTCACCGAAACCGAGTCCCGGCAGCTGTCCGAGGAACTCGCCGAGGAGGAGCAGCGTTACGGGATCTGCTTCGGCTGGAAACTGATCGACGGCAGCGACGGCTACTTGTCGTCCTCCTCGGACAGTTCCCCGTACGAGGAGTTGTCGGAGAGCGACTACGACCAGGGGTCGAGTCGCGGACCGAACACCCCGGCCAGCACCTGCGAGAAGTGGGTCGAGGTCAGGGCCACTGTGGCCTACACCTCGACGACCAGCGAGCAGTGGAGCGCCGTCGACCTGGAGGTGGCCCAGGCCCCCGACTCGGACATGGACCTGCCGTACGACTCGGACTTCGCCGAGCTCGGCATCACGGCCGAACGGTTCATCGATGCGCCGGTGGACACCACCGGCCAGGCCGCGATCGCGTTGCCGCTGCTGCTGACCCAGGAAGGATCGCTGCCCGCCCGTCCGGCCGAGAGCCGGACCGAGACCCGCGCCGCGGAACCGCTGCCGAGTGCCGACACCGGGGTTCCCGGGCTGTGGCGCTGGGTGTGGCTGGTGATGCTCGGAATCGTCACGGTGCTGGGGATCGTGCTCGGCACCGTGGGCGTCGTACGGCAGCGGGGCGGGAACGGATCGGACGGACCGCCGAGCGGTCCTCCCGGGCAGGGACCACCACCCGGGCAACAACCTCCGCAACCTCCCCCACCCGGTCAATCTCCCGGCCGGCAGTGGCCACCACAACAGTGACCCGATCACGACAATCCGACCACGAGGACCCGATCACGAGGATCCGGCCACGACCCACGACAACAGTGACCGGTGATCCGTTCACATCCCGACCCGAAAGGCGCAACAGTTGTTCCAGGAACTGCTCTTCGGCCTGTCCGCGGCGATCGCCTACGGCATCGTCGGGGCCGTACTGATGGTCCTCGGCTACGTGCTCGTGGACCTGGCCACTCCGGGCAAGCTCCGCGACCTCATCTGGGTGCACCGCAACGCGAACGCGGCCATCCTGCTGGTGTCCGGGCTCATCGGTGTGGGAATCATCCTCACCACCGCGATCGCCGCCAGCTCGAACGACCTGGTGTACGGACTGATCGGCACGCTGGCCTACGGCCTGCTCGGTCTGATCCTGATGGGCCTGTCCTTCCTGCTCATCGACGCGATCACGCCGGGAAAGCTCGGTGACGAGCTGTCCACCGAGTCCATCCACCCGGGAACCTGGGTCTCGGCCTCGTCGCACGTGGTGATCGCGACGATCATCGCCGCGGCGATCTGGTGACCGACCGCTCCCCGTCGAAAAGCAGCGAAACACCATGAGCAGCACCGCGCAGGACGACCAGCTCGACGGGACGGACGACTCCGCCCCGGAGGGAGCGGGCGAGGACACCGCGACGACGCGACGGCACCGGTACCGGCGCCCCGGCATGGCGCGGTTCGCGGTGCTGCTCGCGGTGTTCGTCTGTTCGGCCTGTGGGCTGGTCTACGAACTCGCGCTGGTCGCGCTCGGCAGTTACCTGATCGGCAACAGTGTGGGGCAGGCTTCCATCGTGCTGTCGCTGATGGTGTTCGCCATGGGCATCGGCGCGTTGCTCGCCAAACCGCTGCAACGCTGGGCGGCGGTCTCCTTCGTGGCCGTGGAGCTGGTGCTGGCGCTGCTCGGCGGGCTCAGCGTGCTCGGGCTGTACGCCGCCTTCGCGTGGCTGAGCATGTACATGCCGATGCTGATCGTGACCTCGCTGGTGCTGGGTACACTGATCGGCGCGGAGATTCCGCTGCTGATGGTGCTGCTGCAACGGATCCGGCGGCAGGAGGCGGGCTCGGCGGTGGCCGACATGTTCGCCGCGGACTACGTGGGAGCCCTCATCGGTGGGCTGGCCTTTCCGTTCCTGCTGCTGCCGCTGCTGGGCCAGGTTCGGGGCGCCCTGCTGGTGGGCTTGCTCAACGCGGCGGCCGGTCTGGGGCTGATCCTGACTGTGTACCGCGTCGAGCTGGGAAAGCGGCTCGTCGTGCTGCTGACGGTAGCGGTGATGTTGATCGGCGGGGTGCTGGGCGGAGCGTTCGCGCTGTCCGGCCGGTTCGAGACGACGGCGCGCCAGGCGCTCTACGACGATCCGGTGGTGCACGCGGAGCGGTCGAAGTACCAGGAGATCGTGCTCACCAGTTCCAGATCGCTGTCCGGCAGGACCGACACCCGGCTGTTCCTCAACGGCGATCTGCAGTTCAGCTCGGTGGACGAGCGTCGCTACCACGAGGCGCTGGTGCATCCGGCCATGGTGGGCGATCACTCCGAGGTGCTGATCCTGGGTGGCGGTGACGGCCTCGCGCTGCGCGAGGTGCTGCGCTATCCGGGCGTGGAGCGGGTGACCCTGGTCGAGCTGGACCCGGCGGTGCTGCGGTTGGGGCGCGAGGATCCGCGGCTGACCTCGCTGAACGAGCACGCCTTCGACGATCCCCGGGTGAACACCGTGGCGGCGGACGCGTTCAGCTGGCTGCGCGACAACCGGCGGCGCTACGACACGGTGCTGGTGGACATGCCGGATCCGGACTCCACCGAGACCGCGAAGCTGTACTCCACGGAGTTCTACTCGCTGGTGCGCCGCTCGATGGCCGAAGGAGCCAGAGTCAACGTGCAGGCCGGGTCGCCGTACTTCGCGCCGGAGGCCTACTGGTGCGTCGAGGCGTCGATGCGGCAGGCGGGGCTGGCCACCGTGCCGTACTCCCGCCCCATTCCCAGCTTCGGCCAGTGGGGATTCCAATTGGGGGTTTCGGGGGAGTCGGCGCCGTCACCGCGACTGCCCGAGGACGTGCCGGAGTTGCGCACGCTGGACGCGCGGACACTGCGCGCGGCGACCGTGTTCCCGCCGGATCGGGACCGGATCGCCGAGGTGAAACCATCCACTCTGATGCATCCGAGAATCGTGCGGTACGAGCGGGGGGCGTGGCGGAACTACTGAGCGGGTTCCGCCGAACGATCTCCAGCGGCACCCGTGCGGAGATCCTCAGTCGGGCTGCGCCGGTGGCGCGGGCGCCGGGTAGCCTTCCAGGGAGCGCAACAGTTCCGCCAGCCCACCGGCGACGGCCTCCCGCTGTTTGGTGTTCATCCCGGCCAGCAGCTCGCGCTCGGCTTCGAGGTTGCGGGCGAAAGCCCTGTCGATGAGTTCCGCACCGTGCTCGGTGATCCGTACCCGCGCGCTGCGGCGGTCGTGCTGGTCCCGGATGCGTTCGAGGAGACCACGTTCGGCCAGCTGCCTCACCCGTTTGGTGGTCGCCGCTCCGGAGGCGACCATCAGGCTGTTCAGCCTCCCCGGGGTGACCGGCTCCCCACTGCGACGCAGCGCGGAGAGCAGATCGAACTCGGCCCGGTTAAGTCCTTCGTCACCGAGGACGGTGTCCAGTCGTTGCCGTAGTACCGCGCCCGCGCGGAGCACCCGCCCGACGACCTCCATGCTGGAGGTGTCCAGCTCGGGTTGGAGCTCCTTCCACTGCCCGCGTGCGGCGCTGATGATGTCCGGCGTACGTTTCATACCACCATTACTTCACTAGTAAAACACTTGTGTATTACGATAGAACGTGTCTTCGTCAATACTGACACGTCATTTGCGTGAGACCATTCACATAAACCGGCATGTTCCCCTCGCATGGCCTGCGCTGCGCGCGTTCCTGTCGGTACTGACACCGCTGCTGGTGCTGCTGGGACTCGACCGGCTGGACCTGGTCGCCGGAGCGGTGTTCGGCGCGCTGACCAGCGTCTACTGCCGCAGCGAGCCGTACCGCAACCAGACCCGCTCGCTGGCGGCGGTCGCGGCGGGAATGGTGATCGCCGTGGGGCTGGGCGACGCGATCGCGCTGGCCGACGTGGCACCGTGGCAGCATCGACTGCTGGTGGTGACCGGCACCGCCGTGGTCGGAGCATTGGCCACCGCCGCCACCACGGCCGTCAAACTCGGCGCTCCGGGCGGGCTGATCTTCTCGTTCGCCACCGGCGCCTGCGCGAACCTCCCCCTCACTCCCGCCGAGGTGGCGCCCCAATTGGCCGTCTGCGCGGTCAGCGGCGCGTTCGCCTGGCTCGTCTGCATCGTGGAGGCCGTGGCCGCCGGGCTGCGCCCGCAGCGCAGGGCGGTGGCGGCCGCCCTGGAAGCCACCGCCGCCTACCTGTCGAACCGCTCCGACGTGCTCGCCAGGCACCGCTCGGCGGTGGCCGTGGAGACGGCCTGGACACGCCTGGCGCTGGTGGGGGGAAAGCAACGCGACGCGGCGGAACACCAAGCGCTGATCCAGACCACCGAGATCTGCGAGGTGCTGGGCAGCTCCGGGCGCGCGGCGAGCGAGACGATCCGGTCGCTGCGCGAGACGGCCGCCAGGATCCGCGAGGGAAAATCCCCCGCCGCCCCGGGCTACGCCCGCGAGGAGTCGGCAGCCGCACCGGCACTACCGCCCTCCCGCTGGTGCACGATCCGGGGAGTACTGCTGGCCGCGGTGCGGCCGGGCAAGGGCTCCGGCAGCTGGTTGGTGCCGTTCGCGCTGCGGGTGGGCATCGCCGCGCTGCTGGCGGGCATCCTGGCCGACCTGCTCGACACCGGACACATCTACTGGGCCGGGGTCTCGGCGGTGTCGGTCCTGCAGGCCACCAGCACCTCGCGCTCGGTACCGCGAATGCTGCAACGTGTCGCGGGAACGGTGGGGGGTGTGTTGATCGGACTGGTGCTGCTGTCGTTGCATCCGGCGGTGTGGGTGATCATCCTGCTGCTGGCCGCGTTCCAGTGGGCCGTCGAGGCGACCATGCCCGTCAACTACGCGCTCGGACTGTTGTTCGCCACCCCGGTGGCGCTACTGGTCAGCGGGATGATGACCCAGGCCAGCCCGGCCCAGCTGGCCAGCAGCAGGCTGTGGGCGACCCTGCTCGGTGCGGCGGTGGCGGTCCTGGTGGCCTGGCTCGCCCCGCACGGAGCCTGGCTGGCCAGGTTGCGAAACTCGCTGGCACGGGTCCGGGAGCTCACCGAACTGCGGCGTCCCGATCCGGAGCTGCTGCGAAACGCGCTGATCGAGCTGCACGACGCCTACGAGACCGCGGCCGGTGAACTCCCGGACTCCCAGCTGCCCACCGAGGAACTGCTGATGGTCTCGCGGAACGCCTACAAACTGCTCGACAAGGGAGCTGTGACCGGTTCGGCAGGCGGGGACTCGGTACAGAACGACTCGGTGCGGAGCTGACCGGAGCCCGCCCCGCTCGGTGGGCGGACTCCGGGGCGGGCCCGCCACCACCGTGCCGAACGCCCGGCAACGAGCTCGGGGGTTGCCGCGAACGGGTCAGGGCCCGAACCAGCGCTCCTCCACCGAGCGGGGCGAGCCCGCGGTGGAACCGGTGACGAGTTGCGTGTCGAGCAGCACCTCGCGCGGCTTCCCGGTCGATTCGCCCGAATCCAGCAGCAGCCTGCCCGCTGCCCTGCCCTTCTCCAGCACCGGCTGGCGCACGGTGGTCAGATCCATCCGATCGGCGTCGTCGATCCCGTCGAAGCCGGTGATGGTGATGTCCTGCGGCACCCGCCTGCCCTGCCTTCTGACCTCGGTGAGCGCGCCCAGCGCGAGGATGTCGGAGGTGCAGATGATCGCGGTGATCTCCGGGTCGAGCTCCATGAGACGGGCGGCGGCCGAACCCCCCGACTCCGTGGTGTGGTCGAAACGCTCGATGACCGGAACCTGCTCCCAGTCCACCCCGACCTCGGCGAACGCCTCGGACAACGCGGTGAGCCTGGCACGCTGCACGTGGAAGTTGGCCCTGGACTGCCGTTCGGGGGAGGCCGGTCCGTCGTTGCGGGTGCGGGCCAACCGCATGCACACCACGCCGATCTTGCGGTGGCCGAGCTCGATGAGATGCCTGGCCAGATCCTTGATGGCGGCGCCGTCGTCGATGCCCACCCGGTCGATCTCGGGCAGGCTGGGTTGATCACAGATCACGGTGGGAACGGGACGTTCCATGACAGCGGCCAGATGCGGGTCGTCGTCGGGCACGGAGTACACCACGAAACCGTCGACCCCCGCGCTGTGCACCGAGGCCACGTCCTCGTGTTCCGGGTTCGCGGGTATCAGCAGCAGCCCGTGGTCGGCGTCCTCACAGGCCAACGCGAGCCCTTCGAGGAAACCGACGGCCGCCGGGTCCCGGAACGCGTAGGAGAGGTTCTCGGTGAGCAGCAGTCCGACCGCCCCCGCCTTGCGGGTGCGCAGCGAGCGTGCCACCGGGTCCGGACCGGGATAACCGAGTCGGCGGGCGGTGTCGAGTACGCGTTTGCGCAGTTCCGGGGAAAGTTGGTCGGGACGGTTGTAGGCGTTGGAGACCGTAGTCCGGGAAACGCCGAGTTCCGCGGCGAGCGACGCCAGTGTCGCGGGTCGCCTCGAATTCGTAGACCGCACCATGCGGGAACCGTAACGGTTCAGTAAGTGTGGGTGAAGCTTTGATGACCCAGATCCCACAACCATTTTGCCGAAGTTTTCCACTCCCTCGCCGTGGGGAGCCGCTCGGCTGAACCTCTCACCCACTCTCGCCCCTGGTGACGGGGGCGACGAGGGTGGGCCGCGCCGTATCGCGTTCCCGCGGTCCAGGGTTGAACGTGGGAGGCGGACGCGCCCCCGTCGAGAGGGAGAACCGGTTAACCGGAACAACCGGCCGAGCGAGGAAAACGAATTCTTTCCGACATTCGGGGGTGGCGGCACGATCCACCGAAGGATAATTTGTCCAGACCAATCCTTCGGTGAAAGGTGTGTCACACATGGCCGAGGTCGCGTACGACGGCGCTTCACGGGTGTTCCCGGGTACGAAACCGGTTCGCGCGGTGGACGAACTGGACCTGCGGATCGGTGACGGCGAGTTTCTCGTGCTCGTCGGCCCTTCCGGATCGGGCAAGTCCACGGCACTCCGCATGGTCGCCGGGCTGGAGGACGTCGACGAGGGTGCCATCCACAT
Organism: Actinopolyspora sabaoui; assembly: GCF_051225635.1. Lineage (NCBI taxonomy): Bacteria > Bacillati > Actinomycetota > Actinomycetes > Actinopolysporales > Actinopolysporaceae > Actinopolyspora > Actinopolyspora sabaoui. Next base: position 47,457 of record NZ_JBMIHH010000009.1, on the reverse strand, counting down.
CGGCGGAAACGACGTCACGAACGTTCCTCCCAAGTCACGGGACATCGCGATGGTCTTCCAGTCCTACGCGCTCTACCCGCACATGACGGTGGCCGAGAACATGGGTTTCGCGCTGCGGCTGCGCAAGACGAAGAAGGACGTCATCCGGGAGAAGGTCACCCAGGCCGCCGACATGCTCGACCTGCGCGAGTACCTGGACCGCAAGCCCCGGGAACTGTCCGGCGGGCAACGCCAGCGAGTCGCGATGGGCCGGGCGATCGTGCGGGATCCGAGCGTGTTCCTGATGGACGAGCCGCTGTCCAACCTGGACGCGAAGCTGCGCGTGGAGACGAGGGCCAACATCGCCGCACTGCAGCGACGGCTCGGCACCACGACGGTCTACGTGACCCACGACCAGGTGGAGGCGATGACCATGGGGCACCGGGTGGCCGTGCTGGCCGACGGCAAGCTCCAGCAGGTCGACACCCCGCGCGAACTCTACGAACGGCCCGCCAACTCCTTCGTCGCCGGGTTCATCGGTTCCCCGGCCATGAACCTGCGTACGGCACGACTCACCGAGGGGGGTGCGAGCTTCGACGGACAGAGCGTGCCGCTGCCCCGCGAGACGGTTTCGGAGGCGTCCGCGCGCGGCCTCGGGGAGGTCACGGTGGGCTTGCGTCCGGAGTCGTTACAGCTCGGCTCCCCCGGCGGGGACGGCGCGGAGCTGACCGTCGAACTGGTGGAGGAGCTGGGAGCGGACGCGCTGGTGCACGCACGTCCGGACACGGCCGATTCCGACACGCGACTGGTGGTGCGCATCGACGGTCGCGAGCCGCCCGCGCTGGGCGAACGGGTCTCGGTGGTGACGCGGGACCCGAACGAGCTGCACCTGTTCGACCCGCGCACGGGGGCCAGGTTGACGGGCTGAGGATCCCGCGATCGAACTCGCGTGCCCCCTCGAGCGGGGAACCACCGGGCACGGGTGTCCGTACTCATGTCATCCGAACGGGTACTGGGTGGAAGCCCACCCGCGACGGCGCGTAGACTCCAATTGACAATGATTTCCATTAGCGGTCGAGTCGGTTGACACGATCCGGCAAGCAGGAGTCTTCGTGAACACACCGCGTAGTTGCCACCTCGGGAGTGCCCGGCGAAGCCGTCGCGCGGGCGGCGTAACGGCGTTAGCCGGGCTGACGGCCGCCACGCTGCTGCTCGGTGCCTGTAGCAGCGGCACCGGAGGCACCTCGGAGGGCGGCAAGCCCACCGTCGTGGCCTCCACGGACATGTGGGCGGGCGTGGCGAAGGCCGTCGCCGGTGACGCGGCCGAGGTCGAATCGATCATCAATAGTGCAGCGGCCGACCCCCACTCGTACGAGAGCACCCCGCGCGACGCCGCCCGGATCGACCGCGCCGACCTCGTGGTCTACAACGGCGGCGGCTATGACGCCTTCGTCAGCCAACTGCTCAGCGACGGCGACGGAACCACCAACGGCGTCGAAGCGGTGAGCGTGACCGAGTCGGGCGGGCACTCCGAATCAGCCGGGCACTCCGAATCGAGCGGACACTCCGAGAACGAATCGAGCTCCCCCACCACCGGCTCCGCCCAGCGGCACGCGGAATCCGAGCAGGGCCACGGGCACACCGAGGCGGAACACCAGCACACCGAGTCCGGGCAGGAGCACGGGCACGCCGAATCCGGTCACGGCCACCAGCACTCCGGCAACGAACACGTCTGGTACGACCCGGAGACCGCGCGGCTCGTCGCCGACCGCATCGCCACTCGACTCGGCGAGCTCCGCCCGGAGCAGGCCGAGAAATTCGACCGCAACGCCACCGAGTTCGGCGACAGGCTCGACGAGATCGAGCAAAGCATCACCGAGCTGCGGAACGAGCACCGCGACACCGAGGTGATGACCACCGCCCCCGTGGCCGACCACCTGCTGGAGAGCGCGGGACTGACCGACATCACCCCCGACTCGTTCGTGCGCACGGTGGAAGCGGGCAACGACCCGGCGGCGGCCACCGTGGCGGAGCTGCAGGAACTCGTCGGCTCGGGCAGGCCGGCCGCGCTGATCCACAACCCGCAGACCACCTCCCCGCTGACCGAGCGGATCACCGAGCGCGCCCGGAACAACGACATCCCCGTGGTCGCCATGCCGGAGACACTGCCCGACGACCAGACGTACGCGGAGTGGCTGTCCGGCCGGGTAACCGCACTGGACACCGCGCTCGACGACAACACCGCGGGAACCGGGGGGCAGTAATTGCGGCGACCTCAGCCGTCGACGGAGCCTGTCGAGCACCCCGCCGAGGCGGCAGGACCCGACGAAACCACCATCGCCGAGGAGCGGGCGCCCGCCGTGCGCCTGCGCGACGCGGCGCTGTCCTACGGCTCGCGCGAGCTGTGGCGGGGGTTGAACCTCGACGTGGCCCCCGGCGAGTTCCTCGCCGTGCTCGGCCCGAACGGTGCGGGCAAGACCAGCCTGCTGCGCGTGCTGCTGGGGCTGGCCCCGCTGAGCGGGGGCTCGGTACGCATCGCCGGTGAACCCGCGCACCGGGGCAACGACCGGATCGGCTACATCCCACAGCAGCGCTCGCTGCAGAACAGCCTCACCATGCGCGGCAACGATCTGGTCGGGCTCGGGCTGGACGGACACCGCTGGGGCATCGGTCTGCGGCACCGCGCCGCGCGGGCACGCCGGGTGCGTGAGGCACTGCGCGCCGTGGAGGCCACCGACTACGCCAAGACCCCGCTGGGGCTGCTCTCCGGCGGGGAACAACAACGGCTGCGGATCGCGCAGGCCATCGTGTCCGAACCGGACGTGCTGCTGTGCGACGAACCGCTGCTCTCGCTGGACCCCTCGCACCAGCGCCGGGTCAGTGAACTGATCGGCCGCCAGACCAGGGCCACCGGCGCGGCGGCGCTGTTCGTGACCCACGAGATCAACCCGGTACTGCCGCTGGTGGACCGGGTGCTTTACCTGGTCAACGGCGGATTCCGGATCGGCACCCCCGACGAGGTGATGAACTCGGCGACGCTGTCAGAGCTGTACGGAACCGAGGTCGAGGTCGCCCGGGTGGGCGGGCGCCTCGTCGTGGCGGGGGCCGAGAGCGAGCAGGACCACCACGTGCACGAGGGGGGCGAGGCATGAACCGGCTGCTGGACGCGCTGAGCAGGATATTCGACTTCGGACTCACCGGCGAGCTGCTCGGCTACCCCTTCGTGCAGCAGGCCCTGCTGGCCGCGGCGGCGCTGGGACTGGTCTCCGGCGTGTTGGCGCCGCTGGTTGTCACCCGGAAGATGTCCTTCGCCGTGCACGGCACCGCCGAGCTCGCGTTCACCGGAGCCGCCGCCGCACTGCTGATCGGTGTCGGGGTGACGATGGGTGCGCTGGCCGGGGCGGTGGTCGCGGCGCTGCTGCTCGGGCTGCTGGGGCAACGCGAGACCGAGCGCGACTCGGTGATCGGAGCGGTGCTCTCGTTCGGGCTGGGGCTGGGGGTGCTGCTGCTGTGGATGAATCCCGAACGCGCTTCGAACAAGTTCACCCTGCTGGTGGGGCAGATCGTCGGGGTGAGCTCGGCCGACGTCACCCTGCTCGGGATAGCCGCGCTGGTGGTGCTGCTGGTGACCGCCCTGCTGTACCGCCCGCTGCTGTTCGCCAGCGTCGACTCGGAGGTGGCCGCGGCGCGGGGCGTGCCGACCGGGCTGCTGACACCGGTGTTCGCGCTGCTGGTGGGGATCGCCACCGCGCTCGGGGTGCACGTGGTGGGAGCGCTGCTGGTGATGGCGCTGATGGTCACTCCCGGTGCGGCGGCCATGCGGGTGACGGCCAGCCCGGTGACGGCGACGCTGCTGTCCGTGGTTTTCGCCGAGCTCGCGGCCGTCGGGGGGATTCTGCTGTCGCTGGCTCCGGGCGTGCCGGTGAGCGTGTTCGTCACTACCGTCTCGTTCGGCATCTACCTGGTGTGCCGGGTGGTTGGCGGTCTGCGTGTGAACCGTTTGACCAGGGGAAACGCCGCCGTCGCCGTGTGACCGAGAGCTCGGGGCGGCACTCGCTCGCGCGGTCGGCCTCGCGCGGTCGGCCTCGCGCGGTCGATCTCGCGCGGTCGGTCGCCGCCCCGCCCCACGTACATTTCGCGAGAAATTGACGCCCCGCTGGGGCGGTGTAGCCCCGTGAGCCGTCAATTTCCCACGAAATTGACGCCCCGGTGTGGTGGCACGGCGGGGTGGCCGTCAATTTCCCACGAAATCGCCGGGCCCCTTCGACGCGGGCCGAGCTCCGACCACCCTCGGGGCCCGAGCTCCCACCACCCCCGCAAGTCGCACTCCGACCACTTACGCAACCGGCACCGCCGCGGGTTCTCCCGTGCGGTTCTCGCGAGGAAGGCCCGACGTTGTGTAGTAACTACCCGATGTCGGGCCTCCCCGCAGCGAGAGCCGTGCGAGAGGTTCCGCCACCGGCTCCGCCACACAGGCCGAGCCGATGGCCCCTCACACGGGGTTGCGTTTGAGTATCTGGCCGACCCGCTCGGCCATGTCCGGGGCGAGCATCGCGTACCTCCCACCGGCCAGGAATCGCTCCGACAGTTCGAAGGTGACCACCTCGCCCTCGGCGAGCATGCGTCCCGTTCCCTCGGGGTCGGTGAGCACGTTGTTCGGGTGCGCGATGGTGAGGTCGGCGAAGGACGCCGCCAGGTAGGGGCTGGCGAACTGGGTGAACGAGTCCGCGATCATCCTGGTGGGTTCGTCGATCATCCCCGGTCGTGCGCTGGACTCCAGGTGCAGCGGCTCGTGGAAGTCGCTGCCGACGAACCGCGTGTTGTCGGCCCCGCCGTCCGGCGCCAGTGAATAGGACCGCACGGTCCATTCGCGGTTCTTGCCCACCAGCGCGGGGATGTCCGCGCGGTGCTGGTAGGTCCTGCCCGGCTCCACCTTCCAGCTGTCGGTCACACCGGGCCGCAGTGACTCCGCCAACCGTCGAACCATCGCCAGCCCGCCGGCGTGTCGCCAGTGGGTGTCCAGTTTGGTGAAGACGGGTTCGTCGCGGCGCCGGTCGAGCTCGCGCAGCGTGGGGCGCATGTCGATCGCACCGGTGGCTTCGGGCACCCGTCGCCAGAACTCCGAGCGCAGTTCTCGCATGCAGTCACGCCCCACGTACTCGTCGGGCATGTACTTCGAGTACACGGTGGACTTGTCGGGGGCGATGACCAGCCGGAACTCGCGGCCGGAGGCCTCCACCACCGAACGCCAGCGACGCAGCCCGGCGATGACGCGGTCCAGTTCCATGTCGGGCAGGCACTTGTACGACACGTCGTGTCCCAGGAAGAGCCACCCTTCCTTGCCCCGGACCACGTCGGGGAAAAGCTCGGGGTCGGGTTTCGAGGAACGCTGTCGCTCCCCGCCCCCGCCTCCGACGGGGCCACTTCCGGAGCCGGAGCCGTGTGGCGCGGGTTCACCGAACACTCCCTCGCTGATGCCTTCGACGGCGTCGACCGCATGGGAACGGAACGCCAGGCGATCGCTCGCCCAGTCGTTCAGCCCGGTGAAGAACCCCCACCCCTCGGTGACACCGGGGAAGGAGGCGAGTTCGCGGTTCTCGAGCCGTTCCGCCCGGGCACCGAGGGTCCAGGACAGCACGGGGGCGGCGAAGAACAGCAGGGCGCAGGCCAGCGCGAGGTACTGCTTGGCACCGTGCCGAGGGCGGTGCAGCGGGTGTTCCCTGGGCAGCCATGCCTCGTGCACGGCGGGTAGTTCCACCGGAGCCGCCGACGGGGCGGCACGATCGGACGTACGAGGAGCGCTGGACTGCTTGCCGGACACGTTCACACCGTAACGACCCGCCGGTCTGCTCGGGTGGCGTTCCCGGCGGAAACCTCGTTCGACCGCGGCTCAGCGGTTGTCGGTGTCCCAGCTGAACACCCGGGTGGCGAGTGCGGTGAGCACCGCCGCGAAACCGAGCATGAGCAACCAGCTCGACCAGGCGGGGAACTGCGCGGGGAAACCGGCGAGTGTGTGCCGGAAGGTGTCGACCAGCCGCGCGGGCGGCAGCCAGCCGAGCACGTCCCGCACGCCCTCGGGCATGGAACGCAGCGGGAGGATGGCGCCCCCGAGGAAGGCCATCAGGATCAGCACCAGGCTCAGCGTGTTGTTGGCGGCCTCGGCGCTGGGCAGCACCGCCGCGAGCACGAAGCCGAGCGAGAGGAAGAACGCCACACCGGACACCGCCGACACGAGCAGCACGGGTATCCCGGCGAGCGTGACGTAGTCGAAGGCGGTGGCGAACGCGACGACCAGCACCACGTAGCCCAGCGCCACGAGCGCGCGCACCGGGACCAGCGACAGCAGGAAGGTGATCTTGCGCAATGGTGTGGTGCTGAGCAACCGCAGGGTCCTGCGCTGCCGCAGGTCCACTGTGGGCGAAACGGTTCCGAAGAAGGCCATGGAGCCGAGCATGAAGAACAGCGCCGTCGGCAGGAGCATCCTGATCGCGTCGGACTCACTGGAGCGGTTGACGAAGTGGCCCACGGCGAGGAACAGCACCAGGAAGAACAGCGGCATCACGATAGCCGCGAACGCGGTCTTGCGGTCTCTGACCAGTTCTCGGGCGTTGGCCAACGCCAGCGTGCGGAAACTGTTGCCGGTCATCGGGAGTCAACCGTCCTTCTCGTCGTCCAGGGTTCGTCCCGTCAGCACGCGGAACACGCTGTCCAGACCGCCCGTGCGTCTGACCAGGTTCTGCGGCGCGGGGGTCATCGACATCAGCTCGGTGGTGACCTCGTCGGCGCGGGAGGTGTGCACGAGTACCCGGTTGCCGTGCAGTTCGGTCTCCTCGACTCCGGGAATCGCGCGAACGTCCTCGATGTCGGGGGCTCCGGCGCGGCGGAAGCTGACGACGTCGTGCGGGGCGTGCTGGGTGACCAGCTCGGCCGGGGCGCCGCAGGCGACGACCTTTCCACCGTCCACGACGGCCACGCGGTCGCAGAGGGATTCGGCTTCCTCCATGGAGTGCGTGGACAGCAGCGCGGTCCCGCCGCGATCGCGGTAGGCGAGCAGCACGTCCCAGAGATCGGCCCGGGCGTTCGGGTCGAGTCCGGTCGAGGGCTCGTCGAGCACGATCAGTTCGGGCCTGCTTATCAGGGCCGTGGCGACCAGCAGTCGCCTTTCCTGACCGCCGGAGAGCTTGTGCACCCTGTGGTCCGCCGAGCCGGTGAGCCCGACGCACTCGATCACCGCCTCCGGTTCCTCCGGGTTCTCGTGGAAGGAGGCCCAGAGCCGCAGCGTCTCGCGAACGGTGAGGTTCGGGAACAGCTCGGCCTGCTGCGGCTGCACGGCCACGAGCCGCCGGAGCCGTTCGCGATCGTTCGACGGGTCCGAACCGAGCACTTCCACGGTTCCAGAGCTGCGCTCGCGCAGCCCCACGAGGATCTCCAGCATGGTGCTCTTGCCCGCCCCGTTGGGACCGAGCACCCCGAACAGTTCGCCGGAACGGACCTCCAGGTCCAGCTCGTCGACGGCGAGCACGGAACCGTAGTACTTGGTCAGGCCGTGCACGGATATCGAAGTCGTCGCCGTGTGCGGCGGGTCTTCCTCGGACACCTGCTCGGTCGTCAAGACCTCTCCTCCTCGGCATGGTGGTCGACAATTCGGCGCAGGGCGGCCAAGTAGTCGTCGAAGGCCCGCCTGCCGGTGGCGGTGAGCGAGTACCACGTACGCGGTCTGCGCAGCACGTGTCCCTTGACCGCCGTGATGTAGTCCGCTTCCTCCAACGTGGCGAGGTGTTTGGCCAGCAGCGAGTCGCTGACTTCGATGCTGTCCCGCAGGAAGCGGAACTCCACCTGCTCGGCCTCGGCCAGCGCGGACACGATGGACAGTCGCACCGGGGTGTGGATCAGCTGGTCGAGGGCGTGGCGCGGATGACTCCCCGACTCGCTCATCGCCGTAGCACCCACCAGGCCGCCGACCAGCACGGCAGCGCGGGCAGCAGCGCGACCACACACGGCCAAAGCGTCCCGTCGTCCAACCAGGTGCTGTTGACAATGCTGGTGAGGATCACCAGCGACACGTAGGCGTAAGTGACCCGGCGGGTGATGAGCGCGGTCGGCCTGCTCACCACCCCTTGCCGGTTCACGTACCAGAACAGACCGGCGACGCATGCCGCGTACAACCACGCGAACGCGGCGGCGATCCAGCCCTGGGCCAGCGCCTGGCCGATGAAGAAACCGGTCGTGACGAGCCCGAGCAGGATCAGCATGTAACCGAACCAGCGGGAGCCGTCCCGGGCGAGCTCGCTCATACGTCCCGCCCGCCCGAGGGCTTCGGCCGGGGGCATCTCGTGCGATGAGCTCTTGTCCACTGCCATTCCTCCGTTCACTTGAACGAGAGGCTAGTACTTGAACTCGGTTCAAGCAAATGGCGGGAACGGCGGAGTGGCAGCGCGGTGGCGGCTCCCGGTTCGGGTTCGGCGGATCTCAGTTCGAGTTGGCCGGCTCTCGATGCGAGATCCGGAAGGTGCGATCGGCCTCGAACGGTCCGTGCACCGCCAGCGCACGCGGCCGGTTCAGCACGTCGGCGGCGACCTCGCGGACGCTGTCCTGATCGACCGCGTCCACCAGCGCCAGGGCCCGATCGATGTCGATGACGTCACCGTCGAGCAGCCCACGACCTATCTTGGTCATCCTGGCGTTGGCCGTGTCGCTGCCGAGCACGAGAACCGCCTTGAGCTGCGCCTTGCCCACGGCGAGCTCCTCGTCGGTTATGCCGTGAGCGGCCACCTCGTCGAAGTTCTCGCTCAGCACCGCTATCAGCTCGTCGACGTGTTCCGGCGCGGTCGCCGCGAACGCGCCGAAAAGGCCGGTGTCGGCGTAGTGCGCACCGGAGGTCGACACCGTGTAGCACAGGCCGCGCTGCTCCCGAATCCGCTGGAACAACCGGGAGGAGAGCCCGCCGCCGAGTGCGCAACTGAGCGCACCGAGCGCGAACCGTCGTTCGTCGGTGTTGGTCAGGCTCGAACAGCCGAGGACGACGCTCGCCTGCTGCGATTCCCGCCGCCGCACCAACACACCGGGGTGTTCCGGGTACACGGCGGAACGAGTGCGTTCGGCAACGGCCTCGGCGGGTTTCGCGCACCAGTCGCCGAAGGTCTCGGACACCCGCGAGGCGATCCGATCGTGATCGACATTGCCCGCGACCGAGACCACCGTGTTCGACGGGACGTAACGCGTCCGGTAGAACTCCGAGACGTCGTCCCTGGACAGCGCGGCGATGGATTCGGGGGAGCCGAGCACCGGCCTGCCGAGCGGGGAGTCGCCCCACAGGGCGCGTTCGAAGGTGTCGCTGACCGACTGCGCCGGATTGTCGGCGCGACGGGCCAGCTCACTGTGGATCACCTGGCGTTCGTTCTCGAAGGACTGGTCCCCGATCGTGGACGAGGTGACCATGTCGCCGAGCAACTCCAGCGCGGTCGGCGCGTCGGCGTCGTGCACCTGGGCGAAGTAGCAGGTCTGCTCCTTCATGGTGACCGCGTTGGACTGGCCACCGACCGCGTCCATCGCCCTGGCGATGTCCAGCGCACCGCGGCGCTCGGTCCCTTTGAACAGCAGGTGTTCGAGGAAGTGGGTCGCGCCGTTGACCCCGGCGCTCTCGTCCCTGGATCCGACTCCGACCCAGACGCCGACGCTCGCCGCACGAACCTCGGACACCTCTTCGGTCACCACGCACAGTCCGGAGGGGAACATCGTCCGACGCACCACGCCGGTCCCCCCGGAGCCTTCCACCAGTATCTCGGTCGGGTGTGCACTCATCCCGCTTCCTCGATTCGTCGACACGTTCACGACTTCGGATCGCCGAGCTCTGTCGGCGACCAACGAACCCTTTCCATAAAACACGAATCGGCCCGAGCTTGAAACCACGAAACAACTAACGGTAAACAGCGATCACACTTTGTGAATCTCGTACCCGAAAACGCGATACAAAATCCGCGACCAACACTCTGCGAAAGCGTTCGAACACGAAGGGTATCGCCAATCGGAAACCTGATTAAAATTTTAAATGTGATCTACGACACTATACTTTGTAAGCGCTTGACAGTGCGGTTTTGTCTTCCTTGCGAGAGGCAAGTCGTCGGGTATCCCGAAAAACGACACCCGGCGCTCGGAATGTGAACGAAACCGGGCATCATCGGGCTTCACGGTGGACACGAGAGCTCATATATCGGCATTTTGGTGGACGACAGTATCTTCCCGCTTCGCTAACTTGACTCGCGCAATTATCCGATTCCCAACAAAATGGGAGTGACTATGAACCGTATCGAGTCAGTCGCGAACGTCCAGGTGCCCGAGGCGCACGACGGCGCGGTCAAGGCACTGGACACCACGGAATCGACCGCCCCCGTGCTCACGGCGGCCGCCATCACCGCCGCGGCTGCCGCGGCCTTCGCGGCCGGTGTCGCATCCGACGCGGTGGAGAGCGGCTCCGGATCCTACGCCGCCTCCACCGGTCAGGACCCGACCGGCATGTCCAGCGGGGAGCTGCTGCAACGGCGTACCGCTCTGCTGGGCTGAGTCGCCTTTCGGGGTACCCGCCAGGGTACCCCGTCTCTCCCCTCCCCCGGAACGGCACGTGACACCGAGCAACACGGCCCCCGGAGACAGCACCCGAACAGCACAAGCCCCGGTACTGAAACGACCCGAAGGACCGACATTGGTACGCGAACGCGGACACGAGGACGCCGTCGACACGGAGGGGCTCGAGGCGACACTGGACAACGTCGAGCAGCTGACCGCGTTCGGAACCCTGATCTCGTCCCTGGAGTACCTGGCCGCGGGCAAGAGCTTCGCCGACGACGACCTGCTGAGCTGGGACGTGGCACGAACCCGGCACAAGGCTCTCGCGGGACGGGTCGGTGATCTGCTCACCCCGCTGATGAAGTCCCCCGGCATCAACGTGGTCTTCGCCGCACGCGCCGCGGGCTCGGTCGTGCTGCTCGTACCGCGCGCACCGTCAGCGGCCAAGACGACCGCGACGGCGGTGCTGACCGCTTCGAACTACGCACTGCACCTTCGGACCCCGTACGGATCGGACGGTTCGGAGCACATATCGATGATCACCTACACCTCGTTGCTCGCGAGCAGACTCGCCCGTTCCGACGAGCGTGCCCAGCAGGCCTGCCTGCACTTCATCGCACTGCAGTCCTGCCTGTCCTACGGTGTCGCGGGTATCTCCAAACTGGTCTCGCCCGTCTGGCGCAACGGAACCGCCGTGCGCGACATCTTCCGCACCCACATGTACGGGCACAGCCGGGTCTACGAACTACTCAAGAACAAACCCTGGGCGGCCCGCCTGCTGGCCTGGGTGACCATCACGGGCGAGACCGGATTCCCGCTGGTACTGATCGCGCCGAAGCCGGTGGCGCGCGGAATCCTCGCCTCCGGACTGAGCTTCCACGGCGGCAACGCGGTGTTCATGGGACTCAACCGTTTCCTCTGGGCGTTCCTGGGGACCTACCCGGCGGTGGCCTACACCTCCCGGAATCTGGGGCCGATTCGCGGCCGCTCCAAATCCCGACTCGTCGCCCGCCTGACCGGTTCCAAGAGGTGATCCCGTTGTCGGCCGAGGAAAACGGAACCTCCCTGCGAGTACGGGATCTCGTCCGTCCCTACCGCGGCATTCTGTCCGTGGCGATCGCGCTCGGTGTCGTCGCCGCCCTCGCCTCGCTGGCACAACCGATGGGTATCGGCTGGCTGGTCGACACCGTCGAAAGCGGCGGCGGACTGTGGCCGCCGATCGCGCTGCTGATCGTGCTGTTCTGCCTCGACGCGTTCATCGGGGGACTGCAGAGCTATCTCGTCGGACGCACCGGGGAATCGGTGGTGCGCGACGTCCGCTACACCCTCACCGGAAGGCTGCTGCGAGCCACCAGGCGGGAGCACGAGGAGCGCCCCAGCGGGGACCTGCACGCGCGGGTCGTCACCGACACCTCGCTGCTGAAGGCGGCCCTCGCGCAGAGCCTGGCGACCATGGTGGTCAGCGCGCTGATGGTGCTCGGCGGCATCCTCATCATGGTGGTGCTGGATCCGCTGCTGCTCGGTCTGACGCTGCTCTGCCTGTCGGTCGCGGCCGCGATCACACTGCTGCTCGCCCGGAAGCTGCGCGGCGCGGCACAACTCAACCGCAGCCGGGTGGGAGCGCTGGGAGCCGATCTGAACCGCGCACTGTCCGCGATAACGACGATCAAGGTCTCCCGCGCCGAGGAACGCGAACAGCGACGCCTGGGCACCAGAATGGACGAGGCGTACCGCACCGGGCTCGGCGTGACCAAGCTGAACGCCATGCTGGCCCCCACGGTCAGCGTGGGGCTACAGGTCTCGTTCGCCGTGGTGTTCGCGGTGGGGATGAGCCGGGTCGCGACCGGCGGCATGAGCGTGGCCGAGTTCACCAGCTTCGTGCTCTACCTGTTCTACCTGATCACGCCGCTGGTGGCGGTCTCGACGGCGCTGGGGCAACTGCAGCAGGGACTGGCCGCGATCACGCGGCTGGACGAGGTGCTGCGGATCGGACAGGAGCGCGATTCTCCTGCGGAGGCGTCCGAAAGCGGCACGGCGGACCAGGGCACCGGATCGAACACCTCGAACGACGAGCCCGAAACCGGCGGCACCGAAACAGAAAGCACCAAGACCAGGGCTACCGAGACCGGGGCTACCGAGACCGGCGGCACCGACCCGAACGCTCCCCGCACCGGCACGGCGGGCGCGCTGGCCAGGTTCGAGAACGTGCGGTTCGGCTACGAAAGCGGGCCGGAAGTGCTGCACGGGATGACCTTCGGGATACCGCGCAGCGGACTCACCGCCCTCGTCGGCCCCTCCGGCTCGGGAAAATCCACGATCCTCACGCTGCTGACGAGGTTCGACCGCCCCGATTCCGGAACCGTCACCCTGGACGGAACCGAAGTCGGCGAGCTGGAGCTGACCGAACTGCGCGGCCGGGTCGGATACGTGCAGCAGGATCCCGCGATCCTTTCCGGAACCGTCGAGGAGAACATCCGCTACGCCAATCCGGACGCCACTCGGGAGGAACTGGACGAGGCGGTTCGGCTGGCCGATCTGGAGGAGGTGATCGCCGCGCTGCCGGAGGGCATGAGCACCGAGGTGGGCCAGCACGGCAGCAAGCTCTCCGGCGGCCAGCGACAGCGCGTGGCGATCGCGAGAATGCTGCTCACCAACCCGGACCTGCTGCTGCTGGACGAAGCCACGGCGCAGCTGGACTCCAACTCAGAGAGCGCACTGCGCGAGACCATTCACGGCATAGCCGAGAACCGCGCCGTCGTGGCGATCGCCCACCGAATGTCCACTGTGATCGAGGCGGACAGCATCCTCGTGGTCGAGCAGGGCAGCATCCGCGCGCGAGGCACCCACGAGGAGCTTCTGGCCACCGACGAGCTCTACCGGACGTTGGTCAGGACCGACATCACCGACGACGAGCGACAGCCGAGCGATTCGTCGACCGAGGAACCGGAAACGCCGCGACTCATGAGTTCGAAAGGCGCTTGAATGGGCAAATCATCCGCGTTGTGGGCGGGCGGAATCGGGCTGCTCGCCGGAGTCGGCCTCGTCGGGGGAAGCTGCTACCAGGAGTTGATGCAGCGCAGGGACCGCGAGTGGTCCCGCCCTCCCGGCGAACTCGTCGAGGTGAACGGGCACCTCCTCCACCTGCGCACCGAGGGCGAACCGGAACACGGTCCCACCGTCGTGTTCGAGAACGGCATGACCTGCCCCAGCCAGGAATGGGAGTGGATCGCCCCGCGCATCGCCGAGCACACCCGGACCCTGCGGTACGACCGCCCAGGCAACGGCTTCAGCGAACCCACTCCCCACCCGCGCACGGCCGACCGGATGGTCGCCGAACTCGAAACCGCCATCGAACTGTCCGGGGCGCCGGGGCCGTACATCCTGGTCGGGCATTCCTTCGGCGGCCTGCTCGTGCGGCACTTCGCCCACCGCAACCCGGACCGAACGGCCGGTGTGGTGCTGGTCGACGCGACGCACCCGGAGGAACTCGAACGCTCCCCGCGACAGCAGCGCGGGCTGCCGTGGCTCGAACAGACCATGTACACGTGGTGGGCCAAGGCACGGCTCGGCCTGCTGCGGCACAGCAGGATGGACAGTCCGCTGGACGAGCTCCCCTCGAGCGCGGCCACCGCCGTCCGCGAGCGGATGAGCACACCGGGAGCGTGGCGGGCGGCGCTGCGCGAACTGCACGCCTGGCGGGACTCGATACAGCACGAGACGAGGGAGCTGCCGCTGCCCGGCGGATGCGCCCTGTCGGTGGTGACCGCGGGCAAGCAGATCAGCAACGATCCCGTGCACGGTCAGCTGCAACGTGAACTCGCCGGACTGTCCGAGGAGTCCAGCCACACGGTCGTCGACGACGCCGACCATTACACGCTCGTGAGCTCACCCGAACACGCCGAGCGGGTGGTCCGAGTCATCGAGCGGATGGCTCGGCACAGCGGCAGCGCGGGGTCGATCGACGGACCGCCGGAACGAACCGCACCCACCGCCGAGAGAAGTGATGCGTGATGACAGGGCGAACACTGCTGCGCACCGCGCTGTACGGCGTTTTCGGTTCCTGGCTCGTCGGTACGATCCTGTGTCAGGATCCGTTCCGGCGCGAGGACCGGATCCGTCGGCTCGACCAATTCAACCTGATCTTTCCCGACTGGCGGTTCTTCGCGCCGAATCCCGGCATCCACGACTATCACCTGCTCTACCGGGACACCCTGCCATCGGGCGAGGTCACCGACTGGTCGGAGATCGGCCACATCGAGGAGCGCAAACCGCACCACATCGTGTGGCACCCCCATCGCCGCCTGGAGAAGACGCTGTTCGACATCGTCGCGGAAATTCTGCGTTTCAGCGGCGAGAGCGCGGCCAAGCGGGACATGGCCCTGACAGTTCCGTACCTCACCCTGCTCAACTACATTACTCACCGCTACCCGCACGCGCCGAACGCGCGGAGCACGCAGTTCCTCGTCGCCGCATCCGGGGGATACGAACTCAGCGAGGAACCGACCATGCTCTTTCTCTCCGAGAACCACCGACTCGAGCAGGGACACCGTGAATCGGATGGAGAACCCGAACGAATTCACGCAGAGAGGATGAGAACGTGATCGTACTCATCGACCGACAGGGCGACATCCCGGCGATCAGCCTCAACGAGAGGATCAGGACAACCGTCGGTATCGAGCGTGTCGAGTATCCGGACGCGCACGAGGACTTCCTGGCCAAGGCCGAGCGGTTGCGTCCCAGGATCGGCGTGGTCAGCGCCGACCGGGCCGATCTCGACATCGAGCGCTTCACCGAACGGGTGCCGGGCTGGAACGAAACCGGCGGGTTGATCGTGATCGCTTCCTCGGAGGAGCGGCAGGCGGCGGGATTCGCGTTGCGTTGCGGCGCCAGGGGAGCGCTGTCCTCCGAATCGACGGAAGAGGAGATCATCGCCGCGTTGTTCTCCGTACGGGTCGGCCACCCGTTCGCCCCTCCGAAGCTGGTCACCGACATGCACTCGATGGTCGGGACGCTGCTGTGCGCACCGGAGCGGACCAACACCGGATGCAGCCTGACCGAGCGGGAATGGGAAGTGCTCAAACTGTTGGCATTCGGCCACTCCAACGAGGGGATAGCCGGTCAGCTGTGCATCAGTACCGCGACCGTTCGATCCCACGTGCTGCACATTCTTCGCAAGATGCGGGTCCGCAACCGTTCGCAGGCGGTCGCCATCGCCTACGGGTTGTACAGCACGATCCCCCACGAGCCGACCAGTCCGCTCGACGCGCAGGCGGTGTGACGATGACCGAATCCCGTTCCGGGGGCACACCCACCCCTTACCTGATCTTCGACGGTGACTGCGGCTTCTGCAGCCGAACGATCGAACTACTCGGCAGGTGGGTCACTCACCCGGCCGTCGTGGCCAGCTGGCAGTCACTCGATCTGGATCGGTTCGGCGTCACGCCGCAGCGAGCGAACCACGAGATCCTCTGGATCGATACCAACGGCACGGTCTCCGGCGGTTCCGTCGCTTTCGGACGGTACTTCGCGGCGGTGGGAGGTCGGTTCCGACCGCTCGCCTTTCTGCTGCTGCACCATCCGACCCGATGGGTCGCGGCGCGCCTCTACGAACTCGTGGCGCGCAACAGGCACCGCATGCCCGGGGGCACGGCTTCGTGCTCGGTACCACGGTGAGCGGCGCGTTTCCGGCACGAACGACGAGAACGCACGGGTAGCGAGCGCCGGGCAGCGCATTCAGGACAGTAAACGCGGCACGGGAACACAGCACGGGAACGGCCGGTACGGAGGCGACAACGGTGGTCGACAGGGCAGCGGTGAGTGACAGTGCGGCGGTGAGTGACAGTGCGGCCGGGGCGGAATTCGACGTCGTGGTCATCGGTGGCGGACCGGCGGGTGCGAGCACCGCCGGGCTGCTCGCGCAGTCCGGTCACCGCGTGGTGGTGCTCGAACGTGAGCGCTTCCCGCGCTATCACGTTGGGGAATCGTTGATCACCGGAATGCTCGACGTGATCGAGCGGCTCGGGCTGACGGAGCGCCTCGACCAAATGGGATTCGAGCGCAAGTACGGCCTCAGCCTGGTGTGGGGGAAGGAGCGCGGCCTCTGGGACATCAAGTTCGCCGAGGGCGGCCCGTACGAGTACTCCTATCACGTCCGGCGTGACCAGTTCGACGAACTGCTGCTGACCAGGGCCGCCGAGCTGGGGGCGACCGTGGAGTTCGAGGCCACCGTCAAGGGTCCCGTCGAATCGGACGGCGAGGTCACCGGGGTGGAGTACACGGGCCCGGACGGCGGCAGGCACGTCGTGGGGGCACGCTTCGTGGTCGACGCTTCCGGGCAGTCCAGGACCGTCGCCCGGCACTACGCCGAGCAGCGGTGGCACGAGGACCTGAAGAACATCGCCGTCTGGAACTACTTCAGCAACTGCGGGCGCCTTCCCGACGACCAGCGCGGCAACATCCTGGTGGAACGGGTTTCCGACCACGACGGCTGGTTCTGGGCGATCCCACTCGGCGAGGACCGGCTCAGCGTCGGCTACGTCTCCCCCACCGGCCAGCTGCGGGACACCTCGCTGACCCCGGACGAGCTGTTCGCTGATCGCATGCGGCACACCGACCGGCTGGCCGGGTTGTTGAGCGAGGCGGAGCCGGTCAGCCGGTTCCGCACCGCCCGGGACTGGTCCTACGTGGCCGAACGGCTGCACGGCCCGGGATGGGTGAGTGTGGGCGACGCGTCCGGATTCATCGACCCGCTGCTGTCCACCGGGGTGTGCCTGGGAATTCTGAGTGCGAGCCCGCTGGCACAGGCACTGGACACCGCGCTGCGTGATTCCGAAGGGTCGGACAGCGCGTTGCGGTGGTACGAGAAAGGAATACGCGAGTTCCTGCTGGGGATGACCGAGTACGTTCGTTTCTTCTACGACGGGCAACGGGACCGGGAGGATTACATGCAGCGGGCGGCGAAAATGGCCGACCCGGACACCTTCGTTTCCGACAGATCCGGATTCGCGGCCGTCATAGCCGGAACAACAGGGCTCTCGCCTGCCTTCGACAACGCCACTCCCGCCGAACTGGGAGCCCATTCGCGCGACTGAAAAAACACCGGGTTCGAGCGAGGGCGAAACGGCTGTTTCGTGCTCGCTCGGACATCCATACGCACTGCACCGTCGACTACGAAAATCAGCAATTTGGTGGTTGGTAACGCCCCCGCGGGAAACTAACCTGAAACAGGTGAACATCGCAGGGTGTTCACAATTTGTTCGCCTTATTTCCGGAGGAGCAGACGAATGAATCGCATCGAGAACGCCGCAACTCAGCAGGTGACGGCTTCCGCCGGGGCCATCGAGCCGATGGACAGCGTCGAGGGCGTCTCCCCCGTGCTGACGGCCGCCGTGGCCGCTGGTGCCGTCGCCGCCACGGCCGCGGCCTTCGCCGCGGGCAACATGGTCACCGACTACGTCGGCGCGGGCTACACCGCCAAGCACGACGGCAGTGAGCTCTCCGGCATGTCCGTGGGTGACCTCGTGAACTCGCGTCGCGAGGCCATGTCCCACTGAAGCGGGTCGACGGCTCGCTGAGTCGCGGGGTGAGGCAGCGCTTGCGGGGTTCTCGCCTCACCTCGCCCGTCTTTCGTACACTCACAGTGTGAGCGCGCTCACCAAATCCGCACGAGAAGGGCCTCTTGTGAGCCAGAGCAACAACAACGCGGTGATCGGGGGCGGCGCGGTGCTGGGCGCCGTGGTGGGAGGATTCGTGGGTATCTTCCTCGGCAACCCCGCCATCGCGGCCGCGATCGGTTTGGCGGTGGGCATCGCGCTGGCCACCGCGATGCGCACGGAACGCAAGAACTGACGACGTCCCGGAATTCGGGGGCACGGATGCCTACCATGCCGTTGGCCGAACGGCTGCTGCTACTGACCGCCTGGGCGCACGAGGGCGGTACCGGTGACGAGACGACCGGACTCACGTTGGCCGGGGCCGAGCTGCTCGAACTCGTGCTGGCGGGGCGGGTGAACATCCGGAACGGTTCGATACGAACCACCGGCAGCGGCGAACGCCCCACGACCGTGCTCGAAGGACTGGCCGAGGAGTTCGAAGCGAACGAACCGGTCGAGGCCGCGGACTGGATCGGCGGCAACGCCGGTCGGGTCCGGGATGCCTGCCTGCGGAACCTGATGGAGCGCGGTCTCGTCCACGAACAACGCAAGCGGCGCTGGGGGTTCTGGCCCGTTCGGCACTACGTCGTCGAACCGGGCGCGCAGCAGTCCACAGTCGACGAGCTGCGGGAGTTCGCGACCGGCTCGGACTCGGCGCGGGAGGTCGTGGCGCTGGCGGAACTGCTGCGCACCGCCGAGCTGCTGCAAGACGTGCTGCCGGAGGCCGAGGCCCGCGAGGTGGCGCGCAGCCTGGACGAGAACGACGGCGACACGACGGTGCGCGAGGCCGTCGGCAAGGCCGTGGAGCAGGTGCGGCTGGCGGTCCAGACCGCGACGACCGCGGGTGCCTTCGTCGCGGTGACCAACACCTGATCGTCGTTCACTCTCACCGGTACGTGCCCGCCGCGCCGTCGTGCGGCGGAAATCCGGTTCCCTCGTATCGCGGAGGGCGACGCGAAAAGTCCCGCTCGGCGATACCGAGTGGGACTCCACGGCAGCGGTTCAGCCGTCGAGACGGTCGCTTTTGACCACGTCGAGGAAGGCGGTGAAGCGGTGCGGGGAGACGGCGAGAACAGGGCTGTCGGTGCCGAGTTTGCTGTCTCGGAGAAGAGCGGTCCCCGGGCTGGGCGGGTGGCACCACTACTGCCCGGTGTGTTTCCAGTATCTGATCGGCAGCGGTGAGGCCCACCCACCCAGCCCGGGGAACCGCTACGAGCCCTGGCTGTGCGAACTGGCCCAGCTCGACACCGACAGCCCCACCGAGATGCCTCCGTCCAGTTGGCGCGACATTCCGTGTCACCAGCAGCACCACGGCCGAACGGTGCTACGGCTCAAACCCAGCGCCTCCGGCATCGCGCTGCTGACGCCCGTTCGGGGCGCGGTCTCACTGTTCACCCTCGCCGAAGCCCGGCGACTGCGAGACGCGCTGGATACGGCCCTGCGGGAACGGGAGGGGTGGCGATCACGGCGCTGACCCTGCTGCTGGCGCTGCTCGTTCTGCTGTTGGCCCGCCTGGCCCCAATACCAAAGCGGGAAACAGTGGACTACGGGCGTTGTGCGGGCACCTGTCCCGACGCGGCCCCTACCGCAACCGTGCCCTTCGGCGAATGATCGGGGTTATCCGTCCGGCCAGGGGTGCTTCTTCGACGGGCGGGAAGCGTGGGTCAGCATCGTCTCGTTCGCGTTCGGGTCGAGCGGAGTGTCCAAGAACGCTTCCACATCGCTGGTGGTTGCCAGCGCGATCTCATGCAGTCCCTTGGCCCTCGCGCTGTCCGGCTAAAACGCGAAGCGCTAACCACGGCCCGTGACGATGGCTCCCTCCTCATACAGCAAACCCGTTCGCTGTCGTGTTCGACAGTGGTCAGACTCGCCCCCTCACTGAGGATGAACGGGAAAACTGATCGCACGTTGCTCGTTCGGTGTCGAGGCGGCGTCGTTGTTCCTCAGTAAGGTTACGTTTTCGCCCGCACACCTTCCGGTCAGGTTGGAGACAGCAGTCCGCCACCACAGTGAGCACGCTGGACTCGTCACTCCACCCTCTGTAGCGCGGTGCACCAGCAGAGCCTGCCTCACCCAGCGCCGGCAATTTCGTCGGCTGCGACAGTGCATTTCGCCGATGACCCGAACCCGAAATAAATTCATTCATCCTCCATAAAATCACTCCGGCCGCGCACTTCGGCGGCGGCGAGATACATAAATCGCTTTCGAGTGATCGACGAATCATCGATAGAGTATTTCGATGCCCCAAAAGAGGGCAGGCTTCCTGTGATCCTTGACCTGACGGCGGAGAAATAGTTATCTCGTATTCGGCCTTCGAGGCCAGAAGCAGGCAAATCCACGGAAAGCCAGGAGGACCTTGTGTCCATCACCAAGAAAACTCTTGCTGCGTTGAGCTTCGTCGCGCTGATGTTCGCCGCCCCCGGAGCCGCGATGGCTTCCTCGGCGCAGTCCGCGCCCATTCCGGGTTACGGATCGAAGATGTACGTCCAGAACCTCAGCGAAACAGCAAAGGTCGCGGTCGTCGAAAAAGTCCAGTGCATGTACGACGACGGCGAGCAGGGATCCAACCTCAGCCTCTTCAACGGAAGGTATCAGCCGGGTGACCGTATTCCGAATCAGGGTGGACAGTACATCGAACAGAAGAACAGCGGAAGTTGCTTTTTCGAGTCCTCGTACTTCACCCTGCGCGTCATCGGTGTCGGCTCGGTGGATTTCAAGGGCACCAACAGCGGCTGGAGCGTCGAGAACAACTCGAACCCCGACAAGCTCAGCGTCAGCATCAGCGACACTGGGCAGGGTTGGGAGTACATCGGGGTGAAGATGCTCTGACCGAGTAATCTCTCCAGCGTCCGGACGGCATCCGTCGAGCGGTTTCCTCGTTCGCCGGCGGATGCCGCCCCTTATTCGAACCACCCGTCTCATCACCAACCGGACTTGTGAGAAAAACAGGATGATCCCACTGAAGAAAATCGTCGTGGCAATGAGCTACGCCGCTCTCGTGGACACCGTACCCCCGCCCGCGACTGCGGTCGAGAAGCCAGTTTCGGCCGTATCGGACAGCAACTTCAAAATGCAGGTACGAAACCTCGGTGAGAATGAGAGAATAACCATCATCGAAAATGTCAGGTGCGTGTACGACAACGGCGATCAAGGATCCCACCCCGACCTCTTCAACAACCACAAGTTCGCTCCGGGAGACCGTCTCCCCTCCTGGGGAGGGCAGCACATCGAGCGCGATAATAGCGGGGACTGCTTCTACGGATCATCACGCTTCACCCTGCGTCTCGTCGGATTCGGTCAAGTGAAGCACCGGGGAACCGACAAAGGCTGGAAAATCACCGACAACACCAACCCCGACAAAATCAATATCGAGATGACCACTTCCAATAGCGGTCAACAACACATCATCGTGCGAATGCTCTAGTTTCGCCCGATCCGCTTTTTCCGAACGAACAGTTAGTTGGACGACCGACGATATTCGCTGACCAGCAGTGATCGCCCCTGTTCAGTTCGTCCCGCCCGCAGCGTGAATTCCGGAAAGTGGCAGACACTGGCGAGAAACCCGTGGTGGCCGCGTCAGAGCGCCGAGGCGCAGGGTCTGCTCGGACCGACACCACGGGGCTTTGCCTTCCGGGCCGGATATTCGAGAGGAGAGTCGTCTCCGCAGTCCAGAAGGCGGCAATGACAGGCTCGCCCAACATGTGCGGCAGAGTTCAAGCGGGTCCCCATGAGACTGGTGCTCACTCATGGCAAGTCGGTGACTAAAACAGCCCGAGACCTGCTACGGGCTCTCCCCCGCTGGGAATCTGACCCACACGGCCAGCTATCCTCACCTGCTGCTCGTGCCCGCGCACCCAACATTTCGGTTCGTCGCTCCTCGGCACGACTGGCAAAAGATACTGCGCGAGGTGCCGAGTGAAACACGGACAGCTCAAAGACCCACCACTGGGGTTTTTCCTTCTCTCCGGAGCCTTTGAAGACTGGTCTTGGGCCGTTCGTCCGGGAGCGAGGCCGTGCCGCACCAGCCGTACCGAGGTCGGTTCCTGGAAATAGCCGAAAAGTGGCAGCCGCGCCAGAGTTCCCGGCCAGATGACGAACGAAGAATCGCCATGACCGCCTACACACGCAGAAGAGCCCCCTGATCGGAATCAGAGGGCCCGTGCTATATTCCATCTGCCAAGAAAGAAATAAAGCAGTGCTGAGTCTAGCACGGAATAGGCTCCCTTCGCATGCGGTCCAGGCAGCGTGTGGGCAGGGTTACAAGTCCTGGCCACGGTTCACAGCCGTGCGGGCCGCCGTCAGAGGGCGTGAAGTCCGCGCGTCAGGCAACGCACGATCTAGGCGAACCCGGCCGTGTCCTTGGTAAGCCCTGACGCTCATGCTCGGGCACTATCGGCCCATCACCGCCGCTCTGCCCGTAACCCCCGGCTCGGCGCGGGTGTAACACCCCGCGCGGGGTGAAGCTCCGAAGTCACAATTCCGGTATACCGAGAAGCTTCACCTCCCCCTCGATCCCGGCAGAACTGTGTCCAATTCACGACACACCCGAGATCGAGGGGGGGACTCGCAGCCTTACGGGTCCACGCGGGACCCGAGCCCCCGGGCTCGCCTACGGCTCTGCAGGAAAGACGGACGGCGGCCCGGCACCGGGGCTGAGTAAGGCTGTCGAGAGTTGCCGTCCTTCACCGACCCGCCAAGCGAGTAGCTCGACAACCCGACCGGAAGACTTCGATCAGAACTGGTAGTACAGGAACGGGCTGAACGAGCCCGCCGCCACGAGCAGTCCGGAGTAGACGGTCCCCGCCGTCATCACCCCGACCCGGACACCGGTGGCCGTGCGCCCACGGGCCGACTCGATGTAAGTGCCGGTGGCGTCGTCGGCGGGCAGCAGCACCACCAGCAGAGCAACCAGCAGGAGCAGCGTGCGCTGGTTGGTCAGCGCCGCGTCGACCACCGCCGTCACCCCGCCGAAATCGGGAAGCAGCATGTGGCCGAGCATCATCCCGGCGGTGCCCAGGTCCGGCGCGCGGAACACCACCCAGCCGAACGTGACCAGCAGCATCGTCGCCGCTCGTCGGGCCGCGCGCGTCCCGGGCCGGACCGGCATCCGGTAGGCCCCGGTGGCCCGCTCGATCACCAACAGCGCGCCGTGGAACAGCCCCCACACCAGATACGTCCAGGCCGCGCCGTGCCAGAACCCGGTCAGTACGAAGATGATCGTCAGGTTCCGGTAGGTGCGGAACGTGCCGTCGCGGTTGCCGCCGAGCGGAATGTAGACGTAGTCGCGGAACCAGCGCGACAGCGACATGTGCCAGCGCTGCCAGAACTCCGTGACCGTCACCGAGGAATAGGGGCGGGCGAAGTTCTCGGGCAGCCGGAACCCCAACATCCGCCCCAGCCCGATCGCCATGTCGGAATAGCCGGAGAAGTCGAAGTACAGCTGCATCGTGTAGACGATCGCGCCAAGCCAGGCGATCGCGAACGTCATCTCCGACCCCGAGGTGGCGAAGCAGGCGTCGGCCACCGGGGCGAGGCTGTCGGCGATGACCACCTTCTTCGTCAGGCCCCAGGCGAACCGGGGGAAGCCCGCCGCCATGTCGTCGAGCCGGTGGGTCCGCCGCTGCGGCAGCTGGTCGGCGATCTCGTGGTAACGCACGATCGGCCCGGCCACCAGCTGCGGGAACATCGCGATGTAGGCCACGAAGGCCACCGGCTCCCGCAGCGCCGGACGTTCACCACGGTAGATGTCGACCAGGTAGGAGATGTGGTGGAACGTGTAGAACGAGATCCCGATCGGCAGGATGATCTCGAACGTCGGCAGGTGACCACCGAACCACCCCGCCAGTACCGCCGCCTGCTCGCTGGCGAAGCCCGCGTACTTCCACACCCCCAGCACGGCCAGGTTGAACACCACGGCCGCGGTGAGCAGCAGCCTGCGGCGGCTGCCGTCCAACCGCCACTCGTCGGGCTCCAGGTTCCTGCCCACGAAGAAGTTCACGACGATGCAGCCGAGCAGCAGCATCGTGGTGCCGCCCGCACCACTGGCGTAGAACACCAGGCTGGCCACCGCCACAACCGCGTTGCGCCAGGAACGCGGCGCCAGCAGCACGGCGAGCAGCACCGTGGGCAGGAAGTACCAGAGGAAAAGCGGAGTTGCGAACGACATGTGGGTCCGAGCTCGGTTCAGCGTGCAGCGCGGCTGCCAGCCTGCTGTCCGTCAGACTCTAACCGAGCCGTCTCGACCACATGCGCGGAACCGACGATTTCGACGGTGAGACGACCGACACAACCCGACCGCCCCACACCCGCACTGTGATCCACCATCCACAGTGGAACAAACGGCGAGTTCGGACCCCGGTCGGGGGTGCCGCCCGACGTCCGGAGCGGGGCTTCAGCTCAACCTGCGCCTGCGCGCGACCTCGGCGAGCACCACCCCGGCCGCGACCGAGGCGTTCAGCGACTCGACCCCGGAGCTCATCGGAATCGACACGGTCTGATCACAGTTCTCCCTGGTCAACCGGGCCAGACCCCGCCCCTCGGAGCCAACCACGACCACGAGCGGATCGGTGGCCAGCTCCAGCTCGTCGGAGGTGACGTCGGAATCGGCGTCCAGGCCGACCACCATCAGCCCCTCGGATTTGAGGTTCTTGAGCGTGCGATTGAGGTTGGTGGCCTTCGCCACCGGTATCCGAGCGGCGGTGCCCGCGCTGGAACGCCACGCCACCGCGGTCATCCCGGCGCTGCGCCGCTGCGGCAGCAGCACGCCATGCGCGCCGAACGCCGCCGCCGAACGCACCACCGCGCCGAGGTTGCGGGGATCGGTCACCCCGTCCACGGCCACCAGCAGCGGCGGCAGCCCGGAGTTACGAGCCGCGGTGAGCAGGTCCTCCGGCTCGGAGTACTCGTAGGGCGGGATGCGCAGCGCCAGTCCCTGGTGCAGTGCGCCGGAGGTCATCCGGTCGAGTTCGCCACGCGGCACCTCCACCACGGAGATTCCCTGGTCCGCGGCGAGCCGGACCGCCTCGGTCACCCGCTCGTCGGTGTCGATGCCCTCCGCCGCGTACAGCGCGGTGGTGGGCACCCCGGCGCGGACGCACTCCAGCACGGGATTGCGGCCCGCCACGAGCTCACCCGCGCTGTCGGACTCCTTGCGGCGCTTGTCCCGCTGCTGCTGCGCCTGCTTGCGCGCGTCCGCCTTGCGCTTGGCGGGATGGTTGAACCTGTTCTCGGCCTTGGGGGTGGGTTTCTTACCCTCGAGAGCCTTGCGGCGCTGGCCACCGGATCCGACGACCATGCCCTTCTTGGTGCTCGACTTGCGTACCGCGCCCCTGCGCTTGTCGTTTCCCGGCACGAGCTATCCGTCCTTCAAAGTCCACATCGGACCGTCGGGGGTGTCCTCGACGGCGATACCGCAGGCGTGCAACCGATCCCGAACCGCGTCGGCGGTGGCGAAATCGCGGTCGGCCCGTGCCTGACCACGCTGTTCGAGCAGATCCTCCACCAGCGCGGAAAGCGCCCGGTGCGTCTCGTCGGAAGCACCCTCCTGGCCAGCCCAGTGCGGCGCCAGCGGATCGAGCCCGAAAACGTCGAGCATCGCACGTACCCGTGCCGCACCCTCGCGGGCCGCCTCGTCCGCACCGGCGTCCAGCGCGGAGTTGGCCTCCCGAACCACGTTGTGCACGGCCGCGATGGCCTGCGGCGTCCCCAGGTCGTCGTTCATGGCCGCGGCGAACTCGTCGGTCACCTCGGAAGGTGAGACCTCGCCGGTGCGCTGAACCACCCGATGCAGGAACGACTCGATCCTTCGGAAGGTCGCGACCGCCTCCTCGAGCCCCTCGTCGGAGAACTCCACCGTGGACCGGTAATGCGGTACGACCAGATAATACCGCAGCTCAACGGGGCGGACCCGTTGCAGCAGCGCGGCGATGCCGAGCGTGTTGCCCAACGACTTCGACATCTTCTCGCCACTGGCGGTCACCCAGGAGTTGTGCAGCCAGTAGCGGGCGAACCCGTCACCCGCCGCGTTGGACTGCGCCAGTTCGTTCTCGTGGTGCGGGAACACCAGGTCCAGCCCGCCGCCGTGGATGTCGAACTCCTCACCCAGGTAGTGGGTCGACATCGCCGAGCACTCCAGGTGCCAACCCGGCCGACCCCGCCCCCACGGGGCGGGCCAACTCGGCTCACCCGGTTTCGCCGACTTCCACAGCGTGAAATCCCTCGGGTCGCGCTTGCCCGCCGGGACCGCCTCCTCGGCCTGCTGCATCTCCTCGGGACGCTGCCCCGACAGCCTGCCGTAGGACTCCAGGAAGGAAGGCACCGAGAAGTACACGTCGCCGTCGGCGGCGTAGGCGTGGTCCCGGTCGAGCAACCGCTGCACCAGCTCGACCATCTGCGTGATGTGCCCGGTCGCCCTGGGGGTGGCCGAGGGCGGCAGGCAACCGAGCCGATCGTAGGCGCTCTCGAACGCGCGCTCGTGCGTGGCGGCCCACTCCCACCAGGGACGCCCGGCCTCGGCGGCCTTGGCCAGGATCTTGTCGTCGATGTCGGTGACGTTGCGCACCAGCCGCACCTCGTAGCCGAGGTGGGTCAGCCAGCGCCGCAGCACGTCGAAGTTGAGCCCGCTGCGCACGTGACCGACGTGCGGCAGGTCCTGAACCGTGGCCCCACACAGGTACAACGTCGCCAAGCCCTCCTGCCGGGGCTGGAACTCACGTGTGGTGCGGCTCGCGGTGTCATGCAGGTACAGGCTCACACCGTGATGGTACGGGCAAGCCCGGTGCGGATCACAAATCCGGTCGGGTCACAGCGAGCGATGGGATTACAGCGACACGCCGTGCTCGGCGACGGCCCGCAGCAGCGCGTCCGGCCGCTCGGTGGTCGGGGCCGGTTCGACGTGCGCGAACCGGCAGCCCACCTCGGTGGCGGCACCGTCGGCCTCGACACTGTCACCGATCATCAGTGCCTCCTCCGGCTCGACCCCGAGCCGCTCGCAGGCACGCAGGAACAACTTCGGATCCGGCTTGATCACACCTTCGACGTAGGACATCAGCACCGAGTCGAAAAGCCCGCCAATACCGACACGATCCAGCGCGGGACGGATGTCGAAAGCGATGTTGCTGATGACCGCGTTGCGAATGCCCGCCTCGTGCAGCCGCCGCACCACGGGGGCCGTATCGGGGTAGGGCGTCCAGCAGTCAGGGTCGATCAGCCGCGAGTAGAGCGCCTCGGCCTGCGCCGGATCGGTGAGGCCCGAGCTGCGCAGCACCTCCAGGTAGACCTTGCGGTGCTGGTCCGGGTAGAGATCCCGCTCGTCCCATGCCTGCTGGTACTCCTGGGAGAGCTTGACCACCTGCTGCGTGGGGGCGGTCATCCGCCGCATCAGTTCGGTCTGGGCCTCGAGATCCCACTGCTTCCCGGCCTCGTCGGTCACCCCGGCCAACCAGGACTCGTCCTGCTCCAGCCGGAACAGGGTGCCGGAAAAGTCGAAGAGCACTGCGCGCACGGTCACAGCTCCACGGTACTGGTGCACACCACCTCATCGTCCCGCCGATGCGGTGAACATCACCACTTTTCCACGGTCGGCGGCTCGGTCGGCGTAGCGGTGCCGGTGGCGGAACCTCCGACGGCACCTCGCTGCGGGATCCGGCACATCGAGTAGGCACCTACGCCACGTGCCGGATGTCCTCGCGAGGCACTCGACGGAGAACCCGCGGCGGGGCGACTGCGGGAGTGGTCGGAGCGCGGCTATTCCTCGGCGCTGGTGGCCCGACGATTTCGTGGGAAATTGACGCCCCGAGACCGCTGTCGAAACGCGACCATGCGATTAAGCAGCGGGGGTGTCCCCGGTGCGTGAGTCGGATGCATTGCGAGGCCGGGCCGCTCGCCGCGTAGATCGCTACTCAAGAGCCAGCCCAACACAGCAAGGTGCCGACTCACGTGCCGGCTACCCGACCACCGCGCCAGAGCGACCGAACCAACAACGCAGCGAGAGCCGTGCGCGAGGTTCCGCCACCAGCACCGCCACGCCAGCCGAGTCGCCGATTCAATAAACCAACGCGGTGGCGATGGCGGCGATCCCTTCGCCCCTTCCGGTGAGTCCGAGCCCGTCGGTGGTGGTGCCGGAAACCGAGACCTCGCCACCGAGCGCCTCGCCGAGCACGGCACCGGCCTCCGCCCTGCGCTTGCCTATTCGGGGAGCGTTGCCGATCACCTGCACCGAGGCGTTGCCGAGCCTGCGCCCCTCGCTCGCGAGCAGGCCACGCACGTGCGCCAGGAAATCAACGCCGTGTGCCCCGGACCACCGCTGGTCGGCGGTGCC
Organism: Actinopolyspora sabaoui; assembly: GCF_051225635.1. Classification (NCBI taxonomy): domain Bacteria; kingdom Bacillati; phylum Actinomycetota; class Actinomycetes; order Actinopolysporales; family Actinopolysporaceae; genus Actinopolyspora; species Actinopolyspora sabaoui. The sequence continues at coordinate 18,945 of NZ_JBMIHH010000009.1, read as the reverse complement.
GAACACCGAACCGAGATCCCCCAGCCCCGCTGCCGAGAGCACCGCGTCGCAGAGAGCGTGACTCGCGACGTCACCGTCGGAGTGTCCGGAGCAGCCGTCACAGTCCGGCCAATGGAGTCCGGCCATCCAGCACGCCCTGCCCACCACGACCGGATGAACGTCGACACCTTGACCGATCCGGGGTAGCCCGACCGAGGACGGTTCAGCAGTCACGACTCGTCACCACACCTCTCGGAGGTGCCACTTTCCGTGTCGTCCGAGCCACCGGGAGTGTCCACCCGGGATTCGGGGAGTTCGGCGGGCGCGGTGGCCAGCACGGCCTCGGCCACGGCCAGATCGAAGGAAGTGGTCACTTTCAGGGCGTGGGTGTGACCGTCGACCGTTTCAACCGGATACCCCAGTCGCTCCACCAGCCCGGCATCGTCGGTGGCCACGTCCCCGGCCGCCGAGTAAGCCTCACGGAGCACGTCGACGGCGAATCCCTGCGGGGTCTGCACCGTGCGGAGCGGCGAGCGGTCCACGGTCTCGGCCACCACGCCCTCGTCGTCGACCCGCTTGATCGTGTCCGCCACGGGCAGCGTCGGCACCACGGCGCGAGCGCCCCGGTCGACCGCGGCGACCACATCGCGGATCACCCGAACAGGAGTGAAAGCACGAGCCGCGTCGTGCACCAGCACGATCTCCGCTGAAGGCACCAACCGGTCCGCGGCACGTAACGCCGCACGAACGGAGTCGGTGCGCTCACCACCCCCGGGAACGACATGCACCCGCTCACCGAGGTCTCGCACCTCGCGACCCATCGGGTCGAGCTGGTCCGGTGCGGCGGCCACTACGACGTGACCCACACTCCCCGAATCCAACAAACCACGGACCGCGTGCGACAACAGGGACCGTCCGAGTACCCGAACCAGTGCTTTGGGAACACCGGCACCGAGACGGGTACCCCGCCCGGCAGCCGGGACCAGCGCTACAGTGTCCACACCGCTCGGACAGTCGTCAGACCGTGGTCGCCAGGACTTCGTCCAGCAGACTCTCGGCCTTGCCCTCGTCGGTGCCCTCCGCCAGCGCCAACTCGCTGACCAGGATCTGCCGGGCCTTCATCAGCATCCGCTTCTCGCCCGCGGACAGCCCGCGATCCTGCTCGCGCCGCCAGAGATCACGCACCACTTCGGCCACCTTGTTCACGTCACCGGAGGCGAGCTTCTCGACGTTCGCCTTGTACCGACGCGACCAGTTGGTGGGCTCCTCGGTATGATCAGAACGCAGCACGTCGAAAACGTGATCGAGACCCTCCTGGCCGACCACGTCTCGCACCCCGACGTGCTCGGCGTTCTCGGCGGGAAGACGAACGGTGAGGTTGTCTTTTTCGACCCGAAGTACGAGGTACTGTTTTTCTTCGCCCTTGATTACACGTGTCTCGACTGCCTCGATCAACGCAGCGCCGTGACGCGGGTAGACGACGGTCTCTCCGACCTTGAAAACCATGTGTCCTCTGCCCCTTTCGCTGCGTCCATCCTAGCATGGTCAGCAACGACACTTCGACGGGCTCGACGTCTTCGTTGCAGGTCAGACGACGATTAGGGGGTTGACAACCCGACTCCCCCCGTGCATGCGGCCCGGCTTCCCCGGTGCACAAGGCATGGTTTCCATGCCCGAGGAGGACACCGCGAACGGGACGCACGGCACATCCGCCGGGGTGCGACCAACATCGCCGACGACCACGGTTTAGGCTCATGTCCGGTTGTCCGGCAAGCAGGAAGGACGCTGCATCCGTGAGCCGCCCACAGCACAGCAAGGCAGTTCGCCAGCGGTTGGTACCCGCGGTCGTCGGCCTGGGCGCCGTCGCCGCGCTCTCCGGCTGCGCCACCGGCCAGCAGGCCGAGACCTCACAGCAGGTCGCCGCCATCTACGGTGCGAGCGCCGACGCGAGGACCATGGCCGTTCGGAACACGACCCTGAGCTACCCGGAAGGGGAAGCGGTCTACCCGGAGGGGTCGAACGCACCGATCGAGACCGTTCTGATCAACGGTGGTCAACAGCAGGACAGGCTGGTCGGTGTCAGCAGTAGCTACGCGCGGTCGGTCGAGATCAGCGGAACCCGGCGGATTCCCGCGGAAACCAGGCTCTACGCGGTCTCGGACACCACGGACGCCGAGAAGGTCACCGCTGCCGAGGCCACCGGCGCCGACCAGCGCGAGACGGTGCGAATCTCCCTCCAAGGGCTGACGCAGGGCATCCGGCCGGGGGTGACGATTCCGATCGAGTTCACCTTCGCCAACGCGGGCGCGGTGACCCTGCAGGTGCCGATCGGCCCCAGCCCCGAAGAGCGTCCGGAGTACGGCAGCCCGCACGGTGGCGGTGGAACGGGCACCGACGGTGAGTCGGGTCACTCCGGCGAGTCGAGCGGTTCCGATGGCTCCCACGGCTCCGGCGAGTCGGGCGAGTCCAGCGGCTCCGGTGAATCCAACGACTCCGAGCAGTCCGGCGGTGACTCCACCGGCTCCGGTCAGAGCGGCGAGGGCTCCTCCGGCGAGTCGGGCGGCTCCGGCCAGCACACCGAGACCGGGCAGTCCGGCGGCGAGTGAAACTCGTCGCCCCGACGCGCGGCGCACGGGCCGTCCCGAACGTGTCGTGACCGCCGGTTAGTCTGCCCACGTGGCTACCAAGAACGCGCGCGCCGGAAACGGCTATCGGTGCACCGAGTGTGGCCGCACGGTTACCAAATGGGTCGGCCAGTGCCCGGACTGCGCGAACTGGGGCACGTTGGAGGAAGCCTCCGCCCAGCCCGCCGCACTGTCCAAAGTCGGCAGCTCCGAGCCCGGCTCCCCCGCCCGCCCCATCGCCGAGGTGGATCTGGAGTCCGCCCGTGCGGTTCCCACCGGGATCGCCGAGCTGGACCGGGTACTCGGCGGCGGCATCGTGCCGGGGGCCGTCGTCCTACTGGCGGGCGAACCCGGTGTGGGAAAGTCCACACTTCTGCTGGAGGCCGCGTACCGCTGGGCAGCGGGCGGCTCCGGCGGTCGCTCGCTGTACGTCACCGGCGAGGAATCCGCGGGGCAGGTGAGACTGCGCGCCGAACGCACCGACTCGCTGCACGACGAGCTCTACCTCGGTGCCGAGAGCGACCTCTCCGCCGTCGTCGGGCACGTGGAACAACTGCGCCCCGGACTGTTGATCGTGGACTCGATCCAGACGGTGCAGTCCGGCGAGGCCGAGGGAACACCGGGCGGAGTCACCCAGGTGCGCGCCGTGACCACCGCGCTGGTGGCGCTGGCCAAGGAACGCGGTCTGCCGGTGATCCTCGTGGGACACGTCACCAAGGACGGTGCGGTGGCCGGTCCTCGGGTGCTGGAGCACCTGGTCGACGTGGTGCTGCAGTTCGAGGGGGACGAGCACTCCACGCTGCGGATGCTGCGCGGGGTCAAGAACCGGTTCGGCCCCGCTGACGAGGTCGGCTGCTTCGAACAGGGCGACGACGGTATCGCCGAGGTGACCGACCCGTCCGGACTGTTCGTCAACGGGCGGCAGAACCTGGTGCCGGGCACCGCCGTGACGGTGGTCGTGGAGGGCAAACGTCCGCTGCTCGCCGAGGTGCAGGCACTGGTCAGCCCCACCCAGATGAACATGCCGCGCAGGGCGGTCAGCGGGCTGGACTCGGCCCGGTTGTCGATGATGCTCGCGGTGCTCGACAAGCGCGGCAACATCAAGACCGGTGACCAGGACGTCTACGCCGCCACGGTCGGCGGGATGAAGATCACCGAACCCGCGGTCGACCTGGCCATCGCACTGGCCGTGGCCTCCGCGAAACTGGACGTGCCGCCGCGCGCGAACACGATCGCGGTGGGCGAGGTCGGGCTCGCCGGTGAGGTGCGCCGGGTCAACGCGGTGGGACGCAGGCTCGCCGAGGCCGCCCGGCTCGGGTTCGAGTACGCGCTGGTGCCACCGGACAGCGGACAACCCCCCGCCGGGATCAAGGCCGTCGAGGTCGGCGATCTGCGGGGCGCGCTGCGGGCACTGCGGAGCTGACAGTCCCGGCCGATACGGGCGAGACGTTCGCGGACACCGACGATCTCGGCGGGTATGCTCTACCACGAGAGTCCGTGTGCGTGTACGCGGCGACAACTTCCCGCACAGCCGACCACCGGGTCGGTGTTACCGGTTCGAGGAGCTGCCCGATGACCGCGACCGACGAACTGCTGCGACGCAACAGCAAGCACGAGGAGAAGTGGGACGGCCAAGTCCCCGGAGCTCCCGAGCTGCGCACCGCGGTGGTCACCTGTATGGATTGCCGGATCGACCCCGTCCGCACCCTGGGGTTGGACTCCGGCGAGGCACACGTGCTGCGCAACGCGGGTGGGATCGTCACCGACGACGTGCTCCGCTCGCTGTCGGTGAGCCAGCGCAAGCTCGGCACCACCGAGGTGATGCTGATGCACCACACCCGTTGCGGGATGGGAACGTTCGCCGAGGCCGACTTCAAGCAGGAGTTAGAGGACGAGACCGGGCAACGGCCCAGCTGGTCGGTGGAGACCTTCACCGACACCGAGCGGGATCTGCGCCAGTCCGTCCGGCGGGTGCTCAACAGCCCCTTCCTGACCGAGACGACGAGTGTGCGGGCGTTCGTGCACGACATCGACACCGATGAGCTGAACGAGGTCGACACCGCCTCCTGAATCGGGAGAGGCCCGGAGTGGGTTGCCTGGGTACTCACTTGGCGGAACCTCCGGCACGGCTCTCGCTGCGGGTCCGGCGACATCGGGTAGCGACCTACACAACGTCTCCGGCGTCCTCGCGAGAGCCGCACGGGAGAACCCGCGGCGGTGCCGATGGCCAGGGTGGTAGGAGCTCGGCTTACGAGGGTGGCGGGAGTTCGGCCCGCGTCTGAGCGGCGCCGCGATTTCGTGGGAAATTGACGGCGCCCCTGCCGCGCGATAGCCGCCGGCGATTCGGCGCCGCGCGGCGATGCCGGGGCGCTGTCGCTCCCGAGGCGTGGGCGGGTGAGGATCCGGGGCGTGGCACTATCGAGGGGTCATGACTGAGCAGAACGCGTACCCGGCCGGATCCGTCACGAAGACCTCCGCCCCAGGGCGGACCACCACGATCAACACCGAGGATCTGATCGAGTGGTTCGCGGCCGAGGCCCGCGACCTTCCGTGGCGCGGCTCCGAGGTCGACGGCTGGGGTGTGCTGGTCAGCGAGACCATGCTGCAGCAGACCCCCGTCGCCAGGGTCATGCCGATCTGGCGGGAGTGGATGGAGCGCTGGCCCAAGCCCTCCGACCTCGCGGCGACGAGCCAGGCCGAAGTGCTGCGCGCCTGGGGTAAACTCGGGTACCCGCGTCGCGCGATGCGGCTGCACGAAGCGGCGAGCGCCATCGCCTCGGAACACGACGACACCGTTCCCTCCGATGTGGACACCCTGCTGGCGCTGCCCGGGGTGGGAACCTACACCGCCCGCGCGGTGGCAGCCTTCGCCTACGGCAAGCGGGCTCCGGTGGTGGACACCAACGTGCGCAGGGTCGTCGCGCGAGCCGTGCACGGGGAGGGCGACGCCGGTAACCCCTCACCCAACCGGGACCTGGCCGATGTCGACGCGCTGCTTCCCTCGGACGACCGCGACGCCGCCCGGCTGTCGGCGGCGCTAATGGAACTCGGGCAGACCGTGTGCACCGTGAAGTCGCCCGGCTGCGAGATCTGCCCCATCGTCGCGGACTGCGCCTGGCAACACGCCGGTCGCCCCGCCTACGCCGGACCGCCGAAGAAGGTCCAGCGCTTCGCCGGGACCGACCGCCAGGTGCGCGGGCTGCTGCTGGACGTGCTGCGCCGTTCGGAAGGGCCCGTGCAGCGCCCCGAACTGGACGCGGTGTGGCACGACGCCGCCCAACGCGACCGGGCGCTGGACTCACTGCTGGTGGACGGGCTGCTGGAACAGACCGAGGACGGCAGGTTCGGACTGCCCGGCGAGGAGTGACACCAGTGCCTCTCGCCCCGGGGGACGAACCTCGCCCCGCCGTGTGACAGCCCCGTAGAAGAAATCCCGTGCGGCGAGTTTTCCCTACCTCCCGTCCCTCTCCCGAACTGGACTCCAATTTCCCCTGAACGGACGAACCTCCGCGGTAGAATATAGGTAAAACGGCTCACCGGCCACAGCGTTCGTGATTTCCTGACAGAGGTTATCGAGAAAACCTCGGCGGCACATTGGAGCCTCATGTCCACGGTGAGTCCGAAACATGGCCACGAGTCAACATCCGCGTCGGATTACATGTCGAGCGGGCGTATCGTCGCCACTGCATTGCTACCGTGGTTCACCGCCAAGTTCCTGTTCAAGCCCCGAGTCGGACCACTCGGGAGGGATCGAGTTCTGGACCGACTCGCTTTCTGGCGATCGGTGCTCGGCCTGGGATTGATCATGTTCGTGACCCACCGTTACCAGGCACCTTACCACGTCTGGTTCGAGTCCATAACGAAGTCGCTGCAAACCGCGCTTTTTGCCTTGACCGCGCTGCCATTGCCGTTCCTGGTGATGCTCGGCATCACCAAACCCGGTTACCGTGCCCCTCTCGCGCGCGGCGCACTGCTTCAACTGGGACGTACAGCGCTCGCCCTGGGTTTACTCTCGTGGCCCTTCGTGTGGGTCGCGGGTGTCTCGAAATTGACGAACAGCCGCTTCATCAATCTTCCGGATAGAATGGGATTCCTCCTGCCCGTGGTGATACTCCTCCTGTTCACCGCAGCACTTTCGGCCGTTTTCTTCTTCGCATGGTTTCTGATCTTCGACTACTGCACGGTTTACTGGGGCGTACGCACCGGCTTCTGGATAAACGACACCCACCCACTGCTCGCACCGTTCGGCACCACCTCCCTCATGCTGCTGGTAACCGGCCGGGAGCTCTTTACGGGCTCCTCCGAGGAAGTACCCCTGTGGCTTTGGGTGACGCTGAATCTGGCCGGAGCGGTCTCGACCATAGTGCTGAGTTACTTTGAGTGCAGGCATCTCCGATCGATCGGTTACCGGTTTCGTACCGGTCCGGTACCGATACCCCATGACGAGAACCCCACCAATGAACTCGAGATTCGGAAAACACGGGGACCACGACGGAACCCCACCCCACACGAGTGATCTTTTCCTTGCGGCCCCGGAACACTGTCGAACCCGCGCTCGGCTCGTCCTACGAATTTGCCGAGCACTATGATCCCCGTTCGTGGATGAACTCGACTTCGTGCATCGCACCCGTTGGTCCTACGACGCGGCTGCCGATACCTACACCGAGTGGATCCGGGGCGAGTTGGCCGCCAAACCGCTGGACCGCGCGGTGCTCGACGGCTTCGCCGAGCTCGCGCGGAACCCGGGTGGACCGGTGCTGGACGCGGGATGCGGGCCGGGGCGGGTGGCGGCGTATCTGGCCGAGCACGGCCTGGACGTTTCCGGAATGGACCTGTCACCGGGAATGATCGCCGCGGCACGGCGGAGCCACCCGGAACTGCGCTTCACCGAGGGATCGATGCGGGCGTTGGACCACGGCGACGGCGAGCTCGGTGGCCTCGTGGCCTGGTACTCCATCATCCACGTTCCGGACGAGCACCTGCCTGCGGTGTTCGCCGAGTTCCACCGAGTGCTGGCGCCCGGCGGATACCTGCAGCTCGCCTTCCAGGTCGGCGACCGGATCAAGCACCGAACCGAGGCGGGCGGCCACGAGGTCTCGCTGGATTTCCACCGGCGACGACCGGAACACGTCGCCGAGCTGCTGAGCCGCGCCGGACTCGTCCCACGAGCACGGCTGCTGCGCGAACCCGACGAGGAAAGCGACTTCCCGGAGGAAACCCGGCAGGCATTCCTGCTCGCCCGAAAGCCGGCCCGCTCCGCCGAGGAATGATCACCCCGGGGGGCTCGACACCGAACGACCTTCCCGACAACCGGTTCGCGGACGTGATCCGGCGGATCTCGAGTTGCCGAGGATCGCACTGGGGTCCACGTTGGATCAGCAGCCGATCCGTTCACCAGGGGGGTCGATGAGCACCGAAGGGGTGGCCATCACCGCACGCGGAATCAGTGTGCGCGGACCGCTGGGGCCGGTCTTCAGCAATGTCGACGCCGAGATCCGCCCCGGGGAGCTGGCCACCGTGACGGGACCGTCCGGAACCGGCAGAACCGCACTGCTGCTGACGCTGTCCGGCAGGCTCCGCCCGATCACGGGCACGATCGAGGTGGACGGACGATCGCTGCCGAAGGGCGCGAAGCGAGCACGCACCCTGATCGCACCGGCACGGCTGCGCCCCGGATTCGAGTTGGAGGGACGCTGGCGCGTGCGGGAAGCCGTACGTGAACGCCGCATCACCACAAAGGTGGACAACGACGACATTTCGGACGCGTTCGACCTGGTCGGCATAGACCCCGAACCCGAAGCCCTGATCGACTCGCTGCACCCCGGCGAACAGCTGCTGCTGGCCGTCGCGCTCGGCATGGCGGCGCTGCCCGCCGGGCTGCTGGTCGACGACGTGGAACTCGGGCTCCCCGGAGCCGCGCGCACCAGGGTGTGGGCGGCGCTGGAGGCGATCGCCGAGGCGGGAACGACGGTGCTGGTGAGCAATACCGACCCACCCCGCTTCGAAGCGGGCCCGGTGATCAGACTGTCAGGCCCGAACGGGGTCGCGCCCCACGGCGACCGAGGAACCGCACCGGAAACGGATCTGCTCCCCGGCCAGGAGCCGAACACGGTGGAGCTCAACGCCGCGACAGTGCTCCTGCCCCGGCAGGACGAGACCACCGAACCGCACACGTTCGACACCGAGGTGATCTCGTCCGATCCGGCGCAGCTCGCGCTGTTCGAACAGCCCGTGCGGACGGAGCCACCGGAACCCGACACGCCGGATCCCCACGGGGGTCCCGAGAGGGATTCTGAGGGAGATTCCGACGGGGATTCCGAGGAGACCGGGGCATCGACCGAGGCGGAACCGACCGATCCGGACTCCGAGGACGACGGAGATCCGCGATGAAAACCGTCAAACTCGCGATACTGGAACTGCGCAGGTTCCGGGGCGGAAAACTACGCCCCCTGGTGCTGGTGGCGCTGATACTCGTGCCGCTGCTCTACGGCGCGCTGTACCTGTGGTCCAACTGGGATCCGTACGGCAGGCTAGACCGGGTCCCGGTGGCCGTGGTCAACAACGACCGACCGGTGCGCGCCTCCGGGCAGTTCATCGACGCGGGCGAGCAGTTCACCGAGCAACTGCGCGCGCGGGACCTGTTCGACTGGCACTTCGTGAACTCCGGTGAGGCGCGGCGCGGGCTCCGCGAGGGCGACTACTACTTCACGATCACCGTCCCCAGGGATTTCAGCGGCAAACTCGCCACCGCCACCCGCAGCTTCCCGCAACGGGCCTCGCTGCACATCACCAAGAACGACGCGAACGGCTACATCGCGGGAATCATGGCCGACACCGTCGAGGCCCAGCTGCAGAACCAGGTCAACGCGGCCGCGCACAGCGCCTACGCGCGGGCACTGTACGACGAGGTGGACAAGGTACGCGAGAAACTGCGACTCGCATCGCAGGCCGCCGGGCAACTGGTCGAGGGCACCAAACTCGGTGAACAGGGCGCGGAAGGACTGCACAGCGGGCTCTCGGACGCCGCCTCGTCGACCGGGGAGATCTCGCGGGGCGTCGGCGAGCTCTCCGACGCGGCCGACCAGCTGGACCGACGCCTCACCGCCCTGACCAACCTGACCGCCGAACAACTGCCCACCGCCGTGAACGGCGCCGCCGAGGCCAGCGGCTCGGTGGTGCAGGGTCTCACCACGCTGGCCACCGCGACCGCCTTCATCTCCGACCGCGCCGATCAGAGCGCGGCGAGCCTGCGGGAACTCGCGAGCGAATACCCGGCACTGTCCGGCGACCCGGTCTACCAGCGCGCCCTGCGCGACGCGCGACAGCTGTCCGGAACCACCGAGAACGCGGACCAGCGTGCCAACGAAGTGCTGAGCCTGGCCCGCGAGGCCAATTCCGAGGCGGTGGCACTGCGTGGCAGCCTCGAAACGCTGCGGCAGCGAACCCTCGCGGTGACCGAGCCCGCCGACCAGCTCGCCTCGGGCACCACGCAACTGGCCAGCGGCACCGAGGCACTGCGCGGCAGCCTGAACAACCTCACCTCCAGCAGTCGGACACTGCAAACGGGTGCGGGACAGCTCAACGAGGGGGCCCGGAAACTGTCGACCCTGGTCGACGACAGCCTGTCGCGGATTCCACCCACCAATCCCAGGCAGGTGGCCCAGGCCGCCGAAGTACTCGGCTCCCCCACCAGGATCACCGAGCGCAACCTCAACCCCGCCCACGTCTACGGGCGGGGGCTGGCACCGTTCTTCTTCGCCATCGCCCTCTGGGTGTTCGGGCTGTTCGCCTACCTGCTACTCAAGCCCGTCAACCTGCGCGCCCTCGCGGGCAGGACCCGCGCCGCCACTGTGGCGCTGGCGGGTTGGCTGCCCGCCACCGTGCTGGGGATGCTCGGCGCCGGGGTGCTGCTGACCGTGGTCGGGTTCGGCCTCGGGCTGGATCCCGTGCGGCTGTGGCCGACGGTCGGGCTACTGGCGCTCGCCACCGCCGCGTTCGTGGCGATCGACCACCTGCTGCGCACCGCGTTCGGCGCGATCGGGGACGGGATCTCGCTGGTGCTGCTGATAGTACAGCTGACCGCCTCTGGTGGGCTCTATCCGATGGAAACCACGCCGACGCCCTTCCAGGCGGTACACCCCTACCTGCCGATGACCTACCTGGTGGACGGGCTGCGCATAACGATCTCGGGTGGGTTGAACGAGCACCTGGTTCGCGATCTCATCGTGCTCGGCGGCTTCCTGGTGATACCGCTGGTGCTGACCACGCTGGTGGTGTGGCGACAACGGACCTGGAGCATAGCCCGACTCCACCCCGCCGTTGAGCTTTAGAGCCGCGAGGGGGCTTCCGTAATTGGCCGGTTAGCCGGCACGTGAGTCGGCGCCTTGCCGCGTTGGGCCGGCTCTTGAGTAGCGACCTACGCGGCGAGCGGCCCGGCCTCGCAATGCATCCGACTCACGCACCGGACACCCCCGCTGCTTACCCACATGGTCGTGTCCCGACGGTCGGTCCTGCTGCGAGGGTGCTTGGAGCGCGGCCCGCGGGGGTGGTGGGAGCTCGGCCCGCGGGGGTGGTGGGAGCTCGGCCCGCGTCGAAGGGGCCTGGCGATTTCGCGAGAAATTGACGCCCCAAGAAGGGCTTCAGCGGCGCTCGCGAATCCGCCCCCACGGCTTGTACACCGCCAAAAGGAACGCGACCAACAATCCCAGCGGGGACACGACGGGCGGGAAGATCAGCTGGTTGATCGCGAACGTGAACTGCTCCGACGCGGTGATCCCCTGCCCGTACTCCACGGCCGCGGTCACGGTCGGCCCCAGCCCCAGTGGAACCAGCAGCACGAAAACCACGTTGATGACCAGTTTGACCGCGACCCACCAGTACCGCACGAGCCCGTACTTCGTGCCCAGGCCGAGCACTACGCCACTGACCAGGCAAAACAACCCCGCGACGAGCAGCGGGCGGATCGCGAAAAGCCCGAGCGCCTGGTAGGCCACGGCGGCGGTACGCGCGTCCTCGGTGAGCAGCGCGGTGAAGACGAGCACCGCCAGCACCACGTCGATGCCGATCCACGCCCCCGCCGAGACGATGTGCAGCACGAGGACGCCCTTCCTGGTACGTGCCCCGAGTCGCCACCGACGAACAGCGCCGGTTCGAGCGGTAATGGCACGAATGGGTGTAGTCATGGCAACCCCTTCACAGCCGTCTGCCCGGCCGACGGCACGTCCGAGCCCGCGGAGTCCCTACAGCCCAAAAATAGACGACTAACCATTAGGTTTCAAACGATTCTACAGCTAACAGTGCGGTAGAATGTGACCATGCCCGCACCGCCCTCCGGACCACCGCTCGGTTTGCAGCTGGCCGAAATCGCCCGAACCGTCAGCCGGGCCTTCGACGAAGCGCTGAGCACCGCTGGGGGATCCCGCCCCTCCTGGCTGATCCTGATGACACTGAAGAACCGCCCCACGGCCAATCAGCGCGAACTCGCGGCAGCCGTGGGAATCCGTGGCGCGACGCTGACTCACCACTTGGACGCCATGGAGACCGACGGGCTGCTCACCCGCCGCCGCGACCCCCACAACCGGCGAGTTCACCTGGTCGAGCTCACCGAGCACGGCGAGGAGGCCTTCCACGGTATGCGCGCCGCGGCGGTCGCGTTCGATCAGCGCCTGCGCACCGGCCTGGACACCGAGGAGGTCGACCGGCTTCGCGAACTACTCACCCGACTGCGGGACAACGTCACCGAGGAGGACGAGGACAACGACCACGCGACGGACCGGTGATCGTTCTCGGCGTCACGTTGCCGTCCGAGCGGTTTCACCGCTTCGGAAGCCGCCGGACGAGTCGTAGTGTGGAGTTATGGCAGTAGTCAAAATCAACGCTATCGAGGTCCCCGAAGGCAAGGGCGAGGAGCTGGAACGCCGCTTCGCGCAACGCCACGGCGCCGTGGACGGCACCCCCGGGTTCCTGGGATTCGAGCTGTTGCGCCCGGTAAAGGGCGACAACCGCTACTTCGTCTACACCAAATGGGAATCCGAGGAGGCGTTTCGCGCCTGGGCCGACGGTCCGGCGAAAGAGGCACACGAGACCGAGAGCAAGGACCCCGTCTCCATCGGGGCCAACCTGCTCGAGTTCGAGCTGGTCACGGAGTCCCACCCCGGGCAGTGAGCGGGCCGGAACCACCGGTCGGCACCCGCGGCGGCTGAGCGGCGCGTGGCGGATCCGTCACCGTCAATTTCCCACGAAATCGCCGGGCCACCAGCACCGCCTAGCCGCACTCCGACCACCCTCGCAGTCGGCGCCGCCGCGGGTTCTCGGGTGCGGCTCTCGCGAGGACGGCCCCGACGTTGTGTAGGCAGCTACCCGAGGTCGGGGCACCCGCAGCGAGAGCCGTGCCCGAGGTTCCGCCAAACGAGCACCCCGGCAAGCCGGAATACACCTTCACTCCGAAGGAATCGTGAGCTGGGCGAACACGGCCCGATGATCGGTACCGCCCACCTCGAAGGTGCGGTAGTCGTGCACGGCGGTGTCCCCGCTGACCAGCACGTGGTCCAGGGTGACCGGCGGCGCCCAGGGCCGTCCCAACTCGGGCCAGGTCGGGGCCAGTCCGTCGCCGGTCACCTCGGCGACGTCCGAGTACCCCCGCCCCAGCAGTTTCCGCAACGGCGTGTGATCCAGCGTCGCGTTGAAATCACCGGCCAGTATTCGGACCGGCTGGTCCTCACCGGTGGTCGGCGCGGGCAGCGTGCTTATCTCGCGCTTCCACGCGCTCGTGGTGTCTCCCCCGACCGGCACCACCGGATGCGCCGCGACGTACTGCACGTCCCGCTGCCCGGGCAGGTCGATCAGTGCGGAGGGCTGCCGCATGGTGGTGTTCGAAGCCAACGAGAGCTCACGCAGCGGGTAGCGCGAGACGATTCCCGAACCGTCACCCTCGGGCTCCGGCGTGAGCACACGGTGCGGCAGCGTCTCGAACAACCCGGCCCGGCGCAGCTCCTCCACCATGCCGGAGTTCAGCTCCGGCATACTCAGCACGTCCACGTCGTTCTGCCGCACCAGCCGCACCAGCCGACCGGCATCGGCCTCACCGAAGTACACGTTGGCGCTGAGCACGTTCAGCGAGTGCCCCTGCGCACCGCTGCCCGCCTGTTCGTCGGGAAACACCCGTGGCGCGACGCTGACGGCGAGCACGGCGGTCACCACGGCTACCACCAGCGCGGTCAGCCAGCGCCGCAGCGTCAGGGTGAGCAGCAACAACACCCCTCCGCCCGCGGTGACGTAGGGGGTCAACGCGATCAACGCCGAGGAGATCTGGCCGCGTTCCAGCCCCCCGAACCTCCCCAGGGCCACACCGCAGACGAACGCCGTCAGCAGCAGTAACAGCAGCGTGAGGAGACGGCCACCGGGAGCTCTCCGCCTGCCCGGCGACTCCGGCTGTTCGGACATCGCTTCGTCCGTTACGAGATCACCCTGTCGCATGTCCGCCGACTCACGCCCCATACCGCCACACCTACCGGAAAACAACCAAGGGTAACTGAAGCTGTGTCGCACCTCACCGGTGCTGTGCGACGATTGTGCGTCTTTTGTCAGTGGATCCGTTCATGCTGGGGTACCGAGAAGAGGAGGTCGCATGACACTGGCGGTCCAGGCCGAGGGCCTGGTCAAGCGTTTCGGAACGACCAAGGCACTGGACGGGGTGGATCTGGCCGCCCCGACGGGTTCGATTCTGGGGGTACTGGGGCCGAACGGCGCGGGCAAGACGACCAGCGTACGCATCCTGGCCACCCTGCTCCAGCCGGACGGTGGTCACGCCACTGTGGCCGGACACGACGTGCTGCGGGACCCGGTCGGGGTGCGCGGCAAGATCGGGCTGACCGGACAGTACGCCTCGGTGGACGAGGAACTCACCGGCACCGAGAACCTGGTGCTGATCGGTCGACTGCTGGAGATGACGCGTTCCGGCGCCAAGTCCCGCGCGAAGGAACTGCTGGAACGCTTCGGGCTCACCGACGCGGCCAACCGGGCGATCAAAACCTACTCGGGCGGGATGCGCAGACGGCTGGACCTGGCGGCGAGTCTGGTTGGGCGCCCGGAAGTGCTGTACCTGGACGAGCCGACCACCGGGTTGGATCCGCGCAGCCGCAACCAGGTCTGGGACATGGTCGGCGCGTTGACCTCCGAGGGCGTGACGGTGTTGCTGACCACGCAATACCTGGAGGAGGCCGACCAGCTGGCCGACCGGATCAGCGTGATCGACCACGGCAGGGTGGTCGCGGAGGGACGCGCCGACGAGTTGAAACGTCACAGCGGAAGCCAGACGCTGCAGGTGCGACTGAGCGACCCCGACGACGTCACCGCCACCGAGACCATCCTGCGGGAACTCACCGAGCGGGCACCCACGACGAACCACGACACCGGGTTGCTGACCACCCCCGCCGACGATCCGGTGTTGATGTCGGCGTTGGTACGCAGAATGGACGAGGCCGGGATCACCGCCGACGAGCTGTCGCTGCGACTGCCCAGCCTGGACGAGGCGTTCCTGTCCATCACCGGGAAACCGGCCATCGCCGAGGGCTCGGCGCGGGAAGGCGAAGAGGAGGACGACGCGGCATGAGCACGCCGACCGTCGAGCGGGCCGAACAGACCGCCCCACGGCCACACGGCACACCACACCGTGTCGGTCCGCTGCGCACGATGCGACACGGCCTGACGCTGGCCGGGCGCAGCGTCCTCAAGATCCGCAAGTCGCCGGAGGGACTGCTGGACGTCACGCTGCAGCCGATCCTGTTCCTGGCGATGTTCGTCTACCTGCTCGGTGGAGCCATCGCCGGGGACACCGGGGAGTACCTGCAGCGGACCCTGCCGGGCGTGATGGCCATGAACATGGTCTTCGGCAGTCTCGGCACCGGGATGCAGCTCAACAACGACATCACCAAGGGCGTGTTCGACCGGTTCCGGAGTCTGCCGGTGGCGCGGTCGGCACCACTGATCGGGGCAGTACTGGGCGATGTGGTTCGCTATGTGGTCTCCATAGCGGTGCTGCTGATCGTGGCCACGCTGATGGGCTTTCGCATCGAGACCAACGTGGTCTCGGCAGCGGCGGCGATCGTGCTGGTCATCGGTTTCGCGCTGTGCGTGTGCTGGATCTCGGTGATGTTGGGGATGCTGGTCCGGAGCCAGCAGGCACTGCCCGGTGTGGCGATGTCGTTCATGTTCCCGCTGACCATGGGCAGCAACGTGTTCGCGCCGACCGACACCATGCCGGGGTGGTTGCAGGCCTGGGTGAGCGTGAACCCGGTGAGCAAGCTGGCCGACGCCGCCAGGGGCCTGATGATCGGCGGGCCGGTGGCGGGGCCGCTGTCGGCCACGCTGGTGTGGATGGTCGCGCTGGTGGTGGTGTTCTTCCCGCTCGCGCTCTGGGCCTACCGCAGCAGGGTCTGACGACAGGGATCCGACCCGCTGCGGTACTGCCGTTCCGGTGATTTCGCGCGAAATCACCGGAACGGCAGCCGGCACGCTTTCCACCCGCACTCTTTGCGATTTCCGCAACTAATTTTGTCGTCGTTTCGTCTAGGAGGGCAGCGTGGTGTCGGAGGTGACCACGGATGTCCGGAACCGAGTCACGGATACGCGGTGATCACCACCGCTACCGGGCTACGGACCCCGGCAGCACGGCCACCGAACACCGACTCCCGCGACCGAAGGCAACGACGATGGACGAACAGTTCTGGGAAGACAAGTACAGCGGCACCGAACAGCTCTTCAGCGGCAACGTGAACGGAGTGCTCGCCACCGAGGCGGCCGAGCTCGCCCCCGGGCAGGCGCTCGAAGTGGGGTGCGGCGAGGGCGCCGACGCGCGCTGGCTGGCCCGGCGCGGCTGGCGAGTTACCGCTATCGACATCTCGCGCACCGCACTGCGACGCGCCGCCGAGGCCACGGCCCCGGACCTCGCCGATCGAATCTCCTGGCAACACGGCGATCCGACCGGCACACCACCCCCGGCTGACGCGTTCGATCTGGTGTCGGTGCAGTACTTCCCGCTCGAGCGGCAACCCGCCCACGAAGCGCTGCGCGGGCTGCTGGCCGCCGTGGCACCCGGCGGCACGTTGCTCCACGGCAGCCACGATATGTCCGAGTTGCCGCCGGACCACGAGCACGGCTTCGATCCGGGCGACTACTACCAGCCCGCCGACGTCGCCGAGCTACTCGACGAGGACTGGATCGTGCTGGTCAACGAAACCCGAGCACGAACCACTCCCCCGCCCGAAGGCACGCCGCACACCCACGACACCGTGCTGCGGGCACGACGCCTGCGTTGAGACCGGGCAGAGCGCGGCCGAACCCGGATCACCTCGGGGAGGAACACCGGGAGTCGGACTCGGCGTGGGAAGGCGTCAATTTCTCGCGAAATCGCCGCGCGGTGGGGCGGGGTCGGCGGACCGTCCCCACCGCCACGGGTAAGGGTCAGCCGAGGGCGATTCCCAACGCCCAGGCGCCGAGACCGTAGAGCGCGAGCGGGATGAGGACGATCGCGGTGAGGTTCAGCCACCAGCCCGCCTTGACCATCTGCGGGATGGTCACGTAGCCGGAGCCGAACACGATGGCGTTCGGCGGGGTAGCCACCGGAAGCATGAACGCACAGCTCGCCGCCACCGTCGCGGGCACCACGAGCAGCAGCGGATCCATGTCGAGTCCGAGAGCGATCCCGGCCAGGATCGGCAGAAAGGTCGCCGCGGTAGCGGTGTTGCTGGTCATCTCGGTCAAAAAGATCACCGCGGCCACCGTGACCAACACCAGCAGGATCGTGGGGATCCAGCCGAGCGCGCCGACCCGGTTACCGATGAAGGCGTCGAAACCGCTGGAACCGACCGCGTCCGCCAGGGAGAGTCCACCACCGAACAGCAGCAGCACACCCCACGGCAGCTTCAGCGCGGAGCCCCAGTCCAGTGTGAACACACCCTGCCGCGCGTCGACCGGGATCGCGAACAGCACCAGCGAGGCGAATATCGCGATACCCGCATCGGAGAGGCCGAGTCCCGGCAGCAGGTTGGTCAGCGGTTCACGCAGAATCCACAGCAGCGCGGTCAACACGAACACGACGAGCACTACCCGCTCGCCCCGGTTCATCGGCCCCAGCTTGGCGAGCTCGTTCCGGAACAGCTCACGGCCACCCGGAATGTCGGTGATGGTCGTCGGATAGACCACCCTGGTCAGCAACAGCCAACTGATGAGCAGCAACACCGCCGCCAGCGGCAGCCCGAAGATCATCCACTGCCCGAAGCCGATCTGGATCTCATAGGTCTCGGACAGAAAACCGGCCATGAACAGGTTGGGCGGAGTACCGATCAGCGTCGCCAACGAACCGATGCTGGCCGCGTAGGCGATCGCCAGCATCAGGCAGGTCGCGAACCTTCCGGCGCCGTCGTCCGCGGGCTCCTTCATCGCGCTCCGCACGGTTTCGTCGCTGGACTCGCCACGAAGATGCTCGAACACCAGGGACAGCACGGACATGCCGATCGGCAGCATGACGACGGTGGTGGCCGTATTGCTGACCCACATGGACAGAAAGGCGGTGGCGAGCATGAACCCACCGACCACCCGCACCGGACGGGTTCCGACCGCCAGTACGGTCCGCAGCGCGATCCTGCGATGCAGCCCCCAGCGCTGCATCGCCAACGCCAGCATGAACCCACCCATGAACAGAAAGACGATGTCGTTGGCGTAGGGCGTGGTGGCGGCTTCGACATCCCCCACACCAAGCAGCGGGAACAGCGCGATCGGCAGCAACGCGGTGGCGGCCAGCGGCAGTGCCTCGGTGACCCACCAGACCGCCATCAGCACGCCGACCGCCGCGACACCGCGTCCGGCGTCGGTGACTCCGTTCTCACCACCGGGGAGTACGAAGTAGACGGCGATCGCCAGCAGCGGTCCGAGAAAACGGCCGATCCAGGCACGCCGGGAAACTCTGGTGGTTTCGGTGGTCTCTCCTATTTCCGGTGTGGCCGAGGGGCCACCCGCATCACTGCTCTGACTCATCAACTCCGCCATTCCACGAAACGTCGGCACCGATCGACAGCAGGGCCGAAAGCGACTCGAGGAAAGACGCTAATGGTATGCGAACAGTGGTGAAAGCGGGGTTCGCGGCGGGGTGGGGTCCTGTGGTGCGGGTGGGGATGCACGTGTGGCCCGGGCACCGTGGTGGTGTCCGGGCCACATCGTGGGGGTTGGGTCGGCGGTGTCCGTGTCTCCCACACCCGTGGGGGTGCAGTACCTGGGGCGCTGGAGGGCTTAGCTGCCGGGTTCGGGATGGATGCCGGGCGTGTCCCCTCCGCTGTGGCCACCGACC
>NZ_JBMIHH010000008.1:0-286282 GCF_051225635.1 Actinopolyspora sabaoui | reverse complement strand
GCCCACTGATGACCAGCGGCGGCGACAACAGAACCGAACTCGATTCGCCCTCGCTGCTCTTCGCTACAGAAGAACCCTCCGGAGCCTCCTCCACAATCACATGCGCATTCGTCCCCGAAATCCCAAACGACGACACACCGATCCGCCGGGGGCGCGTACCGGAGGGCAACGGTGTCGGCTCGGCCGCCACGCGAACCGGCGACTCGTCCCACGCCAAGTGCGGGTTCAACCGTTCCACGTGCATCGAAGGCGGCAGGGTCTCACGTCGCAGCGAGAGCACGGCCTTGAGCAGGCCCGCAATGCCCGCCGCTGCTTCGGTGTGTCCGATGTTGCTTTTCACCGAACCGAGCAGCAGCGGCCGGTCGGCGGGCCGGTCCTTGCCGTAGACCTCCGTCAGTGCCTGCACTTCCGTGGGATCGCCAAGCGGGGTTCCGGTGCCGTGGCACTCCACGGCGTCGACCGTGTTTCCCGCGATGTCGGCCCGATCGAGTGCCTGCGACAGCATTTCCCGCTGCGCGGCGCCGTTGGGCGCGGTGAAACCGTTGGAACGGCCGTCCTGGTTGACGGCGCTACCGCGAACGACCGCGAGGACGTGATCACCGTCCCGTTCGGCGTCGGAGAGCCGTTTGAGCAGCACCATGCCGCAGCCTTCGGAGCGCACGTATCCGTCGGCATCGGCGGAGAAGGCCTGGCAACGCCCGGTGGGTGAGAGCGCGCCGACCCGGCTGAAGTACACGAATCCGGCGGCCGAGAGGAGGACGTTCACGCCCCCCACGAGCGCTTGCTCGCATTCTCCCGAGCGCAGCGACTGACACGCGAGGTGCATCGCGACCAGCGAGGACGAACAGGCGGTGTTGACCGGAAGGTTCGGCCCCCGAAGCCCGAGCCAGTAGGAGATGCGCCCCGCTGTCGCGGAGGGATTCGTCCCGAGCAGCGTGTACGCGTCGATCCCGTTGGTGTCGCGCAACGCCTCGTTCTGGTACTCCTCGGTCCACAGGCCGACGAACACGCCGGTCCTCGATCCCTTCAGCTCCTCGGCCCGAATCCCGGCGCGTTCCAGGGCCTCCCAGGTCGTTTCGAGGAGCAACCGCTGCTGCGGGTCGACCGACTTCGCCTCGTGCGGCGGAATCCCGAAGAACGTCGGGTCGAACTCGTCGATTCCGTCGAGGAATCCACCGGACCGGCTGTAGGTGCTGCCTTCCGCCTCCGGGTCGGGATCGAACACCGCGTCGATGTCGAACCGGGAGGCGGGAACGTCGGTGATGGCGTCCCCGCCGGTGCGCAGCAGTTCCCAGAACCCGTCGGGGTCGACCACGCCGCCGGGAAAGCGGCAGGCGGTGGAGACCACGGCGACGGGTTCGTCCAGGGAGTGGGCGGCGGACTCGATGGTCTCCTCGCGCGAGGCGGCGTTCGGGTGTCCTGTCGAGCCCTCGGTCGTGGCTCCCGACGCGGTGTCGAGTTCGAGCTCCTCGCGAAGCCAGTCGGTCAACGCCCGGACCGTGCCGGTTCGGTAGAGCACGGGGGCCGGTACGCGGTGTTCGAGGGCCCGTTCGAGCCTGGTGCACAGGTCGAGGCCGAGCACCGAGGTGACGCCGAGCTCGTGGAACGGCACGTCGAGGGGAACGTCCTCAGCCGTTCGCTCGTCGAGTACGCGCGCGATCTCGCGGCGGAGGAACGACTCGAGCAGCGATACCCGTTCCCGCTGTTCGGCGGATTCCAGCCGAGAGCGGAAGGACGGGACGCGCTCGTCGCTTTCGTCGGCGGAATCGTCCATCGGATCTTCCGGCGAGTCCGTGTCCACCGTCGGGAGAGGCGCCGGGGTGGCGGGATCTCCGGCCGCGCCGTCGGCCTCGGGTCCCGCCGGGTCCAGCCAGTAGGACTGGCGTTGCCAAGGATAGCTCGGCAGTGCCACCGGAGCTTCGGGCTTGTCGTGGAGCTTCGCCCAGTCCACGGGCACGCCCCACACGTGGAGTTCGGCGAGGTTCGCGAGCAGCGTGTCCTGTTCGGGACGTTCCCGACGCAGTGACGAGACGACCTTCGCCGGCGCGCCCGCCTCGTAGGCGGTGTCCTCGATCGGTCTCCGCAGGGTCGGATGTGGGCTCAGCTCGACGAACGTGTCGTGCCCCTCGGCCAGCAGTCTGCGGATGGCCGGTTCGAACCGCACCGGCTCGCGGAGGTTGCGCCACCAGTACTCGGCACCGAACGGCTCGGTGACGTACTCGACGTCGACGGTGGACAGGAACGGTGTGGTGCACTCGTGCATGCGCACCGGCCGGAGCGCGTCGAGCATCGGCTCGCGCAGCGGTTCCATCAGCGGGCTGTGCGAGGCGATCGGGGCGCGGAACGGCACGGTGCGGCACGTGATGCCGTTCGCCTCGAAACGTTGCGCCAGCTCCGCGAGGGCGGCGCTCTCACCCGAGAGGACCGAGGCGTGGGGACTGCTGTGGACGCCGACGACGACGCGCTGCTCGTACGGCTCGAGCCACGGTGTCAGGTCCTCGGTGGGGAGTTCGACCGACATGACCTCACCGGCCGTACCGCTGATACTCGCGGTCAGCCGACTGCGCTCCCAGATGACCCGGACCGCGTCCTCCAGGCCGAGTGCGCCCGCGAGGTAGGCGGCGGCGATCTCACCCATGCTGTTGCCGACGAAAGCGTCCGGTTCGACGCCCCGGGACCGCCACAGTTCGGCCAGCCCGACGGTCATGGCGAACAGGGCGGGTTGCACATCGTGCGCACCCGCGTCGACGCTGTCGCTGCCGGAGGACAGCTCCACGAGTGGCGACCACGAGTAGGGTCGTGCCACGGCGTCGATCCGGCGGATCGCGTCGGCGAACACCGGTTCCCGTTCGAGCAGTTCGCGCCCCATGCCGAGCCATTGCGAGCCCTGCCCGGAGCACACGAACACCACGCGCCGCTTCGACTCGGCGAGTCCGGTGGCTACGTTTCCGCCCGGCTCACCGTCGAGATAGGCGTCGAGCTCGCCCGCGAGTTCGTCCGTCGAACGCACCACCGCGGCGAGGCGGTGTTCGCGATGCATGCGTCGGGCACCGGTGGTGTGGGCGAGCTCGGCGAGCGAGCCGTGCGTCGTCTCGTCCCATTCGCGGGCACGGTCACGATGGGCCCGAACGTGCGCGGTGAGCGCGGCTCGTGAGTGCGCCGAGATCGTGACGACCCGGGCTCGCCCGGCGATTTCCGCCGAGTCCGGCTCGGATTTGGGCGGCAGGAGCTCGGGGAACCGCCGCTTCGCCTCCGCCTCGGAGGCGAGCACCAGGTGCGCGTTGGTCCCGGTGAGACCGAACGAACTCACCCCGGCGAGTCGGCAGCTTCCCCGATCCCCCACGGCGCCGTCCTGGGATTCGGACTCGGACCACGTTTCGCGCTCGGTGACTATCCGCAGCCCCAGCTCGTCGAAGTCGACGTCTTCCCGTGGCGTCCGAAAGTGCAGACTCGGCGGGAGGACTCCCTCGCGGAGCGCCCACACGGTCTTGACGAGACCGCACACCCCGGCTGCCGCCTCGGTGTGTCCGATGTTCGTCTTTACCGAACCGATTCGGAGCCGGTCACCGCCCTGCTTCCGGTACGCCGTCCCGAGAGCGGTGAGCTCGGCCGGGTCACCCGCGGGCGTGCCGGTGCCGTGCGCCTCCACGTAGCCCACTTCTTCCGGCGCCACGTCGGCGTCCCGACACGCCGAGCCGAGTACCTCCACTTGGGAATCGACGCTCGGCCGCATGAGGTCGGACGAAGCCGCGCCGTTGCTGTTCACGGCTCCGCCGAGGAGGACGGCGTGGATCGGGTCGCCGTCCGCGAGGGCCGCCTGGAACGATTTGAGCACCACGAGCCCGACGGCCTCGCCGCGCACGAAGCCGTCGGCGGCGGCGTCCCCGAACTTGCAGCGCCCGTCGGGGGCGAGACTTCCCGCGCTCGAGAACGCCATGCTGGTGCGCGGGGAGAGGATCAGATTGCTGCCGCCCGCCAGGGCGACCGAGCACTCCCCACGAGCGATCGCCCGGCTCGCCTGCTCCACCGCGACCAGCGAGGACGACCGGTCGGTGTCGATCACCATGCTCGGGCCCACGGCCCCGAAAAAACGGGACAATCTCCCGGCCGCGGCGTTTCGCGAGCCTGCTCCGGTCAACGCGGACAGATCGACGTTGTCGGCGGGGAGCCGTTCGGCGTACTCGTTGGCGATCATTCCGAGGTACACGCCGGTGTCGGCACCCGCTCGGAGCCCGGCGTCCTCGAACGCCTCCCAGGCGACCTCCAGCAGTAAGCGTTGTTGGGGGTCCATGACGCGCGCCTCACGCCGGGAGAGCGAGAAGAACCCCGCATCGAACCGATCGACCCCGTCGAGGAATCCGCCGTAGCGAGAAGCGATCGTACCCGGTGACCGTGAATCCGGGGCGTAGAACCTGTCGATGTCGAACCTGGAGGCCGGAACCACACCGGTCGTGCACGACTCGCGGAGCAGCAGTCGCCACAGCTCCCGCGTCGAAGCGGCGCCGGGGAAGCGCCCAGCGGTTCCGACCACTGCGATGGGCACGTTCATTGACCCCTCCAGGGGAACGCAAAGAAAGGAAAACGGCGATACCGGTCACACGAGGCAGCGGAAAACCGGGACAACGCCCGGCCAGATTTAAAAATTCGATCCAAACTCGACCATCGGTAACACAGATACGGTTGATCACGATTTCACGATGTGACCAACAAGGATTCACCCTCGGGGAACATTCCCTATGGAGCAGGACACAGGGAATCCGACGGGACCAGCGTCAATCCGTACACCTCTCGCTTCGATTCTCACTCCGGCGGGTCGTGAAGATTGCCCGTATTCTGTATGCGCCAAATAGCCGATGTCAATCCGTCGGAGGGATTAGCGGAACATCATCACGCACCGTGCTCGACGGTGAGTTCCTCGAGCAGCGCGGCGAGTTTCGGCAGGAAGCCCGAGTGCTGGTCGTGGACGAAGAAGTGATCACCGGGCAGGACAGCCGACTCAAAGGAACCGGTGGTGTGCTCGCGCCAACCTTCGAGTTCCTCGGCCCGTACCGCTCGGTCCGCGTTGCCGCCGAAGGCGTACAGCGACGTGGCCAGCGGCGAGCCGGAACCGGGCTCGTAGTACGCGTACGCCTCCAGATCCGCACGCAACACGGGCATGAAGAGTTCCCGAATCTCCGGGTCGTCGAATCCGGAGAGCTTCCCGTAACGCTCGGACACCCAGTGGACGAGGCGTTCGTCGTCGGCGACGACTTCCCGTGCGGGGCGACCGACATCGATGTGCGGCGCCCCACGCGCGGCCACGACACACGCTTTCGGGCATTGCCCGCCCCGCGCCTCGACGAGCCTGGTCGCCTCGAACATCACCAGGGCACCGAGGCTGTGACCGAAGAAGACGAAGGGGAGATCCGTGAGCGAATCGATCGCTTCGACGAACGATGCGGCGGCGGGTTCCACGCGGCGGAACGGCGGCTCGTGGTGCCGCGTCCATCGACCGGGCGGCTGAACGGGACACACCTCAACGGTCTCCGGCATCACCCGCTGCCAGGCGTGAAAGGCCGAAGCGGCACCGCCCGCGTGTGGGTAGCAGAACAGCCGGAGTCGGGCCCGCGGATTGGCGTCACGGCGCTCGATCCACTTCGTCTGGTTCACGCGCCGTATCTTGCACGATCCGGTCACTACTACGAAAGGGCTAGTTGGTAACGAGCCGTGCCGTATTTAATTATTCGATTCATCGACGGAGCCGTTGGCCGGAGGCCGCCGACCCGGCAGGCAAAACGAACACGTGGCCACGAGACCGGAAACCGGACCCAAAATCCGACCGACCAACACCGCACTTCGAACGGAACACGATGTGAAAACGAAAAGCCGTACTTGGTTACGATTCGGAAAACATCGATCGGAAAACGTGAGCCGAACCGATCCGCACCACCTACTCAACAGTAAAAACGACTTGATCGTCTACGACTTTTCGGAGCGGTTCGCTCGGGCGAAGTCGTACTCCGTGGCCATGCCGCGAACCACCTGCCCATCGCTCCGGAAAACCCGTTTCCAACGGAGTACCGGCGAGCTTCAGCGGCGGGACGGGCTCCAAGCGGTACCGCGTCGGTGCGTTATCCCCCCTACGGGCGCTCACCCGAGCGCGGGAGGCGGTGAGCCGTTTCCGTCATCTACTCGGCGTGGCGCATTGATCGCACAATGTGGAAAATCGGTCCCGGCGATCGACGAAGCCGGCGGAGAAGGGGAGCCACCGTTGGAGACGGGAATCGGACAGCAGCCACCGCAGGTGGACGAGCAGACACCCAACATCGCCCGGATGTATGACTACTTCCTCGGCGGCTCGGCGCACTTCGAGTCCGACCGAGCCGCGGCGGAGGAGTTCCTGCGGGTCTACCCGGGCAACACGTTGTGGGCCCAGCACAACCGCTCGTTCCTCGGGCGGGCGGTACGCGAGTTGTGCGAGCTGGGCATTGACCAGTTCCTCGACCTGGGATCGGGCATCCCGACCGTGGGCAACGTGCACGAGATCGCCCACCGGACGAACCCCGATGCCAAAGTGGCCTACGTCGACATCGAACCGGTCGCGGTCAGCCACGCCGAGCACATGCTGCGCGGGACCGAGCTGGCGACCATCACGCGGGCCGACATGCGCCGGCCGAGTGAGGTGCTGCACGCTCCCGGAGTGGCCGGGCTGCTGGATTTCACCCGCCCCGTGGCGGTGCTGGCCGTGGCCATCCTGGACATCATCTCGGTACGGGATCCCCACGGGATGCTGGCCACCTACCGCGAGGCGTGCGCGCCCGGAAGCGCGCTGGCCGTCACCAACGGCGCGCAGCTGACCATGACCGACGCCGAACGAGCGGGCATCGACCGGGTCATGTCGGGCACCACCACCCCGCACGTGACGTTCCGCGATCCCGAGGAGGTCCGGGAGCTGTTCGCGGGATACGCCCTGCTGGAACC
The DNA here is from genome assembly GCF_051225635.1 of Actinopolyspora sabaoui. Classification (NCBI taxonomy): domain Bacteria; kingdom Bacillati; phylum Actinomycetota; class Actinomycetes; order Actinopolysporales; family Actinopolysporaceae; genus Actinopolyspora; species Actinopolyspora sabaoui. The sequence continues at coordinate 279,322 of NZ_JBMIHH010000008.1, read as the reverse complement.
CGGCGTGGTCCCCAGCGCCGCCTGGCGACCCACCGAGCCCGTCACCTACGAGGCGGCCCGGCACTCCAACGGCTACGCCGCCGTGGGTATCCGCCCGAGCTGACCGGTGGAGCACCGGCGGCGACCGATCCGGGCAGCACGGTTTCGGACCGTGGCGATATCACGGTGCGGGACCGATGACGGGCCGGAGCCCGCATAACGCCCCGATGGGATCAGAGCCGCCGGTGGGCCGGGCATTTCGGGATGCCGGTAGCGGGCTTCTCGACGGCGGTCCGCAGTTGGACCCCAGGGCACTTACCGACCGCCGTAGGCGGAGCATCGATTCCGTTCTACCCGCTCCTCGCCACTTTCCTCATTTCCGGCGTTACATTTTTGCCGACCACGGACCCCAGGAATATCGCCGCCACCCTGTGCTCCCGATCCAGCAAGAGCGTCACAGGAACCGTGGAAAGTGGAAGCCCCTTGAGAGCGAGGGTAACTTTGCCGTCGGGATCGTACACGGACGGGTAACTCACACCCAGGTTGTTCATGAAGTCCTGGGCGGATTTCCTGTTGTCGCGGACATTCACCCCGAGAAACCGCACACCAGCATCCCGGTACCTCGCTGCCAGCCGCTCGAGTTCACCCACTTCGCCACGACAGGGTGCGCACCAGGATCCCCACAGGTTCAGCAGGACCGCCTCGCCCCGGTAGTCCGACAAAGCAATGGTTCGTTCGGCATCCATCACGGAACCCCCGGACAGATCACCCACCTTCTCACGCTCGTCTTTCGCGTACACAATTTTCGTTCTACCGTCCGGCGACACGAAGGAGAACTCACCTTCGTCGGCCCGCACTTCACTTTTCGGAAAACTCGCGCACGAGGAAACAGCCATCACGACCGCAGCAGCGACCACCACAAACGAGAACCATGTTCCGGATTTTCTACCACCTCGAAAACCGGGAGCACCAGGTTTCCCTCTTGTCGACATGCCCGCATCGTATCGCACCACTCGATGAATCCCGTAAATCACGAAAACAGCGTTTAATCCGGCGATCCGACAACATGCCGTGTATCGGATGACCCATTCGGCGCAGGAGTCGTCCAACACCGAGCAGAACGAGCGTGACCCGCCCGCTGACGCGTGGAAGGCTCACATCTCCCCCACCCCGGACGACCTCCGACTCCCCTCCGGGAGTGCCACCGTCGACTCCGCTGTTTTCCGGCGGGCCATCGTGGAAACCCTGTTGGTCCGACCAACCCACGGTCGCCCGCCTCCCACTCGGCTGCCCTGCTGAGCGGGCCGACGACGAGAAGAGATCCCGGGACGAGGAGTTGTGGAAGCATGGCGAGGATCCTGTTCGTGATGACCGGCGCAGACCACTGGACGCTGGCAGACGGGACACAGCACCCGACCGGATACTGGGCGGAGGAGTTCACCGCCGCGTACCGCGTGTTCACCGAGGCGGGGCACCAGGTGGTCGTGGCCACTCCAGGCGGGGTCGTCCCACCGGTCGATCAGTCCAGCCTGGCCCCGGAGGCCAACGGCGGGCAGGAACGAGCCGACCAGATCGCCGCGACCCTGGAATCGGCCGAGGAACTGCGGCGACCGGTGCGGCTGGAGGACGTGCGGCCGGACGACTACGCTGCGGTGTTCTACCCCGGTGGTCACGGCCCCATGGAGGACCTCTCCGTGAACGCGGAGTCGGCTCGGCTGCTGACCGAGAGCCTGAACTCGGGCAAGCCGCTGGGCATCGTCTGCCACGCCCCGGCCGCCCTGCTCGCCACCGAGGACGAGAACGGCACCAGCCCGTTCACCGGATACCGGCTCACCGGCTTCACCAACGTGGAGGAGAAGCAGGCCGGTTTGGCCGACAAGGCGGCGTGGCTGCTGCAGGACAGGTTGGTGGCCCTCGGGGCCGAGTTCTCCGAGGGACAGCCGTGGGAACCCAACGTGGTGGTGGACCGCAACCTGCACACCGGCCAGAACCCGGCTTCCTCGGAACCGCTGGCGGAGCGGATGCTTCCCTCGGTGAGCTGAACCGGCCCGGAAGGGCCCCGATGAACCGGCTCCTTGGAAACCGCGTGGACACAGAACACGTCCGGCGGCGTCCTTGGTGCGGAAAGGAACGGTACGACATGCGTGTCGTCATCGCGGGCGGACACGGCAAGATCGCGCTGCGGCTGACCGCGCTGCTTCACGAGCAGGAGGCGGAAGTCCTCGGACTGATCCGGCAACCGGAGCACGCTCCCGATCTGGAAGCGGCGGGAGGCCACCCGCTCGAACTCGATCTGGAGCACAGCTCCCGTGCCGAGATCACGGAAGCCCTGCGGGGTTCCGACGCGGTAGTGTTCGCCGCCGGCGCGGGCAAGGGCAGCGGAGCCGAGCGAAAGTACACGGTGGACCGTGATGGTTCGGTAACGCTGGCCGGGGCAGCAGAGGACGCCGGAGTGCCACGTTTCCTGCAGATCTCCACGATGGGCGCCGGCCAGTCGCCGGATCCCGATTCCGGAGAGGTCTGGAAGGCCTACATCGACGCCAAGACCGGCGCCGAGCAGGACCTGCGCTCCAGAGACCTGGATTGGACCATCCTGCGCCCCGGGGCGTTGACCGACGATCCGGGAAGCGGTCTGGTCACCCTCTCCTCCCCTCCCGTCCCACGCGGCCGGGTGTCGCGGCAGGACGTTGCCGCCGTGCTGGCGGAGCTGCTCGCCACCCACCGGGGAAGTAGTCACACGCTCGAACTGACCGAGGGGGACACATCGGTTCCGAAGGCGGTCGCCGCTCTGTGAACTCTCGCGGTGGCGGGGGTCGGTAAACGACCACGCGCTACTAAGCTGGCAGCGACAGCCGGAGCGGTTCGAAAGGGCCATTGATGCGTGCCGTTGTGTTCGACGAGTTCGGAGTCGCCCCGGAGGTGCGCACCGTCCCCGAGCCGCGGGTCGAACCGGACGGGGTGGTCGTAGCGGTCGAGGCCACCGGGTTGTGCCGCAGTGACTGGCACGCCTGGCAGGGCCACGAACCCGACGTCACCCCGCCGCACGTGGCCGGACACGAACTGGCCGGGCGCCTCGTGGAGGTCGGCTCCTCGGTGCGCGGCTGGCACCCCGGTGACCGGGTCACCGTGCCGTTCGTCTGCGCCTGCGGCACCTGCCACCAGTGCGCCACCGGAAACCAACAGGTCTGCGAACACCAGTTCCAACCGGGTGTGACCCACTGGGGTTCCTTCGCCGAGCGGGTGGCCGTGCCCCGGGCCGAGACGAACCTCGTGGCGCTGCCGGACGAACTGCCCGCCACCTCGGCCGCCGCGCTGGGCTGCCGGTTCGCCACCGCCTTCCGGGCGGTGCTGCGGCAGGGGGCGGTACGAGCTGACCAGTGGGTCGCGGTGCACGGCTGCGGCGGCGCAGGCGTCTCGGCGGTAGCGATCGCCGCGGCCGCCGGTGCCCGAGTGGTGGCCGTCGACCTCTCCGATGCGGCGCTGCGGCTCGCCGCCGAGCTGGGCGCGGAACACACCGTGAACGGAAACCGCACTCCCGACACGGCCGAGGCGGTCCGGGAACTCACCGGCGGGGGTGCGCACGTGTCGCTGGACTGCGTGGGGCACCCGGCCAGCTGCGCGGCTTCGATCTCCTCGCTGCGTACGCGGGGCACGCACGTGCAGCTCGGGCTGCTGCCACCCGAACAGGGTCTGCCGCCGGTGCCGATGCACGAGGTGATCGCGCGGGAGCTGCGCGTCCTCGGCACGCACGGGCTGCAGGCGCACGAGTACCCGGAGATGCTGCGGCTGGTAACCGGATCCCGCATCGACCTCGACCGACTGATCGGTCGCAGGGTCGGGCTGGACGAGATCCCGGCCGCGCTGGTGGCGATGAACGAGGCGACGCCGCCGAGCAGCGGGATCACCGTCGCCGAGCTCGGCTGAACCGGGACTGCCGTCCTGACCGGTTGTCTCGCGGTACCGCGTCGCCGGCCGCACCGATCACGGTGCCAGCCGGAACGGCGGATACCGGTCGGTGACGAGAATCCAGGCATAGGAGATGACACGGTTGTGCCACCGCCCCACCCCCACCAGGAAGTCGAACAACATTCGCGGATGGCGGCCGGTGAACACGATCGCGAACCACGCGGCCACCACGGCCACGATCGTCGCGATGTCCAGGAAGAACAACACGACGTAGTGCGGAACGACCAGCAACCACTTCACCAGCGGAAGCCACCGGTTGAGCGTGCGCTCCTCGGGAGCGTCGAAATCGAGGTGCACCGCCTGGTGCTCGTCGGTGGAGGGATACCGGTCGTCCAGCAGAGCGACGTAGACGATCACCCGGTTGGTGAAGCGCAGCAGCTCGCGGTTCCACTCGAACCACCAGTACGGGTACTTGCGCCGAAAGAGGATCATCAGCAGCGGCGGAACGAAGAGCATCCCACCGGCGCTGGACAGCACCACCTCCGTCGATCCCTCGCCGAGTCGCATCGCCTGGCCACCGACGCTGCTCAGCAGCACGAGAATCGGCACGGCCAGAATCAGCCTGAAGGCCGTGCCGACCCGGTTGAGCTCCCTGTCCGGATACTCGACGTCGAAGCGGACCGGGTGCGGTCGCCGGGTCGAACCGGCTGAACCAGTTTCCGAAGCGTCCCCACTCACCCCGCACCTCCACGGACCGGAGTTCTGCGCTCCACCGAAGCGGCCCCGGAAGCTCCGCGCCTCCGTTGGCGGAAGGATCACCGCGTGCGCTGCGCGGTGCTGCCCCCATCAGCGAAAATCGGCCCGGTCACGGCGGCCGCGTGAACGCGACGGTACCTTTCAGCCCGCCCCTGCGCAGGATTCCGCCGCCCTGGAGAAGGGTCTCCCGATGTTCCTGCTGACACCCGTCGAGATCATCCGAGCGGTACTGCCGGAGCAGAACGAGTGGGAGACGGCGCCTTCATCCTGACTACCGGAAATCACAGCAGTCCACCCCAGCACGGGATCAGCTCGTTCCGGCGCTCACAGCCGTTCCAGTCCATCGAGGATCCGTTCCAGCAGTGAGTGCGGCACCGTGGTTCGTTTTCTCGGTGGTTCGTGCAGGTCGCCGGAGAAGGCGGGGACGTAGCCGCGTACGCGGTTCGGCTCGCGGGGCTGTCTGGTCAGTGTTCCCCCTCGGCGCTGCCGGTGTCCGGTTGTTCGGCGCTGCCGGTGTCCGATTGCTCGGGGCTCGCGGTGCGCGGCTGTTCAGTACTTCCGGTGGCTGATTGCTCGGCGATCAGGAGTTCGGTGCAGTCGGGGCAGGTGGGCGCTTGGAACCAGTCGAGTTCGCTGGGTTTGGCCATCGCGCACGGTTTGCCGCACACCGAGGTGTCGCTCGGTCGGCCGTCCCAGTGCTTGCCCCGGAAGGCGTGCCGGTGCCACTTGAACCCGGTTCGGTCCGGCACGGGCAGCCAGTAGTGCTGTCGCTCGGTGGTTTCCACGATTATCCCTTCCAATTCGACTGGTCCCGGTGGAGCTTCAGGTACTCGGTGAAGCAGCGAGCGCAGCACGGTCGGATGTGGCGCATCCGGCGGTCTCCACACTGAGCTCCACAGAGTTCCCCCGTTCCACGGCAGCCCGACCCAGATCGCGACCTGCCCACACGGCGCTGATCGGCCGTGGTGATTGCGCTGTGCTCACGCGCAGTCACAGTAGCTAATCGAAATCTTTGACTCAAGATTTGAACAACGCAGCTACGTAGCTCATTTAGGTGATAGTTGTGAGGTAGCTGATCGAATACAGTGTTTTGCTATGGCACTCGGACCAACAGCACGTAGACGACGGTTGGGCGCGCATCTTTCCGAGCTTCACGAGAAGACAGGGCTTACCGTCTCCGGTGTGGGCGAGCACATGGGTGCGTCGCCGCAGACCATCCGCAACTGGGAAAAGGGTCAGGCCAGCATGAAGAAGATGGAGCTGGCCGCCCTACTTGAGCTCTATGACGCGCCCCACGAAGTTCGGCAGACTCTGGAGGACGCGCGGCGGGAAGGATCGAAGCGCAGCTGGTGGTCGACCTACCGTCTCCCCGAGTGGTTCAAGCCCTACGTGGGATTGGAAACGGACGCTGCGCTGGTGTGCAACTTCGAGCAGGAACTGATCCCCGGTTTGTTGCAGACCGAGGATTACGCGCGGGCGATCCACACCTCGGGTGGACACATCACCGACCCCGAGGACGTCGAAAAACGCGTGGCCGCACGCATGGAACGGCAACGCCGTCTGTTCGACAAGGACAACCCGCTTGAGCTACGCGCGGTGATCAGCGAGGCGGCCCTGCACCGCAAGGTGGGCAGCAGGAAGGTTTGGAGCGAACAGCTGGAACATCTGTTGGCGATGGCCGATCTACCCAACGTCATGTTCCAGGTTGTTTCGTACGAAGCGGGCGAACACGCCAGCATGACATCAGGGTTCACCGTGTTGGAGTTCGCCGAACCCACAGACCCCGACGTGGCTTATATGGAAAGCCCGTTGGGAGGGCACGTGATCGAGGACAACTCGGACGTGACGCTGTTGCGGAACCTGTTCGACGAACTGCGCTCCTCGGCGATGCCGCAGCGCGAGTCCGTCGACCTGGTGCGCGAGATCGCCCCGGGACAGCCCGTGACGGCGTAGTTCGCCCCTGCCCCGTCTCGCTAGCCTGGGGTCGTACGATGCACCTCGGCGAGATCGAGACTTCGAAAGGGGCGGCAATGGCAGACCTGTCGCGCGCGACGTGGCGGACAAGCTCGCGCAGCGGAAATGGCGGACAGTGCGTCGAGATCGCGATGACTTCCGAGGTCGTCGGGGTTCGCGACAGCAAAGACCGTGCGGCCGGTCACTTCGCAGCGGCCCCCGCGCAGTGGTCCGCCTTCATCGACGCCGTGAAGACCAACCGGTTCGACTGATCCCCAGCCGAACCGCATCGCACCCTCGGATTCGCTCCGGGGGTGCTTTCGTATCCCTCCCGAGTAGTGAGAGGTGGCACGATCACGGTCGTGCCCCGCAATCACCGTCTTCGACAGGCACGCGAAGCCACTCCGTCCCCGCGCACTCCGGGCGCGGGCATGAGCCGTGCCGAGCTGGCCGAGCAGGCGAATCGGTGGCTCGCTGCCAACACGGGCAGTTCGGGCGCCCTGGACGCGCACGCTTTGGCCCGCTACGAGCGCGGAGCGGTGGCGCGGCCGAACAGGGATTACCGAGCGGCGTTGCGCACCGTCCTCGGGGTGACGGAGGACTCGGAGCTCGGTTTCGACCGAGCGAGCACTCCCGCTGCTCGGAGCATGCCTTCCGCACGAGCTCTGCCTGCCGACAACGCGATTTCCGAGCGGATCACAGAGGCCCCGGCTGACAGTGACACGTTGAGCGAGCTGCGGGTCACGATCGACCGCCTGGTCGCGCTGGACGGCAGCCTCGGTGGCGGCGAGGTCGCTCCGCTGGCACTGCGCGCCTTCCGACGCACCCAACGCATCCTGGACCAGGGCAGCTACCGCGCGTCAGTCGAACGTGATCTCGAAGCGACTGCGGCGGAACTCGCCGAGGTAGCGGGCTGGTGTCTGATCGACGCCGGACGGTTCACCGAGGCGCACCGGGTCAACGCAGAAGCCCTGCGCCTGGCCGTCATAGCGGGGGACACGAGCATGGAGTGGTTCGTGATGTCCAACGACGCCCTGGTCAGCCTGTATCAGGGCAATCCGTACGGAGCACTGCGCATCGTGCGGCGCTTCAGCGAGGCGAACCTCCCCAACCGGGTAAGAGCCTTGTTCGAGATCCGGCAGGCCCGGGCACTGGCCGCCCTCGAATCGCCGGCAGCCCTGCATGTCTTCGACAAGGCACGCTCGGAACTCACCGAGAGCTTCACCCACCGCGATCCTTCGTGGACCTGGTGGGTGGACCAACGAGAACTCGCGGTTCAGCGCGGCCACGTCCACGACGGACTGGGACACTCCCACGACGCGCTGCGCGACATGCTCGAATCCTGGGAACTCTCGCGTGGAAAAGAACACCTGCGATGGGCCACCTACATCACGGCGGCGAACGCCCTACGGTTGAGCCTTCAAGTGGGTGCCTGGCAGGAGGCCGAACGTGTCACCGCCGAGATCCTCCCGATGCTGGGAGAAGTTTCCTCGGGACGGACGGAAAGCATCCTTCGGAGAACCGTGGCGGAGATTCCGCGGAATATCCCTTCCACCTTGGCCGGGGAACTCGAACAGATCCGCACCGAACTGGACTGACAAGGGGACGAACCGCATCCCCTCGACGCGAATCCGAAATTTCTTTCATATTTACTTTCTCGCACGAAAAAAGCGGAGCCCCCTGATCGAAACCAGGGAGCCCCGTGCTACTTTGTATCCGCCAAGAACCAAAATAGCAGTGCCGAGCGTAGCACGGAATACGCTTCCCGCCACGCGCACCCCAGGCAGCGCGTGGGTAGGGCTACAAGTCCTGGCCACGGTTCACAGCCGTGCGGACCGCCGTCAGAGGGCGTGAAGTCCGCGCGTCAGGCAACGCACGATCTAGGCGAACCCGGCCGTGTACTTGGTAAGCCCTGACGCTCACGCTCGGGCACTATCGGCCCACCATCGCCGCTCTGCCCGTAACCCCCGGCTCGGCGCGGGTGTAACACCCCGCGCGGGGTGAAGCTCCGAAGTCACAATTCCGGTATACCGAGAAGCTTCACCTCCCCCTCGATCCCGGAAGAAGTGTGCCCAATTCACGACACACCCGAGATCGAGGGGGGGACTCGCAGCCTTACGGGTCCACGCGGGACCCGAGCCCCCGCCAAAACCCCACGCGAGTTCCCGAATATTCTCGGATTCCCTCGAAAGAATGGACGGCGACCTGGCACCGGGGTCACCAGAGGCTGTCGGGGGTCGCGGTTCGGAGTTCCCCGGCCAGCGCGGCCGGATTTCGTGTTGGAACCATCGGATCTAGGGTCGGAACATGGCGCAGTACTACGAGGTTCACCCACGCAATCCGCAGCGGCGGGCGCTCAACCAGGCGGCCGAGATCCTCCGCGCGGACGGCCTGGTGGTCTACCCCACCGACTCCTGCTTCGCGCTCGGCTGCCGGGTGGGCAACAAGGACGGGCTGGAACGCATCCGCACGATCCGCAAGCTCGACCAGCACCACCACTTCACCCTGGTGTGCCGGAACTTCTCCGAGCTCGGCCAGCTCGTCAACATCAACAACGCGACCTTCCGCGCCGTCAAGGCCACCACCCCGGGCAGTTACACGTTCATCCTGCCCGCCACCAAGGAGGTCCCCCGCAGGCTGCTGCACCCGAAGAAGAAGACCATCGGCGTGCGCATCCCCGACCACGTCACCGCTCAGGCACTGCTGGACACGCTGGACGAACCCCTGCTGTCGAGCACCCTGCTGCTGCCCGACCAGCAGGAACCGATGACCAACGGGTGGGACATCAAGCAGCGGCTCGACCGCGAGGTGGACGCCGTGATCGACTCCGGCGACTGCGGGACCGAACCCACCACCGTGGTCGACTTCTCCGAGGACGAGCCCGAGATAGCCCGCTACGGCGCGGGTGATCCCACCCCGTTCGAGTAGTTCCGTCGAACAGTTCCACCGTCTTCCCCTTCCGCACCTGACGAACCAGCACCACGAGAACCGAGCGGTGAGGGATGTCCCTGGGGACATCGACGGAACCGGGTCGGGCCGTTGCGCGCGCGAGCACGCGCGGCAGACTGTCGCAGCGGGGCCGCTCCCCGATGGAGCCGGGACGGGGTCCCGGCCGGGAGCGTGGCGAGACGAACCCCAGGACGGATCGTGCCCGACGAGAGCAGGTTGATGCCCGACCAGGAAGCGAACAGTACGAGCCACCCCCAGGGCCAGGGTCTGCACGTCGAGAGTCTCGGCGGCAACACCGCGGTGCGCAAACGGCACGACTCCGACGATCGGGAACGCGAACTCTTCGCCGAGATCCCCTCCTCGCGGAACAGCCGTGCCGTGCTGGCCACGACGGCGTCGATACGCGAGGCGGGCTTCCTCGACACGCTGTGGCACGCCTGCCGCCGCGCGATGCTTCCGGCCCTGGCACCGGCGTCCGCCGCGGCGAGACACGCAGCGCCGAGCCAACTCTGGATCGCGGTGGGGGGACTGACTCGAACCGGCCCCCGAGGCAGCTCGGTGGCAGCGGAGCTCGCAGCCGAGCTCGACACGGACGTGCTGGTCCCCGCCGGACGGTTGGAGCTGGTACCCGGTGGCTCGCTCTACGTCGCAGGCGGGCGATGGCGGTTGTACCGCGCCGGACAACCATCTCGACCGCACGTCGTGCGGTACCCGACGCCGCTGTGGGAGAAGCAGCTGCCCACCGGCCCGGTCGCCGACTCCGGGCTGCTCGCCGAACCGGTTCCGGCGGGGATGCGGATCCGCGAGGACGGGCAGGAGACCCGTGCCCTGGACGAGGAGCTCGCGGTGCCGCAGTCCCCGCACCACCCCCGCCTGCTGCTGGGCTCTCCCCACGCGAGGCCGATCCCCGCGACACGCCTGGTGTCCATGCTGAACCGGCTGTACGGGGGACTGCGGAGACCCTGGGAACTCGTACCGACCACGGTGGAGGAGGCCGCACCGGCGCGGCTGCGCGAACTCGCCGAACGGCTGGGCAACGACGTGCTGGCGACCACCGGTTCCGTGCTGCACGACGGTTCGGGCGGCGAACGGTCGGTGGTGCGGGATCCGCACTCCCCCTGGGAACCGTTTCCCGTGTCGCTGTGGCACTCGGCCACCGGCCCCGCACGGGTGGCGCTGACCGCTCCGGCGCCAGTCGGCTGGGTGAGGTTCAACCAGCTGGTCTATCGACGCGCCGAGGCCGGACCCGCCGCCCCCGCGCCGGGGGAGATGGTGGCCAGGGTCGTGCCCGGTGGGCTGGCGCTGTTGCCGTTCGCCCAGTCCGGGTTCAGGGGCGCCGCGGACGAGATCACCTTCGAGCAGCACCGGATGACCGTCTCGGTCGGATCGCCCTACGTCCCGGTGCCGCCGGAAGCCCCGCACGTGCTGCGGCAACTGCTCGACGGGCTCACCCCTCGGCAGCGTGACAGGGTTCGGCTGCTGATCCTGGGCATCGCCGACGAGCGGACGCGTGGGGAACTCACCGCCATCGTGGGTGAACCGGGCGGGAGTGGTCCGGCCTACCCGCCGATCTCCACAGCCGAGGGCGCTCCGGAAGCCACGAGCGCCCCGCTTTCCGAGGCGGACGCCGCTGACGCCACCCCGAACGAAACCACGGCGCACATCCCCGCGGTGGAAAGCGGCACCCCGGCCGACAGCGCACTGACCGACGACGGCGCGTCGGCTGACGAGGCGTCCTTCCCGGACACGGACGACGAGCAGCGGCCGGTGTTCCACGCCACGCCGATACCGGCGCACCGGCCACGCACGGTCTCCGAACCACCCCCGGAACTGCTCTCCGAGCGGGCCGACCGACCGTCTCCGACCGACACCTCGGGCCATCCCGCCCAGGCACCGCACGCGGGAGCTCCCGAAGAACCCGCCGACACTCCACCGGCGGCGCTGTCCGACCGGGAACCGGACTCCCCGACGAGTGAGGAGCCCGAGCGACCGAGGCTCGTGCCCGCGCAGGCGGGTGGGATCGGCACACCGCACAACCACCGCAGCACATCCGAGGAACGCTCTCGCTTCGCCCGGGCGGTGGGTGAGGACTTCGACGAGGTGCTGCCCAGTGTGAACACGGTGCTGGCCACCCATCCGGCGCTGCGGGAGAACGAGGCCGACGAGGCCAAGGCCGACTTCGTGGCGGTCATCCTCTACACCGGACGCGGCGAGAACGGGGGAAACGCGGTGAACCGGCTACTGCGCGCCGGAAACACCGGGGCCGCCCGGGACTACGTGGCCTGCCTGCTCTCGGGGCTGCGGCGGCTGCCGGTGCACCGCGGCCCGTCCTTCCGGTTCGGTGGTTCACCGGACGGAGACGTCGAGAACTACGAACCGGGCGCGGTGCTGTCCGAACCCGGCTTCCTCAGCGCCACGGCGGCCGACGACCTGACGAGCGGTGACGAACCCGGCAACTCGGTGAACGGGGACGTGGTGATCTGGTCGCACTCGGCACGCCGGGTCTCGCTGTTCGGGCGCGACTCGCTGCCGGAGGAGGTCGTGTTCGCCTCCGACTCCCGGTTCAAGGTCCTGGCCACCACGGACGGGGAGAGCGGTCGGCCCGCGCTGCTGCTGCGGGAACTGCGGCCGGACGAGAAGCCCGGCCACGGTGAACTCGACGAGATCGACCTGGCCGTGCTGCCCAAACTCCAGCGCGCGCTGCGGCGCAGGCACGGCATCGAACCACGAGTGCTGTCCGAGCGGGACCAGCTGGACCGGATGAGCTGCCCGGTCGGGCTGGTGCCGACGGAACTCCACGACGACGCCGAAGCACCACCCGCTGTGTCCGGGGCCGAACCGGCACAACCGGACCACACGGCAGGCGTCGCGACCACCGCCCGATGAGTCGACGCCGCACGGCGCGGTCTTCGACGAGGAACGCGGCCGCAGCGAAGCCGCGGTAGGGAGAACCAGCCATGCCCGCTCGCCGCCCAGGCGTGCTCACCGATCTGGTGCTGCTGCTGAGCGTACTGCTGCTCGCGTGTGCTCCGCAGGCGATCGCAGCCGGCCACACGAGTCCGACGGGGACGGCGAGCGGCTTCGAGCTCGCGGCGCGGTCGGCCACCGAGCAGTGCCGTCGCCCCCCGGTCAAGACGGCGCGGGCACGCCCCTGGGCACAGGAGATGCTGGCACCGGGGCGGGTCTGGGAACTCACCCGTGGCGCGGGGGTGACGGTCGCGGTCGTGGACTCCGGTGTCGACGCGACGACGCCGCAGCTGGCCGGTGCCGTGCTCGACGGTGTCGACGTGCTCTCCGGCGGTGGGGCAACCGCCGACACCGACTGCCTCGGGCACGGCACGTTCGTAGCCGGGATCATCGCCGCGCGCCCCGCCGAGGGCACCGGTTTCACCGGAGTCGCCCCGGCAGCCACGATCCTCCCCGTCCGCGACACCCGGTCCAAGCAGGGCGGCTCTGCCGAGTCCATGGCCAGCGGCATCCGCGCGGCCACCGAGGCGGGCGCGCAGGTCATCAACATCTCGGCCAGCACGAACTACGACGACACGGCGCTGCGCGAGGCCGTCGAGTACGCGCTCTCGCGTGACGTGCTGATCGTCGCGGCGGCGGCCAACGAGGCGCAGCGGGGCAACCCGATCCCCTACCCCGCGGCTTATCCCGGCGTGCTCGCCGTCGGCGCGATCGACGCCGCAGGCGAACGCGCGGAGTTCTCCCAGACCGGGAAGTTCATCGATCTGGTCGCCCCCGGCGTCGACGTGGTCAGCGTCGGTCCGGGTGGGCCGGGGCACTGGCAGGACAGCGGGACCAGCTTCGCCGCACCGTTCGTGGCGGGCACGGCGGCGCTGGTGCGGGCCTACCACCCGGAGCTGACCGCGGCGCGGGTCAGGCACCGCCTGACGAGCACGGCGAGCCACCCCGGCACGGAGGTACCGGACGAGGCGATGGGCTGGGGCGTGGTGGACCCGTACGCCGCGGTCACCAGCGTGCTTGCCTCGGGACAGGACACCGGGTCGGGTGCCGCTGCGGTCCGGGTGGAGCACCCGGACGTGCCGCGAGAGGATCCGGCACCGATGCGCGTGGTGCTGATCAGCACCGTGGGGGTGACGCTGCTGCTCAGCCTGGCCGCGATCGGAGCGAGGTTGGGACCGGCCGGGTGGCGGCGCGGGTGGCGCCGCCACCGCGTGGCGCGCGTGGTCGACGGCACCGGTGCCGACCGCTCCGGCATCGGCGGCACCGGCGAGGACCGCCCGCACGTCTCGGCCCGGTGACACCCGAACCAGTCATACCCGCTACGGGAGAACCCCGCCGGGCACGGCTCACCGCTCGGCGAGCGCGACGGGATCGAGCAGCGGTGTCTGCACCAGCCGAACCGTGCGCTTGCGATTGACGTACTGGGCCCTGCCGACCGGAAGCGTCTTCGGCGGCAGCTCACCGAGGAACTTGCCCTCGTCCTTCGGGCAGGAGAACAACAACCCCGGGGTGCCCAGCTCCCACATCCGCCGCAGCACCGGGTCCATCATGGACCTGCCCGCGCCCGAGGTGCTGCGGGCGATGATCAGGTGGAAGCCGATGTCGGCGGCCTGCGGCAGCAACGAGGCCAGCGCCTGCACCGGGTTGTTCATGCCGGTCTGCACCAGCTCGTGGTCGTCGACGACGATGAACAACCGCCCTCCGGTCCACCAGTCCCGCTTGGGCAGCCGATCCGGGGTGATCTCCGGCCCGGGGAGCCGGTCGTTGAGCAGGCCTGCGGTCTCCTCGATGGTGGTGGCGAAGGTGTCGCCGGAGACCGAGTAGCCCAGCTGGTACTCCTGCGGCACCGCGTCGTGCAGTTCGCGGCGCAGGTCGGCGAACATCAGCCGCGCCTGGTCGGGCCGATAGTGCGCCCGCACCGAACGCGCGATGTGGCGCAGCAGGTTCGTCTTGCCCGTCTCGGTGTCGCCGAAGATCATCAGATGCGGGGTGACGTCGAAGTCGTGCCACAGCGGCGCGAGGTCGACGTCGTCGATGCCCAGCGAGATCCTGGGCAGACCGGTGTTTCCCGCCTGCGGTTCCGGCAGCTCGGAAGTATGCACCTCCAGCGGCAGCAGCCGCACCGGCGGCGCCTGCGGGGCCCCGGGGACCGCGACCGCCTCGACCAGGTCGGTCACCGCGTCGGCGAGGTCGTCGGTGCGGGCGCGACCGTCCACCCGGGGCAGCGCGGCGAGGAAGTGCTGCTTGTCGGTGGTCAGGCCACGCCCGGGCGAGTCGGGAACCTTGGCCGCGAGCCTGCTGTTGACCTCGGACTCCACCGGATCGCCCAGCCGCAGCTCCAGCCGAGTGCCGAGCACGCCGCGCAACCACGGACGCATGTCCGACCAGCGCGCGGCGCCGACGACCAAGTGGATGCCGAAGGTCAGCCCGCGCGCGGCGATCTCGCCGAGCCGGTCCTCCAGTTCGTCGAACTCGTTGCGCACGGTGTACCAGCCGTCGATGAACAGGAACACGTCACCGTAAGGGTCCTCGTCGGCGAATCGCCCCGCGCGCTTGGCGCGGCGGTAGGCCGCCATCGAGTCCAGGTTGTTGGCCTGGAAGGCCACCTCCCGGCGTTCGAGCAGGTTGACGATCTCCTGCACGGTGCGGGTGACCCGGTCCCGGTCCAGACGGCCCGCCACGCTTCCCACGTGCGGCAGGTCCCGCAGCGGTGCCAGCGAGCCACCGCCGAAGTCCAGGCAGTAGAACTGCGCCTCGGCGGCCGAGTGGGTCAGCGCCAGTGCGGCGATCATGGTGCGCAGCACGGTGCTCTTGCCGCTCTGCGGGCCACCGACCACGCCGACGTGCCCCTGAGCGCCGGAGAGGTCCGCCGTCAGCAGCTCGCGGCGCTGCTGCGCGGGCAGGTCGATCAGTCCCAGCGGCACCCGCAGTCCGTCCTCGGTGGAGCGCTCGGCCGATCGCAGACCGGTGTCCGGGGATTCCAGCAGGGGTGGCAGCAGGTCGTCCAGCGTGGGTGAGACCCGCATCGGCGGCAACCACACCTGGTGCGCCGCCGGGCCGTGATCGCTGAGCCGGTCGATGAGCACGTCCACGAGCGAGCTCTGCGGCCCGCTGTCGTCCGCAGGCTCCGACGGGGCCTCGACGGTGCGCCGAACGCGGGGCTCGACGTAGTCACCGCCGAACGGCACCAGCTGTTCCTCGATGACCTCCTTGCTGCGCTGCCTGCGCGGGGTGCGGTAGACACCCGACACGTAGGCGGCCTTGAACCGGGAGAGGGTCTGGGTGTCCGAACGCAGGTAACCGTTGCCCGGTGTGGTGGGCAGCTCGTAGGCGTCCGGCACACCGATCACGCTGCGGCTCTCCATCGCCGAGAAGGTACGCAGCCCGACCCGGTAGGACAGGTGGGTCTCCACCTTGCTGATGCGACCCTCGTCGAGCCGCTGCGACGCCAGCAGCAGGTGCACCCCGAGGCTGCGGCCGAGCCTGCCGATCATGGCGAACACGTCGATGAACTCGGGTTTGCTGACCAGCATCTCGCTGAACTCGTCGACCACGACGAACAGGCTCGGCATGGGATCCAGCGGCACCCCGGAACGACGCGCCCGCTCGTACTCCCGCTGGGAACTGTAGTTCCCGGCCGAGCGCAACAGCTCCTGCCGCCGATTCATCTCCCCGGTCAGCGCGTCCTGCATCCGGTCGACCAGTTCGATCTCGTCGACCAGGTTGGTGATAACCGCCGAGGTGTGCGGCAGCCGGTCGAAACCGAGGAAGGCGGCACCACCCTTGAAGTCCACCAGCACGAGGTTGAGCTCGTCGGAGGCGTGCGTGGTCACCAGGGCCAGCACCAGGGTCCGCAGCAGCTCGCTCTTGCCGGAACCGGTGGCGCCGACCAGCATCCCGTGCGGCCCCATGCCGTCCTCGGCGGACTCCTTGATGTCCAGTTCGATCGGGGTGCCGTTGCCCGCGATACCGATCGGCACCCGCAGGCGCTGCCAGCCCGAGCGGTCCCGGCGCAGCTGGTCGACGTCGAAGGTACGCGCGTCGGACACGCCCAGCAGCGAGGTCAGCTCGTAGTCGGTGGTCAGTGGCTCCCCGGAGTCGCCGCTGGTGCCCATCCGGTGCGGCGCGATGTCGCGCGCCAGTGCCGAGGCCGTCACCACCCCCACCCCGTCCGGCCCGCACAGCGAACTCGTGCTCTCCCGGCCCGCGCGGTCGAAGTCGACCGTGCGGATCTCGGCGGAGTCGACCTCCAGGTGCAGCACCGAACGGTCCGCCTGCCAGGTCAGCGCGCTGTCGATGTCGACGATCACGGTGTTGCGGTAGCCACCCCCGGAGAAGCGGTGCCCGGCCGGGATGTTGACCCCGTCGACCACGACCACCACGAACGGTTCACCACTGGTGATCGGGGTGGAGGGTTCGAAGCGGGGGCGCTCGGTATAGGGCTCTCCACCCAGCAGATCCTCCAGGTCGGTGACGTTGTCCGAGATCAACCGCAGCGGCCCGGCCCCGTCGCGACGACCGTCGTCCTGGGCGTGCGGCAACCACTTCGTCCAGAGCCACTCCTCGCGCCGCTCGTTGCCGACGCACACGGCGATGGTCAGATCGGCCGGGGAGTGGAAGGCGACGAGCTGGCACAGCAGCGCCCGCACCAGCGAGCGTTGCGCCTCGGGCTCGCCGCGCAGCTGGATCCGGGCGAACCCTCGCAAGTACACCGCGATCGGCGCGGAGGGCAACGTGGTGTAGGTGCGCAGGAACCGGCGCAGGGCGTAGGCGCTGAGCGGTTCGAGATCCTCGACCGGTTTGGTCTGCGGCGGGACGAGCTTGACGGCGGAGCGCTGCTGCCCCAGTCCGAGCCGGACCTCACCGAAGTCCTCGTGCGCCACGCGGCGTTCCCAGAGACGGTAACTGCGCACCAGCGACCACAGCGACCGCGGATCCGGGTGTTTCCAGATCGCCGCGCGGTGCTGCTCGCCCAACGCGTCACGCACCTTGCGCCGCGTCTGCGAGAGATAGCGCAGGTAGTCCCGGCGGTCACCGGTGAGCTGGTGCTTGCGGTCGGTGGAAGCCCTGGCCAGCTGGCCCAGGACCATGGTTACCATGGCGACGCCCATCAGGCCGCCACCGATGTAGGTCATCATGCTCCCGGAACGGGCCGACGAGAGCATCATCATCATCATGGCTCCGGCCATGACCGCCATCGGCAGATACATCAGCACCGTGCTCAGGCTGTTGCTCTGCGGCTCCGGCACGCTGGGCGGTTCCTGTAGTTCCACCTGGTCCGCGGGCATCGCAGGCCCCACGCGGCGGGCCGGCCTGCGGAACAGCGTCGTGCTCAACGCGCGTCTCCTCGTTGGTGCGGGATTCCCCTTGGTGTTGCGGAGGGGCCACCCGAACGCACCAATCCCCGCGCGCGAGTGACTACCTTCCGCCGTTGTCACGGTCTCGGCCAGCCAGCCAGGAAGGAAACCGGACACCAACGTGGACGACGCCACCAAGGATGTCACAAATCAGCTCTGCCGACTACGTCTGATCGTCAAGGACAGGTCGGTCGAGATGGCACTGCCCACCGACGTCGCCCTGATCGACCTGCTGCCCGCCATCCTGCGCCACGCGGGCGGAGAACTCGCCGACGAGGGGGTCGAGCACGAGGGGTGGGTGTTGCAGCGGTTCGGCAAGCCCCCCTTCGACGAGGAACGCACCACCGCCGAACTGGGACTGCTCGACGGCGAGACGGTCCACCTGCGACCGAGGGCCGAGCGCCTGCCGCCCATCGACTTCGACGATCTCGTGGACGGCATCGCCGAACAGGCACGACGCCGCTCCGACCCGTGGTCCCAGCGACTCAGCCGGTGGATGCTGCTCGCCTTCGGCGGGACGGCGCTGCTCGTCGGCCTCGTGGTGCTCGGTTCCGGCGGGCCCGGGATCACCGGAACGATCACCGCGGGCGGCACCGCGCTCGTGCTGCTGCTGACGGCCACCGCGCTGGCACGCGGGCGGGCCGACACGATCACCGCCGTCGTGCTGGCCGCCCTGGCACTGCCCTACGCGGGGTTGTGCGGCTGGTACCTGCCGCTGCTCTCCTCGCCCCAGGCGCAGGCACCGGCGAGCATCGCCTGCGCCGCGATGCTGGTGGTGGCGGGGCTGGGCATCGGACTGGTGGGAACGGCCGAGGCCGCGTTGCTGTTCGTCAGCGGGCTGTTCACCGCCGTGCCGCTGGGGATCACCGCGATCATCGACGCGGCGTCCCCGTTGGACAGCGGCCAGGCCGCGGGGATCGGCCTGATGCTGGTGCTGCTCACACTCGGTTTCGTGCCGACCTCGTCCTTCCGGCTGGCCGGGATGAGCCTGCCCCCGCTGCCCACGAGTTCGGAGGAGTTCGGCCAGGACACCGATCCCTTCCCGCACGAGGTCGTGGTGGAGCGCTCGGCGGTGGCCGACCGGTACATGACCGGGCTGTACGCGGCGCTGGGGCTGACCGCGGTGGTGCTGTTCACGGCGCTGCTCCTCCCGGGCGGGATGTGGTCGATGATCACCACAGCCGTGGCGGCACTGCTGCTCCTGCTGCGCTCCCGACACGTCGACAGCGCACGCCAGCGTTGGCCGCTACTGATCACGGCCGGTTACGCGCTCGCCCTGGACGGCGCGGTCCTGGCGCTGGGAATGGAACCGTTCGCCCGGCTCTGGTACGGCTTCACCGCCACCCTGGTATTCGCACTGCTGCTCGTGGTGGCCAGCACCACCCTGCCCGGCCGGAAGCTGGCCCCGTACTGGGGACGGGCGGTCGACCTGCTGGAGACGTTCTCCGCACTGGCGCTGGTCCCGCTGCTGCTGGCGGCGCTCGACGTCTACATGTTCGTACGCGGCCTGGCCGGTTAGCACCCGCCCCGGTGACCGAGAACCTCCGAAGAGGTCGGGCGCTTCCTCCGAGATCACCGACCGCGAACCATCCCTGGGAGAACCATGCAGTCCAGACGCGACCAGGTGCAGGCCTACTTCTTCGTGGTGGGACGCCTGGTATCCGCGCTGATGCGGGCGAGCCCGGACGATCAGACCACACCGACCCGCCGCTTCGTGATGGGCACGGTCGTCGGAACCCTGCTGGGCGCGCTGGTGGTGGCCGGTTTCGGCATCGTGGGGCTGATCTTTCCCGGCGGCAAGACCTCGTGGCAGGCCGAGGGCACGATCGTCGTGGAGAAGGAGACCGGAGCCCGCTACCTGTACCTGAACGGCACGCTGCGCCCGGTGCTGAACCACGCCTCGGCGCTGCTGGCGCGCAACCAGCCCGGCGGTGCCCCCGAGCTGGTCTCGCGGAACTCGCTGCGGGGGACACCGCGCGGCACCCCGATCGGTATTCCCGGCGCACCGGACTCGATCCCGCAGCAAAAGCACCTGATCCGGGCACCGTGGGTGGTGTGCGCGCGGACGGCCACGAAACCGTCCGGCGAGCAGGTTCCGATCACCCACCTCCGGCTGGGCGACGGCCCGAGTAGCGGGCTCGGCTCCGACGAAGGAGTCGTGGTCTCCACACCGGACGGCACGGAATACCTGGTGTGGCAGGGCAGGCGATTGAAGCTGACCGGGAGGTCCGTGACCGAGGCGCTGGGCTACGGCGACGTGGTCCCGTTCCCGGTCGCCACCTCCTGGATCAACACCATCCCGAGCGGCCCCGACCTCGCCGCGCCGGAGATCCCGAACGCGGGATCCCGGGCGCCGGAGGTGGCGGGGGAAGCAGCCACGGTGGGCCGGATCTACGAGATGCGCAACCCGGCGCTGGATTCGGAGTCCTCGTTCTACGTGATGCGCTCGGACGGGCTATCCTCGCTGACCCCGCTGGCGGCGAGCCTGCTGCTCACCGCACCCTCCTCCGGAGCACAGCCGGTCGAGATCGGCCCCGAGGCCCTGTCCACCACACCGATCTCGGAAACCGACAGCACTCCGGAGGGCTACCCCGCGGTGCCGCCCACTCCGAGGCAGCTCAGCCAGGGCGGAAAAACCCGTCCCTGCGCCTCGTTCCGGGTCGGTTCGGGACAGTCGAACACCCCCACCATCACGCTGACCGCCCGGAACCGGAGCACCACCACAGCGAGCTCGGGCGCAGAAGGGGTGGCCGAACGGATCACGATCCCGGCCGGGCAGGGCGTGCTTGCCCGCGACCTGCCCGCCCCCGGCGTGGCGGGCGGGACGAACTACCTGATCACCAGTCTCGGGGTGAAGTACCCACTGGCCACACCGGACGTGGCTGGAGTGCTGGGCTACGGCGGGGCGGAGCCGGTGGCGGTCCCCGGATCGCTGCTGTCGCTGCTGCCCTCCGGCCCCTCGCTGGACCCGAACACCGCGACGGTGACCCGAAAACCCGGCAACACGGGCGACGACTCCCCGTGAAGGATATCCCTGTCTCGAATCGAGCACGCCCTCACGGCTGCCCGCCCGGAGCGAATCGGTGATGGACTGACTCCCGCCGCCACGGGGACATCGGCGAAAGCAGGATTCCGCCGGCGGAGGACCGCTCCGTCCGGCGACCACGGAAGAGAGGTCACATGGCCACGCAGCAGACGAGGCTCACGCAGTCCAGTCTGGCCCAGCTCGCCAATCGCCACGAAGAGGTGGCGGGCCAGATCACCAGTCAGCAGACGTCGCTCGCGAGCAGCATCGACATGCTGGCGAGTGCCAACCGCGGCGACATGATGACGAGCCTGAAGAACGTCCACCAGCAGTGGGACCAGGCGTGCAGGGACATCGTGAAGAACCTGGAGCGGATGGCCCAGGAGGTCAACCGCACCGGGCGCGAGACCCAGGACCAGGACTCCGCGACCGCTCAGCAGATCGGCCAGATACAGACCCCGGGACTGTCCAGCTTCATGTCCTGACCCCCGTTATCGAACCCGCATTCCGCACGTACGAGGAGGCCCTCCCATGGCCGACGAGATCCAGTACCAGTACGCCGCGCTGCAGCAGGGCGTCGACGACATGCAACGGGTCACCCAGCAGATTCAGCAGCAGGTCGACGAGCTGCGCCAGCAGACGCAGCAGGCCCTGCAGGACTGGGACTCGCAGAGCTCGGAGAACTACAACCAGCTCGCGGGCAGGATTCGCACGGACTTCGAGTCGATGAACCAGATGCTCACCCGACTGCGGACGGCCACCAATCAGGCGCAGGAGGACATGAGCCAGACCGACCGCAAGCTGGCGAGCAACTTCGGCTGATCCCGTCGCGGATCGGTGCACACGCGCGGCACCGGAAGCGGTGACCGCACCGCCCGGTGCCGCGCGTGTTCGCACCGTCCCCGAGTGAGCCACAACGCCCTCGACCGCACGCAACCGAGGAACCATCTCCCATGAGTACCCAAGGCAGCCAGACCTCACTCGACGCGTCCGAGGTCCGCAAGGCGGGCAATGCCATCGGCGACATCGCCGACGACGTCAACGGTTTCTCCGAACTCAACGACGTGCACCCGAAGGCGGGTGACTTCGCCGTGGGCTCCTGGCTCAACCAGCTCATCGCCGCACGCCGGGACACCCTGCATCAGCACTGCAACGACCTGCAGCGGACGTTGCGGGAGGTCTCCGAACAGCTCAAGCACATCGCCACGGAGATCGAACAAACGGATCGGAACAACGGCGAACAGCTGGACAAGCTCAACGCGGAGCTGCAGAGCTCCGTGAACCAGCTACGCAGTCAGGCCCCCACGTCGCCGATGGCCCCGGAGGGTCCCAACACGTAGTCCGACCTCGCCCGAACCGCTGACCCGATCGAACTCCCGCAGTCCTCCGAGTTCCCGAGATCTCAGGTCCGTCACCTCGTAGACCGCTTCGTTGTTCCACGGGGACTCCGCCGCATCCGAACCGGAGCAGAACACGCCCATGGTTTCCCTCAATGACACCGACTACGGCCTCGACTACCAGGAGAACAGGGAAGTCCTGAACGAGAACAGGGAGAACCAGGAGGACGAGGCCACGGAAGAAGACGGCGAAAGCACGGAGGAAGGCGAGGACGAAGAGCTCACCGAGGAGGAGAAGAAGAAGCGCAGGGAGGAGCACACCGACGAAAACGGCATCCGGCACTTCTACTCCCCCGAAGAGCTCGCCGAGGACGGCGGTGACTACGACAAAGTCTGGATCAACCAGGACTACTTCGACGACAGGGTGGACGACTCCGAAACCGACTCGGACAACGCCCTGGACCGCGAGGAGGAGTACACCAACGAGGAGTCCGAACACGCGCAGGACTACCTCGACGGTTCCGAGGAGACCATTTCCGAGTCCGACGAGAGCGTGGAGGTGGAGGACGCCGAGGGCACCGAGTACTCCGGCGGCGACTCCGCCGGAGTACGGGGCTCGACTCCCCCGGCTCCGCTGGAGGACTACACCCAGTTCTCCATGTCCCAGATCGTGCAGGCACTCAGCGGTGACGCGGGCAGCCTGCGCGCGGCAGGCACGGCTTTCGGGAACATGACCGAGAAACTCTCCACCGCGCACGAGTCCTTCCGGAACCAGGTAGACAGGCTGCAGAATTCCTTCGAGGGCGAAGCGGGTAAGGCCTTCCAGCGGTACTCCGAGAAGTTGCTGGAATCGGCCGAAGAAGTAGTCACCTCGTTGCGCGACGGTCGCTATCAGGAAGGCATCACCGAGACGGGGGACATGGCCGCACGCGGGAAGAACGCGGTCATTCCACTGGTGAAGGCCTATGCCGAGGCGGCTGCCTACGCCGAAGCCTTCGCCTCGCTGGGTTCCTCGGTCAACGGATCCGCCGCTGCCGCCCGATCCGCCGAGAAGATCGCGAAGGAGATTCTGGACAACGCGCGCGAAGTGGTAGCCACCGTCGCCGACACCTATCAGGCATCGGGAAGTTCGCTGACTCCGCTGACCACTTCCCTACCCGGCACCGGATACGGCAACGGGAACGGCTACGGCAACAGCAACGGCAGCCAGTACGGGAACAGCACCGGATACGGGAACGGCTACGGGAACCAGTACGGCAACGGTTATGGCAGCCAGTACGGGAACGGATACGGAACCGGATACGGGAACAGCACCGGATACGGAAGCCAGTACGGCAGCGGCAACAGCAACGGCTACGGAATCGGGAACGGCTACGGCAGCGGCAACCAGTACACCAACGGCAACGGGTACGGCAGCGAGACCGCTGATTCGCTGACCGGAAGTGGCACGAACGGGAACGGCGAACGCAGCGAGGAGGAACTCGCCGCGGAGCGCGCCCGGCAGGAAGAACTGGCCCGGCAGGCTCGGCAGGACGCCGAACGGCAGGGCGAGGAGGCCGTGTCGAAGCTGGCGAACGGCGGTTCGGGCTACACCGGATCGAGCGAGCGCCCGCGGGACGTCGGCGCAGGCGGTGGCGACGGAAGCGGGTCGGGGGAAGCGGCACTGAACGCGGCTCGAAACGCATCCGAGGACGCCCGAGCCGCGGGTCGGGAAGCGATGTCCCGGTTCGAGGACAGTAACGGCACCGGGGGCACCGGCAGCGGGGGATCAGGCAGCGGGGGCACCGGCCAGAGTGCCGGCGGCGGTGTGCTGGGAGGTACCGGCGGCTCCGGCACCCGGGGGAACAGCAGGAGCAGCGGCAGCAGGAACAGCGCCAACGGTTCCGGGAACGGCGAAAGCGGGCAGCAGGAACCGGCCATCGATCAGAGCGCCGTGGACGAGGCAC
The DNA here is from genome assembly GCF_051225635.1 of Actinopolyspora sabaoui. NCBI lineage: Bacteria > Bacillati > Actinomycetota > Actinomycetes > Actinopolysporales > Actinopolysporaceae > Actinopolyspora > Actinopolyspora sabaoui. The sequence goes on along the minus strand of NZ_JBMIHH010000008.1, from coordinate 255,147 downwards.
TCGACGACGCCACCGGCGCGGCACGCCAAGCGGGCCAACAGGCCCTCGAAGACCTCACCGGCAGCAGCGGCAGCAGCGGCAGCAGCGGCAGCGGAGGTGGTGGGAACGGCGGCGGCAGCGACATACCGACCAGCAGCTTCGACCCGGCCGGAAGCGGCGGGGGCTCCGGCAACAACGGAAGTTCCGGCAACAACCAGGGCTCCGGCGACGATCAGGCCGCGATCGATCAGAGCGCCGTGGACGAGGCACTCGACGACGCCACCGGCGCGGCACGCCAAGCGGGCCAACAGGCCCTCGAAGACCTCACCGGCGACGAGGGCACCGACGGGTCCGCGAATGACGGTACGGACGCGACCGGTTCGGGCAACGGCGAGTCCGAACAGGACGGGAACGCACTCGAACCGAAACAGCTGGACAAAGCGCTGGATGCCGCCAACGACGCGGCGAAGCAGGCCGGGCAGGACGCCCTCGAAGCACTCAGTGCCGATGCCCCGGAGGGATCCGATGCGGCCGAGCAGGAGATCGGGCGGGAGCAGGCCGGTGGCGTCGTCGACGACATGGCCAACGCGGCCCGCGCCGCCGGACAGGAATCCCTGAACGAACTGCTCGGCCCCGAAGCCGCCCAGAGCGAACAGGCCCAGAACATCCTCGACGACGTCACCGAACAGGCCCGCACCGCCGGGCAGAAGAGCCTGGACGAACTCACCTCGGACGGCGGGTCCATCACCGCGGGAGACATGAGCGGAGTCGTCGACGACGTGCTGGCGAAAGGCCGTTCTGCCGGTGAGGACGCCCTGGATGCGCTGAGCTCCACCGGCGATGGGGGCGACGTGGCCGGGGCTTCTCGGGTGTCCGACGCGTTCGACGAAACCGGCGGCTCCGAGGAGAACGCGGCTCAGGGGACGATCGACGCGCTCAACGAGGAGGGCATCGACACCAGTGGCGGTTCGGTCGAACAGGGACGGGTCGACGACATCATCGACGACATGACGGACGAGGCCCGCGCCGCCGGACAGGAATCCCTGAACGAACTGCTCGGCCCCGAAGCCGCCCAGAACGAACAGGCCCAGAACATCCTCGACGACGTCACCGAACAGGCCCGCACGGCGGGTGAGGAGAGCCTGCGACAAGCCGCCGCGGACGGTGAACCGCTGAGCTTCGACGAGGTCGGCGAGGTGATCGACGACGTGGTGGAGACCAGCCGCACCGCAGGCGACGAGGCGATGGCCTCGCTCGACGGAGCGGAACAGCAGAGTCGGAGCCTCAGCGACTTCCTGGCACCGCAGCGGAACGCGGCGGGCGTGGCCTCGGAGGGTGTGAGCAGCCCGAGCCTGCCCGACCTCGATTCCGACAGCGGCACGGCGCTCACCGGCGGTGGCAGCGGCGGTGGCAGCGGCGGTGTGGGCGGCATAGGCAGCGTTGGTGGTGGGGGAAGTTCGATCCCCGGCGACATGGGCGTAGGTAACACGATCGGAACGAACGCCACGACCACGGGGCTGAGCGCCACACCGCCGAGCTCGACACCACCCACCGTCGGCCCCGGAAACGGCACGGCGGCGACGACGCCGGGCACGGCCGCTTCCGGCGGTCGCGGGATGCCGATGATGCCGCCGATGATGGGCGGCGGAGGGGCCGGAGCAGGCGGTGGCGGCCAGCAGGACCGGGAACGTTCGACCTGGTTGACCGAGGACAACGGCGCGTGGTTCACGAACGACGAGGAAGTCGCTCCACCAGTGCTGGGTCACGACACCTAGCGCGCCGATTCGGCAGCACGTATGGAGAGGAATCGCATGAGCACGCCGAACGGTGCCGAGCAATCGGACCGATCCGAGGTAGCGCGGATGGAAGAACACCACACCCTGGACACCGCCGCCGCGGCGGTGTCCGCCGCGGATCCGCAGCAGTTCTACCGGGACGGACAGCACTTCGAGAACACCGCGCAACGCCTGCGCACGGCCAACGACGCGTTTCGACGCGAGCTGCGCAGGGTCGAGGGCGCCTGGCAGGGTCCGGGCGCGCAGCGGTTCCAAACCACGGCGCGGCGGATCATGGACACAGTGGAACAGCTGGTCGAAACGATCTCGGCGCCGAGCTACTCGGCGTTGCACGACCATCTCGGGGACGCGGCGTCGAACGCCGGAAGGCAGCTGCGGGAGCTGCGCTCCCAGCGCGAGAGCGGGCGACAGGCCGTGGCCGACGATCCGGCCATGGCCGGAACACCGGAGGGGCAACAGCAACTCCGGCACCAGGAGCAGGCGCAGAACGAGCACGCCCAACTGGTGCTGCGGGACCTGGCGAGGATTTATCAGCAGGTCGGTGGGCAGTTACGCGAACCCCCGCCGCACAGCACGCGGGGCAACCAGGTGAGCGATGCGGTTCACCGGGACACCGGTGACGGGGTTGATGCCGGTGTGGCTGCCGGAACGGATGCGGTCACGACCACCACGACCGGAGCCGGTTTCGTCGGTGCCGCCACCCCCACGAGCACTTACGGGCCCGTCGGGGCGGGAACCGCCGCTACCCGGTCGGCGTCCTCGGACACCGACAGCACAGTGCGAAGCGGTGGAGTCGGCGGCGCGGAATCTGCCTTCGCGACCGCCCGACCCGTGACGCACGTGGTGGGGAGCGCGGAAAGCACTTCGGAAACGTTCGTGAGAAGCACCGGAGCACCGGTGACGCTGGCCGGTGCGGCGCAGGAGGACGGGGGCGTGCTGGGACGCGCCGAGGTGAACCGGACAACCGGGATCACTTCGGACAGCGGTGATCGGGCCGGGGTGAGTTCGACGGGCACCGAGGTCCCTGGCGTGCTCGCCGCGCCCGGAATGTCCGTCGGCGCCACCAACGCTCGCGGTCGGGAACGCGGCGGCCAGGAGCAGCTCGAACACCGGATCGAGCTCGAATCGGCTTCGGATCTCCCGGGCTCCGGGAACGAACCGGGAACCGAGGCCGCGACGTTCGGCACCGCGGTTCCGGTTTCCCGACCCGAGTACTCCACCCCGAACGCACCCACCGGCTACACCACGCCCACCACGCAGGGCGACGTGGCGAGCGGCAGGGTCTCGAAGCCCGCTTCCCCCGGTGCCACGGTTCCTTCCCGGGTGTCGACCGTGGTCAGCCCGTCGAGCGCCTACGGAGCGAGCGCTGTCGGGATGAGCACCGCAGGCGAGCTCGGCGGCACGACCTCGTACTCGGCCGCGAACGCCAGGGCCGCCACCGGCGGAGCCACCCCGACCAGCAGCGGACGCCTCGCGAACAGTGCCGAAGTTCCCTCCGCCGTCACCCCGGCGAGCAACGGACGGGCCGGCCTGTCCGCGAGCCCGGAAAGGCTCGGCGGAGCACCGGGCGGCTCGGTGCCACCCACGGGAGGCAACGGTGATCGGGACGACCGCGAACGCGATCGGAACACCCTGCAGTACGAGGACGAGGACGTCTGGGGCGGGGCCGGTGGCTCCGGCGGCGTGCTCGGGCGTTGACCGACATCCGAATTCCGACGATCAGGGAGGCCACATGACATCCGAGGGTTTCCGGCGCGAGATGCCCGATCTGAGCTCGGCGCTGGAGGTGTTCGAGGAGGAACAGCGCAAGCTGGCCGAGTTCCAGCACAAGCTGGCCGAGACCACCACCGTGGTGGACGCGCCGAAGAAGCTGTTCACGGTCACGCTGGACGGTAACGGTGAACTCACCGAGCTGAAGTTCAACACCACCGGCTACCGCTCGATGCCACCGGCCGAGCTCTCCGCGCTGATCACCGAGACACTGCAGAAGGCGCGTCGGCAGAGCCTACAGACCATGCAAGAGCTCATGGGAAGCCCGATGGGAGGCACGGATTTCAACGACCTCGCCTCCGGGCAGGCCGATCTGGCCGACGTACTCGGCAAGGTGATGGAACCGTCGCTGGATCTGGTGCGCGAGGCCAACGGCGATTCGCCGTCGAAGAGTTCCGACAGGACCGAGGACGACGGCTGGGACCGGAGCTGAGACCACCCCCGTGAACCTTCCCCGACAACACCACGGAGACGGACATGACTTCCGAGACCTACCTCGATGTTCCGGGTACCGAGAACGCGGGGCGACGACTGTCGCAGGCAGTCGAGGAGTTCAAGGGGTCGCTGCAAAGCCTGAACTACGAGCTGGAACGGGACCACGGCTGCTGGAGCGACGACGAGATCGGCAAACAGTTCGAGGCGTCCTACCTGGAGGAGGCGAACAAGACGCGGGAAAGCCTGCGGCAGCTGAAGGAGTACCTCACCGAGTTCGCCGACGTGGGGCTGCCCAACGTCGTATCGAACATTCAGGAGCTGGACAGTTCCTACGGTGACGTCATGAAGCAGTACCGGAGCCAGGTCGAGGAATACCACTCGAAGATGTCGGAGCACATGCTTCTCCCGGACGACGAGGAGTCCTCGTGATCGCACGGGTCCGGTAACGCCCTCCCGGAACGGCGGTCCCACCGAGCACGGCCCGGCGGAGCCGCCGCGCCACCGGATCCGGCGCGAGCGCCGATACTCGAGGTGCCCTCCGACGCGGCGAGGCGCCGACTCACGTGACGGCTACCCGGCCGGCCACGCAGTTCCGTTATGAGTTGTAAACCGCGCACACTAAGGAATCGTCTCCCATGCCCACAGAACTTCCGGAGGGACTCCAGAAGGCACTGGAGATCGTCGGCGGGCAACGTTGGCCCGAAGGGGACGAGGACGGGCTGCGCAGGATGAGTGTGGCCTGGTCGGACATCTCCGCGGCGATCGACAGGTTGGAAGCCGCCGTGGATCGCTCGGCCAACGACATCGGCACCACCATGCACGGCGAGTTCAGCGACGCCTACGGGAAGTACGTCACCGACACGCTGCGACCGATGCTGCAGGAGCTGCGCGAAAAGACCACCAAGCACTCGGAGTTGGCGAAAAACACCGCGGCCGACATCCAGTACGTCAAGATCAGCATCATCGTGCAGCTGGTGATCGTGGCCGCGACGCTGGCCTTCTCCTGGTTGCCCGGGATCGGGCAGGCGATCACCGCGGCCGCGGCCGCCACGGCACGAGCGGTGATCACGTCGCTCTTCCGCACGGTGCTGCAGAACATCATCGTCGGTGCGGCGGCGGGAGCCGCCCTAGAGGTCGGGCTGGACGCGGTGATCCAGGGGATGCAGATGCTCACCGGCGTGCGCACCGACTGGAACGAGGACTTCACGAAGGGCGCGGCGGTCGGCGGCGCCCTCGGCGGCGCGATGGGCGGCGCCATGGGCGGGCTCGTCCACGGCGTCGGGAAGTTCACGAAGGGCGGCATCGACAAGACCATCGACGAAGGCAAGATCGTCCGCGGTCCGGCCGCCGAGAGTGCCGACGGCATACTAGGCCAGGGCGCGAAGAACTTCCTCGACACCACCGGGGGGAAGCTCGCCTTCGACGTGGGAAACGTCGCCGGGCAGGGTGTGGGCGGGTTCACCGCCGACGGAGCGACCAATGCCGCGCTCGGTCAGGAGGAATGGAACCCCTTCTCCTTCACCTCGTCGATGGTCGACGGTCTCGAAGGCCGCGGCGACCGGTCGGCCGATGACGGGTCCGACACCGATGCCCTGGGCGGACTGAAAAGCTTCGGCGGCGGCGACCTGCCCGACGCGGCCCTGCCGCAGACGACGAGTTCCCCGGACGGGACGTACGCCGAGGACACGCCGGACGGCGGTATCAGGACGGAGTGGTCCGGGCAGGACGGCGGGAATACCGCGACACCGGGCCTCCCCGACAAACAGAACGTCCCGGTAGCGCCTGCGGAGGACGGCCCGGTATCCGGCACGAACCAATCAACCGGAACCGACGTCCCGATGGTGAGTACCGGGCAGAACAGCACTCCCCCCAGCAACACGAACGACAGCGACGTCACCGTCGACGGCGCCCCGCCGAATGGCACCGACCGAAACGGCGACCCCGGCGCGACCACGCCCACGCCGGAGATCAAGAGCATCGCCGGATACAACACCACCGGATGGAACAACACCGGCCGGAACGGCGACTGGTCACCCGACAACGTCGAGCGCTCTCCCGTCGACACCGACGTCGCGGACAGCGGAGTCGACGGGAGCGTCCCCGAAACACCCACGTTCACACCGGAGATCAACGCGGTTTCGGACAACGGAATCGACGGCCGGATCGGCGTCACGCAGGAACCGGGCTCTTTCGGCGGCACGACTCCCGCAAGCAGCGACACCACCGGCACCGTCACCTCGAACAGTTCGGGCGACACTCCCACCATATTGGCCTCGGCTCCGCCGCCAGCGGAAACAACGGAGAGCGCTCCAGAACACACCAACACCGATGCGGTACCCGACAACGTCGAGCGCTCCCCCGTCGACACCGACGTCGCGGACAGCGGAGTCGACGGGAGCGTCCCCGAAACACCCACGTTCACACCGGAGATCAACGCGGTTTCGGACAACGGAATCGACGGCCGGATCGGCGTCACGCAGGAACCGGGCTCTTTCGGCGGCACGACTCCCGCAAGCAGCGACACCACCGGCACCGTCACCTCGAACAGTTCGGGCGACACTCCCACCATATTGGCCTCGGCTCCGCCGCCAGCGGAAACAACGGAGAGCGCTCCAGAACACACCAACACCGATGCGGTGCGTGATCACGACGACTCATCGAGCTTCACCCCCCATCCGATGGACGAAGGATCGATGCGGGGTGATGGCGAAGAAACCACGTCGGCGCCGCGTCAGCACGGCACCTTCGGCGGACCAGCACCGCAGACATCCACACCGGACCACTCCGGTGGTGCGGGAACCGGCAACGCACCCGTTCCGGATATCGCGACGCACCAGGCCGATCCCACTCCAGAGAGCACCGGTCCGGCGCAGCTTTCGCAGGACACGTCCACTGGCCCGAGCACATGGTCCGACGACGCCGCGCCACGCACGGACACCGACACGCCACCGACCGAGCAGGTGAACGGGCCGCGGTTCGACGGGAACACGGCGAGCGCGGGAACCGACTCCGACACCGCGAACACCGGTGCACCACCGATCGCACCCGTCTCGGTCGGACAGGGCACGAACGGCACGCCCGGCACGTCGGGGACGCAGGGAACACCGCCATCGACCACCGGCAGAGCGACCAGCACGGATGGCGGCCCGAACACCTCGACCACCAAGCAGCCCTCCGGCAGCGCACCGAGCACCACCGGCAAGCCGTCGAGGGGCGACACGGAATCGGCACCGCACAACGCCCCCACCAGGCCCAACCGGGGGGCGGGTCCCGCGACGACGAGCCGCGACACCCCCAGCACCCCGCCGTCCAGGCAACCGGCACCGAGCACCGGAGAACACACGACCACCCGAGCCGGGCGCACAACCGATCCCAACGCCGGGTCCGCAGCCGGGCGCACAACCGATCCCAACGCCGGGTCCGCAGCCGAACACACCCCCGACACTCACCCGCCCCACCCGGATGACCTGCACTCCGAGTCCTCGGCGCCGTCGCAGCCACACGAGACCGCCGGACAACCGGGACCCACACCCGAACTGGGACGGAACCAGCACCACCAAGCAGGCCCCACCATCCACCACCACAACGGAATCCAAAGCACCCCGCTGACCGAGCTCCACGGCTACCACGGCGTCAAACCCGACCACTACAACGCCGTTCTCAATCAGATCCAACGCCCCACCACCGGTACCGCGGGCAACGAAGACTCCGACTGGAAGGGCTGGTACCTCGGAGAAAAGCCCGACCACGCCGCCAACTACGCCCTCAACGACGATGGGCACAGCGGAGCCGTACTCGACTTCGAACTCCCCCACCACGTCACCGTCCACACCATCCCTCCCGAACTGTCCGCCAACACCGACGCACTCAAAGCCACACTCAAACGACACTTCGGCATCGACGACGACACCCCCCTGCTCGACGGCCTCGCCGACCAGAACAGTGTCCTGCGCATCTCCGAGAACTCCGACGGCGACCACGAGCTCATCGTCCCCTGGCTACTCGCCCAAAACGGCACCGCACGACACAACGACTACGTCACCGACATGGGCAAGATCACCAGCAACAAGCCCCGCGGCTGGGACCGCTGGGTCCCCACGAATCACACCGACTCCTCCGCGCCACGCCCGGAAGGTTCCGCTGCGCACGAGCAGGATCCCGCGACGTCGGACACGCAACGGCCCCAGGCCCACCACAGCCGTATCACCTCTCCCGCCGAGTGGGGTGATCGTCGTGACACCGCCATCGCCACGCACCATCGCTCCGAACGCTTCGACCCCGCGGCCAATCCCCTCATCGACAAAGGTCTGGTCCAGGGCGCGGTGACCCGGATCGACTACGACGTCCGGCGTTTCGAGGTCGCACCGGACAACTGGGTACGAGAGTTCACCGTCAAGCTCGATCTGGTCTCCCCGAACGACGCCGTGAGTCCACAAGCGCGTCAGGAACTTGGCGAACGCGTGCGGTCCCACATCGACGAACACATCAACCAGCGCCACCGGCTGCCAACCAGCGACGACCAACTGCACGTCAACCTCGAGTTCGACACAGCGAAGTGGGACGACGCCCCGGCCGGACACCCCGTGGTCAAGGTCCACGACTCCACTGGCGTCGACCGCGGCGATTCCCCGAAGCAACTCACCTGGGATACCACCCACCCCAGCGGGCCGCTCGTCCACGAAGTCATGCACTTCCTCGGCCTCGGTGAGGGATACCGCGACCCCGACCTGCTGCTCCGGCATCCGGACCGACCCGGTGTCATGGGCGCGGGTGCCTGGGACGCACACCCCACCCTCACACAGGATGATCTGCACACCCTGGAGGACATCGCGGACAGCGGGCCCGTCATCCGCGACCACCCGCTCACCGAGCCCGGCCCCTCCGCGCACGGTGAGACCGGTACCGGTCAGCGACACGACCTCCCGGACAGCCAAGTCCCCGCGAACACCCCTGACGATCCCACGCCCGGCCCGGGTGACCCGTACGGTGAGTCCTCCGCACCACGGCGACCGACGGACCTGCCTCCCGTCCCCGAAGAATTCGAGCTGGAGACCCTCCAGCGGTGGCCCGAGAACGGAGAGCGGAATCCGGCCGATCCGGCCGCGGAGCACACCACGAACGGGGACGCTGCGCACCAGCAGGAACCGAGGAGCTTCACCGACGAGGTGCTCGCCGAATTCGACCGCCGGATGCACGATAGGTCCGAGCAGCCGAAGGTGATCGGTGAGCCCGACGGCAAGTCCGTGCGCGAGACCGCATCCGAACTGCTCGGCTCCCATGAGGGATCGCGTGACGAGCAGGTCGAGGATTTCGTCAGGATCGCCCTCTCCGACGAGAACCTGCAGAAGAACTTCCATCGGATGCTCGACGGTGGATACGTGATGGACTTCGGTTCCCGTCCTGGTCACCGCGCCACCGAGGTCACCGTCGAGCTCGCCGATCTGGGCGAACCGCGCAATGAAGGCGTCCACAAAGACAACATGGACTTCGAGAACGAGCAGAAGCGTGAACGCAACTCCTCCACCGCGCGCGGCGCCCTGGGAACGCTCTCGTTCGGTGGTCGGGTTCCGATTCTCAACTTCCTCGGTCAGGTACAGGTCAAAGGCCTGGTCAACTCCAGAGAGTCGGGAATGTCCACGGAGACGTCCCACAGCACCAAAACGAAACTCACCGAGGAGGACGTGGCCAGGAACAGCACCGAACACGACGCCAAGTACAAGATCACGGTCCGCACCCGTGACGGACGGCTGGGCGATGAAACGGTGTCCCGGAGCGACTCCGCCAACGGCCACGTGAAGCTGGCCTGGGGTCAACGCGACACCGCAAACGCCAAGTCCGAAGTAAACATGCGTGACATCTCGACCGACTCGATCAGGCACGCCCAGTTCTCCGGACTCGACAACGTCTACCGAAAAGTCGCGGACGAGCTCGGACTGAAGAAGAACGACCCGGGGGGCAGGGAGCTGAACGAGTGGCTGCAGTCCCTGGGCAAGGACGTCCTCGCCGGTCCGGTCCGCGAAACCTTCACCTTCAACAACAGCAGCCGCCCGACCGAGATCGTCCTCGGCGTCGACAAGGACGTCCAAGCCCACCGCCTCCCGGACGTGGGGGGAACCGCCGAGCACACCACCACGAACACGGCGAAACGCACCACCACGCAGGCGAACACGCGCGACCGAGGTGTGGACGCCGTGGTGGGCGGCGGTGACATCACCGGCGCGAACGGAGCACTCGCCGGTCTCAACGTCGCGCACTCGCGCTCGACCCGCAACGAGAGCAGCACGACCGACGAGCACGAGAGCCGCTCGGTCGAGACCCACAAGGGTCCGTTCACCAAGCACCAGCTGGACCTGAAGTACCTGGCGCAGGTGACCACCCGATCCGAGCCGGGGAAGCTGCTGACAGCGGACGGTTCCGCCACGCTGTGGAGCTCACAGCACCGAGCCGACCCCGCCCCCGACCCCGGTTCCACCCCGGCCGGTGTGGACCGCCACCGGTTCCCGGACCACATCGACGCACAACACCGGATTCCGGACGAGACGGTGCAGGGCATCACCGGCCCGGTGTTGATCAAGCTGCGCCTCGAGGGCCTGCTGCCCGACGACGAGCTGCCCCGGATCAGGACGAAGTTCGATGATTTCGTCCGCGAGCACGCCAGGGATCTCACCAGCGGTGACGGTATCCGCTTCCCCCTCAGCGCCCTGCACAGCGGTGCACCGGATGTGTTCGTTCGCGGGAACCTGAACAGAGCTGACGCGAAGTACCTGGGAAGTCCCCGAGAACGAACCCTCGGCGGCGCGGTCGGTAGCACTCATGAAAACGTCGGCGAGCGCGTCCACAGCAAGGACACCTCGGTGGGTGCGTTGGCAACCGCTGCCCTCACGATCCCCGGATCTCCCCCTCCGTCGCAGTACAACCACTACCCGGAAGCCTACGCCAAGCGCAATTTCTCCCGGGGCAGCGCGGAAAAGAGCACGCAGCAGGCCGGTTACGAGCGGTCACTGGACAGCACGCGCAAGATCCACCAGTTCCGCTACCCGACCGAGTTCGAAGTGCGTATCGGAGGTCGATGGTCGGACCGGCCCGGGATCGCGGAGTGGCGCGGCCCGAACGACGACGAAAGCACGCACACGCTCAGCGGGGACGTGGAGGTCGCGGCACCCGAGAAATCGGGGAAACGGTTCGACGGCCCAGCCCCCGAGCAGCCACAAGAACACAGCGGCTGGAACAAGGACGACCCGCCCGGACCGCTGGAGAGAACCGGTCACTTGCCGGCCGGTTTCGAACTGGAATCACTCAAACCCGTTCCCGGCCTGCTGACGACGATCACCGAGATGCTGAACGCGGCTCCGGAAACGAAACAGCGGCGATGGTCGGCGGTGCCGTTCGTCGGGAACAAGCCCGTTTCCTTCGATGAGCACCGCGGTAGCGACATCTTCCGACCGCGGGACAAGCACCACAACGCGCTGGACGAGCACAACACCGCACTGGACGCGGTGGAGGCATTCGCGAGCACCGACTTCCGGACGGCCCAGTTCGAGCTGACGGCGTTGCACCGGGACACCGGGCAATTCCGCAGCCACAACACCGGAAGCCTGTTCGGAAACCGCGAGCTGAGCGCACAGGTGGACCTGTCCACGAGGCTGGGGACTCCACGCATCGTCTCGCGCGAGGACGATCACGGGTTCGAGGGAACCAAGGAGCACACCAGCACCGAACTGGGCTCGGAAGAGCGAAAGAACACCAACTACGAGACCGGCGTCGACGCCAGCCAGTACATCACGACCTCCCCGACAACCATGGCCGGTCCGACAGCCACTGCATCGGCGAAGTACACCGACTCCGACACGGTCAGCGGAAACTCCGCCAGCGCCAAGAACACCTCGTCGAGCAGCCGTTCCGAACGCGGTTACCTGGTGCGCTTCGACGCGAGGCACGAAGTGCGCACGTCCGTCCAACACACCACGCAGAACTACCTGCGGCTCTTGCACCACGGGGACGTCGCTGAGGAGACCAGGTGGGTGGACGTACCCGGGGCCGTCGAGGTGTGGGTGCCCGCCAGCGAGATACACCAGATCGGCGAGCTGACCAGCCCCGAGATCGAGAAGCTGGACTCCGCGGACGCCGATCGGTACCACCAGCAGAACCGCGTCCCCGGCGCCTCCGACGTACCCGAGGCCCCCGACACTTCCGACGCCTCCGACGCTCCGTCCGGGCAGCGGACCGGATCACAACCGGTGGCGCGTTCCGAGGAGGATCCCGCCGATTCCACCCTGCGCCCACCGCAGAACGTCGGTCGCGGCAGCGGGAGAGTCGAACTCCACCGGTTGGGAGCCGGGAAGGAGCTGGTCGAAGGGATCGAGCAACGGCTGGACCAGTGGTCACGGGAGAACGGCCGTCCGAAGACCTCGGCGAAGCTGACCGACATCGCCCGCGAGGCGCTGGGCAAGCCCGTACCGGACCGGCAACCGAAAGTGGAGAAGTTCGACGCGATCAACGACCGACTCGTCCGGGACGTGTTGGGACCGACCGTGAGTCGACACGGGTTCAACACCGCGCTCGGCGAGATGCTCAACGGCGGCCGACCGATGTATCTGGAAGGCAGCACGGCCTTCGGCAAGGTCGAGCAATTGGTGGTGCTGCGCGCACGCACCGGCGACGGACAGTATTATCAGTCGCTCTCCAAACACGCCACGACCGACAGCCACGAGACGAAAACACACGACAAACGCGGTCACCACAAGGGCTGGGACATCGATGGCGGCCTCGGTGGCGCGAACTACGCCGGTATCGGCAACCCCGTCGCAAGTCTCCAGCGTGTCGGGCTGACCGGTGGCTACACCGACAAACACGGCTCCGAGTTCACCAACGAGTCCAGCAACACCGTCGCCACCAAGACCGGGAACGCCACATCCGACGGACCCGAGTCCACGGACACCGGCGCGAACAAGCCCGACACCACCGGAACAAGCCACTCTCCGGGGCGGGGCGTGCAATTCCTGCACGATCTGACGATCGACATGGAAGTGTACCCGTACGCGCGTCCCGGCACCTACAGCACTCCTCTGGCCAAGCTGACTCCCGCTCTCGCACCGCGCAGATTCGGCGAGCCGTTCAAGGCCAGTTTCTCGCTGCCCGACGCGACGCGATCCACGGTCGACATCCGGGAAACGATCTCCACCGACGGCTCCGCGTCCGATCCCGTCGAAGCGGTCTCCGGATCGCTCCGGCAACGCCAGAGCGCGCAACGGGTGGAGCTCGGGTGGCCGGAGAACACGAATATTCAGGCACGGCCCTTCCCCGCACCGGGACTGCACGAAAAACTGGACGAACTCGTCCACGGCGATTCCAACACGGAGTCGCCGCCCCGACCGGTCCTCAATCCATCGCCGGCATTCCGGTTGCACGCGGCCACCACCGTCCACCAACTGCGCTCACACCTACGCGAGGCGACGTCGAAGAACGGCTATTCCATCTCCCTCGCCAGCGGCAGCCTGGACAAGGTACGGATCACGGCTGATCTGACTTCCCGCGAGCTGATCAGGACGATCGACGAAGGAGAGCTGAGTCGGAGCACCACCGACAAGCAGGAGCTGACACCGGACGCGCAGCGCGAGGGCCGCATCGGCATAACGACCTCGGTGGACTTCAGGGAGCCGTCCATCCAGGAGGCCCCGATGCGCTCCAACCAGGGCGTCATCGCTACCAGCCAGTCCGCGACACCCTGGAACGGCGAGACCAAGCACACGATCACCAGCACCAAGGAGAACCCGGACAACAAGACTGACGGGGCGCGCTACCTGGTCCGAGTCACTCCGGAGTGGACCATCACCCCGACCTACCGGGCGAAAAAGGCCCCGCCGGAATGGGGGCAGCCCCTGAGAACCGGACCGGACGAGCCCATCATGCTCGAAGTCGACCGCGACGGACTCGAACTGCTTGGCCTGCACGACCCGCCGCCGGAGCGGGCCCCGATCGAGGAGGACCCGCCGCCGGAATCGGACCCGATCGAGGACGACTGGCCGGTCTACGCGCGCGAGCTGCTCGACACCGAACAGCAGAGCTCGGGCACCGCGCTGGCGGACTTCCTCGCTCCGACACGAGCGCCGCAGCACGCGGAGGCCGACGGCGGGAAACGGCCCGACCAATGACCCTCCACGGGAATGACCGCAGTGCGCGCGGCACCGCGACGAGCGGCTCAAGGACGATACTCCCCGGTGAGCATGGCCGCGGCCAATTCCACCCGAGAACGGTAGCCCGTCCGGGCGAACATCCGGGTGAGTCGGCCTTCCACGCTCTTCTCGCTGGTGCCGAACACCGTCGCCAGCTGGCGGTTGCCCAGCCCCTCGGTGACCAGCACCGCGAGTAACCGTTCGTTCTCCGCGGTGGCCGTACCGCGGCCCGGAACCGAGACGTCGTGCTCCCGCATGATCCCGCGCATCCGAGCGCGCCACAGCAGTGCGTCGAGCTCGCCGAAGAGCTCGTAGGCCTCCGACAGCAGTCGCGGAGTGTCCACACCGGATCGGGCCGCTCGGACGAACGTCCAGGCCATCTCGTCCGGCATCGCGCGCTCGCGTGCCAGCCGCACCGCGTCCCGCCCCGCCTGCCGGTCGCCGCGGACCAGGGCGCGGGAGAGCAGCCAGGTGATCTCGGCCCGACCGGTGCCCAACGCCTCGGCCACCGAACCGCCCCGACGCACGCACTCCTCGGCACCGCCGCGGTCGCCCCGGCAGTGCTCGCGGACGGCGAGATCGGCCCATATCCACTCGGTCCCCATCACGAACCCGTTCTCGTCGGCCGAGCGCTGGGCGGAGCGCAGCAGTTCGTCGGCCTCGGCGTGCTCCCCCAGGGCGCGCAGCGCCCACGAGTCGGCGTGGGCGAACACGTGATCGAGGTGTCTGCCACGGAGCATCCCGGTCAGCTGCCGGGCCCGGTTCAGCCAGCCCCGTCCGATCAGCACCCCGGCCGCCCCGTGAGCCATCGCCACCAGCGCCAGCGGACGCGCGGCGTAGCCCCCCTCGGCGATGCTGCGCCGGGCGATGTCCAGCGCCTCCGAGTGCTCCCCCCGCAGCAGCCGGACCAGCGACCGGTCCGAGCTCTGCAACTGCTCGAAGGTGAGCTCCCGCTCGTCGAGCACCCGCATCGCCTCGTCCAGCTCCCCGAGCAGGATGAGCATGTTGGCCTCGTAGCGCGCCTGCTCGAAGCGGTGCCGCGGGAAGTCCCGCGCACGCCACAGTCCCGGATCGTCCAGGAACCGGCGCAGCGTGCCCGGCTCTCCCAGCAGCACCCCGGCACCACCGCGGAACATCTCCCCGAAGTCGGCGGTGACCGGATTCGCCTCCGACCACAGCTGCTGGTTCCGCTCCAGCAACCGAGCCCCCTCGGCCCAACGGCCCTGCATGATCAGGGCGAACCCCCTGGTGACCAGTTCGTTGGCCCGTCCGCCGGGCACCGGTGGGGCCTCACCGCTCGCCAGCCGGTCCAACTCCGACCAGCGCCCGCAGGCGGCGAGCCCGTTCACATAGACGATCGCGATCTCCTGCGACATCTCGACCGACAACCGGTCGGCGTGCTCGACCAACGTCGCCCGGGCCCCGTCCGCGGCCTCGGCCATCCGGCTGTGGATGCCGCAGGCGGCGCTGTACATCCGCATCGCCACGGCGCGCTGCTCCGGCTCGACCACCCGATCGACCACCGCGCGCAACCAGCGAACGGCGTGCAGCCCGTCGGTGAACATCACATCCCCGCTGCGCGCCAGCAGCACCTCGGCGGAGCGCCGCGGATCGACCAGCGCGCCCGCGTCGGCCAGCCGGTCCGGCAGGTAGTTCGCGTCGACCGGTTCGCCGGCGCCGTCCCACACGGCGGTCGCGGCCAGCGCGCAGAGCCTGCGCCGCTCGTAGGGTCCCAGGCAGGATTCGAGCGCGTCCCGCACTGCCGGGATCCGGAACCGCCACCGCTGCCGGGCTCCGCGAGAGCCAACCAGCACCCGGTCGGCCACGAGCGCCTCCAGCGCGGCGCACACGGTGTCCGGATCGAGGTCGAGCGCCTCGGCCGCCAGCCCGACCGCGCTCTCACCGAGCGGGGCGAGCACGGCCATCGCCCGGGCCACCGACCAGCACACCGGACCGGCGTCGTGGATCGAGGCGAGCAACGGGTGCTGCTCGGGCAGAGGTGGCCACTCCATCGCGGACCGCGTGTAGGCGTGCCGGTCCACGACCCGCAGCACCCCGGCCTGCTGGTGCGTGTCCACCATCGAACGCAGCGCGGCGGGATTTCCCCGGCTCGCCGTGTGCAGCCGGTCGACGAGCTCGGTGTCCGGGACGGCCCGGACCGACTCGGCGAGGAACTCCGCGCTCTGCGCCCGGGTCAGGGGGCGCAGCGGAACGTACCGGGCGAGTCCGTCGGCCACCAGCCGGTCCACCTCGACGACGCGCCGCTGCCCCGCGGTCCCGGCGGGGTTCCCGAACCGCCAGGTGGCCACGATCGAACACCCCTGACCGGCGAACAGGCGGACGAGCCGGTCGAGCAACGACACGGTGGCGGCGTCCGCCCCCTGCACGTCGTCGATCAGCACGGTCAGCGGGGCGTGTCCACGCACCAGGGAGAACACGGTGTTCGCGAGCTGGGAGGGGACGTCGGACCGACCACGAGCGGTGTCGGCACTGAGCCTGGCGACGAGACCGAGCACCGAGTCCCGTGCGGAGAAGGCCCCCTGCCCCTGCTCCGCGGACGGTTCGAGAGCGGTGAGCAGGCGGTACAGCAGGCCGTAGGGGGTGGTTCGTTCGTGCTCACCGACACGCACCGACACCACCCGGGCATTCACCGCGGCGAGCTCTCCCGCTAGGGCGTTCAACACCGCCGAACGCCCGCTGCCCACCTCACCGATGAGCAGCGTCAGCGGGGGGTTGCCGGACAACGCCCCGGCGCGCAGTCGCTCGACCAGCGCTTGCCTGCCGAACATCGACGTCACCGACGACTCGTCCTGTTCCGGGGCAGGTGCCGGACGCGCCTCCCAGCGGGAAGAGTCAACCACGTCGATCACCGATTCCCGCACGGTCGCGGCCTTCGACGCTCACACCCTCCGAGTCCACTCGCGCCGCGCGGGCCGGGACGCCGAACGGTCGGACACGCCTCGATCTCATGGTGATCCATTGTGCTCCACGCGAGGGATCTCCCTCCATCTAGGGCATCATGATTAGCAACACTGGTGTGACATTCACATCCTCGATAACAACAACGAGGTGCGGGCGTGGCCCTTCCGACGATCGTGGCCGCACATCGGCCCCCACCCACACCAGGAAGAAAGGCGAATGGTTCGCGAGCACACCCCCATCCTCGGCCGAGACGAGCAGTGGGCCCGGCTCGACAGCGCCGTTCACGCCCCCGACGGGACCGGAGCGTTGCTCGTCGTACGTGGACCGAGCGGCTCGGGAAAGAGCGCACTGCTCGATGCCGCCTCGCGGAACTGGCTTCGACACGACGTGCGGGTGCTCTCCGTCTCGGCCGCCGTCCCGGCGCCCCGAATGTTCGACGCGCTGTTGGAGACCGTGCGCGGACGAGTCGGTGACCACCACGAGCCCGAGTTGCTGGAGGCGGTCGCGGCGGCGGCCCGGCTGCGGCCCCCGAAGGAGGACGCCACCGCGGAAGGCCCCGCGCGCTTCACTCCCCTGCCACTGGTGCACGAGCTGACCCGCGCGCTGACGCGACTGGCATGTGGGAAACGCACCGTGCTGCTGATCGAGGACGTCGACCGCGTGGACCGGGAGTCGGCCTCCGCGCTGTCCTCGCTGACCCAGGGCGTTCGGGCCGCGGGCGGCGTGGTGCTGGCCACGCTCGGCAACGCCTCCCGCGGAGCCCACGAACAACTGGTGGACCTGGCCGACTCCGTGCTCGATCTCCCGCCCCTGGGGGATGACGACGTCACGGCGCTGCTGACGCGCTGGACCGGTGGACAGGCGGCCGTGGCCGTGGACCCGAGCACCACGGAAGCGTTGCGCACGACGCTGGGGCCGCTGTTCGGCAACCCGGCGACGACGCGCTCGCTCGTGCGAACGCTCCGCCGCGAGGACCGGCTCACCGTGATCGACGAACACCTGTGCCTGCGCTCGCCCCGGGAACCGATCGCGCTGCCCGAGGACCACGAGCTGCTGCGCCCGGTGCACGAGTGCGGCCCCGAGGGCGGTCGGATCGTGTGGTGCGTCGCGGTGCTCGGCGAGCTGGACGTGAACGACCTGCCGATGCTCGCCGAAGTAGCCGACGTCGAGTTGCACGCCTGCGGACGCGTACTGGACCGGCTGGTGCGCGACGACGTGCTGCGCGAGGACAACGGTCGACTGCGGCTGCCGGTACCCGCGCTGGGAACGGCGCTGGGCCGCGAGGGGGCGCGCTCGGCCCGGGAAGTGCACGGTGCGCTGGTTCGGCACATGCTCGACCGCGCCGAACGCGGGATCGTGGTGGATCACTCGGCACTGGCACAGCACCTCGTCGAGGCGGGCCCGGATTTCGGCGGTGAGCGCGGGCTGGAGATCCTGCTCCACGAGGCGGACAGAACCGTGGAAACCGATCCGGGCCGGGCCGCCGAACGATACCGCGCGGCGGTGCACCGGATGCGGGCATCGGACAAGCGGCTGCCGAGATCATTGGAAACGATGACGCGGCTGCAGCTGTCCCGAGGGCATCTCGGGGAGCTGGCCGACGATGTCGGGGTCGTGCTGCCCACGCTGCTGGGAGCACTGCACCACGAAAGCGAGTCGACGGGGACCGGCCCGTACGAGCACGACGACGAGCGGATGCTGGCCGAGCTCGCGATCTGCTGGTTCCTGGTACAGCTGCACGAGGGCCACACGGTCGGGATCCACGACTCGACACGGTTGTTCGACCTGATGAGCACGCGGGACGAGAGCGGCGAACAGCTGCGCGGGCTCTTCTCCGCGTTGTTCCGCGGGCGGACGCGCGAGGCGGTGACCACACTCGACACGCTGGTCGCGACCTTCCCCACCGCACGGGAGAAGGCACGGCCGGTGATCTCCCTCGACGAAGTACTGCTGCTGCTCCAAGCGCTGGAGGGCGAGCACGAGCGGTTCCTGCGAGCCCTCTCGCGGTGGCAACGGCGCCACCCGGCCTGCCGGGATGCCCCCGACGTCGAACGGCTGCGCGACGCGGGAAACATGCTCGACCACGCCACGGCGCTGGAACTGGTCCTGGGACACCGCCCGGGAAGTCACCGTGGCGGTTCCGCGCACGCCTACCAGCGGGTGCTGCGTGCCTACTACGCCGGTGAGTGGGACAAGGCGTTGTCGGTGGCCCGTTCGCTGGAGGCCGACCGGCCGCACCCCCGAGGCTCCCTGGCGCTGCACCTGACGCGGGTGATGGCGGGGGAGATCTGCGCGGCGCGCGGCCACTTCCGGCGGGCGGAGAACTGGTTGTCCCGGGTGCCGCGTCGGTTCGCCTGCGGCCACCTCCTCGCCTGGGTGCGCTGTGGTCTGCGGCACCGCCGCGGTCACACCGCCGAGGCGGTCGAGGAGGGATGGCGGGAATACCTGCACCACCGCGACCGGGGCAGCACGACGGGTCTGGAACGGTTGCTGGAGCGGCTGATCGACTACAGTGTGCGACTCGGTGACCAGGAGAGCGCCGAGCGGATGCTCGAACGGCTGGAAGCCTTCGAGGCCCGCGACCGCACCTCCTCGGCCAGGGAGGCGGCGCTGCTCGCGCGGGGGATGGTGGAGGCGGACCCGACACTGCTGCGCGAGGGGATCGAGTCGGCCAAACGACGCGGGGACAACCATCGGGTCACCCGTGGCTGCGCCGCGATGGGCAGGCTGCTCGACGAGCCGCAGTCGTGGTTGCACGAGGGCTACGACCTGGTCAAACGATTCGGCTCCTCGTACGGACGCGGCGTCTTCAGCGAACTGATGCGCAACCGCGGTATCGCGTTGACACGCTCCCGCGGCCCGAGGGAAACGCTGTCGAGCACCGAGAACCGGATCATCGAGCTGGTCAGTGACGGCTACACCAACCGCCAGATCGCGGTGGCGGTGCAGGCCAGCGAGAAAACCGTGGAAAGCCACCTGACCAAACTGTTCACCCGAACCGGCTGCCGTTCCCGCGTGGAGTTGGCCACCGCACGGCTGGAGGGCCGACTCATGCCCGCCTGATCGCGGTGCCACGAGAACGAGCCGCCCGCGACACGAACCATCGCGGCGCGAGTAGGACACCCTCCACCGAACCCGGTGCGAAGACCGGGATCCAGCCAGCAGGAGAGCTGATGATCATCGTCTCGCCGGACGCCCCCGGCTGCCACTCGTCGATCGCCGAAGCGTTGGACTCGGCTCCCGAAGGAGCCACGGTGCACATCGCACCAGGGCGGTACGTGGCGAACCTGGCACCGCGCAGGCCGGTCACGATCGTCGCCGAGGACGGGCCGGACACCGTCGAGATCAGCTCCGTGCGGGGGCCGGTGATCTCGTGCGACGTCGCGACGGAACTCAGCGGGCTGACCCTGCGCTGCACCGATCCCGAAGCTCCCGTGGCCGTGGCCGGATCGGATCGGTTGACCATCACCGAGTGCCGGCTGGAGGCGACCGCCTGGGCGGCGGTCCACGGCCACGGCCGGAGCAGCCTGACGATGCGCGACTGCTCGGTGCGCAGCTCCGAGGGCGCCGGAGTCGTGGTCACCTCATCCGCCGGAAGCTCGCTCGAGGGATGCACCTTCCCCGAACCCGGTACCTCGGGGATCGTGGCCGCCGAGCACGGGGTGCTCACGCTGCGCTCGTGCACGGTCGAGCAGGCGGCGGGCAACGGACTGTGCCTGAACGGCAGCGGGCACATCGACGGTGAGAACATCACGATCATCGGCGCGCAAAAGC
The DNA here is from genome assembly GCF_051225635.1 of Actinopolyspora sabaoui. Taxonomy (NCBI): domain Bacteria; kingdom Bacillati; phylum Actinomycetota; class Actinomycetes; order Actinopolysporales; family Actinopolysporaceae; genus Actinopolyspora; species Actinopolyspora sabaoui. The sequence goes on along the minus strand of NZ_JBMIHH010000008.1, from coordinate 234,299 downwards.
CCGCGCTGGCCGTGGAGGAGCAGGCATCGGCCACACTGAGCGGGTTCACGGCGCGCGACAGTCGTGGCGTCGGCTGCTACCTCGCCACAGGTTCGGCCGTGGAGCTCACCGATTGCTCCGTAGAGCGATCCGGGGCGGACGGACTGCTGATCGCCTCCACCGGACCCAGCACGCTGGAGCGGTGCACCGTCGAGCACACCAACCACCACGGCATCCGGCTCACCGGTGGCTGCGCCGGAATCCTCCGCGACTGCACGATCACGGGGGTGCGCGGGACGGGAGTCCTCGTCGAGGCGGAGTCGAGCACCGAGTTCGAGCGGCTCACCGTGACCGAGTGCCAGGGGACGGGACTGAGCGCCACGAGCGGCGCCACGCCCTCGGCGCGACGGCTGCGGATCACCGGCTCCACGGGAGCGGCCGTGGAGATCACCAAGGGGGCGAAGGCCCGCCTGGACAACGTCGAGATCGAACGGACCGGTGATGTGGGCGTGCTCGTCGCGGACGACGGTGCGGCGACGGTCAACGGGTGCAGCGTGCTGGAACCGAACGGTTCCGGGGTCGCGGTGCTGCGCGCCGCGAACGCCACGTTCACCGACTGCGACGTCCATCGTGCCGGTGGCGACGGGGTGCACGCCGGGGAGCGGGGCGGGATCGTGCTGAACCGCTGCCGGGCCCGTTCCGGTCGGGCGTGTGGAGTGCGGGTGGAGCCCTCCGCCCGGGCCGAAGTGTCCGAATCGGAGTTCGCCGAGAACGAGGCCGACGGTATCAGCGTGCGCTCGACGGAGACCGTGGTGCTGCGCGACTGCACGGCCACCGACAACCGGGGTGCCGGTCTGCGGCGCACGGTTGCTTCGGAGGCGTTGACGGTGGAGGGATTCACCAGCACCGGAAACGGTTTCCCCGACGCGTACGGCCTGGCGAACGAGAACTCCGGCTCCTCCCCTCGCGATAACCCCGCCGAGGTCGGCGGCCCCGAGAGCGGCACTGCCGAAGCGGGCGCTGCCGAGACGGGCGCTGCCGAGACGGGCGCTGCCGAGGCGGGCGCTGCCGAGGCGGGCACCGAGCAGAGCAGGCCGATGCGGGAGTTGACCTCGCTGGTGGGGCTGGAAGGAGTCAAGCACGACGTCACCACGCTGGTGAACCTGAACAAGATGGCCAAGCGGCGCCAGGAGGCCGGGCTGTCGGCGCCCCCGATGAGCAGGCATCTGGTCTTCGCGGGAGCGCCGGGTACCGGCAAGACCACCGTGGCCCGGCTCTACGGGGCGGTGCTGGCCGAGCTGGGGGTGCTCGCCTCCGGGCACCTGGTCGAGGTCTCGCGCGCCGATCTGGTCGCCGACATCGTCGGCGGCACCGCGATCAAGGCGACCGAGGAGTTCAACAAGGCGCTGGGCGGAGTGCTCTTCGTCGACGAGGCGTACACCCTGAGCTCCTCCTCCGGGGGATCCGGCCCGGACTTCGGCAAGGAGGCCGTGGACACCCTGGTCAAGCTGATGGAGGACCACCGGGACGAGGTGGTGGTGATCGCGGCGGGCTACTCCGCGGAGATGCGCGAGTTCATGGCCACCAACCCCGGCCTGGAGTCCCGCTTCAGCCGAACCATCGAGTTCACCAACTACACCGCCGAGGAACTGGTAACGATCGTGCGCCAGCAGTGCGCCGAGCACGACTACCAGCTCGACGAGAGCGCCGCCGAAGCACTGCAGGACTACTTCGAGGCGATGCCCAAGGACGGCACCTTCGGCAACGGCCGGACAGCGCGCAAGACCTTCGAACGAATGGTCGACCACCAGGCATCCCGCCTGTCGGTCTCGCCGGACACCTCCACCGCCGATCTGACCCGGCTGCTGGCCGAGGACGTCGAGGCCATCCGGGAAGGTGTGCCGGGGTGAGTCGGGCGACGAGAACGGCGAAGAGCAGGGACTTCCCCCGCCGCGTCAACGCATTTTCCCGGATCGGCTCCGAGCAGCTCGTTCGATGCCCCGTGCCGGGTTCGTGTTCGGTCCCTCTCGGCATCGACCGCGTTCTCATGCATCGAGGCGAGCCTCCATCACACCGGCGAGGTGACTCAGCGCGGTCAGAACCGCATCGCGAACCACGGTGTTCGTCGGCCCGCGTTTCGTGCCCTCCGACGAACTCCTGACCTCGCTGGGCTGCGAGAAGAACGACAGCGGGTGGATAAACGTCGATTCCTCCGGTCGAACCAGCGTTGCGGGAGTGTGGGCGGCGGGCAACGTCGTGGACAGTCCGACACAGCTCATCAACGCGGCCGGCGGCGGGGCGAAGGCCGCTGTCGCGCTCAACCACCACCTACTGGCCGAGGACGTCGAGCAAGCTCTCGCCGCACACCGGGAAGACGAATGAAGTGATCCCTCGCCGTCGCCGTCGTCGCGACGCGGTGCATCCGTTCGACATCACCAGAGCCCGAAGACAGCACCGCCCCGGACAGAGAAGACTCACCCCGGGAAAAGCTCACCGAGGCGGTGCAACGACTTCTCGATGGCCGCCCTGTTCCGGCGGGGGAACGGGCTCAGCGAGATCAGCAGCGGAATCCGCGCGGTCGACCAGTCGAAGGTTTCGGTCACCTCGGTTCGCTCACCGACCGGGCGAAGCCGCCAGCGCCAGCGGTGACCGTTGAAGTGTCGCCACGCGATCAGGCGGTCCTGCTCGAACTCCACCACCGTGTTCAGGATCTTGTACGAGGCACCCATCTTCATGTCCATGCCGAACTTCGAGCCGAGTTCGAGGCGCTGTGGACCACCCTGCTGTGCCTGTCGCACCGTACCCGACCCGTCGAGCAGCGAGTGCTGGGTCGGATCGGTGAGCAGCTCGAAGATCCTGTCCGGTGTGGTCGCGACCGTCCTGGTCGCCGACACCTGGCGTCCTACCATCCGGTAACCCTAATTCCCGGACGACGATCCGGCAGTGGCGGCCCTCTTCCGCATCCCGTGGCGAGCTCACCTGCAGCGCGACTTCGGCCCCGCTTCGCACGTCGATCGGGTAAGGTTCGGCCGCGCGGCGGATTCAGCCACGCCCGTTCACGGCGCGGCGATGCAGCTCCCGCACTTCGTCGGCCAGTTCATCGAACGGCCCCTCCACCACCAGCTCGGGCACGACCCGGGTGATCGGCAACGCGCGAACCGGTGACTCGGGCGCCCCGAACTCGCCGAGCCAATCGGCCAGTTGCGCGGCCGAACTCGCGCAGACGATGCGCCCCAGCCCGACCCAACCGTGCGCGGCGGCGCACATCGGACAGTGCTCCCCGGACGTGAACACGGTGGCCGCCGATCGCTGCGCCGGACGTAGGTTCGTCGCGGCCCACCGCGCCAGGGCGAACTCGGGATGCAGGGTCGGATCACCACCGGTGACGACACGGTTGCGATCCTCGGCGAGACGGCGCCCGTCGGAGGCCACCAGGACCGACCCGAAAGGCTCGTCGCCCGCCCGCAACGCCTCCTCCGCCAGCTCCACGCAGCGACGCAGCTGGTCCAGCTCGACATCACCGGTCATGATTCGCTCCCCTCGGTCGCACCGGCCTCCCGCAAACCCGGGGTCAGGACGCTACCGCCCACCGGCAGCCCGAGACGAAGCGCGTTGACCCGGTTCGCAGCACTGACTAAGCTATCCTCAATACGAAATAAATATTCCGAATAACGGAATAAAATCGCGGGCCACGGTCCCCGACGGGAACGACCTCTCCCGGTCGTGCGGGTTCTTCCGCCACGGGAGCTCCGCCGCGCCGACGGCGCCCCGAGATAATGTGTGTCCCCGAGCAGCGTCTCGGGGACGCACCGGGGCACGGGCCGGGCACGCGAAGTTCGACCAGGACAGGAGCGGACCTTGAACGCACCGACGTACCACGCACCGCAAGGCGGCCTCCCGTCGCAGGACACGCTGCTCACCGACCGGGCCGTGGTCAAGGAATCCTACACCGTCATCCCCCGCGGCGTGCTGCGCGACATCGTCACCAGCAACCTGCCCGGCTGGAACCGCACCCGCTCCTGGATCCTGGCCCGGCCCGTGGCCGGATTCGCCACCACGTTCGCCCAGTACGTCGTCGAGGTCTCCCCCGGCGGCGGCAGCGACGAACCGGAACCGGAACGCGGTGTCGAGTCCGTGCTGTTCCTGCTCTCCGGCGCGCTCACCATCGTGCTCGAAGGCGAGACCCACGTCCTCTCGCCCGGCGGCTACGCCTACCTGCCCGCAGGCGCGGACTGGTCGGTGACCAACGAGTCCGAGGAGACGGCCAGCTTCCAGTGGGTCCGCAAAGCTTACGAGCCACTATCCGGGCACCCGGTTCCCGAGGGCTTCACCGTGCAGGAACAGGACGTCACCCCCACCCCGATGCCCGACACCGACGGCGCGTGGACGACCACCCGGTTCGTCGATCCCGACGACCTGTCCCACGACATGCACGTCAACATCGTCACGTTCGACCCCGGCGCCGTGATCCCCTTCGCCGAGACGCACGTGATGGAGCACGGTATCTACGTCCTGGAGGGCAAGGCGGTCTACCGCCTCAACGACGACTGGGTCGAGGTCGAGGCAGGCGACTTCATGTGGCTGCGCGCCTTCTGCCCGCAGGCCTGCTACGCCGGTGGCCCCGGCAAGTTCCGCTACCTGCTCTACAAGGACGTCAACCGTCAGATCAAGCTCACCTGAACTCCACGAGCACTACCACGGAACGGCGTGGGCAGGAAGCCGACCGGGACGCGCTGCCCTCACTCGGCCCGGCGTCCTCGGAGTCGGGGGCGATCGAGGCGCCCGGACGAGTCACGGCGCCGCAGCACCGCCATCACCAGGTCCTCCTTGCCCGGGAAGAACCGATACATCCGATTCAACGACAACCCCGAGGCCGTACGCACCGAGGAATACTCCCGATCCGACCGCCGATTCGACAGGAGAGCACCAGTAGAGTTACCCAAAACCGCTTCAGCAGCAAGGAGACGTCGATGCCGAGTAAACGACCGACCATCTCTGACATCGCCAGAACGGCCGGGGTGTCGATCGGTGCGGTCTCCTATGCGCTCAACAACCGCCCCGGAGTCTCGGACGATACCCGGCGTCGGATTCTCGACATCGCCGAACGCCTGGGATGGGCCCCCAGCAGCGTCGCGCGCTCGCTGACCGCTGGTCAGACCAACGCGATCGGTCTCGTGGTGGATCGTCCTGCCCGGGTGCTCGGGATCGAGCCCTACTTCATGCAACTCATCTCCGGCATCCAGGAAGCGCTCTCCGGAGGGCCCACTTCGCTACTGCTGCAGGTCACCGACAATGCCGATGCCGAACTGGCCACCTACCGGCAGTGGTGGGCGGAACACCGAGTCGACGGAGTACTACTGGTGGATCTGCGGATAGAGGACCCCCGCACTGAGCTGGTCCGCGAACTCGGACTCCCCGCCGTGGTGCTGGGGGAACCCTCCGGGACGGACAGCGTGCCCCGTGTGTGGACGGACGACCAGGTGGCGATCGTCGACGTGGTCAAGTACCTGGCCAAGCTCGGACATCGACGCATCACCCGAATCGCAGGCCCGAGCGAGTTCCTGCACACCAGGACACGCTCCAGGGCGTTCTCCGAGACGGCGGAAAGCCTCGGCCTGGAACAGGCACACGTCGTCACCGCCGACTACTCCGACGAGAGCGGAGCACGGATGACACGTCGAGCGCTCACCAGCGACGAACCGCCCAGTGCGCTGGTGTTCGACAACGATGTGATGGCCGTGGCAGCGCTGGGGGTCACGCAGGAACTCGGGCTTTCGGTCCCCGAGGACATATCCCTGATCGCCTGGGACGACTCCACGTTGTGCGAGCTGGTCCGACCCGCACTGTCCGCCGTACGTCGTCCGATCGCCGAACGCGGGGCCACCGCCATCCGGATGTTGACGGACATCATCGCGGGCGAATCGCCCCACGATGCCAGGACTTCGGACCCTGAGCTGATTCCGCGGGCGAGCACCGGTCCAGCGCCGAAGCATTGATCGCGCCCCGCACGAGCCTTCCTACCAGTATCCGGTGAACTCCGGGGAGCGGAAAGACGAAATCCGACTGAACCCGCGAGCGAGTAACTCTTGACTATTAAGCGCTTAAGCGATGTGATTCATCTAACGGGCCCTCTTCGGTCACACCGGGGCAACGGACAGTCCCGGACCCACTCACCGCGGGAGCGGGCATCGGCCGGAGTCGGTCCTGGTCCAGCCGAACGAACTCTCGCGGACACCTGCGAGGAACGACCGGATCGAGGTTTCGATGAAGAATCGATTAACCGCATTGGGGACAACGCTGCTGATCGCACTAGCGTCGCTGCTCCTCGGCATGCCCCAGGCGACCGCCGCGAGCGGTTTCCACGTCCAGGACGGACGACTGTACGACGCCAACGGCAACGAGTTCGTCATGCGCGGCGTGAACCATCCGCACGCCTGGTACCCGAACCAGCTCGGATCGCTCGATGACATCAAGAGCCAGGGCGCCAACACCGTCCGGGTCGTGCTCAGCAGTGGCGATCAGTGGAACAGGACGGAAGCGAGCGAGGTAAGCGACATCGTCTCGCGGTGCAAGCAGAATCGCCTGATCTGCGTACTCGAAGTGCACGACACCACGGGTTACGGCGACGATTCCGGCGCCGTGGACCTGCAACGGGCCGTGGAGTACTGGAAGAGCGTCCAGAGCGCGCTGGACGGCCAGGAGAAGTACGTCGTCATCAATCTCGGCAACGAACCCTTCGGCAACGACAGGGCCTCCGAGTGGACCGTTGGCACGAAGCAGGCGATCCGGGACATGCGCTCGGCCGGGTTCGACCACACGCTGATGGCCGACGCCCCGAACTGGGGGCAGGACTGGGCGAACATCATGCGCAACAACGCGGCGGAGGTCCTCGCCGCGGACCCCGCGAGCAACACGATCTTCTCGGTGCACATGTACGGGGTGTACGAGTCCGCCTCCAAGATCCGCGACTACCTGTCCTCGTTCACCGAACGGGGCCTGCCCATCGTGATCGGCGAGTTCGGCCACAAGCACTCCGACGGTGATCCGAACGAGGATGCGATCATGTCCACCGCGCAGTCCCTGGGCGTGGGCTACCTGGGCTGGTCGTGGAGCGGCAACAGCGGTGGCGTCGGATACCTCGACATGGTCGAGAACTTCAACGCCGACAACCTGACTCAGTGGGGCGAACGAATCTTCAACGGCACCGACGGCATCGCCGCGACCGCCGAGGAAGCCACCGTTTACTGACCCGTCGACACCAACACCGCGACCGCGATGGCCACGGGGCACCACTGTCCCGTGGCCATCGCGGCGCGTGTTCCGAACAATCGCTGTCCGAGGCGCGCACACGACAGCACACGCCTCGGGTCGTGTCATGACCTGCTCGTGGGTCACGACGAGGATTACTCGTTGGGCAATCGGAAGGTCGAGGCCGATGCACGCTTCGACGCGATCTCGGCCCTGTTCGGCACCTCCATGTTCCGGCACTTCGAGACGCTCGGAATCCGGTAAGGTGACAGTACTGGGAGGTCGGTGCCGGCAGCCCGAACATTCCCACCCGACTCGCCGAGCGCGTCGGACCCGGCGGAGGCGCACTCGCCACCGACATCGACATGGCCCGGTGGGAAGACCACCGATACGGTCGAAGTGCTCAGCCACGGCGTCGCCCGCGACGCGTCCCGGCGGGTGGATGCTGATCGAGGACGCCGATCCCACTTCGCAGCCGCTACTCTGCCCCGAGCGCTGCGTGATGCCGGCCTCACAGGCCGGGTACAGCCGGCGAGTGGCTCCGCCGGCTGGGACGTGAAGCTACCGTCACGAGAACTTCCCTGCGAGGCCCCTGGAATCGTTGTCCCGCCGAGTTGTGCCAAGACCGGCGAGTGGAGCTCATCACGCAGCTACGCCCCCTGCGGGGTGGTCCTGCCGGTGATCGGCGCGATGATCACGCAGCTCCGTCGCGCCGAGGAAGCGCCCCTCGTCGCCAGCCTGCTCGGCCACAGCAGCCTGCGGGGTCCGGGAGCGCTTCGGCCCGGGGCCTTCACCGGTCGATCCGACCGGTCCTGTCCCGCCCGGGAGCCGAAGGCTCCGGAACCGGGGCGTTCGCGGAGGCCTTCGGGCGGGAAGCCCATTGCCGATAACCGTTCGGGAAACGTGTGAAAGTGTTCCTGATCCGTCGTATTGCTACGCGACCTTGGCCACACCCGGGGGTGCGGTCTTCCCGTGGCGATACCCTATGCCAGCGGGGCTGGTCTTAGCGGGGTTTCCAGCGGGCTTGTTCAACGTCCCGGCGCAACTCTCCGTGGACGCGGCCGTAGCGGATGACCAGGGTCTCGACGCGGCTTGGTTCTCACCACCCCGAGCTCCTCGACCGGGTCGGTATCACACTGTTGTACACACAGTTATGCAGGGCGGAAACAGTCAAAACCCTCCCGACGACCCCGCGGATTCACTATCCGCGGCGGCCCGCGAACGCGGAGTACGGGCGCGCCCACTACCTCGCCAGTCGCATGAACCGCAGGACCACGGCCCCGCACGCGGCGAACACGGCGGCACCGAGGTAGAGCGTGGTGTAGTTCTCACCGCCACCGATCATGAGCAGAGCGGGAGCCAACATAGGCCCCACCGTCTGCGGTAGGGAGTTGGCCATGTTGAACACACCCATCCCCTTCGCCGCTTCCGTGTCACTGTTGGGAAGCACCCCTGCCACCAGTGCGTAGTCCACACCGGCGTAGATCCCCTGGCCGACACCGGCGATGGCGACACCGACGGCGAACCCTGTCAACGAGTGGGAAAGCGCGATCACGACCATCCCGACCCCAAAGGTGAGGGCGGCCCCGGAAACGAAGATCCTGCGTCTTCCCACGCGATCCGACCACCAGCCGCAGAGCACGCTGCCCGACATCACTCCGATGGCGAGGATGAGCATCGACCAGGCCAGGATTCCGGCGGCTTCGGCACCGGTGTATCCCAGCCGGTCGATCAGAAAGTACGTCTTGTACGTGGTCAACAGTGCGATCGCCGTGTGCATCAAGAACCGGCTGAGAAAGGCCCAACCGAAGTCGGGATACCTGACCGGGTTGATCCAGAAGCTGTAGAAAAGGTCCTTCCAGGATCTGTCCGGTAGTTCCTCCCGAGTTTTCGGCACTTCCCGAAGGAACACGGCGAAGGTCAGTACCAGGACGAACCCGACCGCAGCGGGCACGAGGAACATGGCGAGCCCGATCGTGCCGGTGAGCAGGACGAGATAACTTCCGGCCGCCTGGGCGACCTGGTTCGTCACCCCCATGAGTCCCGAAGTGGTTCCGCGGCGCCCCTCGGGGACACGCTCGGGCAGCAGGGACATCATCGCCGCCAGGGTGGCGTTGAATCCGATCTGGGTCAGGCACCACCCGATGGTCACCACGAGGATGTCGGGAGCGAGTCCGATGACCACCAACGAAGCGGTGCCGAACAGGAGACCGCCGAGCATGTAGGGACGTCGCTGTCCCCACCGCGAGGTGGACAGGTCGCTGAGGCGCCCGAATACGGGGGTCGCCACCAGCGCGAAAAGTGCACCTGTACCGGTCACCAGGGCCAACGATCCGGCTTTGCCGTCGGGATCGATCGCCGCGACGCGCAGGGCGAGGGTGATCGACGAGGGGGTCAGCACCGCAACCCACAGACCGATCATGGCGAGTATGTAGAGGGTGATGAACCCCGTTCCCACACGTTGCCCGGTCAGACGAGCATTTCTCGCAGGCTGGTCCTCCGGGGACAGCGGCTCGGAAGACCCCGCTTCCGGCGGCTGCGATGAGGGCGTCGTTACCACGTAGGAGTCCTTGTCGGATTGCGGTGTTGCTACCGCACCCTCCCCTGGACGTGGTCGGGCGCGGTATACGAGTGCGTTCCGATCGACACGATCCGCGTGCCGACCGTCTTTGGCGGGGTGACCGCGCACGGTCCGGAGCGGATGCGTACCGCTTCCGGCCGGTCTCGCTCTCCGTGGTTCGTCGAGAACTTCGGGGAGCGGGACGTCGACGAGCGGAGCACGCGGCTCTCCCGCTCCCGGGACAGCGAAAACAGGACACCACTTAAGCCCTTAAGCGTCAAGGGTCACACCACAGTTTCGTTTCACGGCCGCGACATTTCCCCGAACATCGCGTTACTCGAACCCAGCAGCCGAGCAGCAAGCCCGCACCGAAAGAGTGCGTCCGGTAGAGACCCCACGATATCCAGGCCGGGCGCCCTCCTGCTCCGGACATCGCCGAGCTCTTACATCCACCGCCGCGTGACAGCGTCGGAGCGCCGCGCGGCCGAAGGGCGGCATTGACGCGAAGAGAATCGAAATCTATATTCCGCTCAAGTCACGATCAGGGTTCGCCACGGCTGTGCCCGCTCCACATCGATGAGCAGCGGTTGGGCCCGTACGACATCGACCTGATCTTTCGAACCACACGAACACACTTCGTGCGCAGGCGCGCTTCCTTGTCGGCTCGTGGCCGAACAGCCCTTTCCCGCACATACCGATGGCCGGGGCCTCGCCCGACGAACCGGCAGGCGAAACCGCGTCCCTCTAAGCCGTGTTCCGCCCATCGCCCGGCGGCTCGCCACATCCGCGAACACCGTTACCCATCCGGAGGACTCACCGTGATCCATCGGGAATCTCTCACCCACCACGATCGACTTGCCGAAGAACGGCGCGGACTGCTGCGCTTCGCGGCCGCCTCACGGATCCCGGAAGGCGGATTCGGTTGGCTCGACGCCACGGGTCACCTCGCCCAGCGGCAACCGATCGCGACGTGGATCACCGCGCGGATGACACACGTGTTCAGCCTGGCCGACGGCTTCGACGAGACAGACACCGCGCCCTTGGCCGACCACGGTGTCGCGGCACTGCGCGAGCGGTTGCACGACCACGAACACGGCGGGTGGTACTCCAGCACCGACGACCCCACGAAAGGCGCCTACGAGCACGCCTTCGTCGTCCTGGCCGCGAGCAGCGCCACCGCCGTCGACCGCCCAGGGGCCGAGGAGCTACTGACCCGGGCCCTGCAGACCGTCGGGCACCACTTCTGGGACGAACGCACCGGACTCGCCCTCGAGAGCTGGGACAGGTCGTGGCAGGAGACCGAGCACTACCGTGGTGCCAACAGCAACATGCACCTCGTCGAGGCGTTCCTGGCCGCCGGGGACGTCACCGGCGATTCCCTCTGGCACCACCGCGCCCTGCGCATCGCCGAGACCCTCATCCACCATGTCACCGCGAACCACGACTGGCGACTGCCCGAACACTTCACCTCCGACTGGGAGCCGCTACTCGACTACAACAGGGACCAGCCCGGCCACCCGTTCCGCCCCCACGGCAGCACGGTCGGACACTGGCTGGAATGGGCCCGGCTCCTGATCCAGCTCGAAGCCGCTCTCGGCCCGGAAGCTCCCGGCTGGCTGCTCGACGACGCCCGCAGGCTCTTCGAGTCAGCCGTCACCCGAGGCTGGAACATCGACGGCCACCCCGGGTTCGTCTACACCCTCGACTGGCAGGACCGCCCCCAGGTCAGGGCCCGCATGCACTGGGTCATCGCCGAAGCCGTCCTCACCGCGAACGCGCTGCACCAGCGGACCGGAGAACACCACTACCTCAGTTGGTACGACACGTTCTGGGAGTACGCGGGAGCCCACCACATCGACACCGAGCACGGCAGCTGGCACCATGAGCTCACGCCGCAGGGGCAGGTCTCCGGCACCGTCTGGTCGGGGAAACCGGACGCCTACCACGCCTACCAGGCAGCGTTGCTGCCCGTGCTGCCGCTCGCCCCCGCTCCGGCAGTACTCGCCCGACGCGAGAAGCACAGTGCGAATTCCTCGCGGAGCGAACCGCTCGGACGAGTCGGCCACACCGACACATGAAGCGACGGTTCGACGTCTCGAGACTCCCAGGGCAAGCGGGACCGCCGCGGTCGCACGACCGCGGCGGTCATTCGCTCCTCACCGAACTGGAATCATCGCAACACATTCTCGGAGATCCCCCGGGAGTAGCGGTACGCGCTCCGCTCAGGGGTGCGGCGCTGGGTGCCGTAGTCGACGTGTACGAGGGCGAAGCGCTTGGCATACCCCCTGAGCACCCGATCCCCTCTGAGCACCCGTGCGGATCGCCCCCTGATCCAGTGCTCTGTGCGCCGCCCTCATGTGAGGCTCGAGGAATTCGATCCGCTCTACCCCGTCCACGCCGGAGTCGGTCACCACGTCCGGACAGGCCGCACCGTTCTCGGTCACGTACGTCAGGAGACCGGGATATCTCCGATACGGCCCGGCCGAGAGCTGTGTCTGCCCCTCCGGAGCCACTTCCCGGACCATGCCGCTACGTGACAACCCACGACCTGGAAAGCTCACGTACCCAACGCCCACCAAGGGCGTGGCCCCGGACTCGTCGTCCGGATGCCCGGAGGCATTTCGGATCCGGGAGAAGCGGTTCCGCAAACCGTCCACCCTACGTACGACCTCCGGACGGCCACGAGTATCCCCGGTGGGCCGGCAGGAACGGGAGAAGCGTTTGCTTTACGCCCCGTCCCCCTCCGCGGAGGACTCGTAAAGCCAGCAACGTGCCGTGTGCCCATCGCTGAGGGGGAACTCGGGCGGTTGCCGCTCGCACTTCGGCATCGCGTGCGGACACCGGGACCGGAAGGGGCATCCCTCGGCGCCGGCCGACACCTCGCCGGAAGGACGTTCGGGGGACGACAGCGTCGCGGATTCCCCACCCGGATCCGGGGCGGAGTCCCTGAGCAGCTGGGTGTAGGGGTGCTTCGGTCGCAGGATCACCTCGTCGCTGCTGCCGCGCTCGACCACCTGGCCCCGGTACATCACCAGGACCTGTTCGGAGAAGTGCCTCGCGGTGGCCAGGTCGTGCGTGATGTAGAGGACAGCCAGGTCCTCCGCGCGCTTGAGCCCGTCGATCAGGTTGAGTATGTCCAGCCGGATCGACACGTCGAGCATCGAGACCGGCTCGTCCGCGAGCAGCACCCGGGGACCGGGTGCCAGCGCACGAGCGATCGCCACCCGCTGACGCTGCCCGCCCGAGAGTTCGTGCGGCTGTTTGGCGACCACCCGTTCCGGCGGCTCCAGCGCCACCCGTTCGAGCAGCCCCTCGACCCGCTCGTCGACGGCGGAGCGGGTCAACGTCCCGCCGTGCAACCGTACGGGTCTGCTCAGGTGGTGTCCCACCGTGTGAAACGGATTCAGCGAAGCGAACGGATCCTGGAAGACCATCTGCACCTTCCGCCGGTAGTCCCGCGTGGTCCTCCGACCGGCGGCGAGCCGTTCGCCCTCCAGCAGCACCTCCCCGGCCGTGGGCGGCAGCAACCGCGCGAGCATCCGGGCCACCGTCGACTTCCCGCTGCCGCTCTCCCCCACCAACGCCACCGTGCGACCGGCCGCGAGCTCGAACGAGACCTCGTCGACGGCACGCAGCTTTCGTTTCCGACCAGCCTCGCGCAATCGGAATTCCTTGGTCAGGTCACGGACCTCGAAAGTAGTCACAGGTTCACCTCGGTTCTCTCGGTCGGGTGGAATTCCCCGCGCAGCAGCGAGGCCGGTGTCTCGTCCCCGTACTTGTGGGGGTCGTAGGCGTGGCAGGCCACGCGATCGTGGGTTTCCACGGAGCCGTCCACGGGCGACGCCAGCGGTGGCTGCTCAGCCGTGCAGACCGAGCGACGGTGCGGGCAGCGCTCGGCGAAGGCGCACCTGTCCAGCGGGTCGGCCAGATCCGGGGTGTGGCCGGGAATGCCGTGCAGCGCCCCGCGCTCACCGGTGATGCCGGGGAACGAGTTGAGCAACCCCACCGTGTAGGGGTGCGAGGGCGCGCGACGCAGCCGCTCCGTGCTGCCCTCCTCCACCACCCGGCCCGCGTACATGATCGCGATGCGGTCGCTGATCTCCAGCAACAGCGACATGTCGTGGGTGATGAACACGACCGCGAATCCGAGTTCGGCACGCAACCTGGTTATCTCGGCCAGGATCTCGCGCTGCACCACCACGTCCAGCGCCGTGGTGGGCTCGTCCATCACGAGCACGTCGGGGCGCAGCGCCAGCGACATCGCGATCATCACGCGCTGACGCATCCCGCCGGAGAGCTCGTGCGGATAGCTGGACACCCTCCGCGGATCCACACCGACCAGTTCGAGCAGTTCCGCGCAGCGTTTCCTGCGTTCCTGCTTTCCGGTGGCGGGCTCGTGGGTGGCGATAACGTCCTCGAGTTGGGTACGCACGTTCAGCACCGGATTCAACGCGTTCATCGCGCCCTGGAAAACCATGGCCAGTTTGTTCCACCTGAACTCGCGCAACGCCCTCCCCCGCAGCTCTGTCACGTCGACGTCGCGCTCGGGATCGTGAAAGGTCACGCTGCCCTTGACGACACGGGCGGGTGGCCGCAGCAGTCGGTTGATCGCGTAGGCAAGAGTTGACTTGCCGCAACCGCTCTCACCTGCCAGACCGAGTATCTCCCCCCTGCCGAGGACGAGATCGACGTCACGGACCGCGTGGACGGTGCGTTCCGCCTCGTAGTCGACGCTGAGTCCGCTCACGGTGAGCACCGGTCGCTGTTCGGAAGTCGGGTACTGTTTCGCTGGGCTGTTCATCGGGAGGCCTTCCGCTGACGTGTGGCGCTGCGCAGGTTCGGATCGATGATCTCGTCGATGGCGAAGTTGATCAGGGAGAGACCGCAGCCGAAGACGGCCATCAGCAGCCCCGGTGGGATGAACCACCACCAGGCCCCGAGGATGAGCGCCTGGGCGTTCTGCGCGTAGTACAGCAGCGTTCCCCAGGTCAGGCTTCCGAAGCCCGCCAGGCCGAGGAACGCCAGTCCCGCCTCGGTGAGTACGGCGAAAATGACAGCGAAAACGAACTGCGCGGCCACTACGGGGAGCAGGTTGGGAAGGATCTCGACGCAGACGATGCGCCAGGAACGCTCCCCGGATGCCTTGGCCGCGGTGACGTAGTCGCGTTCCCTGACCGACCGGGCCTGGGCCCGCAGCACACGGGTCGGGGCTGCCCAGGTCGTCATGGCGATTACCAGGATGGTGACCAGCAACCCTCCGCCGTCCAGGTAGTTGGCGATCACGATCGCCAGGGGCAGGCTGGGGACGACGAGGACAATGTTGGTCAGCAGGGAGAAGGTCTCATCGGTCCTACCACCCACGTAGCCGCCGACGACTCCCACCAGGATCGACACCAGCGTGGCGATCGCGCCGACGATCAGCCCTACCAGTACGGACCCTCTGGTGGCTCGGGTGAGCTGCGCCAGCACGTCCTGCCCGGTCTCGGTGGTGCCCAGCAGATGCGCACCGCTCGGCGGCCGCAGGACAGCACCGCTGACAGCGTGCGGATCACCGGTGATCAGCGGACCGATCGCCCCCACCAGGCCGATGAGGAGCACGATCCCGAGCCCGGTGCGCAACTTCGCCGATTTCGGCAGTCGCCATCCGGGACCGGAACGCTTCCTCCGTGCCGGAGATTCCGCTCCGGCTCCGGAGCCATCCACCGTCTCCCCGACGGTTTGATTGTCCACTGTCATGAGTTTCACTCCGTCTCTCGGGTGCGCGGATCGATTATCGAATGCAGCATGTCGACCACGAAGTTCGCGCCGAGCACGGTCAGCGTGATGATCAGAAAAATGGCCTGCATGAGGGGATAGTCGTTGTTCTTGACCGCTTGCAGCAGGACGTAGCCGACACCGGGATACGAGAAAACCGCCTCGGTGACGATCGAGCCGCTGACCACGAATCCGAGCGAGACGGCGAATCCCGTGACGCTGGGAAGAACGGCGTTGCGTGCCGCGTAGGCCAGCATGACCCTACGGGGCCGCAGGCCCTTGGCCTCCGCCGTGAGCACGTAGTCCGCCGAGAGAGTGGAAACCATCATGTTGCGCATCCCCAGCAACCATCCCCCCAGGGAACTGAGCACGATGGTCATTCCGGGAAGCACCGCGTGACTGAAGGCGCTAGTCAGGAACTCCATGCTGAACCCGGGGTCGGTGCTGTACCCGTAACCGCCGGACAACGGCAGCAGCTGCAGCACCGAACCGAACACGAACAGCAGCACCAGAGCCAACCAGAAGTACGGAATGGCGGCGATGAAAGTGGTGAGCGGAGCCACGCCGTCCAACCAGGTGCCCCGCTTCCAACCGGCGAACGTCCCCAGCCCGATGCCGAGTACGAAGGACACGATCGTGGACACCCCCACCAGCACGACCGTCCAGGGCAGCGACTGCCAGAGCACAGTGGCCACCGGTGTCGGGAAATAGGTGACCGACACCCCGAAATCACCGGTGAAAAGGTTTCCCAGGTAGGTCAGGTACTGCACGAGGATGTTCGCGTCCCCGCCCTGCCCCAGAGCTGTCGCGATTGACGATCGCGCCTGGGGCGGCACGGGCCCACCGCTCTGCTGCATGCGGGCGAGCAGAATGTCCACCGGATTTCCCGGCATCATCCTGGGAATGACGAAGTTCAACGTGACCGCGGCCCAAGCCGCGACCAGGTAGAACAACACCTTGCGCCGTATGTGTGTCACGACCGACCTCTCCTCTCGACAGCGCGGGCGGCCGTCACTTCTTGACCTTCAGGTTCTTGGCCACGATTCCCAGGTCAGGTGCGAACTGGGCAGCCGCGACGGCGTACTGATCGTCTTCGGACGGCCAACCGGTGAAGGTCTCGGTTCGATACTGGGTGACGGCGTTGCGCTGCAGGACCGGAATGTAGGGCAACTGTTCGGCGATGACGCGCTGCAACCGGGTGTAGGCCTTCTCGCGGTCACTCTCGTCCCGTGTCGAGCCGATCGCCTCCAGTGCTCCGTCCACCGTCTCGTCACGGAAACGGGCGTAGTTCGGGTTGGCCTGCTCACCGATCGGTGCGGTGTTGGCGCTGTTGTAGAAGTCGTTGTAGAGGTAATAGGGGTCCGGCCCGCCGTAGAGGTTGTCGATGGCGAGCTGAAACTCGCCGTTGTTCCGGTCGGCGGTGAACGCCGCGTAGGAGACTTCCCTGGGGATCAGCTCGATCCCGATCTTCTCCAATTGCTGACGCATCACATTGGCGGCAGAGATGTAGTCCGTGTAACCACTGGTGATCTTCAAAGCCAGCGAGAGCCGCTCCCCGTCCGGGGAGACGAAGATCCCGTCCTCGCCCCTTCGGTATCCGGCCTGTTCGAGGATCCGACGTGCGCCTCGCTGGTCCATCCGCATGCGTTTTCCACGCAGTTCCGGGGCCACGTACCGCTCGTCGCGCGGCAGCAGCAGCATCGCCGGTGACGGCGCTTCGCTCTTGCCGTTGTAGACGAGCCGGTTTATCTGCTCACGGTCGAACCCCAGCGACAATGCCTTGCGCACCGCGACATCGCTGGTCAGACCACGCACGGTGTTGGCGATCAGTACTGTCAGGTACAGCGGGGTGGCGACGTAGTTGTTGGTCTCGCGCCTGGAGGCGTAGGTCCGGTCGATTCGCGGAATTACCAGGGTCGTCCAGTCGAGCTTTCCGGCCAACAGCGCCTTCGTGGCGGCCTGGTTACCGCTCAACGAGACGTAGCGCATGGCAGCGAGCCCCGGTTTGCCCTCCTGCCAGTAGTTCCGGTTCCTGGTCAGCACGTAGTCCTGTGGCGAGAAGCTCTGCAGCGTGAACGCTCCGGTTCCCACCGGAGCGGTGTTGGGATACGTCGCCGGATCCTCGACCTTCGACCAGAGATGCTCGGGGACCATGAACGTGTAACCCGCGATGTACCACAGTTCGGCGTAGACGGGGCGGTTGAAACCGATGCTCACGGTGTGCTGATCCGCGGCCCGCACATCCGTGATCGGCAGCGCATAGGTGTTGAGTGATTCCTCGCGCCGTATCAGCTCGAAGGTGAAGGCCACATCAGCGCTGTCGAAGGGGGTTCCGTCCGACCAGGTCACCCCTTTACGGAGCCGGAAAGTGATCCTCTTACCCCCTTCCGACCACTCGTAGTTCTCGGCCAGCTGCGGTGTCGGCTCGTCGTCGCGGGCCTGGTTGAAAAACATCAGCGGCTCATAGATGATCCCGCGTGCCGGTGGGTTCGAGGTCGGTGTGAACGGGTTGAAGTTGTTCGTGAGTTGGCCGGTGGCACCGGTGTAGACGATCAGTTCGGAACCTCCCCGACCGGCGGCGGCCGAGCACCCGGTGGCCACGAGCGCGGCACCCGCCCCGAGCCCACCGAGCAGCGTCCGCCGTGTGAGGTGTGCGCGCATGCGGATCCTCCTCTCGAAAGTGTTCGCCTCATCCGCCGACGGCAGATGACATGTCCAATGAACCGTTTAAGTGAGGTAGCGAACATGATTACCCGAGACGTGGCCCACAATCAACCCTTTCGGAGCAGTCGAGCCACTTGATTGAGCAAGTCGCCGGGCCGGGCAACGCTGATCGGGCCACGACACCGCCTTCTGCTGGAAGATCCGCATCCTCTGAAAACGGAACACTGAGCACTGCCCCACCGAGGGCGCGAACCCCCGAACGGAGGCATCGCCGCCCACGTCTCACCGCAGGGCCCGAAAACTCGGATTTGCCGGGAGCAGTTGACTTATACGCTTAAGTGCTTTGGTATTCCAACTGGCGCACATCCCTCCGAGAGGAGAAAGTATGGGATTCCGGTCGAGAGCGCTTCTCGTCCTCGCCCTGACACTGGCCACGCTCACTCCGACAACGGCTACCGCCGGATCCTCGAACGTGGGGCCTCCTGCACAGGAACCGTCAGCCGCCCGGTCGGAGGGCCTCGCCCCCACACCCCCGATGGGATGGAACTCCTGGAACAACTTCGGTTGCGACGTCAGCGCGAAACTCATCAGGCGGACCGCCGAAGCCATGGTCTCCAGTGGCATGGCAGCCGCCGGATACGAGTACGTCAACATCGACGACTGCTGGATGGCCGAACAACACGGGCCCGACGGTCGACTGCTCCCGGACCCGGACAAGTTCCCGAACGGGATGAAGACACTCGCCGACCATGTGCACTCGCTCGGGCTCAAGATCGGCATCTACGCCACGGCGGGCACGGAGACGTGCGCGGGCTATCCCGGCAGCTTGGGCCACGAGAGGCTCGACGCCCGCACCTTCGCCGAGTGGGGCGTCGACTACCTCAAGTACGACAACTGCAACAACCAGGGCATCCCGGCCGAGAAACGCTACAGCGCCATGGCCGAGGCCATCGAGGCCACAGGCGCACCCATCGTGCTGAGCATCTGCGAATGGGGACAGAACAGCCCCTGGAAGGGCTGGGGCCACGAGGTGGGCGGCCAGCTGTGGCGGACCACGGGCGACATCCGCGACACCTGGACCAGCTGGACCGGGATCCTGGACGAACAGGTCGGTCTGGCGAAGTACTCGGGTCCCAACAGCTGGAACGACCCCGACATGCTCGAGGTCGGCAACGGCAACATGAGTACGGACGAGTACCGGGCGCACTTCGCGATGTGGGCACTGCTGAACGCCCCGCTGATGGCGGGCAACGACCTGCGCGACATGGACGAGGCGACCAGGAGGATTCTCACCGACGAGGACCTGATCACGGTCAACCAGGATTGGGCAGGCATCCAGGGGCACAGGATCCGCGACGACGGTGACCAAGAGGTCTGGGCCAAACCGATGTCCGACGGTTCGGTGGCGGTCGCCCTGTTCAACCGGGCCCGCACCAACACCACCATCTCGATCCCGGCCGAACGGCTGGGGCTTCCCTCGGCCTCCCACTACCGGTTGCGGAACCTGTGGCACGACACGGAGTCCACGAGCACCGGAACCATCCGCGGCGCGGTCGGCGCGCACAGTGCGGTGGTCCTGCGAGTGTGGCCGAGGCAGGGCGAGCAGCTCGCTCCGGCGCACGCGCTGGAGCTGCGGGCGCCGGAGTACGTCGAAGCCGGTGAATCGTTCACGGTGACCACCACACTGCACAACGACGGCCGCCGGCCGCTGCACGAGGCCAGGATGCGCCTGCACGTCCCGGACGGCTACATCGTCGGGAACGGAACCGCCGCGCACACCCGGCTCGTGCGCGGCGGTCAGTCCTGGCAGCAGGAGTGGACCCTGCGTCCCACCGGGGCACGGCGAACACCGGGCAGTCAGTCCGTGGAAGTCTCCGCGACCTCGAGCTTCCGCGCCGGCGACGACACACACACCGGAAGGGCCGAGCAGGAGGTCGCACGGGTCTCGGCCCCCGCGACCGGACACATCGAGGTCTCGTCCATGCCCCTGCTCTCGGCCGAGAACGGGATGGGGCCGGTCGAGCGGGATCGGGCCAACGGCTACGGAGAGAGCGGTGACGGCGCAACGATGAGCATCGCCGGAACCGAGTACGCCACGGGACTGGGTGTGCACGCCGAGTCGGTCGTTCGGCTCCACCTGGGCGGCGAGTGCGAGCGCTTCTCCGCGAGGGTCGGGGTGGACGACCAGTACGACGGGGAGGGCAGCGTCGGGTTCACCGTACGCGGTGACGACCGAATTCTCAGCGAGACCGGCACGCTCGAGAGTGGACAACCCGCTGTTTTGGTCGACGTCCCGGTACCGGACACCACCATCCTCGAGCTGCGGGTGAGCGACTCGGGAGACGGGGACTACGGCGATGCCGCGGATTGGGCGAAATCCCGGCTGAGCTGCTAACAGCGTTCCATCACCGAAAGCGGGGCCGTCGACGCGTGGTCGACGGCCCCGTGTCCTCCGGCACCGATCGGGCTGTCACCAACCGTGATACTTCGACCCGAGCGGACGACACGAGTACCCGTGTGGCCCGGGCGAATTCTCCCCTGATGGGGCCAGTCGTGGGGTGAGTGGCGGAACCACTCGTGGTCGGACCAACACAGTCGGTACTGCCGGGCGCCCCTTCCCTGAACGCTCCTTGGTCAGGAGGGGACGAGCTCATCGAGCTCGGTAGCGTAGGGCGGTTCGGCACCGGCACGTGAGCAGGTCACCGCCGCGCACTGGGCGGCGAACCGCAACACCGCACGCCACTGTTCGGTTCCCAACGCCGCCACTGCCGCTGCGGACAACGCACCGTTACGGTCCAACCACGCCAGCACGGCTGCCTGCACCGTGTCCCCTGCCCCGATCGTGTCCACCACGGTGGAGCTAGGCACGGCCACGTCGACACGGGACCCGTCACGGAGTACGGCGGACATTCCCGCCGAACCGTGCGTCACCAGTACGACCGAAGGCCCCATCTTCACCCACTCACACGCCGCACTTATCGGATCACGAGCACTGTCCCCGACCAGCCACTGGGCATCCTCTGCGGAGAGCTTCAACAGGTCGACGCTCGGCAACCAGCTCTCGAAACGAGTGCGGTAGGCCGCCGGATCGTCGATCAGGCTGCTGCGGATGTTCGGGTCGAGCGCGATCAGGCTTCCGAGATGAGACTCACGTCGCATAACGGACTCGTAGACACTTGCCCCCGGTTCGAGCAGCAACGACAACCCACCCAGGGAGACGGCGCGGGCCGCCTCCAGCGAACCGGGATCGACGACACGGCGGTCGGCGCAACCGTGGACGTGGAAGGCGTACTCCACCCCGTTCTCGAGGGGGTGCACCACTGCGAGCGCTGTTCGCTCGTCACCGCGCTGCAACAGCGAGGTGTCCACCCCGGACGAGGTGAGTCGCCGCAGCAATGCCTCTCCGAACGCGTCCGTGGAGAGCCGGGACAACAGCGCGGCGTCCGCGGCGAGCCGCCCCAGCGCGACGGCGACGTTGCAGGCAGCACCACCCAATCTGGGAACCAGTGGGGCGAGCCCGGACTCGGATCGTTCTTTCTCCGGCACGAGGTCGACGAGCGCCTCGCCTCCTACGACGATCACGGTGTTCCTTTCGATGACCGGGGCGAAAACGCCCGACAACACATTGCGAACGGCTCCGCCGGAAACGAGCGGTCACGGTGCCGGACCACGGCGGGAGGGCGTGTTCCGGGTCTCCGACCTTCCCCCTGACCAGAACAATCGGCGCAGGGGCGCACGCGGCTCGCGGATGAGTCAGCTTTCCAGCACCAACATCCGAACGCCGTGCGGTTCCAGCTCCACCGAATCCACGGTGGCCCCGCTCTCCGGGTCGACGAGTCCACCCGCAGGTACCTGCGGCTCCACTTTCGCCACGTGGTCGGAATGGCTGATCACAAACGCGAACCGACGCCCGTCATCGTTCCGGAGAACATCGGCGCTGACCAGCGGATTGTCAACCA
The DNA here is from genome assembly GCF_051225635.1 of Actinopolyspora sabaoui. NCBI lineage: Bacteria > Bacillati > Actinomycetota > Actinomycetes > Actinopolysporales > Actinopolysporaceae > Actinopolyspora > Actinopolyspora sabaoui. Next base: position 212,135 of record NZ_JBMIHH010000008.1, on the reverse strand, counting down.
GCACGGATCGCCTCACACCGGCTGTCGCGGCGAGCGCGTCGTAAAGCCGCACCGTCTCGTCCGGATTGACCCCCGGCACGAGGGAGGCCATGTGTTCCAGCGGGTACGTGCACAGCACGATCCAGCCGCTGCCCACCTTCCTGCGCAGCAGCGCGGGTCGACCGTCCTGGTCGACCGCGACGACCTCGGCGTCGGTGGGGCGCACCGGGAGATATGAACGACTGTGCTCGTTTCCCGACACCGCGAAGCGCAGCGTGGTGCCTGCGGCCAGACCGCCGAAATCGGCGGTGAAGGTCAACTCGAGACTCTCGTGCTCGATCCGATCGACCAGCCCGTAACGCAGCTGGTGCTCGATGCCGAACATCTCGTTGAGGTGCGCGAACCACGGGCCACGCTGGAACTCGCTGGTGCCGTGACAGTACGAGACGTAAACGACGGCACCGTCGCGGGCCGAGCGCTCCAGCTGGTAGCAGCTCGGGGCGGTGAGCTGCTTGGTGGAGGGAAGCAGGTACAACGAGCAGTCCTGGCTCACCCCGTCCCGCTCCCGGGTCAACCCGACCGGGAGGTCGGCCAGCTTCGCACTGACGTAGGACTGTCGAAGCACCGAGAACGGGAACTTGTTGTCCTCCGCATCGGTGATCGGCACGTCACCTTCCATGTGTTCGGGAACCACCAGCGCCGCCTGTGCGTCCTCACGGCGACAATTGGCGATGTCGATCTCGGAGAGCGTCCGCGCGAAGGCGGCCATCTCCTTCAACTGCGACTTCGGTGTTCCATCCACACTGGTGAGACCGAAGTGCAGTTCGAACGGGTGATGGCGGTACGGATCTTGGTCGGCCAGGTTGTCGAAGTCGGTGTTGTTCCACGCCATCCACCCGGTCGTTCCGGCGAGCAGCGTGTTGTGCAGTGCCTGCCGGTAGTAGTGTGCCGCGTGCTCGTCCGAAGCGAAGTCCGAGGACAACCCGAACTCCTCCAACACGACCGGGTGACCGAAGGTGCTCACCATCTCGCAGATGAACGCCGCCGCGTAGTGCTGGCGGATCTGGTCGTCCTCCATGCGGTAGACGTGCGGACCGAGGAAGTCGGTCAGCTCGCCGAGTTCGCGGACGGAGAAGCCGTTGTCCACACCGGTGACCTCGATTCCCCAGGCACCGTCGCCGATGGAGACCGGCTGATGCCCACCACCCGCTCTGACTGCCTGCACCATAAGTTTGGCCCAGCTGGAGACCACGTCCCGATCGCTCGTCGCCTCGCCGTAAATGGGCATCTCGTTGCTGATCAACCAGCCGGCGACGGCGGACGAATCGGCGAACCGGCGGGTCATCCGCTCGACGAACCAGGCTTGGCGTTCCACCATCCACACATCGGAGTAGAGGTCACGCCCCGCTCGCCACGGCGGGTCGAAGTTCTGCCCGGACATGTGGCCGACGAGAAAGGTCGGGATCGTGGACATCCCGATTTCCTCATGGGCTCGTAGGAAATCCTGGTAATTGGCGACGCAGTTTTCGTCGATGCTGTCCGGCTCGGGCATGAAGTCCGGCCAGAAGAAGAACGAACGGGTGACGTTCAACCCGTGTTCCCGCAGGGTACGCAGCTCCTCGCGTACGACCTCGGCATTGTATCGGGTCCACATCCGCGGACCGCCTTCTCGGGACCAGAAGTTGACACCCAGCCAGTTCACCGACGAACCGGCGCTGTCGACCATCGCGAAACCGCGACGCATGAAATCCCTCCTCGGTGGAAGTGAAAGTGGCGCCTCGCCCGCCCGGCCGGAACGTCGGGCGACACACGGGGCGAGGTGACCGAAAACGATTACGTTCACCAGCGAGGCCGTGGAGCAGGGAATAACCGCTCCGTCGAGGACGTCGCTGGTCCCAACGGCCTGCCGATCCCCACGGTGGGGCGGCAGACCGTCCCGCTCCAACTCGTAAGCATCGGCATCCGGCGAACGCGGGAACTCCCGTGTACACCGAAAGCAAGTTAAGCGTTATACCCGTTGCGACGTGACCGACGCGCCCGGACCAAAACGATCGCCCCAGCACCTCCCAATCAGGCAGAACTACTTGTCACTGCCAATGTCGATCACCTCATCATTTTTCGGGGGATGCACCATTCGACGCACACCGTCCCCGCAGCGCGCCCTCAAGAGCAACTGAGAAGAGTTCATCAGTTAAGCGCTTAAGTGTCAAGTACTCAGTGCTGATCCACACCTCTCGACGGACGGACGAGCTCGGTGTCATCCGCCGAGCCCCAATTCCCGAAGTGCCCTGCCAGGCACGTAGTTCTACTGCCGATGCCCGTAGTATTCGGAGAACGTCCGTTAGAGGAACCCGGCACGCGCCCCGGCACCGGAAGCAGCGAAGCGCTTCTAGTGATCGCGTCGGGTGACGAGGTGCGCGAGCGCGGTCAGCTCGTCGGTTCGGGCGGTTGGAGCGGCCGCGTCGAGGTGGCCCAGCGCTCGAGCGAGCAGCCGGTCGGTCTGGGCGTGGCTCCAGGCGCGGCCACCCGCCGCGTCCACGAGATCGGCGATGTCGGTCAGCGCGACTTCCGAGGTCGACGGCTGGTGGTAGTGCGTGGCGAGCCGCTGTCCGGCGGTGGTGTCGGAGTTCAGCGCGAACACCACTGGCAGGGTCTTCTTCCGGGCGTGCAGGTCCGAATAGGCGGACTTGCCGGTGGTCTCGGGATCACCCCAGATGCCGAGCAGGTCGTCGACGTGCTGAAAGGCCAGCCCGAGATCGTGACCGAAGCGACGCAGGTGCCCGACCCGCCACGGCTCGGCCCCCGCGAACAGGGCACCGAGTTCGCAGGCGGCCGCCAGCAGCGCGGCGGTTTTGGCTTCGGCCATGCGTTGGCATCCGTCGACGTCGACATCACCGCGCTGTTCGAAGGCCAGATCCGTGGCCTGGCCTTGAACCAGCTCCTGGACAGTGTCGTTGAGCAGTCGCACACCGGCGAGGGCAGCCGGGTTCCCACTGTCGGCGAGCACCCCGGAAGCCAGCGAGAGCAGGGCATCGCCTGCCAGGATCGCCGCCTCCGACCCGAACACGGTCCAGGCCGTGGGGCGGTGACGGCGAGTGGCGTCGGTGTCGATGAGGTCGTCGTGCAGCAGCGAGAAGTTGTGCACCAGCTCGACGGCGACAGCGGCGGGCAGCGCCGCATCGGTGCCGCCACCCACGGCCTCGGCGGCGAGCAGCGCCAGCGCGGGGCGCAGCGCCTTGCCACCCGAGGCGTCGCTGGGAAGGCCGTGTTCATCGGTCCAGCCGAACTGGTATCGAGCGATACGACGCATGTCCTCGGGCAGTGTGTCCACCGCGGACCGCAGCGCGGGGTCGACTCGGCCGCGCGCGATGGCCAGGGCCTCGTAAGCCTCCGCTGCCGGAGCCGCGTGTGGGAACACATCTGGGGTGGCCATGTGAGTGTTCCTTTCAGCGCCCGATCTCGACGTTTTCCAACACGCCGAGCGCGTCGGGGGTGAGCACGGCGGCGGAGTAGTACGCGCTGACCAGATACGAAGTGACGGCCTTGTCGTCGATGCCCATGAACCGCACGTTGAGGCCGGGTGCGTACTCGTCGGGAATACCGGTTTGGTGCAGCCCGACCACCCCTTGGTGCTCCTGCCCGGTTCGCATGACCAGGACCGAGCTGGTGTTGCTCTCGCTGATGGGGATCTTGTCGCAGGGCAGCATCGGAACGCCGCGCCAGGAGGTCACGCGGGTGCCGTCCACGTCGACGCTGTCCGGGTAGACGCCCTGGCGGTTGCACTCGCGGCCGAACGCGGCGATGGTGCGCGGGTGGGCCAGGAAGAACTCCGACTTGCGGCGCCGGGACAGCAGTTCGTCGAAATCGCCCGGGGTGGGTGGGCCGCCCGCGGTCTGGATCCGTTGGCGCAGGTCGGCGTTGTGCAGCAGCCCGAACTCGCGGTTGTTGACCAGGTCCGATTCCTGCTGCTCGCGCAGTTCCTCGACCGTCAGCCGGAGCTGCTGCTCGAGCTGGTTCATCGGTTGGCTGTAGAGGTCGTTGACCCGGGTGTGCACGCGCAGGATGGTCTGGGCGACGCCGAGTTCGTACTCACGAGGACTGAGATCGTAGTCGACGAAAGTACCGGACAGCTCGGTCTCACCCTCGTGGCCGGAAGCCAGTCGCACGGCCGCTTCACCGTGCTTGTTGTGCTCGGGCGGGGCATGGCCGCGCACCCGATCGAGGTGGGCACGCAGTGGTTCGGAACGGTCGGTGAGCTCGTCCACGTCGCGGCGGGACAGCCGCAGCACGATGCACGGTGTGAGCGCGGTGGCCGTGGCGGGCCAGGTGTCCCGACCGCCGGTGAGGACGTGCTCGCCGAGGTGCTCCCCGTCGGCGAGCACGTCCCGCGACACCTCGCCACCGTAGGGCCCCGGAGTACTGGTGTTGACCTTGCCGTGGGCGAGCAATATCAGCTCGTCGGCGGGTTCACCAGCGGTGGTGATGCTCTCGCCCGGGGCGTAGTGGTGCTGGGTGAACCGCTCCGCCAGTGCTTCGAGCACCGTCTCGTCGTCGAGATCACGCAAGGGGGATATTTCGCGGAGCTCCGGTGGCAGGACGCGAACCCGATCGCCGGTGTTGGAGAACGTCAGGCGCCCGTCCCCGAACTCGTAGGTCAGCCGCCGGTTGACCCGGTAGGAACCGCTGGTGGTTTCGACCCAGGGCAACATGCGCAGCAACCACCGAGGACTGATCGCCCGCATCTGCGGCGGGGTCTTCGTGGTGGTGGCCAGATTGCGGGCCGCGGCCGTGCCCAGGCTGAGCTGCCCCTGCCCGTCGGATCCCGGTTCGTCGGACGCGCTCGTAGCGATCTCGGTCATGTTCCTGTCCCCCTCGTGTGTCGGATCGAAAAGCGGGCAACCGCGGAACCGGTCACCCGGTTTCGGGCCGGCTCCGGCCCGTGGTTCCCCTCGGCACGGCGATGCGGGCCGCCGCTCCCAGGCCGGTGGGGCCGGCCAGGCGCTGCCGTGTCGTGAGCGCCCCCTGCGGGGGCGCGATATCGGAAGCACCCCCGGGCGGTGATACCCCGATCGCGGTAACCCCCGGCTCGTGACGACGGCGCAGTTCGGCCTCGGTGTAGCGCACGCACCTGCGGTGCCACTCCAGGATTCCGGACATCCAGTCCTGCAGCCCCTCGGCGTGGCCGATGAGCACCCGGCGGGCGGACTCGTCGAGTCCGAACTCCTCGAACACCCGGGGTAGCTGCTCGGTGAGGATCCGCTGGAACTGCCGCATCCGGGCGTTCATCACCTCGGCCACGACGTCGCGGGCCTGCCACCGGTCGACGTCGAGGAATCGCTCGACGACCAGGACCAGGTTGTGGACCTCGCCCTCGAACTCGATCTCCTTCTGGTAGGAGAACAAGTCGTTGGTCAGGCAGGCGTAGTCCTGCGCGGCGGTTTCCATCTCCCGGACCACAGTGCTCCGGTACACCTCGGCGGGAACGACGTCGAGATTCGACAGCCGGGACAGGCTCATCGTCATGTCCGAGCCGAACGTCTTGCGACGCATCTCGAGGTAGTCGACCGGGTCCGGCACCCGGTGCTGGGCCTGGTTGTCCAGTTCCCACAACCAACTGGCGGTCATCTCCTCCACCGCGGTGCGGAACTGACGCCGCGCCGCGGTGGGCATGGGCCCGGCGGTACGTCGCCACAGATCAGCCAGTCCCCGCTCGATCGGATTGCTCGGTTCCGGTGTGGACTCGCCGTTCACGGGCATGAACGCCGACAACCGGTCGTTGCACGCCCTGGCCGCCGCCAGATTGCGGGTCGCTCCGAACACGACGGGGAAGTAGTCGTCGCCGTAGGTTCCCCAGGCCAGCCAGTCCGCCGACAGGTCGAGCCGTTCCGAGCTCGCGTCGGCATGGATCATCGCCGCGCAGTGGGCGAAGTCGAAACCGATGAACCGGCGCTCGTCCCACACCCCGTGGGATTCCACCCCGGGCACCGAGTCGAACATGCCCATCCGTCGGGCCCAGTCGACGCCGTGCTCACGGGCGTTGTCCAGGTGTGGACTCATCCGCACCGAGTACGGCATGTACAGCTCCGGCAGCGTCAGATGTCCCACCGGCTGGAACGGGGTGTGGGACCGCTGCTGGGCCCGGCGTCGCAGGCCGGGCCGCAGCCGGGTGAACGCCCGGGCCGCCGAGGTACCCAGCCCGGTCGGACCGGTGAGGTCCGTGGCGGTGGGTGTCGTGGTGACGCCTTCGTTCATGTACCGGCTGGACTGGGTGTGCCACTCGTGCCCACCGGCCTGCCAGTCCTGTAGCCCCTTGACGTAGGCCAGCACCCTGGCCCGCTCATCCGGCCCCAGGGCGTGCTCGTCGCACAGCGCGGGCACCTCGGTCAGCGCGGTGTTGTCGAACTGCTCCAGCCGGGAGGTCAGCAGGTCGTTGGTGAGCTCGGCCGCCCGTTGCGGGCCGGTTCCGAAGAAGGTCTCCATGACCAGCACGCCGTTGTTGACCTCGCCTTCCTCCTGGGTCTCGCGCTGGTAGGAGAACAGGTCGTTGCGCAGGTGCACCCCGTCGGAGAACGTGTCGGTGAGCACCCGCATCGGCCTGCTCGCGGCGACCGAAGCCGGGATCTCGGCGCGAGCGGCGAGCTCGACGAGCCCGGCGGACCAAGGGGCACCACCCACCTTGCGGCGCATCTCGATGTAGTCGACCGGGTTGGGCACCCGTCCCTGGTTGATGTTGGTCAGCTCCCACACGCAGTCCTCGAGCAGGTTGCGCGTGGCCTCGGCGAACCGGACGAGCCAGTCGGCCGACATGATCGAGGTCGTGCGGTTCCAGAGGTCGACAAGGCCCCACTCCACCGGATTCGTCGGTTCCGGCGGACGCTCGGCCGGATCGGTCGGCATGAACGCCGACAAACCCGCCAGATACCGCCGGGCCCCGGCGAGGTCCCCGGTGTGCTTGTAGTGCTCCAGGAAGTGGTCGTCGAAGTAGAACACCCACACGTACCAGTCGGTGACCAGATCCAGGTCCGCGGCGGTGGCGTCCGGGTGGGTGTAGGCGCACAACAACGGATAGTCGGCCGAGTCGAACGTGGCTTCGTCCCAGGCGAACGCACCGCTGCTGCCCGCCGCGCCACCGGAGGTGACCATCTCCATCCGACGCGCCCACGCCGTGGAGTGCTCGCGCGTACGCTGCAGATGCGAGTTCAACCGGGCGGGCCATGGCAGGTAGAACTCCGGAAGTTCGAACGGTTGGCTCGCCACGGGCTCAGCCTTCCCTGCCGGTCTCGACGTCGTCCAGCACCGCCAGCGCGTCCGGCACGAGCACCGCCGCCGAGTAGTAGGTGGAGACCAGGTACGAGATCAAGGCCTTCTCGTTGATCCCCATGAACCGCACGGACAGGCCCGGCTCGTACTCGTCGGGAAGACCGGTCTGATGCAGCCCGACCACGCCCTGATTGGCCTCGCCGGTGCGCATCAGCATGATCGAGGTGGTCCGGGTGCTGCTCATCGGCAGCTTGTTGCTCGGGAAAATCGGCACACCCCGCCAGGCGGGCACCTGATGCCCACCGATGTCCACACTGGCCGGATACAACCCGCGGCGACTGCACTCACGTCCGAACGCCGCGATGGCGCGCGGGTGTGCCAGGAAGAATCCGGGGTCCTTCCACACCAGCGACAGCAGCTCGTCCATGTCGTCCGGGGTGGGCGGACCGGTGCGGGTGTGGATGCGCTGGCGCAGGTCGGCGTTGGGCAGCAACCCGAACTCGGGGTTGGTGACCAGCTCCTTCTCCTGCTCCTCGCGCAGCTCCTGGATGGTCAGCCGAAGCTGCTGCTCGGTCTGGTCCATCGGCTCGTTGTACAGATCCGCGACCCGGCTGTGCACTCGCAGCACGGTCTGGGCAACGCTGAGCTCGTACTCGCGGGGCTTGAGCTCGTAGTCGACGAACGTGCCGGGCAGATCCGGTTCACCGGCGTGTCCGGAGGCCACCGCGACCTCCGACTCACCGTCGGCGTTGTGCGCGCCCTGCGGACCGTTCCGGACCTGTTCGAGGTGGGTGCGCAGCGCATCGGAACGGTCCACCACCTCCTGGGCGGACCGACGGGGTAACGCCAGCACCGTGCACGGGGTCACGGCCTTGGCGGTGAAGTCCCAAGTGGCCTCGTCATCGGCCAGGAGCTGACCACCGAAGTGCTCCCCACCAGCCAGCACCCCCAGCGTCGTCTGCTCCCCATAGGGCCCGGTACCGAGTTTGTTCACCTTGCCGTGCGCGACGAGCACGATCTCGTCGGTCGGGCTTCCCGCCTCGGCGATCACCTCGCCCGCGGCGTACTCGCGCTGCTCGAAACGCTCGGCCAAGCCCTCCAGGACCGAGGTGTCGTCGAATCCCCGCAGCGCGGGCAGCTCGCACAGCTCGCCCGGGATCACCCGCACCGTCGAACCGGTGTTGGAAAAGGTCACCAGCCCGTCCCCGAGCTGGTAGGTCAGCCGCCGGTTCACCCGGTAGGAGCCACCCGTGGCCTGCACCCAGGGCAGCAGGCGCAGCAACCATCGCGAGGTGATCGACTGCATCTGCGGCGGCGTCTTCGTCGTCGTCGCCAGATTCCGCGCGGCCGTCGTGCCCAGACTCAGCGGCGACTGTCCGTCATCGTTCTGTTGCCCGGAGAGGGGGTTCGTACCTGTCACCACACACCACCATTTCGACGCATGTCACATGTTCCTGTCCGCCTCGGATCAGTCAGTGGCCGCGCACTGAAATCCCCCAGCGCGGTGTCGAGCACGATCTGCTCAACCGGTTGGACGCCCACAGTGGATCGTCCGTTCAGATGAGCAACAGTCACCCGAATGAGGAAGCTAGTTGATCAAAGTGGCGCAACACAAGTCCTGTTCGGACATTGACTCGCACCAACGAGAACCCGACGCCACGGACCATCAACGCCACGGTGAACAACTCGTTTCCCGCGCCTCCCCGGGAAAAAGTCCGAAAACGTGTCAGGTACGACGACAGGTGGGGATGACACCGACCGGCCGCGATGCTGTGATGGTGATCATGGCGAGAAGCAGGGCTCGCCCCAGACCGAGCGGGAAATGATCCGACCGGGCAAGGGGATGCTCTCCGGCGAGTCACGGCATGCCGAGCAGGGTCGCGGCTGCCGCACGAGCGTCCCGGGCCGGAGCGGGATCGCCACTGACGCCCGCCGTGACGACCGCTCCCTCGAACAGCAGGAACACCGGTTCGACCACCGCCACCCCGGTGGCCCCGACCCACCCCGCGAGCTGATCGTGGAACGCCCGCTTGTGCGCCCGAACCTCGGCCAGCACGGCTTTGGACGAGGAACCGAGTTCACCGTGCACGTTGATCCAGGCACACCCTCGGAATCCGGGATCGGCGAACCATTCGGCGAGCCAGTCGAAAACGGCGAGCACCCGTTCCCGAGGCTCCGGAACCCGTGCCACAAACGCTGCCAGACTCTCCCGCCACCGCTGATCGCGCCGCCGGAGCACCGCCACCACCAGGTCCTCCTTGGTCGGGAAGAACCGATAGATCCGCTTCAACGGCAGCGCCGAGACCGCACGGACCTCATCCATCCCCACCGCCTGGACACCTCGCTCGTAAAACACCCGCTCCGCCGCATCGAGCAGCGCCGCGCGGTCCAGACGATTACGTTCCTCGGTGGGTGGGGCGGGCATCCGAGACTCCTTGACATCGAGAACGATCGTTTCCTATCTTAGATCATCTCCAATGGAGAACGCGCGTTCTCAACACATGAGGAGCCGAACCATGTCGGAAGACCGCCCGCCGTATCCACCCTTCACACCAGAAACGGCCCCACGGAAGGTCCAGGCGGCCGAGGACGCCTGGAACACCCGCGACCCCCACCGAGTGGCGACGGCCTACACCCCGGACTCGACATGGCGCAACCGCGACACCTTCCTGCAGGGACGAGAGGAGATCATCACCTTCCTGACCCAAAAGTGGGAACGTGAGCTCGACTACGCCCTGCGTAAGAGCCTGTGGGCATTCGACGAGAACCGGATCGCCGTCCGCTTCCAGTACGAGTGCCGCGACACGGCAGGACAGTGGTGGCGCAGCTACGGCAACGAAATGTGGGAATTCGACGAACACGGCCTCATGCGACGCCGCGAAGCCAGTATCAACGACATCGCCATCCCCGAAACCGACCGACGCATCCAGGGTCCCCGTACCGAAGCCGCACACGGAGTCGAGCTCCCACTTCGATGATCCCGGCATTACGCCGTCCGCCTTCGAAGGGCCCTGCTGATCGCGAGTAGCCCCATCCGTGCCCCAGCGGCACAACGTTTCGAGGCGTACGCGGCGTTCACCGGATCGGACGATTACCGCGCGCCGCGCCGATCATCACGATCGTCCACGATGGGCAGCACATCGGTGACCTCGTGATCACCGGCCTCACGTTCCCTGGTGCGTTGCACCCGACGCTGGGCCCGTGTGCTTGGCGACGGTACGGGCTCCGGCTGTCGAGAAACCCGGCGTTGCCTGCGCCACAGCACCACGACGACGACCGAGGCGGGTACGACGAACAACAGGATTAGCAAACCCAACAGGATCCAGGAAAGCATCAACCACCCCGAAAACGGATGTCGCGGTGTTCGGGCAGTACCCGGTGACCACAGCGGTGCGGTACATCAGAACAACGCACGGCCCCACCGTGATCCTACCCGCAACCAGCACGCGCACCCGAGCGATACCCACAATATGGCAGAGAGCGGCATCTTCACGGGTCCACTCGCCCATCCTCCACCCTGAGCATGCCGCCCGACGAGCCAAGACCAAGGTCCGACGCAGGCAATGCACAGCTCCTGTAGCCGACCGTCGCCGGAAAAACCGGTCCGGCCGGCAAGATCACGGCACATCCCGAGACACGCCGGAAACTTTGCCGGCGAATTCCGTCACACCACTGTTCGATCTCGCTTTACCGACACCGACGGACAAAGCCACATCGACTGTCGGGGCCGGAGACCGCCGCACATACGCGGCGGTGAAGCACCGGGGGTGGACAAGACCCTCCACAGGGGATAGATTACCGACCCCACAAAGCCTCCCACCCCGTTCAGGAACACACAATTCCGACAAACGCGCCAGCGCAGAAGAACGCATCGTACTCCCTTTTCTATCAGGGACCGCCTCACGCCGACCCACGAGAAATGACGAAATCCCGAAACAAAAGAAAAAATATCACCGAACGAAGAAAGCGGTAACGCGATGACCTCGGATTCCGCCTCGAACAGCAGCAAGGTCGCGGACGCTTACGACAGGATAGCCACTGTCGTGGCGAAACTCTGGAACGGCAATCTTCACTACGGCTACTGGGAGGACGAGCACGATCAGAGCACCTTCGGTGAGGCCACCGACAGGATGACCGAAGAAGTGGTCCGCCGGCTCGACCCTTCTCCCGGACAACGCGTCCTCGACCTCGGGTGCGGCACCGGCTCCCCCACACTGTTGCTCGCCCGAAACCACGAGGTCGAGGTCGTCGGTGTGTCCATCAGCCCACACCAGATCTCCATCGCCACCGAACAGGCACGAGAAGCCGGTCTGGATGACCGGGTTCGCTACGAGGTCGCCGACGCGATGCACCTGCCGTACCCGGACGACTCCTTCGACGGGGTGATGGCACTGGAATCGATGGTGCACATGCCGGACAAGGTGCACGCGCTACGTGAGATCGTGCGGGTCCTTCGCCCGGGTGGCCGGGTATCCATCGCGGATCTGACCGTGCACGAAGCCTCGACCCAAGAACACTACAACTCCAGCGAGACCTCCTCGGCGGAAGGCATGTACATCATGTCGAGAACCGATGAGTACGGCGACCTGCTCCAGCGGGCCGGACTGGACCGAATCGAAATCACGGATGTCGGGAAAAACGCAAGACACTCGATGCGGCATTTCGTCGAGGGAGCACTCTCCTGCCGCGACGAGTACGTGGAAGCGATCGGCGCCGAGGAATTCGAGAAACGAATCGAAGAAGCACGAAAAATGCAGGACTCACCGGATTTCGGATATGTGCTGGTATCGGCGGAAAAACCGACATGATCCGGCGTGGACCTCATCTAGCACACCCGTACCGCCACCCATGCGTACCCGGCGCGCGACACATCCCCTTGTCGGGGTCTCCACGTCCTCGTTCATCACCGCGGCCCGCTGCTCGTCGCGAGCCGGGAAGCCGTAGAGGTTCTCGTCGTAGGACGTGTCGAACGGACAATCTCCGGTGCGAGCGGCGTCTCGACCCGGTCCACGAGAAAGCCCCTGGCGGCAACCACCGCGTCAGCCATGACAGCGGGCGTCATTTCCGGTCCGGTCATGAACGAGAAGAGTTCCTCGTCACTGACTTCACGTGTCCATGACGGTGGTGCTCGACGTCACCGGTCGGACTTTCGGCAGAGCCACGAGGAACTTCAGCTCCACCACTCCGCGCACGTTTCCGAGGGCGCTTCGGGTGCGGCCGCGAAACCACCCCGATCGAGCTCGGAATGCGGCGAACACCGATCAGTGCCGTAACCGGAGTCGGACCGCCTTCGGTTTCCGCTCACGGCGTTGTGATCGGATGTCGGAGTGGCAGTCTCGAAACACACACCCACGGAACCATCGGTAGCTCCCGAAACTCCGACTTCGAGTGGCGCCCCACGGGAACGGTTACGCGCTCTGCTCACGCGGTATCCGTTCGTCCTCGTCGCCGCTTCGGTACCGCTGCTGGCCGTCTCGGTGTGGTTCGTGCTGCTGCCCGCTCTCTTTCGCGGGGAAGGCGGGGAGCTCTACCTGCGGGGTGATTTCGAGGTTTACCGCTGGGCCGTACACACCTGGCTGACGGGCGGCGACATCATCGAGGACTGGGCCCCGCTCCGGGGCGGCAATCTGCTGCCCTGGGTGTATCCCCCCTTCGCGCTGTTGCCGCTGAGCGTGTTCGCCCTACCGCCGGTCACAGTGGGAGTGTTTCTGATGTGGGCCGCTGACTTGGCGGCCATCGGTATGACGCTCTACCTGATCGTGCGGCACCAGTGGCCCGGTGTGGGGCCTCGCGGCGCGTTGGCCGTCGCGGCCGTCGCGCTCCCGTTGCCGTTGTGGTTGGAGCCCGTCTACGCGTGTTTCGGCCAGGGGCAGGTCAATATCGTGCTGATGGGGCTGATCGCCGCGGACTGCCTCGTGCGGGATCCGCGATGGCCGCGTGGCCTGCTGGTGGGCATCGCCGCCGCGATCAAACTCGTGCCCGCGGCTTTCCTGGTGTTCTTCCTGTTCCGCCGGGATTTCCGAGCCGCGTTGACCTGCGCGATCACCGCCGTGGTGTGCACGCTGCTCGGTTTCGCGATCGATTTCAAGGCGTCGATGGACTACTGGTTCCGCTACGGCCCTGCCTCCTCCGTGGCGGGTCATGAATCCGTGACCAACCAGTCGATCATGGGCGTGCTCGCGCGGCTGGGAACGCAGCCGATGGTGCAGCACGGGGTCTGGGCAGTGGTGTGCCTCGGGCTACTCGTCGTGCTCGCGCGCACGATCGGCCGGGTCGACCCGCCGGTGGCGATGACGTTGACCGGGTTGTTCGCGCTGCTGGTCTCACCGACGACCTGGTCGAGTCACTGGGTTTGGGTCATTCCCGGGCTGTTGCTCCTGCTCGGCTCCGCGGTACGGACCCGTAGCATCAGCCGGTTCCTGCTCGCCGTGGCGATCGTCGTCGCGGGCAGGAAGGTCGCGTTCCACGCGCTCACGGCCGATGTCTCCCCGCTGCTGTATGTGCCGCAGCAGCTCGTCGGCAACGCCTACGTCGTCCTCGCGGCGGTGGCGTTGCTGCTGACGGGCTGGCAGGCGAACCGGTACCGCGCGTACGAACCGGCCGCGAAGCACTGACCGCTCCGGGCGTGCCCGTCGCTTCGGGCACGCCCCCGACAGAGAAGCAAACACGGCGAACAGCTCGAACAGACCAAAACCGTCGACGCCCGCACGAGCCACACCCAGCTGTACTCCGCGCTCGACGATCTCAACCACTTCGCGGGCCGCCTGCCGAATTACGCGACGGCGTTGCCGCACTCCGCCACGAATTCGTCGACACCCGCGCCGTGGGAGAACACGACCAAGAGACGCGGCACAGCATCCCGCTCACCGAATGAGGACATCCCGCAGCAGCCTTGAAATAAAACGTTTTAAGTTTATTTGGGCGCAGCGACCATCCGCGCCCGCCTCGGTCGTGCCGGAACACGCTCGTCCGCCGCGCCTCGGCGCACGACGAGGGATCACGCAACCCATCCCGTCGGCCGAAACCTCTCTCCCTCCGTTGGGGCCCGAGAAGGGGCGTAATCGGCACCGCTACGGAGCGAAGGCCGGACGCGGCCGAAAACCGAGCGAAAGCAGGGTCTCACCCCCATAACGAAACATCCCGAGAAGGTCTCTTCCTTCTCCACGGACCACCGGAACCCCTCCCGGGAACCATCCCGCGGCCCCGCGTCGCGGTGAACCCACCGGTATTCGACACCTGCTGTAGGCACGCGTCGCCGGTACGCGACCGCGAGCCGGGCTGACCACACGAATCTCGCGCACGGTCTTGTTCACAGCCGTGAAGGCCGCTATGGTTCGCATCACTTTGAAACGATTTACCTCTACTGCTTCCGCAGTCGGAGCGTGAGAGACCAGGTTCAACGGATGGGAGGACCAATGGAGGTCCGTTCCAGAAACAAACGCACGACGGGGTGGCGCGCGACGATCGCCGTGGCCATGTCGAACTACATCGAGGCCGGCTCGATCATCGCGATCGCCACGAGCCTGAGCCTGTGGCAGGAGGAGTTCGGCCTGGACAACCTGGCCGTCGGCCTGCTCGCCTCACTCAGCGCCAACGCGTTCGGCGCCGCGGCGGGCGCGGCCATCGGCGGCCCGCTGTGCGACCGGTACGGCAGGAAGTTCATCTACACTTACGACCTGCTGCTGTACATGCTGGGCGTGCTGTTGGCCGTGTTCGCCACGTCCTACGGTATGCTGCTGACCGCCTTCATACTGACCGGTATCGCCGTCGGCGCCGGGGTGACCGCCTCGTGGACCTACATCGCCGAGGAAGCACCGGCGCACCAACGAGCGGCGCACGTGGGCACCGCCCAGCTGGCCTGGTCGATCGGGCCGATGATCGGCTACTTCCTGGCTGTCCTGGTGGCCCCGCTCGACCTGCTCGGCAGCCGACTGATCTTCGCGCACCTGTTCGTCGTCGCCGCCATCACCTGGTGGGTGCGACGCGGCCTGCCGGAATCCGGGCTCTGGCGCGACAAGAACAACGCCCCGGACGAGCGCCCCTCCTTCCTGGGCAGCCTGCGCGGCCTGTTCACCAAGAAGGCCAACCTCACGGCGATGCTGTTCCTGTTCGGCGTCTACGCCCTGTGGAACACCGTGGCCGGTCAGTCCGGAATCTTCCAGCCGCGCGTGTACGAGGCGGCGGGCGTTACGTCCGTGACCGAGCAGTACCTGCTGCAGGTGCTCATGTGGGGTTGCACCAGCGCGGCGACCTACCTCGGGTTCATGCGGCTCGCCGACAGGATGAGCCGCCGGTGGCTCTACTGCTACAGCGCCCTGCTCGGCATTCTCGCCTGGGCAGCGCTGATCTACGTCCCGCCGGGAATGTTCACCCTGCTCTTCTTCGCGATCGGCTGGGGCGTGTCCATGGGAGTCGGCGCGCAGGCCTTCTACGGCCTGTGGACCAGCGAGCTGTTCGCGACGCGCTACCGCGCCAGCGCACAGGGCGTGCTGTTCCTGGCCGCCCGAGTGCTCGTCGGTGTACTCAGCGTCTGGTTCCCGATGCTGCTGGCACAGATCGGGCTGCAAGGGCTCGGCCTGCTCATCCTCGGACTGCTGGCTGCCGCCCTGCTCATCGGAACACTGTGGACACCCAACACGCAGGGCAAGGACCTGAAGCAGATCGAACGGGAGCGCTACGGAACCGCGACGGCGGAAGACCCGGTGACGACCTCATGACCCGTGTGTGCTTCCAGCTGTGGATCGACCCGAACCGCCTCGACGAGTACCGAAGCCGCCACGCTGCCGTGTGGCCCGAGATGCTGCGCGAGCTCGAGTCCTCGGGACGACGCAACTACTCGCTGTTCCTGCGTCCGGACGGGCTGCTGATCGGCTACTACGAGACGGGCTCCGTGGCCGCTTCGGACACCCACCTCGCGGAATCGCGAGTGGCCGCGATCTGGGAGGAGTACATGGCCGACCTCTTCGTCGGCCAGAGCGGACGCGCCGACCAGGCCGCGATCACCCTCGAAGAGGTCTTCCATCTCGAGGATCAGCTCGCCGACCTCGACGAGCGCCCTCAGTACGGGGGCACCACACCGGTGCCCGACAACGCCGATCCGAACGAAGGGGAACGATGACCGTACCGCCTCGCTTCGACAAGATCACCGAAACGCTCGCCCGCCAGTCCATCGAACTGCCCAGCTGGGCGTTCGGCAACTCCGGTACCCGCTTCAAGGTGTTCGGCACCCCCGGTACCCCGCGCGATACGCACGAGAAGATCGCCGACGCGGCCAAGGTTCACGAGATGACCGGGCTCGCGCCGACCGTGGCGCTGCACATCCCGTGGGACGACGTCGAGGACTTCACCGACCTCAAGGCCCACGCCGAAGGCCTCGGGGTCGAGCTGGGCACGATCAACGCCAACACGTTCCAGGACGAGGACTACAAGTTCGGCAGCCTCACCCACTCCGATCCCGCGATACGGCGCAAGGCCATCGATCACCACTTCCGATGCATCGACATCATGCACGCCACCGGATCGACCGATCTCAAGATCTGGCTGGCCGACGGGACGAACTATCCCGGTCAGGACTCCATGCGGGCCCGCCAGGACCGGCTCGCCGAGTCGCTGGCCGAGATCTACGAGCGGCTTGACGCGCACCAGCGGCTCGTACTGGAGTACAAGTTCTTCGAACCGGCCTTCTACCACACCGACGTTCCCGACTGGGGGACCTCGTACGCGCAGGTCAGCGCGCTGGGTGACCGAGCGTTCACCTGTCTGGACACCGGCCACCACGCGCCGGGCACCAACATCGAGTTCATCGTCATGCAGCTGATGCGGCTGGGCAAACTTGGCTCGTTCGACTTCAACTCGCGCTTCTACGCCGACGACGATCTGATCGTCGGCGCGGCAGATCCGTTCCAGCTGTTCCGCATCCTGTACGAGGTCATCGCGAGCGGTGGCCTCGAAGAGGATTCCCCGGTGCGCTTCATGCTCGACCAGTGCCACAACATCGAGGAGAAGATCCCCGGCCAGATCCGTTCGGTGCTCAACGTGCAGGAAATGACCGCACGCGCACTGCTGGTCGACCGAGCCGCCCTCGACAAGGCCCAGGCCGAGCACGACGTGCTCGGTGCGAACGAAGTGCTGATGGACGCGTTCCAGACAGACGTCCGACCGGCCCTGGCACAGTGGCGCGCATCGCGCGGACTGCCCGAGGAGCCGATGCGCGCCTACACCGCCTCCGGCCACCAGCGGTACCTGGCCGAGCAACGCGTCGGCGGTGCGCAGGCAGGCTGGGGCTGACGGGCACACCGACCGAGCACGCCCCCGGACACCGCCCACGCGGGGGCTCCACTCGGCGGGCGGGAGCGGACACCGTTCCCGCCCGCGGAGTCGGTGGACCCGGCGAGTCCTACCGGTCCATCCGGGGGACCTGTCGTGGCGGTGGGCAGGCGGCGCGCGCTCTCCGCGACCGGGACGCGTCACCCGTGGACGGACGAGTCGGTTTCGCCGCCGAACCGCATCTCGAAGTCGTGCATCGCGAGACTGAGGAAAGGCTTACGACCCCGCAACCATCCCAGCGGGCCGTCCGGATCCACTTGCCACGACGCGGTGCGCACGGCAGCGCGACCGCGCGCCCTCACTCGGCTTTCCAGGATTCCCCCGGCCATCGACTGTGCGATCCGGTAGCCCAGCGGCCACTTTCCCGGCAGCGACACCCGGTCGGCCAGGGAGGCCGAGGCGATCCCGTGTGCCTCGATCCGCAACGGGTCCACGGAGTCGACCCCGAACGTGGCCATCTCCTTGGGGATGCCCCACAACTCACGACCGCCCCGCAAGGAGGCCGCACTGTCCACCCAGATGTGGGTGACACAAGCACGGAACCGGACTCCGCGCCGCACGAGCACGGCGGCGAGCAGCTCGTTGTACTCCAGCACGCTCCCGGAGCGGTAGAGCACCCAAGCGGTACCGACGAGGCCCGTGTTCCCCAGCAGCACCGGTGACAGTCCCGCCGGGACAGCGGGGAGCAGCCGCTTCGGCAGTCGCCACAGCGACACGGACAGCTCGCCGCACAGCCACCAGGGTTGTGGCGGATATGTCATGTCCGTTCCAGTGTGCGTTCCAGAGCCTGAGCGGGCCGAAAGTCAAGAGGTCTATGACGATCTCGCTTGTCCGTAGCCTACCCGCCTCGAGCGATCTCGAACAGCACGGAAGATCTCTGCCCGGTTCCGCGTCCGAATCCCGTGCCGTACACCCAGCCGCCGTGGACGCGCTCGCGGGCCGCGTCGAGGAGTTCGGTGGCGCACGACATGCCGCCACAGCGGCAGGAGGCCCAGCCACGGTCCGCTCCGCTGCCGTACGAGTCACTCCGGCCGATGCCAGCGTTCGAACCAGTCGGCGGCCGAGTGGGTCCGACAATCGCGAAGCGGCATTAAAAAACGTTTCATAGCGAGCACCCCGGATCGCGGCGCGAGCGTCACAAATCCCACGCGACGAACCGACAAAAACCGGATTCATCCCCGAAAGTCGCCGAGACCTCTTGACGGTTCGCTGTGACTCACTTAACTTCAGCGCATCCTAAAACGTTTCAAGACAGGAGGAAACATGCGCACGCGCTGGAGAGCCGATCCCGAGTTACCGCACGCAGCACCGATGGAAAGGTCCGCCTGACATGCGCAGAGCCATACTCGCGACCCTGCTGATCACCGCGGCGCTCGTGATGCCCACCAACGCCGCGGCCGATCCGCCGGACTTCGCCCAGAACCCCGGAAACGCCGAGCCCGACGCGACCCTGCTGTCCGACACGGTGCTCGACCGGTCCGCGCTGTACTTCGTCTCCTACGACGGGCTGGTCAACAACAACTCGTTCCAGCAGGACGCCATTCGCACCTACGCCGGTTACCAGTACGCCGCCTGGTACACGGACAGCCGCAACGCCGTCGTGGGCCGCAAACCGGCGCACGGCAACGGCGGTTGGGAAACCGTGAGGTTGCCGCACAAGCTCAGCGTCAACGACTCGCACAATGTCATCTCCCTCGGAATCTCGCCCGAGGACGGCCGCCTGCACGTCGCGATGGACACGCACAACAGCCGGCTCCACTACGTCAGGTCCACCGCAGGACTGGTCTCCCGGCCCGCTGCCCACTCCTGGAGCTCCGAGATGTTCGGCGAGGTCCGACGCACGCTGGGAGACGAAGAGCTCGGGGCCATGACCTACCCGCGATTCATCGTGACCCCGCGGGGCGAGCTCCAGTTCAGCTACCGCACCGGAGGGTCGGGCAACGGTGTCAACGAACTGGCCGAGTACGCCGACGGCAGCTGGGAGAAACTCGGCGGCTGGACCTCGGCTACGGGGGCGTGGACCGCCCCGAACGGCACGGTCTCGAACACCCGGAACATGTACCTGCACGGATTGACCTACGACGACAACGGGCGGCTGCACGCGACCTTCACGTGGCGCGAAGGCAACCGGTCGGTGCTGTGTGATCCGGGCGGACTGACCAACCACGACACCGGCTACGTCTACAGCGACGACCAGGGACGGACCTGGCACAACGGTGCGGGCGAGACCGTCGGCGTCACCGGCCGGGATCCGGTGGCCGTCGACTCCCCCGGGATCGTGGCCGACCCGCTCGGCCCCAACCACGGGCTCATGAACCAGGAAAGCCAGGCGGTCGATTCCACCGACACGCCGCACGCGGTGATCAGCTACGTGCCCGGCCGGTTCACCCAGTGCGTGACGGACTACTCCGAGCAGCGCGCCGAACACGGCCGCACGTTCCACCTCGTCCGCGGCGACGACGGCGACTGGACCAAGCGGGAGGTTCCCGTCCCGTCGAACTCCACCCAGCGGACCCAGCTGGTGTTCGACCAGGACGACAACGCCTACCTCATCATGCCGAAGGGCAAGATCGTGGCGGCCAGCGCGGCCAGCGACTGGACCGACTGGACCGTGGTGTTCGACCGCCCCGACATGAACGCCTTCGGCGAGGTCAACGTGGACACCTCCCGCCTGGCGGCCGACGGCGTGCTCTCCGTGCTGTACCAGGAGGAGTCGACGGGAACAACCCCGTCGCCCATCCACGTCGCCGACTTCCGACTCGGCTGACACACTTCCCGCCGACCGCGTCGCGACAACGCGTGCGGTCGGCGGGAATTCACTCCGCCATCCACGGTGGCCGCGAAACGGTCGGAGTGGTCGAGCGGCCTCGGACCGGATCCACCGCTGACGGCGATACGCCCGCCGAAGCACCGCGTCGGCGCGCTCGCCTCCGAACTGGCGCTGACCAGAACCGTGGAGCTGACCAGGACCGTGGAGAAGTCCGACCGGCCGAACGAGCCACCGCCCCGGCACCTGGCGATCATCGACGCGCTCCGCGGGCACGCCCGGCCGTCGCCGAACCCGCGAGGCGCGACCTCCTTGCCCGCGGGTTACGTGCTCGACGGGGTCGGGCACACCGTTTGTCACCGCCACGCGCCGGGTAAACCCGATGTATGCGGGGAAAACTACGGAAATACCGAAGCAGACGTGACTTCGGCAGCACCACCGAGCCGCACGGTGGCACTCGCACCAACGAGGGGAGCTCCGGGCCCCGATTCGTCGTGCAGAAGCACGATGCCAGCACGCTGCACTACGACCTCCGCCTGGAAG
Organism: Actinopolyspora sabaoui; assembly: GCF_051225635.1. Taxonomy (NCBI): domain Bacteria; kingdom Bacillati; phylum Actinomycetota; class Actinomycetes; order Actinopolysporales; family Actinopolysporaceae; genus Actinopolyspora; species Actinopolyspora sabaoui. The sequence goes on along the minus strand of NZ_JBMIHH010000008.1, from coordinate 191,260 downwards.
CGGAAGGGGTGCTGAAGTCCTGGGCACTGCCGAAGGGACCGTCCATCGATCCACGGGACAAACGACTGGCCATCCGCACGGAGGATCACCCGCTCGATTACGCGGACTTCGAGGGGGTCATTCCCGAAGGGCAGTACGGCGCGGGAACCGTCCTGGTGTGGGACAGCGGCTCGTACAGCCTGCGCACCGACCGGGACGAGGACACCGCCCAGCTGCTGGATCGAGGACGGATCGACATCTGGCTGGAGGGCCACAAGCTACGCGGCGGCTACACCTTGTTGCGCATGAGCAAACGCACCGAGGACCAGTGGTTGTTGGTCAAGGTGGCCGACGAGGGGGCCGATCGGCGGCGCAAGCCGCTCAAGAAACAACCCCGTTCCGTGCGAAGCGGTGCGGATCTGAACACGATAGCCGCGCACGGAGGGCAGCCGGAGTGAACGAGCTCTTCGAGAGGGTGCGTGCCGAGTCCCGTGGGAATCTCCGGAAGCAGTCATCCCCCACGTGGTCCGAACCCACGCTGGCGACCCTGGTCCACGAGCCGTTCAGCCACGCCGACTGGCTGTTCGAACCCAAGCTGGACGGCGAGCGCTGCCTGATCGTGCGGCACGGTGACCGGGTCGACGTTCTCTCGCGCAACCGCAAGCCGCTGAACCGGACTTATCCGGAGATCGTGGCAGCGATCCCCCGTCTGGTCGAATCGGATTGCGTGCTGGACGGCGAGGTGGTCGCGTTCGACGGCGAACGGAGCAGCTTCGCCCGGTTGCAACAACGAATGCAGCTCGTCGACGAGGAATCGACGCCCTCGGACATCGCGATTCGGTGCTACCTGTTCGACGTGCTGCACCTGGCCGGTTACGACACCACCGGGTTGCCGTTGCGGGAGCGCAAGAAACTGCTGAGCAGCGCGGTGGAGTTCGCGGACCCGCTGCGGTGGACCCCGTACGAGGACACCGACGGCGAGCGGTACCACCAGCGGGCCTGCGCGCGGGGGTGGGAAGGAACACTGGCCAAGGACGCCACCGCCCCCTACGAGCACGGGCGTTCCCGCCGCTGGTTGAAGTTCAAGTGCGTCGCCAGCCAGGAACTGGTGATCGGTGGGTTCACCGAACCGACCGGGAGCCGCCCTGATCTCGGCGCGCTGCTGGTCGGCTACTACGAGGGCGACAGCCTCGCCTACGCCGGGAAGGTGGGCACCGGATTCGACGAGGCCGCCCTGGAGGACCTGCGCAAGCGACTCGACCGGCTGGAACGGGAGCACAGTCCGTTCGCGGAGGAAGTACACGAGCACGGCGTGCGCTGGGTCGCACCGGAGCTGGTCGCCCAGATCTCCTTCACCGAGTGGACCCGGGACGGCAAGCTCCGCCACCCCAGCTACCAGGGGCTGCGCCGGGACAAGCAGCCTTCCGAAGTCACCAGGGAGCGTGGGACATGAGCGAGACCACCCTGCGTACGGCGGGACGCTCTGTAGAGGTCTCCAGGGCAGACAAGGTGTTGTTCCCCGAGGACGGCTTCACCAAGGGCGACATCGCCGAGTACTACCGGCAAGTCGGCCACACCATGGTGCGTTACACCAGGGAACGCCCGTTGGCGGCGGAACGCTACCCGGATGGGATAACGGGGCAACGTATCTTCCAGAAGAACGTCTCCGAGCACACGCCCGACTGGATCCGCCGTTTCTCCGTCCCCAAGAAGGAGGGCGGTGTGACCGTGCACGTGGTGTGCGACGAGCCTGCCACCCTCGTGTACCTGAGCGATCAGGCCTGCCTGACACCACACGTGTGGCCGTCCCGTGTGGACGCACTGGACTTCCCGGATCGGCTGATCTTCGATCTCGACCCGGAGGGCAACGATCTCGAAACCCTGCGCGAGGCCGCCCGCTCCACCCGTGACCTGCTGGACGAGCTCTCCCTGCCCTCCTTCGTCATGACCACCGGCTCGCGGGGATTCCACGTGTTGGCTCCACTGCGGCGGCACGAGAATTTCGACGAGGTACGCGACTTCGCCGAACAAGTAGCCACGGTCCTCGCGGAGCGCAAGCCCGAGACGCTGACCGTGCAGCAGCGCAAAGAAAAACGCGGCAACCGCGTATTCGTGGACTACCTGCGCAACGCGTACGGCCAGACCGCTGTCGCGCCGTACTCCGTGCGCGCCAGGCCCGGCGCTCCCGTGGCGACCCCACTGAGATGGGACGAGCTTCCCGACGTGACACCGTGGGAATTCACCGTGCACGACATCCCGGCCAGGCTACGCGAGCACGGTGACCCCTGGTCGGACCTCGGCAACCGCGCGCACTCCCTGAACCGTGCCCGGAATCTACTCGAGCACCTTCGTACCGCTTGACCAACGGGCGTCACTCCTTCCCCACGAGAGGTCTCGCGGCGCCCGGGAACGTACCGGTCCCGCCCTGGGAGCTTGCATCGCCGTTTGCCGAAACCTTCGTCCGGGTAGCCCCGAAGCGCTGCCTCCGGTGGTTCCGTGCGGCGCGCGGCGGGTACTCCCGGGTTCGCGCTCCCACGAGCCACGCTCGTCCGGTCCACCGGCGAGCCCGTCGAGGCGGCGCTGAACGAGCTGGACGGTGGTACTCCGCGACACCGGTTGGGACGGACACCGGGCGGAAACCCGCCGAGCAGGCCGACGAAGACCTCGCGAATCGGAGCCCACACATGGTCGAACTGGTTTCGGATTTTCTGCTGCGCCGGTTGCGCGAATGGAACGTGGACCGGATCTTCTCCTACGGCGGGGACGGCATAAACGGAATCCTCTCGGCGTGGCAACGCGCCGACAACGATCCACGCTTCATCCAAGCGCGCCACGAGGAGCTGGCCGCTTTTGAAGCCGTGGGCTACGCGAAGTTCTCCGGACGCGTCGGAGTGTGCATGGCTACCGGAGGGCCAGGTGCGGTACACCTGCTCAACGGGCTTTACGACGCGAAACTGGACCACGTTCCGGTGGTGGCGATCGTCGGGCAGCAGGGCAGCACCTCATTGGGCGGTGCCTACCAGCAGGAGATCGACCTTGGTTCGTTGTACAAGGATGTCGCCAGCGAGTACGTCCAGACTGTGACGGCCCCCCAGCAACTGCCGAACGTCCTCGACCGGGCGATCCGCACGGCATGGGCGAAGAGAACCGTGACCGCCCTGATCATCCCGGGTGACGTGCAGGAGCTGGAGTACTCACCGCCGACCCACGCGTTCAAGATGGTGCCCTCCAGTCTGGGCATCTCGGACTCGGTGGTGATTCCCTCCGGCGACGACGTTCAGCGAGCGGCAGGCATCCTCAACGAGGGCGAACGCGTGGCGATCATGATCGGACAGGGGGCGCGTGGTGCCGCGAACGAGGTGACCGAAGTCGCGGACACCCTGGGGGCCGGTGTCGCGAAAGCGCTGCTCGGCAAGGATGTGCTCAGCGACGACCTGCCTTACGTGACGGGGGCGTCCGGGTTGCTGGGTACTCGGCCCTCCTGGGAGCTGATGCGCGACTGCGACACGCTGCTGATGATCGGCGCCAGTTTCCCCTACAGCCAGTTCCTGCCCGAGTTCGACCAGGCCCGAGGGGTGCAGATCGACATCGATCCGACCATGATCGGGATGCGCTACCCCTTCGAGGTCAACCTCGTCGGGGACGCCCAGGCGACGCTGCGCGAACTGCTGCCGCTCCTGCACCGCAAGGAGGATCGCACGTGGCGTGCGGACGTCGAGCAAACTGTCACCCGTTGGTGGGAGACCATGGAACGTCGTGCCCAGGTGAAGGCCGACCCCGTCAACCCCGAACTCGTGTTCCACGAGCTCTCCGACGAGTTGCCCGACGACTCGATCGTCACCACCGACGCCGGCTCCGTCGCGAACTGGTACGGAAGGCACCTGCGCTTCAGAGGGAACATCCGCGGCTCGCTCTCCGGAACCCTGGCCACAATGGGCCCGGGAATGCCGTACGCCACGGGGGCAAAGTTCGCGCATCCCGACCGCCCTGTCTTCGCGCTGGTCGGCGACGGCGCCATGCAGATGAACGGCATCAACGAGTTGATCACCATGGCGCACTACTGGCCCGAGTGGCAGGATCCAAGAGTGGTGGTCGGGGTCCTCAACAACTCCGATCTCAACCAGGTGACTTGGGAATTGCGCGCTCTGAGCGGCTCACCGCAGTTCCTGCCCTCCCAGCAACTGCCGGAGTTCGGCTACGCGCGCTTCGCCGAACTGCTCGGACTACGCGGGGTGAGGATCGAACAACCGGGCGACGTCCGCAGCGCGTGGCAACAGGCCGTGAGGGCCGACCGCCCTTGTCTGCTCGAGTTCGTCACCGACCCCGCGGTGCCACCGATCCCACCGGAGGCCAACTGGGACCAGATGGAGAACGTCGCCGAAGCGATGCTGCGCGGGGACCCCGACGCGTGGTCGGTGGTCAAGGAAGGCGTGAAGTCCAAGGCCCAGGAGTTCATCCCCCACCGCTCCGATCGAAAATGATCGGGAACGACGCGAAGATAACCGACGTGGGCGCACGAGCCTACAGGGTTCCCACGGAAACTCCGGAGGCCGACGGAACGCTCGCCTGGTCGGATACCACTGTCGTCGTCGTTTTCGTGCACACGGCCGAGCACACCGGCCTGGGGTGGACCTACGCTCATCACGCGATCGTGGATCTCGTCGAATCGGTGCTGCGCTCCGCCGTGCTGGGTACCAGTGTCACCGACGTCCCCGCCGCGCGGGAGACCATGCAGCGGGCGATCCGGAACCACGGCAGACCGGGGCTGGTCTCGTGCGCGATGTCGGCAGTGGAGGTCGCGCAGTGGGACGCGGCGGCCCGGCTGCACGAGCTGCCGCTGAGTCGGCTGCTCGGACGAGCGCACGACTCGGTACCGGTGTACGGCAGCGGTGGATTCACCACCTACGACGACGACCAGCTGCGTACCCAACTGCACCGCTACGCAAGTGAGCACGGCATGTCAGCGGTGAAGATCAAGATCGGCGAGTCCCGGGGAACCGACACGGAACGCGACCTCGCGCGGGTACGGTTCGCACAGGAGCTCACCGGAACGGACACCGCACTGTTCGTGGACGCCAACGGCGCGTACTCGGTCGGTCAGGCGGTGCGGATGGGCGAACTGCTGGACCAGCTCGACGTGCGGTGGTACGAGGAGCCCGTCTCCAGTGACGACTGGACCGGTCTCCGCAGGGTGTGCGAAGCCGTCGGAGCCGATGTCGCGGCAGGCGAGTACGGCTACCACCCTTCCTACTTCGCGGGAATGCTGGCCGCCGAGGCCGTGGACTGCCCGCAGATCGACCTCACCCGCTGTGGCGGCATCGGCGAGTGGCAGCGGATCGCGGCGCTCGCCGCGGCTCGCGGTCTCGACGTCTCCGGGCACTGCGCGCAGAACCTCACAGCGCACGTGGCCCTGTGCACGCCCAATGTCAGACACCTCGAATGGTTCCGCGACCACGAGCGCGTCGAGGAAATGCTCTTCGACGGCACACTGCGTCCACGCGAGGGCGCGGTGCGGCCGGATATGTCGCTGCCGGGGCACGGCATGGCACTCAAGGAACCCGACTCGGAGCCCTATCGCGTGCGATGAGCACGGTATGCACCCACGGCGGACGAAGGGATCGGAATGGCTGCGGAGATCGGTCTTCCTGGCATCCCCCGGGTGGACACGACAGCGCTGGAACAGGCACTGAGCTCGGCCGTGAGCGGTGAGGTCCGGTTCGACGAGGCCTCACGGGGGGCCTACGCCACGGATTCGTCGAACTACCGCCAGGTACCGATCGCCGTGGTTGTCCCCCACACTCCGGAGGACGGGGCCACAGCGATACGAACGTGTCGTGCACACGACGCACCCGTGCTTCCGCGCGGTGGTGGGACGAGCCTGGGTGGTCAGTGCGTGAACGTGGCCGTGGTGATCGACTGGACGAAGTACTGCGACTCCCTGCTCTCCGTCGATCCGCACGAACGCACCTGCGTGGTCGAGCCGGGGATCGTGCTGGACGACCTCAACCGGGCGCTGGCGGAGCACGGCCTTCGGTTCGGTCCCCAGCCCTCCACCCACAGCCACTGTTCGCTCGGTGGAATGATCGGGAACAACTCCTGCGGAGCCAGCGCACAGCGGTACGGCAAGACGGTGGACAACATCAGACGTCTGGAAGTGCTCACCTACGGGGGGCTGCGCTGCTGGCTCGGTCCGCTCACCGAGAGCGAGCTGGAGTCGACCATCGCCGGTGGCGGCGAAATCGGGCGGCTCCACCAGGAGTTGCGCGACCTGCGCGACCGGTACCGTGCTGAAATCCAAGCGAGCTATCCGGACATACCGCGCCGGGTCTCCGGCTACAACCTCGACTCGCTGCTGCGTCCCGACGGCATCGATGCGGCGGGGTTGCTCGCCGGAAGCGAGGGCACCCTGGCGACGGTGCTGCGGGCCGAGCTCGAACTGGTCCCGACGGTGCCGTACAAGGCCCTGGTGGTGCTCGGCTACGACGACATCGTGACGGCCGCGGACGCCGTACCGGGCGTACTGGCCGAGTCCGATCCCCTGATCTTCGAAGCGGTCGGCCCCGAACTCGTGCACTTCATCCGTGAGGAAGGGCTGTTCGAGGATTCGCTCGAACTCCTGCCGGAGGGTTCCGGCTGGCTGTTCGTCCAGACGGGCGGGGAAAGCGTCGAACAGGCCGACGAAGGTGTCAACCGGCTGCTGGCTGGACTCGGCAAGTCGCGGGACGACCACGACGTGGCCGTTTCCGACGATCCGGCCCGCGAGGAGCGGATGCTCAAAGCACGCGAGGCCGGGCTCGCGGCGACCGCCGATCCTCCCGACATCCCGGAGAGCTGGCCCGGCTGGGAGGACTCAGCGGTGCCTCCCAAACGTCTGGGTGATTACCTGCGCGATCTGCTTGGACTGTTCGACGAGTTCGGCTACGAACGTCCCGCGTTGTACGGCCATTTCGGGCACGGCTGCTTACACGTTCGGATTCCGTTCCGCTTGAAGAGCGGTCCGGGGGTGGCCACTTACCGTAGCTTCGTGGAGCGCGCCGCCGACCTCGTTACTTCCTACGGGGGGTCGCTGTCCGGCGAGCACGGCGACGGACAGGCGCGTGGCGAGCTGCTGGTGCGCATGTTCGGAACGGAGATGGTGCGTGCCTTCGGCGAGCTCAAGGAGATCTTCGATCCGGGGAACCGCATGAACCCCGGAAAAGTGGTCGCACCCTACCGGGTGGACGAGAACCTGCGACTCGGTTCCGAGTACCGACCGTGGCATCCGGACACATTCCTGGGATACCCGGACGATCAAGCCGATTTCCACCAGGGCGTGATGCGTTGCGTGGGGATCGGCAACTGCCGCAGCTCCACCGGTGGCGTCATGTGCCCTTCCTACCGGGCCACCGGGGAGGAGAAACACTCCACACGGGGACGCGCCCGGCTGCTGTTCGAGATGATGCGCGGCAACGAGGACTCCCCCGTCACCAACGGATGGCGTTCCGAAGCCGTCCTGGAATCGCTGGACCTGTGCCTTTCGTGCAAGGGCTGCAAATCGGACTGCCCCACAGGCGTGGACATGGCGACCTACAAGGCCGAGTTCCTCGCCCAGCACTACCGCCACCGGTTGCGCCCAGCCGCGCACTACTCGCTCGGCTGGATGCCCGCGTTGGCACAGGTGGCCCGGTTCGCCCCCCAACTGGTCAACACCGTGCTGCACACTCCGGGGATCGCCGCTGTCGGCAAGAGGATCGCCGGAGTGACCCCCCACCGGGAAGCCCCCGAATTCGCTCGCCACGGCTTCCGGGAGCAATGGCTGGGGCGTGGCTCGGCCGAACCCTCCCCCGGCGATGCCAACGCTGTAGTGCTGTGGCCGGACACTTTCACCAACCACTTCGAACCGCACATCGCACGGGCGGCGGTACGTGTGCTGGAGGCCGCCGGATTTCGGGTGGCGGTACCGACCGAGCCGGTCTGCTGTGGACTGACCTGGATCTCCACCGGACAGCTCGGCGTCGCCGGAAGAGTACTGCGGCGCACTCTCCGGGTACTGCGCCCCTGGCTCGAGGCGGGCACTCCCGTGGTGGGGATCGAACCCTCGTGCACCGCCGTGTTCCGTTCCGACACCCGTGATCTCTTCCCCCACGACGAGGAGGCCGCGCGAGCCCGTGCCCATTTCGTCACACTGGCGGAAGCCCTCACCGACCACGCGCCGAAAGACCTGGAGCCGAGTGCTCGAGGAGCCGAGGCCCTCGTGCAGACGCACTGCCACCAGCACGCCGTGCTGGGTTTCACCGCCGATCGGACGATCATGCGGCGAGCGGGTCTCCTCCCCGAGGTGCTGGATTCGGGGTGCTGCGGGCTCGCAGGCAACTTCGGTTTCGAGCGTGGTCATTACGAAGTGTCGATGGCGTGTGCCGAGCACGCCCTGCTACCCGCGCTGCGAAACACCGGCACCGACGAACTGGTGCTGGCCGACGGTTTCAGCTGCCGGACGCAGATAGCCCACGGCAGCAGGCACCGCGCCCGCCACCTGGCCGAGGTGCTCGACCCCGCGACCGAGCTCCTCCGATGAGCTACCCCGGCCTCCACGACCGGAAGGCCCCGCCATGTACCTCCACCGGGGCCGGAGAGCAGCCGCCCTCCGGCCCCGGGGCGAGGAGTCCTTACAGCGTTTGGGCGAGCCTGTTGGCCAGCAGACTGGTGAACTGCGCGGGCTCGCGGAGCTCACCGCCCTCGGCCAGCAGCGCCATGCCGTGGACGAGTTCGGCCGTCTCCTTCAACTCCTGGCTCTCGCCGTTCTTGTCGTAGGAGTCGCGCATCCCGCTCACGAGAGGGTGATCGGGGTTGACCTCGAGGATGCGTTTCACCGGCGGCACCTCGTGACCCATGGCCCGGTACATCTTCTCCAGGGTCGGCCCCATGTCATTGTTGTCCCCGACCACGCAGGCGGGTGAGGAGCTCAGGCGCGAGGACAGCCGCACTTCCTTCACGTCCTCGGCGAGCTTGGTCGACATCCAGGACAGCACGTCGGCGAACTCCTGCTGCCGCTCGGCGTCCTTGCCGTCCTCGTCCTGCTCGTCGAGATCGACCTGGCCCTTGGCGATCGACTGGAACGGCTTGCCGTCGAACTCCGGCACCGACTCCACCCACATCTCGTCGACCGGATCGGTCAGCAGCAGCACCTCCATGCCCTTGTCCCGGAAGGCCTCGATGTGCGGGGAGTTCTCGACCTTGGACCGCGAACTGCCGGTGATGTAGTAGATGCTGTCCTGGCCCTCCTTCATCCGCTCGATGTACTCACGCAGTGTCGTCTTGTTCTCCGCGTCGTGCGTGGACTCGAAGGAGGCGATCTCGAGGATCTGCTCGCGGTTGTCGACGTCGTTGAGCAGTCCCTCCTTGACGGCCTGGCCGAACTGCTCCCAGAACTTCGCGTAGCTGTCCGGGTCCTGGCTCATCATGTCCTTGACCGTGGACAGGACCTTCTTGACCAGCCGCTTGCGCATCATCTGGATCTGGCGGTCCTGCTGCAGGATCTCCCGCGAGACGTTGAGGGAGAGGTCCTGTGCGTCCACCACGCCCTTGACGAAGCGCAGGTACTCCGGCAGGAGTTCCTCGCAGTCGTCCATGATGAACACGCGCTTGACGTAGAGCTGAACGCCGCGCTTGTGGTCACGCGTGAAGAGGTCGAAGGGGGCGACCGAGGGGATGAACAGCAGCGCCTGGTACTCGATCGTGCCCTCGGCCCGCAGGTGGATCGTCTCGAGCGGGTCGTTCCAGTCGTGGCTGATGTGCTTGTAGAACTCGCGGTACTCCTCGTCGGCGACCTCCTCCTTGGGGCGCGCCCAGAGCGCCTTCATCGAGTTGATCGTCTCGACCTGCCGCGTGGTCTCGCCCTCGGAGTCGGTGTGCTCGACCTCCATGCGGATGGGCCACGAGATGAAGTCGGAGTAGCGCTTGATTATGTTGGTGATCGTCGTGCTGTCGGTGTAGTCGAGCAGGCTGTCTTCCTGGTCCTCGGCCTTCAGGTGCAGCGTCACCGCCGTGCCCTGCGGGGCCTCCTCGACCGTCTCGAGGGTGTAGGTGCCCTCACCGGTCGAGTCCCAGCGGGTGCCGGTGCTCTCGCCCGCCCGACGGGTCAGCAGCGTCACCCGGTCGGCGACCATGAAGCTGGAGTAGAAACCGAGCCCGAACTGGCCGATCAACTCCTGCGCGGCCGCGCCGTCCTGCGTCTCCTTCAGCTGCTGCAGCAGCTCGGCCGTGCCCGACTTGGCGATCGTGCCGATCAGGTCCTGGACCTCGTCCCGCGACATGCCGATACCGTTGTCGCGCACCGTCAGGGTGCGGTGCTCCCTGTCGGCCTCGATCAGGATGTGCGGGTCGGAGGTGTCCACCTCCAGGTCCTTGTCGCGGAAGGACTCCAGCCGCACCTTGTCGAGCGCGTCCGAGGAGTTGGAAACGAGCTCGCGCAGGAACGTGTCCTTGTTCGAATATATGGCGTGCACCATCAACTGCAACAATTTGCGGGATTCCGCCTGGAATTCGAACGTTTCCGCCTGTGTACTCACTGATCCCCTTTCCCGAAATCACGTTTCCCGCGCGTCGCTTCGAACGGCGACACGGGCACGACCCGGATTATAGGAGCTCGCGCGACCGCGACGACCATCCCGCCCGGGCCCGGTTACATCGCGTCGCGGCCGGTCACGGCAGTCACAGCGGACCCGGCGGAACACTCCGAGTCGCCCCGGAACTCCGCCCGGGCACAGTCGGGCACGCCTGGTTCGCTGGTGCCGAAGGCCCGCCCCCACTGGCTCTTCCCGCCCCTGCCCGTGGGCCACTCAGCGGAGGTGCGGCGGAGGCTGTTACCGGTGCTGTGTGAGGCGAGGCGGAGCGAAAGCACCGATGCGCTGCGCGAAAAGGCCCACGGCACCGCGCCGTTTCACCAACCGGGAGAGATGCGCCGTTCGGGCACGACATCACTGGATCGGCTCGCCCAGCCGGCGGGAACGAACAGCCGCTTGGTTCCCCGGATGACGCACCGTAACTTCAAGGAAAGCGTTTTCCCCGGTCGGAAAAGGAGAACCATTGTTACCCCGCTTTTCTTCCCGCGCCAGGAAGGGCCTGTACTCGGCGGCGCTGAGTGCGCTGACCGTGCTGGGCATGGCCGTGGCCGTTCCCCTCGGGCACGCCGAACCCCCCGCCACCGCGGCCGTTCCCATTCCCGAGGCACGAGGTGAGCAGGCCGTCGACTCCACGATCACGGTCGAGGGAACGATGGACGGTGGGCTCACCCGCTACTACGGGAAGGGCGACCTCGGCGGAGGAGGCCAGGCCGAGGACCAACCCCCGATCTTCGAACTCGCCGACGGTGCGACGCTGCGAAACGTGATCATCGGCGCCCCGGCTTCCGACGGCATCCACTGCCTCGGCTCCTGCACGCTGCGGAACGTGTGGTGGGAGGACGTCGGCGAGGACGCCGCGACACTGGCCGCCGGTTCCCCCTCCGACCTGATGCTGGTCGACGGCGGTGGTGCGCGGGCGGCCGAGGACAAGGTCTTCCAGCACAACGGCCCGGGAACCATGCTGATCAACGATTTCCGGGTCGAGAACTTCGGCACACTCTACCTGTCCTGCGGCAACTGCACCGAGCAGTACGAGCGCCACGCGATCATCAACGATGTCACGGCCACCGCGCCGGGCGGGAAACTGACCGGAGTCAATGTCAATTACGGCGACAGCGTCGCATTGTCCGACATCACGGTCGTCGGAGACTCCGAGATGGACATCTGCGTCTCGTACTTGGGAAACGACACCGGGGCCGAACCCGAGCGGATCGGCAGTGGTCCCAGTAGGAACTGCCTGTACGACCCGTGGGACATCGACTTCGAATGACACCCGGTTTCGTCGAGGACGGCTTCGACTGACCCGATGAGGAGCGCCCCCGGGGGCCTCATATGGAACCGCGTCGCGGCTTCGCCGCTCGCCGGAGCGGCGCCGCGGGGCGGTCCTCGGAGGCTCCCACCCGGGTGACGCACTCGGCAACGGTTCCGCCGGGGAACCCACTTCGCGGAGACCGTAGAAGTCGTCGGCCAACCGCACAAGCCCCCACGACACCGGAAACGAATCGCTCCACCCCCTCGGCTCGGTCAGAGGGCGCGATTCCCCGAGAGCTCCGAGCGGAAGAGGCCGTTCACGTGACCCGCGAGCGCGCTCTCGCTCAACACCTCGGACATGGCCTGTGCAGGGGCCAGGTCTCGGCCCCGCTGAAACTTGGCGGCGAAGTTCTCGGTATCCGTCCCCAGCCGTGCCGTCAGCGTGATCCGCTCCACGTCCCCCCGCTCACCAGGTGGGAGCGGAGCGCCCGCGGTCTCGCGCGCTGCCTCGGCGGAGCCGAGCAACAACGCGGCACCTCTCCACTCCTTGGCGACGGCCACCGCACCCGCGACGCCTTCCACCACCAGCGCGATCGCTCGGAGGTCCCTGCCAGCGACGCCGATCCCCTCCAGGTGATAGCGCAACGCCGTGTGGGCGTCGCCGCGCTGCTCGGCCACGAAGCCGAGTTCGGCGAGGATCAGCGCGACACCCGGAGCACCGTCCGTACGGCGGCACCAGTCGAGCCATCGCGACAGGTGCTTCTCCGCGGTATCGAGGTCGTTCTCCCTGCGTGCCCCCATACCCAACCCCACCTCGGCGAACTGCTCCCCGAAGGGGAAACCCTGCTCGGCGGCCGAGCGCATCGCTCGTTCGTGCAGCTCCCGGGCCCGCGGGTAGTCGCCTTGCAACAGCGCGACCCGTCCCAGCCCGGACAGTTTCAACGCCACGTCCGTCCACAAACCGAGTGACGTGGCGATGTGCAGTCCCTCGCGGTACCGCCCGGCCGACCGCTCGTAATCGCCGCTGATCTCAGCGAGCTGAGCCAGCACGTTGCCTGCCTGTAGCTGTCCCCAGGCATCCCCGAGTGCGTGGTACGCGGCGGCGCTCTCGGCACCATCGCGTTGAGCAGTACTCAGATCGCCGCTGATAAGTGCCTGGGTGGCCCGCGCGCTGAGCGCCGCGGCGACGCCCAACCGATCTCCAGCGGCACGAAGGTCCTCCAACGCCCGCTCGATCCGGGCCTCGTTCCGCTGCCGGTCGCCGAATCCGAGCTGGGCGAATCCCAGGAACCATCGCGCCGTGGCTCTGCGCAGCGGGTCCTCGATCCGTGCGCTCAGCTCCCACGTTCGGTCGCACTCGACCAGCGGAGACTCGCCCTCATCGGCGCGGAACGCGAAACCGGCCCGCCAGCAGAGCGCGGCGAGACGGTTGTCGGCCGTGCTGTCCCCCACGATCGTGAGGGCCGCGGAGCAGGACCGACTTCCTTCACCCGATTGGCCACGCAGCAACCAGTACCACGCCAACGCGTTCACGAGTCGCAGTCCCAGCTCGGCGAGCTCGTACCGGACGGCGACATCCAGTGCGTTGCGGAGATTGGCCGCCTCCGCGTCCAAGCGCTCCAACCAGCTTCGCTGGTTCGGCCCGCGCAGCTGCGGTACGGCCCGTTCGGCGAGATCGGTGTAGTACCACACATAACGGGTATGAACCCGTGTATGCTCGCCGGACTCGCGCAAGCGCTCGGCACAATAGGCCGAAATGGACTCGAGCAAGTGGAACCGCCGTCCATTGTTGCCGTCCGAAGCCGCGACCAGGGACCGGTCCACCAAACGAGCGACCAGATCGAGAATTCGCGAAGTGTCGATCCCCTCATCCGCACACGTTTGTTCGGCCGCACGGAGGGTGAAACCGCCGATGTGGGGGACGAGTCGGCACAGCACGGACCGTTCGGAGACGCTCAGGAGGCTCCAGCTCCAGTCGATCGTCGCCCGCAGGGTCTGCTGCCGCGCGGGCGCGCCGCGATATCCGACGGTGAGCAGTTCGAACCGGTTCGCCAACCGCGCCGCCACCTCGCGGGTGCCCAGTGCCCGTACTCTGGTCGCGGCCAGCTCGAGAGACAGCGGGACCCCGTCCAGTTGCTTGCAGATGGCGAGCACCTCTCGCATGTTGGACCGGTCGAGCCGGAAACCGGGAGAGGCCGCGCTCGCCTTCGTCACGAACAGCTCGACCGCACTCGCCTCCTCCATCCTTTCCGGACCATCCGGGACCACCAGGGGTGGGACGTTGTGCAGCTGTTCGCCGACGACACCGAGCGCGTCCTGACTCGTCGCGAGCACTCGCAGACCGGGTGCCGCCTGCAACAGCTTCTCGACCAGCTTGGCGACCGGTTCGACCAGGTGTTCACAGTTGTCCAGGAGGAGAAGCAACCGCTTGGTACGCAGCGCGTCCCTCAACCGCTCGGACAGCGGAGTCGGGAATCCACCACCGGGCCCGCCGCTCGAAGTGGCCTCGCCACGTATCTCCAGGGTGCTCGCGACCTGGCCGACGACGGCGTCGTAGAGTTCGGCCTCGTCCACCTCTCCCGGCGGGGCCAGCGGTGCCAGTTCCACCAGCCACACCCCGTCCACGAAGGTCTCGGTCAGAGTCGTGGCCAGCTCCAGGGCGAGTCTCGTCTTCCCCACTCCACCAGTTCCGGTCAGGGTGACCAATCGGTTTCCGTCCAGCAACTCACGAAGCTCCTCGACGGCGGTGTCCCGACCGATCAGCGGGGTGAGCGCTGCGGGGAGGTTGCCCGGTGTGGAGACCGCCGCCTTGGCCGAGGACGGCGGCACGGGATCGAGACTGGTGGACCGCTGCAGGATCGCCTGGCGAAGCGCCACCAGCTCGTTGTTCGGTTCGACCCCGAGATTCTCACCGAGGTAGCTCCGAAACTCGTCGAAGGTCTGCAATGCCTCGCTCGACCTGCCGGCGCGGTGAAGTGCGCGCATGCGCAGCGCTCGCAACCGCTCCCGCAGCGGATACCTGGCACTCAGGTCCGCCAGGTCACCCACGAGCACTCGGTTCTCGCCCAGTTCCAGCAGCACTTCGGCGTGGTCCTCCGCCGCCGCGATCCATTGCTCCTCGAAACGAGTGATCGCCGCACTCGCGAACTCGTCGTCCCTGAAATCCGCGAGTGCCGGGCCGCGCCAGAGTCCGAAGGCATCGGCGAGCGCGTCGGCACGCGCTCGGGGGCCTTCGGTGTGCCGGGAGCCGGTGATGAGGCGCTGAAACCTTCTCGCGTCCACTTCGGTGTCCTCGATGCGGAACAAGTATCCGGGCGCGGAGTACTCGACGAGGGTCGCCGCGCCGGATTCCGCATCATCCAAGGTCCGCCGCAACTGCCACACCTTCGTCTGGAGGGCAGCCGTGGGATTTCGCGGCAGCTCATCACCCCAGAGGACGTCACACAACCGATCGGTGGAGACTGGTTGACCATCATGGACCAACAGCGTTGCCAGTAGCACTCGCACTTTGGACTCGGGGACCGTGACCGGCAGGCCGTCCGCCGTCCACACCGCCAGAGGTCCGAGGATCCCGAATCGCATGCCGCCAGAATATCCGCGCAGCCGGATACTTCCGGAAGGGTAAGTGACGGTTCCTGCGGGCTCACCCGTCCGAGGCTGTATACCTCCGTTCGGCCTCATGGGATTCCCCCATGTCGTCCTGTCCGGAACGGTCCGGCTCGCGGGCATTAGGGCGTGAGCGGATCGAGAGTGACTCCTGAGCGGGCTGCGCCAGAGTGATCGGTACAGCATCCTCGAACGGTACGGACCAAGCGATGGTGGCTGCCGAACAAGACAGCAGAAGAAGCGGAACGCCCCTGGGGCGGTCGCCGCGAAGGAGGAACACAGCAATGACTGCGGCCAACCGCGAGCCGGTCACGATCCTTGGGCTCGGTCCGATGGGCCAGGCTCTAGCCGGAGCGTTCCTGAACAACGGCCACCCCACCACGGTGTGGAACCGGACGGCATCGAAAGCGGATGCCCTCGTGAAGGAGGGGGCCAACCGAACGGAGACGGTCGCCGACGCGGTCGCGGCGAGTGATCTCGTCATCGCCTGCGTGATCGACTACGACGCGGTGCGGGCGATCGTCGAGCCTGCTGCCACCGCGCTGAAAGGCAAGACGCTGGTGAACCTGACCGCCGACTCGCCCGCACGGGCCCGCGAGATGGCCGACTGGGCGGCCGAGCACGGCATCGAATACCTGGACGGGGCGATTATGACCCCGGCACCGACCATCGGGGGATCAGCGGCCGTCGTGCTCTACGCCGGTTCACAGGCTCTCTACGAGTCCCACGAACCGACGCTGTCCAACCTGGGGGGAACGGCCGCGCCCCTGGGCACGGATCCGGGCAGGGCAGCGGCGCACGACGTTTCCCTGCTGGACATATTCTGGACGGGCATGGCAGGCATGGTGCACGGTTTCGCACTGGCCAAGGCCGAAGGGATCGACGCGGTCGACCTGGCACCCTACGCCAAGGGCATCGTCAACCTGCTGCCCGACATCATGTCCGACTTCGCCGAACGAATCGACAAGGACCGCTTCACCGGAGACATCTCAAACATACAGTCCGCCGCAGCGGGCATGGACCACATCATCCACGCGGCCCACAACCGCGACATCGAGACCGGTGTACTCAACGCGGCCACGGCGCTGGCGAAACGGGCCACGGAGTCCGGGTACGGTGAGGAGAGCTTCGCTCGACTCTCCCAGGTTCTCCGCGGCGCATAACCAACGGCCGCACGGATGAGTTCCGGCCATCCGTCAACCGGCATCGACACAGCGAAATCGTTCTCCGGCGAGTGGCGGGAACAACCACCACTCGCCGGTACTTTACTTCCCTGCCGTGGTATTGCCCACCGGAGAAACCCTCGAAGTGCTGTGAAGATTGTGCAAGACCTTCGCAACCTTCGTAACCTTCGTTCATTTTCAACAGCCACACCGTCGGATGTCAGTACCGGACAGACGATGCAATTCCAGAATTGGTTGCGATATCGACTCGCACCCGAGAGCAAGTAATTCAATCGTATTGCAGGAGAAACCTTTCGATGACGGAAACCAATCGGATACCCGTGACAGTTCTGGGACTCGGCATGATGGGCACCGCTTTGGCCGGTGCGTTTCTGAATAATGGCAATCGGACGATCGTCTGGAACCGTTCTGCGGATAAAACCGACGCCCTGATCGCTGAGGGGGCTGTGGCGGCCGGCGAAATCCGGGACGCCGTTGAAGCAAGCCCAGTGATTGTGATCTGCGTATCCACGTACGAAGTCATGAACGATTTACTCGCCTCGGTGGCCGATGAGCTCAGGGGCAGGGTTGTCGTGAACTTGACCTCCGGCACCCCTGAAGAGGCGCGCGATACCGCCTTATGGGCCCAGGAAAACGGTGTCGAGTATCTCGACGGCGCCATCATGGCCGTACCGCAAATGATCGGTCTTCCCGAGGCGTTGATTTTCTACGCAGGTAACCAGCAAGTGTTTACTGAACAGGAGGAACTGCTCAAGCCCCTGGGAGGAAAAAGCGTTTATCTCGGCACTGACGCCGGAGTTCCGATGATTTACGATCTGGGTCTGCTCTCCATCCTGTGGTCCTGCATCGCAGGATACGTCCATGCCCAGGCCTTGGTTGGTACCGTCGGTGTCTCGGCCGAGGAGTTCCTACCCTTCGTGAATACCTGGATCGAGCAGGTCATCGCTCCGGCCATCCCGAAGAGCGCCAAAGAGATCGACTCGGGTCGGTTCGAGACGGATGTGTCGAGCCTCGATGTCAACAAGGCCGCCATCTCCCACTTGGTGAAGACGAGCAAGCAGCTGAACGTCGATAATGACATGTCGGTCGCCATCCAGGAAATGATTGAAAAGCGCGTCGCACAGGGGCACGGAAATCACAGCCTTGCCAGCTTGATCGAGGCGTTCAAGAAGCAAGAAAGCCACTAGCACGACCGGCCGTGTGAGGCCTGGCACTAGATATTCCGCATCCGGAGTCTGAGAGCCCGCTCCAGAACTCGATCTCGGTTCTGGAGCGGATCCGGCACCAGGGATCAACGCGCGGCTGTCGTGGGTATTGGCCGCCGAGACTCCCACCGACCCAGGGACGCCACCCCGTTCGAACGGCCAAGCAAGGAGTCAGTGCCTTACGATCTTTCTCGCCGTCCCCTGTCCGAGCGGCTCGACCGCTACGGAGGCGGACCGAGACCGGCGACGGCGAATTTCGGCCGCACGACGCGTTCGCGGCGGAACGATCGGAACACTCCGGAACCACACCGTGATCTACTCAGGAGCCCATCCGTCCACAGCCGCACCGCCACGGCCGACGACGAACAGCGGCGCGCGAGAGGCACGCGACGGAACGTGTTTCACGGGAGTCACTCGAAATCACTTTCCGTGGTTGTTCGGCTACGCACCGGGCAGCGAAGCCCTCGGTCCGGTATAACGACCAAACATGGGTGACTACCAACACAGCGCCACCGTGCGCACCGACGCCGCGTCTCTGTTCGAATACCTCGCCGACGTGAACCGGTTGCCCGACTATTTCGAGGGAATGGTCTCCGTCGAGTCCACCGGGCAACACACCGTGCACACGGTGGCTCAGGTAGAGGGGAAACGCCGCGAGGGCGAGGCCTGGCTCGAAATCGACCCCCAGACTCGCTCGATGCGGTGGGGAACCGAGAGTGAGAATCAGTACCACGGCGAACTCGAGGTCGCCGATGCCGGAGACGGACAATCCACCGTGACGGTGTCGTTGCACACCGAACGAGCCGACGGTCCGGGCGTCCGCGCGGGCTTGGAACAGACACTGGCCAACATCAAACGCCAGATCGAGGGAAGAAGCACCAACCCCGCGTGAGTCCGCCGGGAAAACCCACCGTACGACTCCGGCGAAGCTCCCCGAAAGGTCCTCGTCCGGCCTCATCCCGCGACATGTTGCCGGACACCAGGACCGGCGCGAGGACATTCCGGCTGTCCGGACCGTTTCGTCACTTCCCCGTGCAGGAGGGCCCGCCGCCCGGCCGGAAAACGGTCTCACAGCGTGCGGCGCGGCCTGTCGGAGACCGGCCACACGGCGGGAAGATCGGGCGGCACGTCGGGAAACCACTCCCCGTAGTACTCGGGATCCTTGCGCACCAGCGCCGATTGGTGGGCGCGGTGAAACACCGGATCGCCGAGCCACGGCGGCAGTTCTCCCGCCTCGGCCAGTGAGAGCTGCGTGCGCACGACCTCCAGCCCGAGACTGCTGGAGAGGTCCGCTCGCAGCGACGAGGCGCAGGTGTCGGCTCGTCCGGTAGCGCACCAGACCCGGCAGATCTCGAGACCATAGCGGGTCAGCGCTTCCTCGTACCCGGCCCACATGCTCGCGGCGGGGTGATGCCGCCAACCGTAGTCGGCGACGGTCAGAGCACGCAGCACCTGCAACGCTTCCACTCGCTGTTTGCCCAGCCGTCGGGCATCGAGGACTCGCGCGACCGACGCGAACTCCGACCAGGGAAGGAACGTCTGCACGGCAGTCCTTTCCTGAGAGGTCTTCGGAATTGAGGTTTCCACCGGACCGGTAACTCACGGTATTGCGAGGCAATAGAGCACACGGCCGTCGATCACGCTGGGGGTACGAACCTCGGCCGGTAAAGGACGGTGTACCCGTCCGCGTGAGCTCCCGGACTGGGAGGGGCGGTGCGAGAGACGAAGTCGACGAACCCAACGAACGAGGCGCCTGCGGACCCCCCGGGATCCCCGCTGACCTTCACGGAAGGATACGCGCTCACCGGGAGGTCAGCAGAGCTGGAAACCACCTGCCGTAGAAGAGTGCTGAGGCTTCGTGCCAAGTCCGTCCCCGGCTCTTTCGAGCGCTTCACCGAAACGGTGCCGACGGGGTTCGTCCTCGACTACGTCCGGGCGCACCATCTCTTCCCGGAATTCTACGAGCACTCCGCTGAACCCGGTGCTTACCTGCACACACGGCACTCACTCGCGGAAGTGGCACGACAGTGAACAGGAGGGTTAGACATGGGCACGCATCTCCGCGCCGGGGAGCTCGACATCTGGGCCGAACAGACCGGACAAGGACCGGATGTCCTGCTCATCGGTGGACTGGGCGATACCGTCGAATCCTGGCGGTTCCAGCTCGACGGGCTCTCGGACCGCTATCGGCTGACCGCCTTCGACAACCGGGGAGCGGGGCGGACAGCGATGCCCGCCGCTCCTGTCTCAGTGGAGACGATGGCCGACGACGCTGCACACCTCCTCCGTGCGATAGAGATCCCTTCCCCCCATGTCGCGGGCTTCTCGGGCGGAAGCATCATCGCCCAGGAACTGGCGCTGCGGCACCCCGATCTCGTGCGCAGCCTGGTCCTGCAGAGCACGTGGCCGGCGATGGACCCCTATCTCCGCTCGTGGGCCAGGTTCGTCCGCTGGCTGGTGGAAGTCGCTCCGAGCGAACGGGCGTTCCTCGAGGGATTCTTCCTCGACATCTACACAGCCCGAGCACACAACGACGGAACCGTCGACCGGTTCATCGAGGAAGTGCTCGCCTTCCCCCACAAACAAGCGACCGAGGACGTGCAGCGGTTCCTCGACTGCTTCATCGAACACGACACGACCGAGCGTCTTCCCCGGATCTCCGTGCCGACGCTCGTCCTCGCCGGTGGTCTCGACCCGACCGCGCGTCCGCGGCTGTGCCAGGCCGTGGCCGAGAAAATCCCCCACGCGAGGGTCGAAGTGCTGGAAGAGGAGGCCCACCAACCCTTCCAGGAGATACCGGAGGAATGGAACTCCCGCGTCGACGCATTCTGGCGCGGCATCGAAACGGGGAGCTGAATCCGTCGACAGCCGCCCACCGGGCAGCGGCACGTCGAGGGGCCTAGCCCCTGACCAGCGGTTTCACGGGCGCGCACCGGGCAGGAACGTTTATGCACGCTCTCTGAACGGTATATCGGGTGGTGAACGCGTCAACGTCGAGCGGGAGGTGCTGGGCGTGACTCACCGAGATGACCGGAGCGGCGAACCGGCCGCATGCCGGCCTCGCAGGCGTGGAGCCGTGCTGGGGCTCGCGACGAGCCTGTCGGCGGCGGCCGCGATCACGGCTGCCGTACTCGTGCCTTCCACATCCGAAGGACCGCCCGAAGCCCCCACCGGAGACACGGCAGCACCGGTGCTCACGGCCGACCCAGGCACCGAGCGAGAAGAGATCGTCACGGCGGCACGGGCCGAGCTCGGCACCGAAGAAACCGGCAAGAACTGCCACAAGTACTCCGAGCAGTGCGTGCCCTGGTGCGCCCTGTTCGCCATGTCGAGCTGGGAAAAGGCGGGCGTGGAGGTCGACCCCGAGGAGTTCTCCTTCACCGGCGACGTCTACACCACCGGACAGACCGAGGGCACGGCCTACGGCAGTGCCCAGCTGGACAGCGCCAGGCCGGGCGACGTGCTGCTGTTCGGCACCGGCCCGACGACCCCCGACTCCAGCCACCACATCGGTGTGGTCGAGAAGATCCAGGGCGAAAGGGTTACCCTGATCGAGGGCAACACGGGAGACAACCCCGACAGGGTCATGCGCAAGACGCACGAGCTCGGCGAGAACACCTTCTACGGCGGCGTGCGCCCCTGGTGACGCGACCGCCGCAGCCTGCGGTTCAGCCTCGCTCGTGGCCCGCCCGTGCTTCAGGTCCTCCTCTCGCTCAACGCCCCCGCCCGCTGTCCGAGCTCACCGCGCTGAGGAACTCCTCGGGCCGCAGCGCGCGAGCGGTGATCCGGGTGTCACCCAGCGAGCCGTGGAAACCCTGGCCGTAGCGCCCCGCGCTCTGCTTGGCCCCGAGCGCGAACGGCTCGCCGAGCGTGGTGATTCCCTTCGACCGAGCGGCGGCGTTGCGCGCGACCTTCGACCGGTCCACGTACACGGTGGTGTGCCGAGCGTCGTTGACCACGGCCACGTGCACCCACTGCCCGAGGGGCAGCGTGTGGCTCCAGCACGTGGGGTCGTCATCGCGGTTGTGCGGGTACACCACGTACTGCAGGAACCGCTCGCCGGACAGGGCCAGGCCGCACGGCGCGTCGTCGGTCGAGTAGCCCCCGTCCTTGCCCGCGTCCCCCGCGCGGCCCTCCCAGCCGAAGATGCCCATCCAGGCGTGCGAACCCCGGAACGGCTCGGGCAACTTGAGGAACGTCTCGATGGTGTACCCCTGGGTGAACCCCGCGCTGTTGATCGGCGCGCCCCGCTTCGCCCGCAGCACCCCTCCCCTGTTGGGGCTCTGGCCGCCGTCGAACCACAGACTCGCGTGCGCGGGCGCGGCGTCGTGGTGCTCGCCGGAGAAGGTCAGCACCTCCGGCGGCCCGCCGTGCAGGCGCTGCACGGTCAGGTCGTTGCCGTTGCCGCTGAGATCCCGGGCGACCGCTCCCACCGCCACCGGGGCACCGTCGTTCCCGACGTCGAACCCCGAGCGGTCGAACCGCCAGTAGGCCACGGTGTCGCGGTGCACCACCTCCGCTGCCGGTCGCTGCGGCGACGAGGTCGGTGGTGCGAATCCCGCGAACCGCTCCGCGAAGTCGAGCTCGACGCCGAATCGGTCCGAGTTCGTGGTGAGTTCAACGTTCGCGGCCTCCAGCGGCGAGCGCCGTGCGGCGTGCTGTTCGCGCAACCACGGCGAGAACGTCGCCACGTCGATCATGCCGCGCACCGGATCGAACGAGTACAGCCGGATCATCCCGGCGCCGCCGTAGTAGTAGTCCTGATAGTTGACAAGGTGCAGGTGCACGGCGTTGCCCGCGTCGTTGGTCAGCGTGGTGCGCCCGCAGGGCCAGTAGTGGCCGCCGAGCGCCAGGAAGATCTGGTCGTTGCCGCGGATGAGCCCCTCCCACAACCGTTGCCCGTGCTCGGAAAGGTGGGCCGTCCCGTCCTCCTCGGCCCACACCAGGTCGTGGGTGGTCAGGATCGTCGGCAGTTCGGGGTGCTTGTCCAGCACGCCCCGCGCCCACCGCACTCCGTGATCGGAGACCCGCCAGTCCAGCGCGAGCAGTAGCCAGCTCCGACCACCACCCTCGAAGACGTGATAGCTGTTGTAGCCGTCCGGCGAGGAGCCGCCGTACGTGTCCATCCGGGCGAACCGGTCCGGTCCGAACGTGCGCAGATAGGGCGTGTCGCCGCGCTGATCGTCGCCCGACACGTCGTGGTTGCCGCCCAGCACGCTGTAGGGCATCCGGTGGCCAATGCCGCGGAATGCCTGATCGGCGATCCGCATTTCTCGCTCGGTGCCGTGTTCGCTGACATCACCGAGATGGGCGAGAAAGGCGATGTCCTGCTTCCGAGCATGTTCCGCCACCCACAGCAGTCCCGCGCGCACCGGTTCGGGGTCGGAACCTCCCTCGTCGATCAGGTACTGCGTGTCGGGCATGACGGCAAGGGTGAAGCGGGTGCCGGTGTCGGAGTGGCCGTGCCACCCGCTTCGCGCGTCGGCCGCGGCACCGGTGGCGGTGACCGACGAGGTGGCGGTGACCGACGAGGTGGCGATCGCGACGGAGGTGCCCGCGACGGCGCGGAACAGGCCGCGACGGGTGACGTCGCGGTGTTCGGAATCGGTGTCCACAGTGCTCTCCCAACGGGGCTATCCTGGCTGGTTGTGTTCGCTGCCAGCCTGGTCACCACGGTTGGCGTGGCGGTGACGCACGGCCGAACGCCGCGCCACCGGCGGATGAGCGCGAACCGTCGTTCGCCCCTCGAAACCTCGTGAACGCGACGGGTGGACATCTCCTCTCCGGCTGTGGTGGGGAGACGGAGACGCATCGCTACCCTGCGAGCGCGGTCCCGCGAAGCCCTCGGCACACCTCGGGCCGCCCCGACGGCTCGACCACGGCGCCAAAACCCGAACAGGCACGGCGTGCGTTCGGAACGGACCACATCGGGTCCGGCGACTCCGTGTTCTCGGCTTACCGTGGAGTCGCATTGGCTCCAGGTATCCGTGGCGCCGCTGGCACCGGTGCGTCACTGCCGCGGCCGACGTCGTGGGTCAGTTCCGGAACAGGGCGCTGTAGGCGTTCAGGGCGGGTTGGCCACCGAGGTGTGCGTAGAGCACGTTGCTGTCCGGTCCGATCTCGCCGGAGGTGACGAGATCGATGAGCCCCGCCATCGATTTGCCCTCGTAAACCGGGTCGAGGATGACGCCCTCGAGCCTGCCGGTCAGCCGGATCGCTTCCAGCGTCGACTCCACGGGGATCCCGTAGTGCTCACCCGCCCACCCCTCGAGCACGGTGATCTCCTCGTCCCACAGCTCCCGGCCCAGCCCGATCTTCTCCGCCGTGTCTCGCGCGATCCGGTCGACCTGAGTGCGGGTGCTGTCGATCTTCGCGGAGGCGTCGATCCCGAGGACCCGGCGGGGCCGTTCCTGCTCGGCGAAACCGGCGATCATGCCGGCGTGCGTGGAACCGGTGACGCTGCAGACCACGATGGTGTCGAAGAAGACGCCGAGCTCCCGTTCCTGCTCGGCGACCTCGTGGGCCCAGTTGGCGAACCCGAGCCCGCCGAGCGGGTGGTCGGAGGCACCGGCCGGGATCGCGTACGGCGTGCCTCCTTCCGCGCGGATCTCCTCCAACGCGTTCTGCCAGCTCTGCTTGAAGCCGATGTCGAAGTCGGCATCGGTGAGCTGGACCTGCGCGCCCATGATGCGTGAGAGCTGGATGTTTCCGACCCGGTCGTTGACCGCGTCGGGCCAGTCGACCCAGCTCTCCTGGACCAGACGGGCCCGCAACCCGAGCTTCGCGGCGACGGCCGCGACCTGCCGGGTGTGATTGGACTGCACCCCACCGATCGAGACCAGGTGGGTGGACTCGTTGGCCAGGACGTCCGGAACCAGGTACTCCAGCTTGCGGGTCTTGTTGCCGCCGAAGGCGAGGCCGGAGTTGCAGTCCTCCCGCTTGGCCCACACCCGCGCCCCACCGAGATGGCTGGTCAAACGTTCCAGAGGATGGATCGGGCTGGGCCCGAACAGCAGGGGATGACGTGGGAAGTCGCTCAGAGACATGCTCCTCCTGTCCAATCGAAAGTCTGCGGGGCTCGGCTGCTCCACCACCGGGATCCTGCGCTCTCCGCGCTGTCACGTCCACCCACGGCCGCCCGGCCAGCCGAGCACCAGCTCGCACCCAAACCGAGCCCGGTAGCGCCGCCGGGGGGTCGTCGATCCCGCTGCCCGATAGGGGGAGTTCTCCGCCGAGGACGTCAATTCGCCGGTGCATGCGCTGTCCCGCGCGCCGCCACGCAGCACAAGCCCAACCTCGGCTCGCACATCCGGCAGTCCCGCCAGGGGTGACTGAGTGGGTAATGTCATGCGAAGGTCCAACATCGCGCATCGAGCGTGTAACTTCGGCTTTCGCCGCAGTGCACGGGAAGCCGGTGAGAGTCCGGCGTGGTCCTCGCCACTGTGACCGGGAAGCGTCCCCGCACCAGCTACGCCACTGGCCCAAGCGCCGGGAAGGCAACGTGGACGCGACGATCCGGAAGCCAGGAGACCGGCTGCGGCGCAGGTATCGCTCGACGATGGATTGAGGACCGATGCGCCACCCGGCGACACGTATCGTCGCCCGGCCCCGCGCCGGAGGCGACCGACCACGCCGCGCCGCCACGCTGTTGGCCGCGCTGACGCTGACCGCGCTGATCGCCGGATGTGGCACCACCGGCGCGCGAACGAACGCCGGTGCCCGGGAAGAGTCCCCGGCCGGGTTCCCCGTCACGGTCACCAACTGCGGAGAGACCACGACCTACCAGCGCCCTCCGCGACGCGCGGTGACGATGAACCAGCACACCACCGAGATCATGCTCGCGCTCGGTCTGGCCGATCGCATGGTCGGTACCGCCTACCTGGACGATCGCATCCTCGCGGAGTATCGCGAGGAGTACCGGCGGATTCCGGTGCTGGCAGAGCGATACCCCTCCTACGAAGCGCTGTTGCAACAGGCACCCGACTTCGTCTACGGCGGCTACACCTCCGCCTTCGGCCAGCAGGACGGGCGCTCGCGTGAGCGACTGCGCGAGGCGGGCATCAGGACTCACCTGAACATCGCCAATTGCACCGATGGAGGGGTGGGCATCTCCGAGGTACACGAGGAGATCCGCACGATCGCGAAGATCTTCGACGTACCGGAACGGGCCCGAGAGCTCATCGACCGTATGAACGCGACGCTGTCGGAAGCTCAGCACCAGCTGGGCGAGGTGGAACCGGTGAGCGTATTCGTCTACGACAGCGGCACGAAGTCGGCCCTGACCGCGGGCGGTGACGGGATCGCCGACGCGATCGTCCGGATGTCCGGCGGCCGCAACGTCTTCGCCGACCAGCGAGACGGCTTCGTCGACGTCTCATGGGAACAGGTGATCAAGCGGCGTCCCGAACGAATCCTGATCCTGGACTACGGATCGACCACGGTCGAGCAGAAGAAACGCCTGCTGCTGAAAAAGCCGGCGCTGGCGAACGTTCCGGCCATCGAGCACCGGAGGTTCGCGGTGCTTCCGCTTTCCACCGCCGTGGCGGGAGTACGCGTACCCCGCGCCGTGGCCGAGCTGAGCGAGCAACTGCATCCGGGACGGTTCCGGTGAGCGGAGGCAACGTGCGGAGCTCCGCCGACGCCGTGTCGGAGGACACGAACCCGGCAGTCGAATCGAACCCGGCAGCGAAATCGACGCGCCCCGCTCCGGAGCACGTTTCGCCTCGTGAGCGCCGGATCTCCTACCCATTGGTACTGGTCCTGCTCGGCGCCGCTCTGGTGGTCGCCGTCGTCGTCGGTCTCGCCGTCGGGTCGGTCTCGCTACCTCCGAGTGACGTGACCGCCATCCTCGTGCACCGGGTTTCTCCGGGAGGGATCGATCCCGATTGGCCGGCCACCTACGACACGATCCTGCTGGACGTGCGGCTTCCCAGAGTGTTGCTCGCCGGGATCGTCGGTGCCGGACTCTCGGCCGTGGGGACCGCACTGCAGGCACTGGTTCGCAACCCGCTCGCAGATCCCTTCCTGCTCGGGATCTCATCTGGAGCCTCCTTGGGCGCCGTGACGTTACTGGTTACCGGCGCCACGGTTCTCGGGACGCTCGCCACCCCGATGGTGGCCGCGTTCGCCGGTTCGATGGTCACCCTGGCGGCGGTCTACGCCCTCGCGAACTCGGGCGGGCGAATGACCACCACCCGCCTCGTCCTCGCCGGTGTGGCGTTGTCCTACGTGCTGTCCGCGCTGACCGATCTGTTGCTGAGCACCGCCTCCGATCCGCACCTGTTGGCCTCGATCCGGTTCTGGCGGTTGGGCAGCGTCGCCGGGGCGGAGTGGCGGACGCTGCCGATACCGGCGATCGTGGTGCTGGTCGGTCTGGCAGTGCTGCTGTGGCAGTCCGGTTCGCTGAACCTGCTGCTCGCGGGCGAGGAGTCCGCAGGAATCCTGGGGTTGGACGTGCATCGCTTCCGCGCCGGAATGTTCGTGCTGGTCTCGCTGATGACCGGCGCGATGGTGGCGGTCAGCGGTGCCATCGGGTTCGTCGGCCTGATGGTGCCGCACGCGGTGCGCATGCTGGTCGGGGCGGACCACCGGCGCGTACTGCCGACCGCGGCACTGCTGGGGGCCACGTTCCTGATCCTCGCCGATCTCGCCGCCCGAACCGTGGCAACGCCGCAGGAGATCCAGCTCGGGGTGCTCACGGCGCTGTGCGGCGGTCCGTTCTTCGTGTGGCTGCTGCGTCGCCAGGCGCGCCGGGAAAAGGCGGACCGATGAGTCACCACGAAGTGCGACCGGCCGAGCTGGACATCCGGGACATCTCCTGCGACGCCGGAGGGCGGCGAGTCGTGTCGGGGGTCTCGCTGAGCGCGGCGCCAGGGGAAGTGGTCGGTGTGGTCGGCCCCAACGGGGCCGGAAAGTCGACGCTGCTGCGCGCGGCCTACCGGCAACTGCGGCCCACCGAGGGGCAGGTGCTGCTCGACGGAGCGGACGTGTTCCGGATACCACGCCGAATGTTGGCACGTCGGCTGGCCGCCCTGCCGCAGGAGGCTCCGGCCGAGTTCGAGCTGACCGCCCACGATGTGGCCGCGATGGGCCGCGCGCCGCACCGGCGGAGGATCGGCGGGGATCGCCTCGGCGACGAGCGGATCGTGACCGTGTCGCTGGAAATGGTCGAGATGGCCGAGATGGCCCACCGTCCGTTCGCCCAGCTCTCCGGCGGGGAGAAGCAGCGGGTGCTCATCGCCCGGGCCCTGGTGCAGGAACCGGGGATGCTGGTACTCGACGAGCCCACCAACCACTTGGACATGCGGCACCAGTTCGATGTGCTGGCACTCGTGCGCCGGCTGAACGTGACGACCCTGGCGGCGCTGCACGACCTGAACCTGGCCGCTCGATTCTGCGACCGGATTTGCCTGCTGGCGGCGGGGGAAGTAATGGCCCTCGGAACTCCCGGGGAGGTGTTCACCGAATCGCTGCTGTCCGAGGTGTACGGCGTACCCGCCGAGATCGGCACCCACCCCCGCACGGGAGCTCCGACCGTGCTCTTCGGAAACTGACCCGTTGCCGCGCAGATCGCGTACTGCCTTCGGCCTCCAGGAGAATCATGAGCACGCGCGCAGACCAACTACTCACCCGCACGCTGAACGGGATGAACCCCACCGAGCACGCTCGGCTGCTCACCGACGAGCACTGCGAGCAGGTACCCGCCTCTCTCGTCGAGGACCCCGACTGGATGAGCGAGCAGCTGCGGTTGCGCGGCCGGATCTGGCACACCGACGACGCACGCGTGCTGGCCACCCTGTGGTGGTTCTCGACGTCGAGCAAACTGATCGCGCCGTCGGTCGCCTCGTACGTCGTCACCGGTGAGGCGCTGTCGCCCCGGCTGGAGGACCTGCGGCTGCACTGGCAGCCGGACAGCAGGCTGTCCGGGGTCACCTCGGTGAACGTGCTTCCCGGCAGCGACCCGCTGGAATCACTGGCCCAAGCGCTGCGGCGGACCTTCGACCGGAACATCGCCTCGGTGGCCGCCACCGCCGGGATACGGCAACGTCCTCTCTGGGCGATCGCGACCGACGCCCTCGCCGGGTGCCTGCTCTGGGCAGGCCGTGCACATGGTGCTGCTGACCGCGCCACCGCACTGGCCGAACCGCTGGTCGCGGCCATGAACGCTCCGATGCCCGCACCGCGCTACACCGGGATCGAATCACCGGCGAGGACCACCCGGCTGTTCACCAAACGAACCTCGTGCTGCCTGCTCTACCGGGCACCCGGCGAGGACAAGTGCACCTCCTGCCCCGGCCGCCCTCCCGAGCAACGACACGCCCTGCTCCGCGAGAACACCCCGCACTGACGGAGCCGAGCCGTCGACAGACGTCTCGTGTGGCGGTTTACGCCACGTTCGACAACACGCTACGAGTCCCTCGGGATGCGGAGTTAACGAATCGGCAAGAACCCATCGGGCCTGAGCTGTAAGGAAGCCACGATGCTTCGAAAGCACCACCACACGTGAGTTTCTCCTGATGCGGCGGCCTGCCGAGTGGGGGCGTGGGATTCGGTCGCGTCCTGCGGACACAGGTCGTGATGGAGCCTCCGGTGAAGGATGTATTCACCCCACGCGCCGGGATCACTCGCCTCGAACAAACCGATCAACCCGACAAAACGAACCTTTTCGGCGGAATCAACTACCCTTTCAGCGGATTCTATAAGCGGCGTTCTACTGAAACCATCCTCGACGAAGGTCCGCGTGAAATCACTTCTCGAGGAGTGAGGTACGTTCAGATGAGTAGAACCAGAGCGATATTGCTGACACTGTCGATGACGCTCGCCGCGGTGTTCGGTGCCGCTATTCCAGGGGTCGCCACTGCCGACGTTGAGCGTGTTGCACCGGTTTCGAGTGGAGCAACCGGTGTCGAAGCCGCTGCCGATGCGGAGCTGAACTATGCGGTGGCGGGAAATCTCCCACCCCGTTCGGAGCTGGTCTGTCACTCAGTGCCGGCGGTGGAGATCTGTTACGAAGCAGCGGGCGATCACTGGTGGGTTCAGGACCAGGCTTCCGACGGAGCTTCGGCGGTCGTGTACTGGGAAAACCTCCGCAGCGGGAGCCTTTACAGGTCCGGATTCTGCGTCAACAGCCTCAGCAGCGGCCAGTGGGGCCAGTGCAACAAGAACTACTACGAGAACAGCACGCTGAACGGGTTCCCGTGCACCTGGGACCGCAGTTCGAACGAGAACATCATATGCAGTAATTCGGGATGGGGCTTCCAGTGAGCACCACGAGAAAGGTGCGCCACGCACCGGGTCACGGTGAATGCCCTGCTCTCGGACCAGTCGGCCGGTGAGGTGAGCTCGGCAGGAGTCTCCGAGCCAGGGCCTCAGCACGCGGCTGCGGTGGGACTCGGTGCGGAACGTGCGGGCGCGGGGTCGGCGGGACACCTCCCGACCAACCCCGCGATCGGCTTCGTAGCTCCTTCGAACCGTGTCAGTTCAGGCGAACTGGACCCCGCCGTCGATCATCACGGACTGCCCGGTCATGTAGTCGGAGTCGGGCGAGGCCAGGTAGGACACGAAACCGGCCACGTCCTCGGGAACCGAGACCCTGCCGAGGTGGATCAGTTCCGAGTACTTCTCGATCGCCGCGCCTTTGCGCAGCCCCTCGTTCTCGGCCAGTTTCTCGTCGATGTGATCCCACATCGCGGTGCCGACGATGCCCGGGCAGTAGGCGTTGACCGTGATGCCGTGCTGCGCCCACTCCATCGCGGCCGACTGGGTAAGTCCCCGCACGCCCCACTTCGAGGCCGAGTAGGTACCGAGCAAGGGGAACGGCCGGTGGGCCACGATGGAGGCCGCTCCGATGATCTTGCCACCGCTCCCCTGCGCGATCATTTGTCGGGCAGCGGCCGTGTAGCAGAGATACACCCCGCGGAGGTTGATCGACATCAGGTGGTCGAAGTCCTCGGGCGTGGTCTCCAGCAGTGGTTTCACGTCGGCGATACCAGCGTTGGCCACCATGACGTCGAGCTGCCCGAATTCGGTGGCCACGCGCTCGACCATGGTCCGCACGGCTTCCTGGTCGGACACGTCGGCCGGAACGCTCGCCGATTTCACGCCCATCGCCGAGATCTCGTCGGCGACCGCTCCGAGCTGCTCGCTGTTGGCATCGATGTCGTTGACCGCGACGTCGAGGCCATCAGCGGCGAGCCGCAGTGCGATGCCCCTGCCGATTCCTCTGGCCGCGCCGGTGACGAGCGCGGTCCTCGACGACTTCTCCTGTCCGGTCATGATTTCTCCTGATTCCGTTTCGGAAGATTTCCTGGTGGTTCTCGGTGCCGAACGGCGTTATTCCTGGTGCGGTACGGCCATTTCGCCGAGTCGGGACCAGTCGTTCTGCTGAACCGTCGTGTTGATGATCAGCGGGGTTTCCGAGAGGTAGGGCGGCAGCGTTCGTTGTGCGGTCCGGAAGTGCTCGGAGGTGACGTGGGCTTCCCCCGCCTCGCTGTCCCGGAAGGCCTCGATCAGAACGTATTCGTTGAGGTCGTCGACGTTGCGGGACCACTCGTACCAGAGGCAGCCCGGTTCGGCGCGGGTCGCTCGGGTGAATTCACCGGCTATCTCGGGCCACTGGTCGGCATAGGCGGGTTTGACGCGGAACTTCGCGGTAATGAGGATCATAAGTTCTCCAGATACGTTCCTGTTCTGCGAGCTGGAAATTTCTCGGCCCGATGAGCGCGGTATACCGGTTCCGCGGAAATTCGGTCGTTCCGGCCGAACGGATGATTCCGACCGGTCAGGGCACGAGAATGGCTCGGCCGCGGACACGACCGGCGTCGAGGTCGTCGAGCGCGGTCTGGAAGTCGTCGAGGCGGTAGCGTTCGGTCCGCAGACCGACCAGGCCTCGTGCGGTGAGGTTCATCAGCTCGCACAGGTCGTTGTAGCTGCCGATGAGGTTACCGACGATGTTGATCTCGCTCGAGATCACGTCGATGGTGGCGACGTCTAGGTTCTCCCCGTAGCCGATGACGTGGTAGTCACCCGCCCGGCGCAGCATGCGCAGGCCCTCACGGGTGCTGCCGCCCTCGCCGACGAAGTCGAGCACTGCCTCGGCCCCGTGTCCCCCGGTCAGTTCCAGGACCTGCTCGAGGTGTGTGCCGTCGGCCACGATGCCCCGGTCCGCGCCGAGCGTCCGGGCGAGCTCGACGGCGGCGGGGTTGGTGTCCAGCACCACGAGCTCGGCCGCGGTGAGGGCCTTGAACACCTGGATCCCGATGTGGCCGAGCCCGCCCGCGCCGATCATCACGCACTTGTCTCCCGGACGCAGCCGCGGCACCGCCTTGGCGACCGCGTGATAGGCAGTCAGCCCCGCGTCGGCGAGCGCGGCCACCTCGGCCGGTTCCAGGACGTCGTCGAGCCTGACGACGCTGCGCGCCGAGGTACGCAGGTACTCGGCGTAACCTCCAGCGGTGTCGATGCCGGGGAACAGCGAACGCGTGCAGTGCACGTCGTCCCCGGATCGGCACGCCCGGCACAGCCCGCAGGTGACGATCGGATGGACGATAACCTTGTCGCCCTCGCGCACGTTCGTCACCGCGCTGCCGACGGCCTCGACCCAGCCCGCGTTCTCGTGCCCGATCGTGTAGGGCAGTTTCACCCCGGACTTGTCCGCCCACTGTCCTTCGAGGACGTGGATGTCGGTCCTGCACACCCCGGCCCCGCCGATCCGCACGATCACGTCGTGCGGATCGACGACGGTCGGTGCGGCGACTTCGGTCATCTCCGGTTCGCGGTGGTAGTCGACTACCTGTACGGCCCTCATGCTGTGGTCTCCTTGTTCTCCGGGGCTTCGTCGGGATAGCGGGTGCGCAGCAATCCGCGGCAGAAGTGGGCGTTTCCATCGATCGAGATGCGGGTGGAACGCGCCCGTCGCAGCCGCAGCGGGATTTCCGCACGTGGGTAGGGAGTGCCGTGCTCGTCGACGAGCACCGGCTGCGTGTCACCGGTTCCCAGCTCCAGGGCGGCACGGCGGCGCAACAGGGCGCGAGTGGCTCCGTCGTCGGGCAGGTCGGCGATGGTGACACGGTGCAGGTCGGTTTCGGCGAGGTTCGGGTCGGCGCGCAGCATCCCGGTCAGCGCCCGTTCCATCGCGGCGGTGTGGGCCTTGCGGCGGAACGTGAGTCGCAGCTCGTCGAGGTCGGTCCCGGCTTCGGTGCCGAACGTGCCGCGGTAGCCCGCCTCGGCGGCGAGGCCTCGGTTGATCACCTCCGAGTCGTGGTGGTCGTCGAGTTCGACAGTGACCGCGCCGCTCCACGGCAGCTCGGTGAGCACGTCCTTGGCGTCCGAGGCCATAAGGTATGCGAAGTTCGGTGCGCAGAACGGAGTCGGCAGCCGCAGGTGCACGGTGATCCGCACGCCGTCGACCTCCAGCGATCGGACGAAGCCCAGGTCGGTGATCGGCTCGTCCAGTTCGGGGTCGACGACCGCGTCGAGTGCGGCGCGGGCCTCCTGCTCGGGGGTTCGCATTCACACCACCCCCACGGGCCGCGGCTGTTCCAGCCGGAGTTCGGCGGGCACGGGGATGTCGTACATCTCGGCCGCGTTGATTCCGAGGATCTTCTTCTTCTGCGCCGTGGTCAGCGGCGGGTACTCGGTCATGTCCGCCGGGATCTGGAAGTCCACGAACCGCTCGACCAACCAGCGCGGTGTCCAGATCGCGTAGTCGCTGGAGAACTGGATGCGGTCCTCGTCGAGCCAGTACAGCAGCTCGCCGATGATCTCGGCGAAGTACCGTGGCCGCGTGTGCATGAACGGGATCGCCACCGCCAGCCCCGCGTGCACGTTCGGCTCCTGGGTGGCGATCCAGCAGAAGTCCTCCAGCCTCGGCAGCCCGACGTGCTCGATCACGAAGTTCAGTTCCGGGAAGTCCGTGGCGGCCTTGTCGACGTCGGCGACGTCGAAGGCGTCCCGGTCCAGCGGCCGAACGGTCGGACCCTTGTGGATGTGGATGTTGCGGATGCCGAGTTCCCGCGCCGTTTCCAGGTAGCGGTACGACCACGGGTCGTCGAGCTTCCAACCGCGTGATTCCCCGCGCCACTCGGCGGTGTAGAGCTTGCACCCCTTGAGTCCGAAGCGCTTCGCGTCCTCGCGCAGCTGCTTGAGACCGGCCTCGCCGAAGCGCGGGTCCCAGCAGTGGTTGTAGGTGAGTTTGTCCGGGTGTTTCTCGGCCAGCGCGAAGGCCTCCTCGGTCTGGCCGAAACCGTTCTCGTAGAACTCGCCGAGCAGTGCGGGCTGAAAAATCGCGTGGTCCACGTGCCCGTCGTCGAACAGGTCACGCATGAGTCGTTCGCCGCCCTGGTGCAGGAACTCCTCGTAGCTCCACTTCTCGGATTCGGGACTCAAATTTCGGTGGTAGTCGTAGAAACAGTCGATGAACTGTTTACCGTGGACGTTGCTTTGGTTCTCGGGGCGCGCGTCCCACAGTACGACGTGCGCGTCGACGATGAAGTAGGTTTCGCCGTCCTTGCTGTACATGGGGTGTCCTCCGCGCTTTCCGAGAGCTTCGGTGTATTGGGGGGAACGATAGGCGGAAATTCCGGGAAGGCGGGGCGAGCGAATGTCTCAGTTTGAGACGATCCGATCGAGGATCGCCGTGGCGGACGGCAGCGGACCGGAAAACGGCGTGTTGAATTCCCGAACACTGTGTGGCAGTACTGTCGGCCGGAAATCAACAGCTCCTGCCGAGCCCCTACAGGGGGTAATCATTCCTTTTCGGAATCGCTTTCCGGGACGATTCTCCGGCATTCGGGATTCCGGGTGTTTACCGCGACGGGTTCACATGCGGCCGCTCGCGGAGTGGCACCGGGCCACGACTCGTTCATTCGGGGATGTGGATGCCGTACTGCGTGATCTTGCGGTAGATCGTCGCCCGCCCCATGCCGAGAATCTCGGCGGCGCGGGTGACGGTGGTGCTCGGTTCGGCGAGGCAGCGGACGATCTCGTCGCGCTCGAGCGTTTCGATCCGGGTCAACGCGCGGGTCGGTCCGCACAGCACTTCAGGAGGCAGGTGTCGGATATCGACCACATCGCTTCTGGCCGCTGCCTCGCGCACCACTCGCCGAAGTTGCTCCGCGTTGTCCGGCCAGTGATAGTTCCGCAGCGCGCGGGCCGCCGCCGGGGTGAACCGGACCTCCCGACCACGGGCGAGTTTGCCCAGGTTTTCGGCCAGCGGCAGGACGTCGTCGGGACGCCGACGCAACGGTGGGAGTTCGACCACCGTGTCGACGTGTCGGGCGAGTGCTTCCGGGATCGTCGTCGCCTCGCGCGCGGTGACGGCCAGTGGTCGCCGGGAGCGCGCGGCGATGATTCCGGCGAGTTCGGTGGCCGCCCACGACGGGAGGGTATCCACTTCGGCGGCGACGATGCTGGTGTTGTGCTTGCCCAGCTCGGGGGTCCACAGCGCGAGCCAGGACGCGGTGTCCCCGGGGTCCGGTGGGCTGGCGTGCAGGATCCGGTCGTGCGGCTGCGTGCGGCGCAGCGCCGTGGTCAGCAGGGTGGTTCTGCCGACCCCCGCTTCGCCGACAACGCCGACCGAGAGCCCCTCGGCCAACGCTTCTCGGACCTCACGCAGCGCGGTTTGCCACGCCTCCGACAGCTCGGAGGTCGGTTCGGCGCGGACCGTGGTGCTCACCCGGAAGACCTCGCCGCGCGGCGTCGGCCGAGGCCGCATACCGCGACCGCGGGCCAGCATCAGCGCCGAGGTGTGTCCGGCGGCCGTCTGAGCCAGGGCGAACAGCAGGTCGGCCGACTTGCGGGACCAGGTGGTCAGGTTGACGCTGCCGAGCAGGTAGCCCTGCACGGGGTCCAGGATCGGAACGGCCGCGCAGGTGTAGTCCCACAGTCCGGTGCAGTAGTGCTCGTCGCCGCGGACCAGCGACGGCATCCTGTCTGCCAGGGCGAGCCCGAGCCCGTTGGTGCCCGCCTCACGTTCGGAGAAGGCGAATCCCGGGGCGAGGTAGGTGTTGTCCAGGGCTTTGACCAGGGCACGATCCTGGCAGCTCCGAGTGAGCACATGGCCCTCGTGGTCGGTCAACATCATGCTGACCGGTTCGTTGGCCAGCGTCTCGTGCAGGCCGTGCAGGACTTCCTGGCCGCACCGGAAGAACAGCGACTCGTCGTCGACCTCCCCGGTGTAGACCGGTGCGACCCGTTCCGCCGGTGCGCCGTACTCCTGGCTGCGCTGCCAGGACGCGGACAATCGCCGGGTGGGGACCACCGATGCGTCGTCCGTGTGAACCCGTTCGGCGAGCTCGTTCACCACGCACCTCCTCGTACGCTCCGCCGTGTCGGCAATGACTGTGACACAGCTTACTGTCCGACTGCTCCGTTCGGTGTCCCGAATTGAGACGCCGAACCGGACCAGCCCCCGGGGACGGGGTGTAGCCGTCGCCTCGAGCCAACCGTGGCTCTCGGCCTACCCGAAATCGGAGACTTTGCCATGTGTGATCACGGCTTGACACCGGAGTCATCGGCGATGCTCCGTTTCATCCTCGGCCCAGTGATCGCGGCCGGACCTCGAGAGTGCCAGGCGAAACCTCGGCAGAGACCTCGATCAAACCCCCCACGGCGACATCGCGGAAAAATCATGATCGAGAAACGAGTGATGAAGATCGTGCCCTCCGACCATCGCTGGAGCGCACAACCTTCGTCGCGCTCTTTCGCATAGGATCGACGGATGACATTCTCGATCGTCGCCTACGACACCGAGACCGAAATGTGCGGTGTCGCGGTGAGTACACGGATGCCGGCCATCGGTGGTTTGGCTGTGTTCGCCCGCTCCGGGGCGGGGGCGATCGCGACGCAGGCGCTGATCAATCCACTGGCCGGTGCCGATGGACTGGACCTGCTGCGGCGTCTTCCGGCTGAGGACACCCTGAGCCATGTTCGTGATGCGGATCCTGCCGCTGAATCGCGGCAAATCGCGGTGGTGGACAGCGCGGGTCGTTGTGCCGTGCACACCGGAACGGAGACCCATCCGTGGAGCGGACACCGCATCGGTAACGGCTACGTGGCGGCGGGAAACATGCTCGTCGGTGAGGCCACCGTGAATGACATGGCCGAACGGTACGAGCGTTCGTGGTCGACCTCGTTGCCGGAACGATTGCTGACCTCTCTGGAGGCGGGTCAGAAAGCGGGCGGAGACAGGAGAGGCAAGCAGAGCGCTGCGCTGTATGTTCACAGCGGAAATCCGTACCCGTACCTGGATCTGCGGGTGGACGAACACGTGGAGCCGGTCGTCGAGCTGCGCCGAATATACGAAGTCGCCCAGCAAGAGCTTCTGCCGTTTTCCGAGAGGCTGCCGACCCGAGCCCACCCCGAGGGCCACTTTGACCGACTGCTCGACGGTGACGGGCCGTGAGCACACGTGTCGCACGGCAGGCGGTTTCGAGGGGGCTGATTCCACCACGCTCGGTCGAGCGGTTCAGATGTGATCGGCTTCGACTGCCAAGGCGATCAGCATGGCTAGCCGCTCGTCCGGATCCTCGAGGTGCAGAGTAGTGATTTCGTGCATCTTGCGGAGACGGTAACGCACGGTGTTGGGGTGCACGTCGAGCCGTTTGGCGGCTGCAGGGAGGTCGGCTTGGGCCTCCAGCCATGTGCGCAAGGTGGTTCGGTAGTTCGTGCTGTGGGTCGCGTCGTGACGGGCGAGGTCGGCGAGCGGCCCGCGGGCGGGGATACGCCCGGAGGCTGCGGCGGTACGCATCCGCTGTAGCAGGATCTGATCCCAGGATTCGTCGTAGCTGACCGCCGTAATGGCTCCCTTTCGGGTGGTGTGCAGCGCCAAACTCTCGTCGGCTTCGTTTCTGCTGGTCGGAAGCTGTCCAGGTGTGGCAGGAGCACCGATGCCCGCAGCGATGGTGACGTGTTCGGGCAGATTCGCGACTACGGTTCGTACCCATTCACGTGCCAAGGCGGGGTCATCACCACAGGGAAGCAGGGTGTACACGGTGTTACCGAACAGTGCACTGCGACCTGGACGTGACCAACCGAATCCGGTGGTGGCGCGTTCGAAGGCGAGCAGAACAGCGGAGTGTCGCTCCCCGTGGGCATGAGCCTGCAGGGCTACGACGCGGAACGGACCAGGGCCGAGACCGAGTTTGCCGAGTGTGGTGGTTGTGTCCGGGGCCGCCTCGAGCAGCGCGATGACGAGCTCTGATTCGACCTGTCGTTCCAGGTCGGCGCTGACGCGTGATCGCAGCAGATGAAGGGCGACAGTGCGGGCGCTCTCGCGCAGGATCCTGCGGCGTTGTTCGGGAAGCGGACCTTGACAGGTGACCCAGAGCGAGCCCAGCAGTTCCCGCCCGGCTCGCACGGCGGTGACAGTACGAGCACCCAGCCCGTGGTGGGTCGAGGGGGCGACGAACAACGGTTCGTCCGACTCCGCGAGATGGGCGAAGACTCCCCGTTCGAAAAACAGTCCGCGGATCTCCTCCGGAACTCGCCTGCCGAGAATCGTTTCGTGCCGCGCGGTGTCACCTTGCTGCTGCAGGCTCGAATAGGCCATCACCCGCGAAAGACGGTCCTCGATCGTGACCGGTCCTTCAACAGCGGCGGCGACCGTGTCCGAAAGAGCGAACAGGTCGCTAGGACCTCGACCGGCTTCCGTTTCCCTGCCCTCGAACACCAAGCCGTAGACGGCCTCGACGAACTGGTTCCACGACACCGCCGGGTCAATGAGAAGAATGGTGACCTCGTGCTGTTGCCCAAGCCGATGGAGTTCCTCGTCCGTGTCGAGGTCACTGCGCAGCAGCAGCACCACAGCGTGCGCAGCCGCGGCGAGCTCGACGGCACGCCGGGAAGACTCCACTCCCACCGCCAGGAACACGTCCCCGAAAGCGGGCGAGGTCTCGGTCGGATCGTGCATGACGATGCTGCGCAGCTCGACTTCGCGTGCCGCGCGCGGGCCGACCAGTCGAACTCCGTAACCGCCGAGGACAGTGATCAACCGATCCAATTTGACCACGTGAAACAGCCCTCCTGTGCACTTCACGGCGATGTGGGCAACTGGCGTTCCCGGACTTTACGCACATCGAACCGCCGACATCGTGCGGCGGTGACACGGCGGTCCTGCCAACCACCAGTGTGCTGTCGAAGACCGGGAGCGCGTCGGACGATCCGCGTCGCCCGCTCCTGTTTGACAGGAACGAACAACAGGACCCGCGATGATTGTTCATTCTGCACAAGCCGCCCTGTCAGCTGTGACGACATACTGAAAACGAGAGCGTCTGGGCGAGATGGGGAGGACGAGCATGTCTCGAGTGGGCGAAGGCGCGAGTACGGCCCCGAGTACCACCGTGGTGGTCGGCGCCGGGATTGTCGGGCTGTCCACGGCGTGGTTCCTGCAGGAGCGTGGGATCAACGTGACCGTGCTCGACCGTCGTGGTGTGGCCACCGGGGCTTCGTGGGGCAATGCGGGTCTCCTTTCGCCCGGGCTGGCGGTACCGCTCAACGAACCGGCCGTACTCCGGTACGGTATGCGCTCACTGCTGGATCCCGGCGCCCCGCTGCACATCCCCTTCTCTTGGAAGCCGGGGTTGTGGCGGTTCCTCCTGCGGTTCGCCGCCCACTGCACCTGGAAAAGCTGGGGGCGAGCGATACGAGCCAACCTGCCGTTGAACTCTGAGTGTCTGGAAGCATTCGACGTGCTCACGGCTAACGGAGTGCGCTCCGAAACAGTCGAGGCACCGATCACCGCCGTGTTCGAAACACCTCGACAGGCAACCGGTCTGCTACGCGAGTTCCGGCTCTTGAGCCGTGCCGGCCAGAACGTTGCGTACGAAATGTTGACCGCCGAGGAGGTACGCGCTCAGCTGCCGCAGGCCTCAGAACGCATCGGCGTCGGCATCCGGCTGGAGGGGCAGCGCTTCGTCGACCCCGGCGCGTTCGTCACAGCATTGGCGGAGTCGGTGCGCGCGCGGGGCGGCACGATCCGGACGGACTTCGAGGTGGCCGACGTGCACTCGCGAGGCCGTACCGCGAGCCTCACGTCACAGACAGGGGAAAGCCTCTCCGCGGAGGCGGCCGTACTCGCCACCGGTTCCTGGCTGGACCAACTCGTGCGCCCCCGGCGGTTGCGGGCATCGGTGCATGCCGGA
Organism: Actinopolyspora sabaoui; assembly: GCF_051225635.1. Classification (NCBI taxonomy): domain Bacteria; kingdom Bacillati; phylum Actinomycetota; class Actinomycetes; order Actinopolysporales; family Actinopolysporaceae; genus Actinopolyspora; species Actinopolyspora sabaoui. Next base: position 151,295 of record NZ_JBMIHH010000008.1, on the reverse strand, counting down.
CGCGGTTACTCGTTCACGGTTCCCACCACGGAGCCCGTCCCCGGCCCCATGTATCTGCCCGAGGTCCGTGTGGCCTGCACTCCGTACGCGGACGGGTTGCGCGTCGCGGGCACGATGGAGTTCCGCGAACCGGACGACGCACTCGACCCCACTCGTATCGAGGCGATCATTGCCTCCGCACGTCCGTACCTCACTGGTGTGAGTTGGGAAGAACGCACCGACGAGTGGGTGGGTCCTCGACCGGTGACCTCGGACGGTTATCCGCTGATCGGTTCAGTAACCCCCGGAACGAACATCTACGTGGCCGGCGGGCACGGCATGTGGGGGCTCACCCATGGCCCCCTCACGGGGCGCCTGCTCGCCGAGACCATAACCACGGGCAAGCGCAGCGAGGAACTCCGCGCATTCGACCCCGCCTGAATCCGACCACCTCTCGAGGAATTCCGATGTGCACAGCGGAAGGTTGTCACCAGCACCCTCCACTCGTCACTGACGGGCAGGAAGAATTGGACCGGCTGCGCAGCGAGAACAATCTGCTGCGTACCGAACGCAACATGCTGCTGCGCCTGGCCACCGAATTCGCCCACGATGCCGGTCTGATTCCCACCTCAACAGTCGAAACCACAGCGCATATCGGCGAGCAGCACGAGGACGAAACCATGAACACCGCACAGGACCACCCGGTCTGGCTCACAAAATCATCCTACGAGAATCTCCGCGCCGAGCTGGCAGCATTGCGCGATGAACGCGTCTCTTTCTCGGAACCGGATACCGAAGGGAAAAACGAGATCGATGCGGACCACATCACAGACGCGAACCGCCGTCATGCCCGCATCCGACAGATCCAAGATCTCCTGAACCGAGCGGTAGTCGGCGAGATCCCACCCGACGACGGCATCGCCGAGCCCGGCATGATCCTCACCGTCCGCTTCGACGACGAGGACGATACCGAAACCTTCCTCCTCGGGACACGTACCGGTGAGACCACAGATGACCTCGAGGTGTACTCACCCGAAGCGCCCCTCGGGGCAGCGCTGCTCGGCGCGCGGGAAGGCGAACGTCACAGCTACACCACCCCCGCGGGCACGACGGTTCACGTGACTCTCCTCCGAGCCGAGCCGTACGGCCCGGAGCTCGGAACATCCCCCCGGGAGGGAACTGACACAAAAACCGTGTAGCCGCAGTGCGGGTGATTGCTGATCCGTGGTGGGCCGGTACTGTCTCGACAACACTCGTGAGGGCGACGGAGGCAGGTCCCGACGGATCATCCACGCGCGGCGCCACTGCCAGGCGGTTCCAGTGACGGGACAGCGGAAACGAACACGTCAACGGGCTCACTCGGTCGGCAAAACGCCACGCACCCCGAGCGATCGGCACAGGTGTGCGTCGAGGGGCGCGACAGCGTCGACCCTGTCCGGCACCCGCCGGAATCCCCCGGAACCGGCCTCCGGTAACGAGCCGAGCCGGCGACCGGCTGCTGCAGCACAGCCGGAAGACAACTGGACAATGCCTGCCGCACTCGGACCGTGTCCCATCCCACCCCGGCCGTACGGGCCGAACGGACACGCGAATTCGGCATCGACGCGGCTCGCGTTCCCGCTCCGGAAGGAGCCGAACGGATGATCATCGTGTTGCCGATGGAGCCGTCGGAGACGACGCAACCACCTCCCGGCATTGTGATGTCGGGGTGGCGCGGTCGACCGCCAGGCACTGGGCGATAACCAGCTGTGAGCGCCACCATCCCACTCATCGGTCCGCACGAATCTCGATGAGTCGCGATTCCATCACCGCACGTGTCACGAGCACCCCCACGAGGATTTCTTCCCACCGCCGTTACGGCGCCCCGACCGCGAGAAAGCAGCGGGGCGTGACACAGATCTCGCACCAATGTTGCTTGAAAAACAACGCCGTTGCAACGATATCCATTCGTTACTCACTCATACCCACACCAGGAAAAACCAAGATGAACAAACCGACCACACTGTTACGCAGCGGAAAGCAACACCGGGCCCCGAACCCCAGGGATGTTGACACTCCCCGAGTCGCTACTTACGTTTCGTCCAATGCAACGTTGTTGTACAAAATCCAGCACGGATTCAACGGGAAACGGCCCTGCCGAGGCGCTGCTGCGCCGTCGGCTCGACCCGCACGGGGGTGGGTTACATGCCTTCCGTACCTGTTGATCCCACCCACTCGCCCCGACAGCCCGCGGCATCGACGATGCGCAGGGTCGTGAGCGCGAGCTTCATCGGCAACCTGGTCGAGTGGTTCGACTACGCCGTCTACGGCTACCTCGCCACCACGATCGCCGGTGTCTTCTTCCCCACGAGTTCCCCCACTGCCGGTCTGCTGGCCACGTTCAGCGTTTTCGCACTGTCGTTCGTCATCCGTCCCGTGGGTGGGCTCTTCTGGGGCCACTTCGGCGACCGGGTCGGCAGGCGCACCGCTCTGTCACTGTCAATCCTGATCATGTCCGCGGCGACCTTCGTGATCGCCCTGCTGCCGGGATACGCCTACCTCGGCATCGCAGCACCCCTGTTGCTGCTGGTCACCAGGCTCGTGCAGGGTTTCTCCGCGGCGGGCGAGTACGCGGGCGCTTCGGCGTTCCTCTACGAATACGCCCCGCGGAACCGCAGGGGCTTCTACACCGGTGTGGTGCCCGCGAGCACCGCCGCCGGACTCCTGCTCGGCTCGCTCGTGGTCACGTCGCTGACCACGACCCTCTCGGACGAGGCGATGTCCTCCTGGGGATGGCGCGTTCCGTTCCTGCTCGCGGCGCCGCTGGGGCTCATCGGCCGCTACATCCGGCTGAAACTCGAGGACACCCCCGAGTACCGGGAACTGGAGCACCAGCAGTCGGCCACGCAAGCCCCGCTGAAGGAGACCTTCACCCACAACAAGAGCAGGCTTTTGATCGCTTTCGGCGCGGCCAGCCTCAACGCTGTCGGGTTCTACATGCTTCTCAGCTACATGCCGACCTACCTGTCCAACGAGCTCGGCATGGGTGAGACGAGCTCGTTCGTGTCCACCAGTGTCACGCTCGTCGTCTACATCGCCGCGGTGCTCACGATGGGTCGGCTGTCGGACCGGGTCGGTCGAGTCAAGATGCTCACCACCGCCGGAGTGCTCTTCGCCGTGCTGACGGTCCCGGTGTTCCTCCTGATCGGAGTCAGTGGTCTGGTCGGTGTAGTACTGATTCACACGGCACTGGGGCTCGTGCTCAGCACGAACGACGGCACCCTTCCCGCTTTCCTGGCCGAGCTGTTCCCGACCCGGGTCCGCTACAGCGGTTTCGCGTTCAGTTTCAACACGGCCAACGCGCTCTTCGGAGGGACGGCCCCCTTCGTGGCCACCTCCCTGATCCACGCGAGCGGAAGCCCGATCGCCCCCGCGTGGTACCTCGCGGCCGCCGGGCTCGCCGCGGCGCTGGTCATGCTCGCCGCACGTCACAGTTCCCCCGGAGACGACCCTCCGGAGTCGATCCAGGAACCCCAGCACACCGCAGAGCAGCAGAACGGATTCGCCCGATGAACACGGAACGACTCAAAACCATCCACAACGGAGAACGCGTCGTCCCGACGTTCTCCGAGACCGAGATGCGGCGCCGCGTGGCCGCGCTACGCGAGCACATGACCGCATCCGGTGTGGACGCGGTGGTGTTCACCAGTTACCACAACGTCAACTACTACAGCGACTTCCTCTACACCGCGTTCGGGCGTAACTACGCGTTGGTGGTCACCCACGACAGCCATGTGACGGTCTCGGCCAACATCGACGCGGGCCAACCGTGGCGGCGCAGTTTCGGTGACAACATCGTCTACACCGACTGGCAACGCGACAACTACCAGCACGCCATCGCCACGGTGCTCTCCGACGCCGGAGTCACCCGCGGCCGCCTCGGTGTCGAGGACGACGACATCCCGCCGATGCTGCGCGCCCAACTCGCCGCGACCCTGCCCGGATTCGAGCTCGTCGACGTCTCCGCGGCGGCCATGGCGCAACGGATGGTCAAGTCGGCCGAGGAGATCGCTCTGATCAAGCAGGGCGCGCGCATCGCCGACCTCGGCGGAGCCGCCGTGGTCGATGCCATCACCGAAGGCGTCCCCGAGTACGAGGTCGCTCTCGCGGGAACCCAGGCGATGGTCCGGGAAATCGCGCGCACCTTTCCCGAGACCGAGCTGCGCGACACCTGGGTTTGGTTCCAGTCCGGGGTCAACACCGACGGAGCCCACAACTGGCCCACCTCTCGGCAGGTCCGGCGCGGTGACATTCTCAGCCTGAACTGCTTCCCCATGATCGCCGGGTACTACACGGCGCTGGAACGCACCCTCGTGTACGGCGAGCCCACGGAAGCGCAGCTGCGGCACTGGAGGGTCAACACCACCGTGCACGAGCGCGGCCTGGAACTCATCCGACCGGGCGCGGTCTGTGCCGACATCGCCGCGGAGCTGAACAAGGTCTACGAGAACGAGGGACTACTCGAGCACCGGACCTTCGGGTACGGCCACTCCTTCGGGGTGCTGTCGCACTACTACGGCCGGGAAGCGGGCTTGGAGCTGCGCGAGGACATCACCACCGTTCTCGAACCGGGCATGGTGGTGTCGATGGAACCGATGATCACCATTCCGGAGGGACAGCCAGGCGCGGGCGGGTACCGCGAGCATGACATCCTCGTGGTCACCGAGAACGGTGCCGAGAACATCACTGGCTTCCCCTACGGACCCGACCACAACATCCTCCCCGCCTGACGGCGGCCCGCAGGCTGTTCCGGTCTCCGCCCTCACCCGAGGGGCGGAGACCGGCGGCGTCGCGGCCGACGCGATGTGCGGTGGCACAGGAGCACAGCACGATCATGACCGACAACGACGGGCTCGATCAGCAGGAACCGAGGAACGCGTCCTCGATGCTGCGCAACGGCATCCGCATTCTGCACGCCTTCTCCGTGGACGAGCCCGCCCTCGGGGTCACCGAGATCTCGCGCAGGGTGGACCTGCACAAGAGCACGGTCTCCCGACTACTGCATCAGCTCGAACAGATGGACCTTGTCCTGCGGGATCAGGAAAGCGGTCGCTTTCGGCTCGGTCTGGGTCTGATCGGCATAGCCGGTCCCCTGCTCGCCAATCTCGACGTGCGTCGCCTGGCCTACCCTTCGCTGGAGCGCCTCTCCGAACGCACCGGCGAGACCAGCGCCCTGCTCGTGTGGAGCGGTCACGAGTCCGTCTCGGTCGAACAGGTCGCCAGCCCGAAACAAGTCAAGCACACCAGCCCCATCGGAACCCGCTACACCACCTCGGCCAGTGCGTCGGTGCAGGTGTTCCTCGCCGAACTCCCCGAGGGGCGAGTCCGAGAACTGCTGGAACGGGGGCTGTTGGGTCCCACCCCCCACGACGAGTCCGATGTGAGTGCCTACCTCGAACGACTCGCGACCGTTCGCGAGTCCGGCGTGGCCGTCAACGCGGGAGAGACCCACGTGGAGGAAGTCGGTATCAGCGCACCCGTGCGCGATCACCGCGGGCATCTCGCCGCCGCCCTGCTGCTGTCGGCTCCCAGCTTCCGCGTCTCCCCCGAACTACGCGCCCACTTGGCCGAAACCGTGCGCGAGACGGCCGCCGAGATTTCCACCCGGCTCGGCGCGAACAAGGGTGGCGAGACGCACATGCCACCGCCCCTCTGACCCCCGCGAGCACGCCGAACGAGCACCAGCACATCGGTCGAGCACCTGTGCAGCCGGGCGGAGCCGAAAGGACAAGAGCGCACGCCCTTGGTCGCGCGGCAGGCACCGGAGTGCCATCGTGGACGTGACCGGTGCGGCTTCGTCCGAATACCTGGAGACAAGCATGGCGCGAACGCCTTCCGTAGTGGTTTTCGACGTCAACGAGACCCTGTCCGACATGTCTCCGATAGCCGATCGGTTCACCGAAATCGGCGCCCCCCAAAACCTGGCCAAAACGTGGTTCGCCGCGGTACTGCGGGACGGCTTCGCGCTGACCGCCGCAGGCAGCCCGGAGCGGTTCGCCGTGCTCGCGGACAGTGCACTGCGCACGCTGCTGAACGACCTCCGGCTCGACCGCGACGTCGACGAGGCTGTGGAGCACGTCCTGTCCGGCTTCATGGACCTACCGGTCCACCCCGACGTGCCGGACGGAGCGCGAGCACTGCGCGCGGCCGGGTTCCGCCTGGTGACGTTGAGCAACGGGTCGACGCGGGTCGCCGAGCGGTTGCTCACCCGCGCGGGCATCCGCCAGGCGTTCGAGGTGTTGCTGTCCGTCGAGGACGCCGGAATCTGGAAACCCGCCCGAGGCGCGTACGAGTACGCCGCCCGGACGTGCGGTACCGATCCGGCCGAGATGCTGCTCGTGGCCGTGCACCCATGGGACATCGACGGCGCGGCCCGTGCGGGGATGAGCACGGCGTGGCTCAACCGCAGTGGGGCCCCGTACCCCGCGCACTTCACCCGCCCCGAGCACACCGCGCCGACGCTGAACGAGCTTTCGGACAGACTCACCGGGTGAGCCCGAAGCGGGCTCCGGCCATGGGAGGCTCTTCCGCTCGGCATCGAACAGCCCGCTTCTCGGCCGGCGGCAACTGTACCACTCACCCCCCGAATGCATGGGTGTCGTGCCGAACGACCAGCGGCTGCTCAGCACCGCGGAGAGCGGGGGAAGTCTCCGGCACAACGCCCGAGAGGAGGGACTTCACGTTGCCGCACCGCGTTCGTTCCGGGAGGGTCGGCACGAGCTGGGGAACACACGGCGACGATTCGAGGAGGATGCGATGCACGAAAACACGGCCGTGGTCGAGGGCATCCCGATGCGCTGGCTCGAGCACGGGGAGGGAGCTCCCGTGGTACTCGTGCACGGCATCCCCACCTCACCGGAGCTGTGGCGACACGTCGTGCCGCTGGTCGACGGAGGACGGTGCCTGGCGTGGGAGATGCTCGGCTACGGTACGAGCATCCCGGTCGGGCGCGGTCGGGACATCTCCGTAGCCCAGCAGGCCGACTATCTCGCCAAGTGGCTGGATCACCTCGGTATCGAGCAAGCGGTACTGGTGGGGCACGACCTCGGCGGTGGCGTGGTGCAGAATCTCGCCACGCAGCACCGCTCGCGGGTGGCCGGAGTCGTGTTCACCAACTCGATCTGCTACGACTCCTGGCCGATCCCGAGTGTGGAAGCGATGCAGCGGGGGAAAACGTTCCTGCGTCGGATGCCCGACACCGCCGTCTACCCGATGTTCGTGTCCCTACTGCGACGCGGCCACGACAATGCCGTGCGCGCCGGTGAGTCGATCGGGCAGCACTGGCGGCACTACGTCACGCACGGCGCGGCAAGCGCCCTCGTCCAGCAGACCAGCGCCCTCGACGTGGCGGACACCAGGGCCGTGTCCGACCGATTGCCCCAACTGGACGTACCGGCACGGGTGGTATGGGGAGCCGCCGACCGGTTCCAGAAGCTGCACTACGGTCGGCGCCTGGCCCACGACCTGGGCACCGAACTGCGGCGCATCGACCGTGGGCGCCACTTCACCCCCGAGGACCACCCCGAGCCGATCGCTGCCGCGATCGCCGACGTCATGCGGCAAGCCACGTGAAAAATTCTCGTGTTCCGTGGGGACTCACGAGGGTGGCGGTACCGGCGGCAGGTGGCGCACGCGCCCCCTGGGGAATTCATACTCCGTGGCTGCGCACGCTCCGTACGTCTTTCCCGAGGAGCGCACGACAACCAGCTTCACCTCCCCACCGAGCTCCGAAGATCCGCGGGCGCGCGACGCGTCGCGCGCCCGCGGCCACCCCGGCTACTTCAGGCGGGCCTGGCCGTACGGGACGAGGCGAACGGGACCGGCGAGGCCGTAACGCGAACGGTCGACCGCCCCGTACACGTCCGGACGAAAGACGCGCATCCGATTGAGCAGCGTCGATGCCGTTTCGATCTCGATCGTGTTGCGTCCCCTGCGGAGGAAACCGCCCAGATCGACGACCCCGGTCTGCTGATCGGCAGGCGGCAGCGCCTTGCCGTTCACCGAGACGCGGAACGTGTCGGAGACCTCCCCGAGATGCAGGTACGCGCCGTGCCCACCCGTCCAGGCGGGTCCGAGGTGGACCGTGGCCGAATACCGACCCACCCCGGAAACATCCGCCAGACCGGGCAGTTCCGTCCACGGCACCGGGGAATCGAGTTCCCTCTCGTGGCTACGGACGTCCGTCTCGGTGGGCGAGTCACCGGGACGCCAGTCCTCGACTGTCAACTTCCAGTCCGTGAGTGGGATCTCGTCCGGCACCGAGTCGATCCGCGTCGAAACGCTCCGTCCGTTCGCCAACGTCGAGCGGTACGTCCCGCTCGAAGCGGCGCGCAGCACCACTCGGCCGTCGATCTCGGTGACCGTGTCCGCATCGGTGGACCGCACGTTGCTCCCCCTGCGGACGCCGTCACCGAGCCAGTTCGGCCGGGCCAGCACGATCACGGTAGCCGCTCCGGGGTCCAGACGGACCCGCAACCGGACGTTGCCCCGTCCGGCCTCGTGGACCCAAGCCCGCTCGACTCCGCCGGTCCACAGATCGAGACGGTACGGGATCACCGGCCGTACGGTGGTGGCGAAGGTGACGTCGTGATCGACCACCTCGTCCTCGGAACCGTTGACGAAGTAGTAGTACTCGGCGTCCTCGTCATGGCGACGTGCGTGCAGCAGCGGTGAGGATTCGGCGTAGCGCACGTCCGGCCGCAACCCCAGCGCAGCCACCCCGTCCGCGATCCCCGCACGGCTGTCGACGCGGTACACCGAGGGCTGCGCGAGCAACCGCGCCATGACCTCGGTGAGCTTTTCGTTCTCGCCGGGTTCGGGAACGCCCGGAACCGTGGGCGAGTCCCAGCTACCGACCGCGAGGATAGGCAGGCCGTCGCGGGCGAACTCGAGCAACCGCCGCGCCGCAGCCAACGGCATCGTCTCCACCTTCCCGTTGAAGGCGTCGCCCTCGAACACGAGCATCTTGTACCCGGGGCCGTCCGGTGCCAGCCTGCCGTCCGCCACTCGCGCAGAGGGAAGTTCGAGCAGCCGCGGGCTGAGGAACTGGTGCGTCCAACCACGGGGAATGCCCTCGGGGGTGAACCAGGCCGCACCGAAACCGGTGCCCGCGTAGCCCTTCTGGCGGAGGAAGGCCACGTCGACCCGCGACGTCCCGCTCTGCAGCACGAACTGCGAACGTGCCATGAACCCCGCGATATCGGGAGCGTGTCGCCAGATCGGGTGCCGTGGTCCCCACGACTCGCTGTAGCCGACACCGCCGTCGTAAGGGGTGAACGCGGCGAATCCGGGCCACTGGGCTCCCGGTGCGTTGGCGTAGGAGAACCCGTGCAGCACCGCCTGGTTGACGCCCGCGGCGTATTCACGGGAAACCGTGCGCACGACGTGGTCCCACGTGGTGCTGTAAGAGCCGCCGTAGACGGCGGCGGACTCGCTGGAGAGCCGCTTGTTGCCGCCCATGTCGCGGCCACCCGCCAGCGAGCGGAAGTCGTCGAGGTTGTTGAAACCCAGCGACTCGCCTTCGGGCGTGTCCACGACCGCGGAGCTCGCCAACGCGTCGGTCTCCAGACCGTACGGCTGGATGCGCAATCCGAGCCCGAGGCCGTGCAACCATTCCCGCAGCGGGCGCAGGTGGTGCTCGATGTAGAGCTCGGAGCGGACGTCGTTGAGATCGTCGGACACCCGACGGTCGGTCACGCCGTCGTAGGAGAACACGCCGTCCTCGTGCATCCGCAGCACGACCGGCAGGTACGGCAACAGGTCGTATCCCTTGCGCCGCCGGAACTCGTCGAACATCGCCGGTGTCCACAGCGTCGCTTCGGTTTCCAGCTCGATGGAGTCCTCGAACATGGATCCGCCGGTGCGCCGGATCAGTTCCCGGAGTCGCGGAGTGAGGATCTCCCCTTCCCAGAAATCGATCACGGCCTGGGTACCCGCCGCGCTGAAGTGGTCGACGACGTAGGACGCCGGTTCGGTGTGCGGGCCTGCTTCCGGGCGCTGGCCCGAGCCGCGCAGCCAGGTGGCGATGATCAGCCAGGTACCGTCGTCAGGGGCGGTGAACCCGACGTGTCCGTCGCGCACGGAGGCGGTGAGGTCGGTGACGCTCGCCCGGTCCAGCCGGTACGGCTTCTCCATGGCCGCGCCGTCGGCGAGCCGGGCGGCCTGCACCGTGTACAACCGGCGCTCGGTGACACCGGAGGCGGGTTCGACCGCCGGGCCGGGCACCTCGCCGTCATAGCTGCCGCCGTCGATCTTCACGAGCCCGTGCGCCAACTCGCTCACGGCTGCCGTGCTCTGCGGAGTCACGGTGGGCAATGCGGCGGGCCACGACGGTCCGATCGTGATGTCGACGGTCACGTCGCGCTCGGCCGCCCTGCCCAGCGCGGCTTCCACCGCCGCGACCCACGGTCGAGTTCCCCAACCGTGCTCGGCCGGGTCCAACGGCTCCTCGACGCTGTGGTGCACATCCGCGATCTCGACACCGCCGAATCCGGCGTCGGCGATCTGGTCGATCTCCCGCGCGATCTCCGTCGGGTCGACCAGGCCGTGTGGCCACCACCAGCGGAACCTGCCCTGCACCGTACGGGGCGGGCCGGCGAACGCCTCGGCGAAGGCACCCGCGTGGCCCCCCTGCGCCGCGGCCGCCTTGCCGCCCCCCGGAAGGCTCCACGGCAGGGCGGCCGCGACGCCCGCCCCGGCCGTCGCCGCGAGAATGGTTCGTCTGGATACCTCGTTCATCGGTGACCTCCACCCTGGTGCAGTTGTGAGCTGAAGTTGTAGTTGCCCGGCCCGACCGAGTAGACGGCACAGCCGTCCGTATAGGACTCGAACTTCACTTCCTTCGAAGCGCGGACATGACGACCGTTGAGCCACACCGCCTGCGGACGGATCGTGGGAACGTGGATCTCGCCGACCGAGTTGGCCGGGATGACGACGTCGAGCTCGAAATCCCGACTGCCGCGTCCTTCCAGCCGCCAGGAGCTGCTGATCCGGCCGCGTGGACCGTCGTAGTACCCCTCGACGTGAGTGAGCGGATGCTCGTCGGTGCCGACGAGTCGAGGTTTGACGACGACCTTCTCGTAGGCGACGGAACCGGGTGCGCGCCGGATCCCGGCCAAGGCCGTGCTGAACCACTCGTCGATCTGCAGCAGGATCATGTGGTTCAGCGACGAACTGTTCTCCGGGGCGTGCCAGTGCTCCGGAACGGTGGTCATGCCGTGGGGGTTCATCTCACTGGGCTGGAGGAAAGCCCCGTAGCTCGGCCTGGTGGTCTCGTGCAGCACGTCCCAGACGAGGTCGGCGCGCCCGCCATCGGTCAGTGCGCGGAAGATGGGGCCGAGCGAGATCGTTCCGCCACTGAGGTGCGGCCTCCCACCCGAGGGATGGTAGGCGTGGATCCGCCGGACCAGGTCGTCGAGGACGTGTTTCTCCTGCCCGTCCGGGACCAGCCCCGCGTCCAGCGCCAGCGCGTCGTCGGCCTGGGTGCCGACCGTGCCACCGTTGCCCTCGTTGGTGTAAGCGCGGAGCTCGTCGTTGAAGAAACGGGCGTTGAACTCGGTCTTGATATCCGCTGCGAGGTTGCTGTAGCGCCGCGCGTCGGCGCTCTTGCCGAGTGCGGCGGCCATCCGCGCCAAGTTGTCGGTCATCCGGTAGTAGGCGTAGGTGCCCGTCAGCAACTTCGGGGTGCGGTCGTCCGCGGCCACCCAGTCGCCGAGTCCGCCACGGACCAGGTTCGTACCGCCGTCCGCACCGGCCTGCACCGTGCGGACGAAATCGTGGTAGCCGACCATGTCCGGGTAGTACTCGGCCATTGTGGCGGTGTCACCGTGGTGCTGCCACAGCCACCACGGCACGACGATCACCGAACTTCCCCAGTTGATGTCGTCGCGGTAGCCACCGCCGAACACCGGGAACTCCGGGGCGTGGGCGGGAACCATCCCCGCGCTGGGGCCCGAGACGAGCTGGGCTTCGCGCATCACCCGCTGCATGTGCGGCAGATAGGCCGACATCTCGAAGTTGCGATCGATGGCCTGGAGCGAATGCAGCACGTCGGCCAGCCAGCCCAGTTTCTCCCGGTTGGGACAGTCGGTGAAGATCGACTGCGTGTTGCTGGCGATCGAGTGGGTGCTCATCCGATGGATCCGGTTGACCATGTCACTGGAGGTGGACACGTCGCCGGAGACGTCCATCGACGCGCGGATCGGCAGCGCGGTCAACATCCCGCTCGTCACCCGGTGGCCGGAGGGAAGTCCGGTGACCTGGACGTACTGGAAGCCGTGGTACACGAACCGCGGCCGCCACTTCTCTCCCCGCTGTGCTCCCGCGGTGGTGTAGGTGTCGTAGATGTGCTCGTCGCTGCCCATGCTGGACGCGTCGACGGTGCCGTCGCCGTGCAGCGACTCGGCGGGCTGCATCTTGAGCACGGTTCCGGCGGGCACCGAGCCGTCGACACTGAGGTCGAACAGCGCGGAGAAGTTCTGTCCGAAGTCGAACACCCAGGTTCCCGGGTTCGGTTCGGTGACGGCCACCGGAGCGACGGTGTCGACGACCTTGACCGGATTTCCCTGCCGCCAGGCGAGATCGGTCGCCAGATTGGGCGGCGGGGCGATGCCCGCGGCGATCCAGCCGGTCGGTTCACCGTTCCTGCGCGTGGCCGTCTTCGACAGGTCGGCACCCGGCTGGTCCCAGCCGGGCTGTTCGCGGCGCGCGTCGTAGTCGGTGCCCGCGTACCAGTTGTCGGTGACCGACGGGCCGAGCGCGGTGCGCCACTGCCGGTCGGTGACGAGCGTGTCGGTGGATCCGTCCGCGTAGCTGACTTCCAGGCGCGCCAGCAGGCGCGGGCTGATCGCGGTACGGGTCTCGTTGGCGGTGCCGGAGTGGGTGACGGTGCCACCCGTGTCGTGCCCGTGGACGAGGGGCTCGGTGAAGCCGATGCCGCTGCCGTCCGCACCGGCGGTGCCCACCTTCGTGATGACACGGCTTTCCAGCCGGGTGCCGCCGCCTCCGGTATCGATGTTCACCGTGGCCCCGACGTCGAAACCGTCGACATCGGCCACCCTGATGCTCGTGTCACCGGCCTCGCTCGCCGCGGCCAGCGTCGTCGGCCGCACGATCTCACTGGAGAATTTGGTGTAGACCTCGGTTCGCCCCACGGCCGGATTGGTGACCTCGACGGCGTTGAAGATGCCGTTGCCGAGTTGGACCCCGAGAACGTTCGGGCCGCTTTCCAGCAGTTCGGTGACGTCGTAGGTCCCCGCCTCGACCGACCGCTGCGGGTTGGAGTCGCCGGGCAGGTGCACGGCGTCGGTGACTCGCCTGCCGTTCAACGTGGCCTCGTAGGCGCCGAGGCCCGCCAAATAGAGCCGTGCCCGATTTACGGTTCTGCCGTCGTCGACGGTGAACTCACGAGCGAAGACCGGTAGTGGAGCGGCGTTGTCGCGGTCGGGATGCTCGATCCAAACAGCGGGCGACCAGTCGGACCGGTCCAGCAGTCCGAGCTCCCACGTCGACGGAGCGCTCCACTCCGAAACCGTGCCGTGGGCGTCGGTGATCCGCACCTGCCAGTAGACCCGCTGCCGCGCGCCGAGGGGCTTACCGGCATAGGCGACCCCGGTCGAAGTGCCGGATCGCACCCAGCCGGTGTCCCACAGATCCGGTGTGGACAGTTTGGCTCGGCTGCTCGCGGCGCGAATCCGGTAAGCGTGCTGGGTTCCCCACTCCGGACGCCAGGCGAGCAGCGGCGTGCGGTTGTCCACACCCAGCGGCTGGTCGAACCGTCCCGCGACCGACAAACCGCCGACCGAGTCCCGGCCAGCGGCGGCTGTCGCTGCTTCACTCCCGACACCAACCGTGGTGCCGCCGACGGCCAGTCCCGCGGCCCCGAAGGCCGTTACCCGGAGAAATTTCCTGCGGGACACACCGTCCGACTCCGATGACATCTCAGCCATGAGCACGTCTTCCTTCTCGCTGGTCGCGTCTTACCAATAGGACCTGGAGCCCGCCGTCGCGAATCCCGGCCCGAGCAATCGAACTGAAACGTTCAAATACAACCCACATCGCCACCACCTCGAATGATCCGGATCATCGCGGACATCACGAAGATCGCACGCAACACAGCTGAACAGGGGTTCCGCGGAAAAACAGAAACCAGCGGAATCAGCCGAGCGGTGAGTTGCCGCCGGCCACCAAAGTCGATTTCACCGGAAAGTCACACCCTGCTCGGACGCGCACAACCGCACAGACTTCCACACCATACGGAAATAAAGAACTCAGCGTTCTAACGACGCGTGAACACACGCGGAAACGGGACCGCACATCTTCCCGTCCATCAACTCATCGGATAATCGGAAAGAACTGCCCCCATCCTTTTTCCGCATCCGTGCGACCAGCGGCGCATCGCCGAACAAGCGTCGAGCCGCTTCGCACCACTGTCGACGGCCCGTGAAGGTGCTCTCGGTGACCGACAGCCCGGGAAACAGGACGGATTCCCGGCGGGTCACCGAGACTCCGTGGGCATTCGATTCCACGGTGGAGTCGAAGACCGTCCCGCAACGAGCCGGCCTCGACGCGCGGCGAGCCCGAACAGAGCGACACCTCCTTCCCGAACTGCTCGGAGACGCCATGCAGCGCGAGAGCCACTCCGGCTGCCACCGGTACCGACATCGGACCCTCCCTATATGAAACGTTTCACGGACTATGACAGCGATCACCCCTCGAAGCAAGACCTCAGTTCGACAAAGTATCGAAACACCTGGCAGAGGAAGTTTCCTCAATGCTTTCGGTCTCGAACGAGCACGATCCGACTATTGTGACGTTTCATTACCGAGTGTCCTGCCAACAACGCGCAGCGACAGCGGCAACGGCCGTTCGAGCAGCGTGCAAGACATCCTTCTCCCGAGCTCGCAGCCCGTGCCGCCACCCAGGCCACACAGTCCTACTGCTCCCCTGTCCGGTGGAGCAGGCAATCCTTCGAGTGCTCGCCACGGTAAGTGCCGCGCCCGCTCACGTGCGCGGTTCGATCTATCCCACCAAGTCGTCGGCCAGGCATCTGGCCACAGTGAGTGACCACGGTCCTCGTCGGTGTGGTCGCCGGTCGGGCCGCGGAATCGGCCGGACGTGCTCAGAACAGCCCCAGCAGATGCCCGGCCACGAAACCCGCGACCGCCAACACCACGAGGGCGACGGCGACGAGAGTCACCACAGGCGTCCAACGGGTCGGGCCCTTTTCCTGGTGCGACAAACCCGAAAGCCCTCCCTCCGCCGGAGGTGTGTCACCCGGAGGCACCCCACCACCGGAGTCGAGGGCGGGTGTGGAGTCCGGATCGGGACCGGGAGTCGAATCCGGCTCACGACCGCGGTTCGGCTCGTCAGGCGTGGACGAGGTCATCGGTTCCTTCTTCCCAAGAATGCACCACCACGCCACAGGCGGTTCCGCCGGACGTGATGCTCGTGCTCCTCGAGTTCCAGGGTGAGGGCTCACCGAGCAGCGTGCATCCCTGGTGTTGGACAGGGTGAGCAAAGAGAAGCACCGACCACGTGAACGACCTCGGACAGCTCCGAAACCACCAGTCCGCCCCATCGCCACTCCTCGGTGTATTACGACTCCGCGAGGCTGTTCCGAACCACGCGCCGGGCGAGCTTCGGAGCGCCGGAAACATCAGGAGTCGACGGGCTGAGCAGGTGCTCGCCCATGAGGGCACAGGAGAACGCGACTTGGATGAGCACGACCGCGTTGCGAACTCGGCGTCGTGCTTCGGCCAGGAGGGCGTTCCGGTAGCGGGCCCCACTCGGCGCAGCGGTAGAAGATCGTCGCGAACCTCCAAGCCTGTTCCCGCCTCCGGCAAGGCCGTCATCCCTTCGACGGGGACCGCGATAGTTCGCACGTGGTCGAGGCGTCCGGGTAGGAACTACCGCCGACCTCGCCGGGTAGCCACGCCATCTGGCCACTGGTGCCCTCCCGGTCGCATCGCACGTTCGACCACCGCTAATTCGGAATCACGAATTCGGCAGTCACTCGTGGCGTACTCGCCGAAATCTTCGTACGCTTCCGGCATTACCGCACTCTCGCGCGTCGCTCGAACACGTTCACCGGATTTTTCCATATTCCCGGCTTCCGCCACTACATTGGTGGCAGGTATCCCGTTACTTCCTCAGCCGAGGAGGATTCGTGGACTCCGGATTCAACGCCCGGGATGAGGGCGTACTGAGCACAGGCCCAGAATCCGCCGAGCACCGCATGTTCCTGTCGGCGATCCCGACGCCAGAGAGGGACTACGACTCCGCGGTGTCCGGTTGTTCCTGCAACGCCGGGTGTCGCTGACCATGTGGGCGGGTCGCGGCGACCGCGACTGCGGCGTGCGAGCTCAGCAACCACCCCACGTGCTCGGCGTGCTCGGTGAACGCCTGCGGCTGCGAGGAGTAGAGATCCAGCGCGGCATAGGTCTCCGCAGCGGTGTAGAGCTGAAGTCCCATCATGCTGGCGATACCCAGTTTTCGAGCTTCGGGCGCATAACGCGGCCAGCTCGTCACCCGTTGGTTCAGGTCAACCAGACGATATACCGACTGGTTGTGGAAGACGGCGTCGAAACACGGGCCTTCGCCGAGCTCTCCCTGCAACCGGTCCGACTCCACGACCAGGTCACTGGTCGCGGCCGGGGTTTCCACCCGTTGGTGGCGGTGCACCAGCAGGATGCCGGCGTGCTCACAACCGTCCACCAGGTCCCGGGCATGCTGGACGAGGCGTTCCAGGGTGTGCTCGACACTCTGCTGAGCCAGCAGATCCCGCGACATGTACGCCAGCGAGTCCGCCGTTTCGCGCCACGACTGTGTGCTCATGTTTCGCTCCTCTGCTGTTTCCTGCTTCGGGGAGAGTCCGGGACCAGGAGCGCTCAGTACCTCCGGAGCGTCCCTCCACCGCTCCCTCCGCCACATCCGTGTCCAACGCCATCCGCTCGTTACTGTGGAGTTGAGTCCCGGGCCGCTGGCGCGTTGGGCACCCGGATGGTTCCGTTGAGTGCGGTTGCGAGGGCCGTCCACGGGATAGGGCACGAGAAACAGTGCCGTCCCCCGGTGGCTCGAAGCGGAGAACAGCGGAGTTCGGGCCAGGTTTCACAACAGCTCCAGCAGGGAGGTAACGAGCGGGGTGCGAGCCGCTCACAGCGGCCTCACTCGCCACCCCGGCCACGCGGACCGCTGCACCGGGGAGAGCGTGCCGCACGGACCTGCTCGCGCCGAAACCGTCATCGACCCTCCACTTCGGCGGACAGCACAGGATCCGATCGCACACCGCGTGACCCTCCGGTCGGCTCCCTGAAACGATGGAACGGTTCCGCCGGGGGTCCGGATCACGCCGATGAAATCTCGGCGAGTGCGGTGACCGCCCTCCACAGTCGATCTGACCACAGCGATACCCCGCCTGCGGACGATTAAACGTCGCGGAAGCCACGGGAGGCAACGAGGACGATCTTTCACCCACACCGCCGTAGCCAGTGGCGATAACTCACTCGGGCGGCACGGCACTCGGAACGAGTGCGGAACGGTAAGAACGCTCGGGAGATACTCGCTGGTCAGCGTGACTGCTCATCCGGAGCGCGGCTGAGTGTGCGGTAGACGGCTGAATATGCGGTAGACGGCCGGGGGCGAGCAGCTCGATGAGGTCGGGGACTATCGCTTGAAGTCTTTCTCCTCCAGGCTTGTCTGCACGGTCCGACCACTTTCCCAGGGGTTGGCCCCCGGCACGATCGTCGGTGTCGGAATGTCAGCCCGATTCTGTCGCATGTGCGGGGTCGAGAGGCCGAGCGCGCGGTCTCGGCCGTGGATCAGTACCTCGTGGGCCTGCCCATCGTCGGTGAAGCCCATCATCAGTTGCGGGAGGCCGTACGGGAAGTCGTCGCGGTCGTACTGCCACGTGTGGAAGGTCTTGCCATAGGTACTCACGAGGTCGTTGAAGTAGGCGTGTTCGGCGATCTCGGGTATACCCGGGGCGGTCAGGAGGCCCGACTTGACCTCGTAGTGGTGGCTGTGCCACAACCGTTTCTCCTCGTCCGGAAGGTCGCGGAAACGCTCCTCACTGATGATGTATTCGATCCCGATCAAACGGGCATCCGGCGCGTTGCGGTCGAAAATCACGCATTGATGCAGGTCATGACGCAGGTGGATGCAGAAATGCGTGGCCTCGACCTGCCGACCCATCTCGTCGGCGTACATGTGGAAACCATTGAGGTAAGTGCTCATGGCTTCCAACGGGTATTTCGGCTGCATGAGGCCGGCTCCCAGGTCGAGTGCTCGATGCAGGGGAGGATGGCCCTGCCCAACCTTGAGGGTCGCCACCGCTTTGCGCCCCGCCAGCACGCTGAGCGCAGCCGCCACTCCGCTGGCAACACCGAGACCGAGGACGCCGGGCCAGCCCCGGCGAGAGCGCGATGAGCGCGACGTGTGGTGTGGTGTCATAGCTGCACGAATACCCAGGATTTCGGATGTCGAACCGGAAGGGTCCATTTGCTCCGCTGTCTCGCGTGGAGGCGATCCGGTCGCTGCGGCCCGTAGCGTTTGACGGGCAGTACAGCACGGGTAGCTCTGCGGGCACGGACCGTGAAACCGTAAGTCAGGGGGCTGGGTGATGCACGCATCGTCGAGGCCTTCCACAGCCGCCCCGGGAGATTTAGCTGAGGGCAGCGTGTATTTCATCGGGAACGCGACCACGTTGATCCGGTACGGCGGATTCACGATTCTGACCGACCCCACGTTTCTGCACTCCGGTGATCACGTGCACCTTGGCCACGGCATGTACGCTCGCCGCGAAATCGAACCCGCCTGTCAGGTCGCCGATCTGCCGCCGCTGGACTTCGTGGTGCTCTCACACCACCACGGGGACCACTTCGACGAGGTCGCCGCCGAACAGTTGGACAAGACCGTTCCCATCATCACCACCGAACACGCTGTAGGGCTCCTCTCCGAACAGGGCTTCACCCAAGGGCACGCGTTGGATACTTGGCAGAGCCGAACCGTGACCAAAGGCGACAACGAGGTCCGCGTTACCTCGATGCCCGCCAAACATGCCCCTGACCCGGTGGCGGGGATGCTGCCGCCGACCATGGGAAGCATGATGGACTTCAGTAGGGGCTCGCACCGGGCCTTTCGTCTCTACATCAGCGGCGACACCCTCCTGCACGATCGGCTGCACGACATCCCCCAGCGCTACCCGGGTATCGATCTGGCGCTGGTGCACGCCGGCGGGACCACCCTGCTGGGCACCGTAGTCACCATGACCGGAAGCCAAGCCGTGCGAGCCGTGGAGATCGTCGAGCCGCGCACCGCCGTGCCCATCCACTACAACGACTACTCGGTATTCCAGTCCGGCTTGGACGACATCAAGCGGGCCGCGGCCCGCTCCGCCACCTCAGCGAAGTTCCACTATCTCCACCACGGCGAGACCTACCACTTCCGCCCCGGCACCTGACGGATTCGTCGCTCCTGGGAGCCGTCCGGAAATGGCACGGCAGTCAGCACGGAACCACCATTCCATCCCACCTCGACGGTGGGAACGCCTTTCCGACGCTCGGCGGCGAACCTCGTGAACGGGGCTCGCCGAGCAGCCGGTCCTCTCCGAACGTGGGCCGAGGCACGTACGCAAGCCGCGCGCCGACGAGGTGTCTGCAGTGGCGCGGGACGAACAGCGTTCGGGTACCGGAGCGGGCCACCACATCCGTACGCTGCCGCGGCAGAAGCAGTGGAGCAGCGACGAGGGCCCCACGGTGGCCGCACCGGCCTTCCTCGCCGCGACGTAGCACGGGGAACCCGCCCGAAGTGAAGTAACTCCGGGTAGGGCGTGGGGCACTACTGCTGGAAGGTGTCTTTGATCTTGTCCTTGGCTTTGCCCGCGATGCCCCGGTCTTCGGTGTTGGTGGCGTACAGCTGGGGGTCCGGGGGTGGTGCTGAGCTCACGTCACCGAGGGGTTCGGGCTGATCGAGATACTGGAACTGGTGCTGGTTGTCGGGGGCCGTGCCGGAGGCCCACTTGCCCTGGTCGGCAGTGGTGCCGTCCGAGAGGCCCCACAGGGTCTGGCTGTGCTGTTGATTTTCCTCGTCCAGCAGAGCGCCGGGGGCGATGGTGCCTGCCAGCCCGTCTTCCTGGAGCTGTTCGATGGCGGCCAGCCACTGCAGCTGGTGCATGGTGTCGCGGGCCAGGTTGAACTTCAGCATCTCTTTGACGCCGGGATCATCGGTCATGTTGTACAGCCGCGCGGTCTGTAGCCTGCCCTGGGACTCGGCGGCCACGTTGACCCGGAAATCGGCCAGCAAATTGCCGCTGGAGACGATGTACTTGCCGTTCCACGGTGTGCCTGCGCTGTCGGCAGGCAGCGGCCCCCCGCCGCCGACGATGGCGTGTTCGGGGTCCATGCCGCCCACGACCGCGGCCAGCACCGGATCCTGGTCGACCATGCCGGCGGTAGTCTCGGCCGGGGCGCCTTCCAACAGCCGTGCGACCATCGTGGCCAGCATCTCGACATGGCCCATCTCCTCGGTGCCGATGTCGAGGATCATGTCCTTGTACTTGCCCGGTGCTCGGCAGTTCCAGCCCTGAAACAGATACTGCATGGTCACCGTCATCTCGCCCCAGGCTCCACCGATGAGTTCCTGGAGCTTCTTGGCGTACAGCGCGTCGGGTTGTTCGGGTTTGGCCTCGAACTGCATCCGCTGGGTATGGCGAAACATCGAACCTCTCTTCCGTGGAACAGCCCCAGAGGGGACGTCGCGCAGGAGTGACCGAGGACGTCCGGTGAGGGGCTCCGCAGCCGATCAGAGCGACGCGAGGCGGGACTCTCGTTCGTCGGTGGCTGTTTCGCCGTAGTCTTCTCGGTCTACCGGCCCTTGGCCCCCATTTCCCTTGGCCCCCAGTTCCATTCAGTGTCTCCCGGCTTCCGGGGGTACGCATTTTCGGAAACGGCTCGTGTTTTTTCGTCCGACACGGGCGGCGGCTCGATTCGCACAGCCGCCCGAATGATCCCCGGTTTCTTCAGTCTCGGCACGAGGAGTTGGCAGCCTTCGAGGCGGTGGGTTACGCGAAGTTCTCCGGCAGGGTCGGCATGTGTATGGCCACCGGCGGCAGCGGTGCACCTGCTGAACGGGTTCGTTCGACGAGCAAGAAGCGCACGGGTTGGTGTCACGGTTTCCGCCGATAAGGGCGGTGGGCAGCGCGACACTGCCCCCTGTTGTGCCACCAGTTGACAGGACTCGGTCCGATGTCCGATCCCCTTTGTCACCCGCGCACCACACCCGCCGAACACTTCCCGTCCCGCTCACGCTGGAACCGACTGCGATCGGCACCCGAGGCGATGGCGGTGCGGCTCATCCGGGATGGGTCTCCCCGCCGACAGGCGCGAGCACTTCACCCGTGTAATAGCTGGAGAGCCGGTCGGAGGCGAAGAACACGTAGGACGGCGCGATCTCGTCGGGGTCGGCTTTTCGCCCCATCGGTGTCTGTTCACCGAATCCCTCGACCTTCTCGGCGGGGATCGTCGCGGGGATCAAAGGCGTCCACACCGGCCCCGGCGCCACACAGTTCACTCGGATTCCGCTGCTGGTCAACGACTGGGCCAACGATTTGGTCAGAATGTGCACGGCAGCCTTGCTCGCCGAATAGTCCATAAGAGCCTTGTTGCCGCGCAGTCCGTTGACCGAGCCCGTGTTGATCACGGCCCCACCATTCGGGAGGTGGGCGAGCGCCGCACGGATCAGCCAGAAAGGAGCGTAGACGTTGACCTTGAAAGTGCGGTCGAACTGTGCGGTGTCGATGGTGGTGAAGTCCTCCCGATACGACTGGACACCGGCATGGTTGACCAGCACGTCCAACCCACCGAGATCATCCACGGTTCGCCCCGGCAACCCCGCGCAGTAAGCTTCCTCGGCGATATCGCCCTTGTACAGAACACACCTGCGCTGTTGCTCACGCACCAGACCCGCCGTGTGCTCGGCGTCGTCGTCCTCGAGATCGGCCAGGTAAGCGATCGCGACATCGGCGCCTTCCTTGGCGAATGCCACCGACACCGCACGGCCGATCCCCGAATCACCGCCCACGATCAGGGTGCGCTTACCTTCGAGCAGCCCATTACCCCGGTAATGTCGCATCTCGTCTCGAGGTGGCGGACCCATCGCATCCGTGCGGCCCGGTGGTTGCTGCTCTTGTGCGGGAACACTCTCCGACTGCTCCACCGCTACCTCCCGGCACTGTTGGACCGTGTCGCGAACAGGCATTTCCCGCTGTCGGAACCGCGAAACCACGGCGGCAAGAGGTTGAAGCCACCTCGGGAGTGCCACGGACGGGTAAACGACTCCGCTCGCTGCTCCGGCTGTCTTTCGGCTGAATCCGCTGTTTCGCTCCGGGAGGCCATCAACGCTCCGCGGGTCGCAGTGCCGGGAGCAGCTCTTCCCTCACGAAGGCGAAAAAACCCGCCGGATCGCTGTCCACCCCGATCTGCACCAGCGCCACATCGGTGAAGCCCGCCTGCTGAAAGGACGAGACCGCATCCACGATCGGACCGGACTCCGGGCCGCACGGGATCGCCGAGGCCACGTCCTCGGGACGGACGTAGCTGGTCGCCGCGGCGAAAGAGTCCGGCACGGGCAGCTCGGAGTTGACCTTCCAACCGCCTGCGAACCAGCTGAACTGCTCGTGCGCGCGTTTCACCGCCGCATCTCGGTCCGGGTCCCAGCAGATCGGCAACTGCCCGATCTTGCGGTCGCCGGTGGTGTTCGAGGCACGGTCCCAGTCCTGGCACAGCCTCGACTCAGGCGTGACGGCGATCATGGCATCGGAGGTGGCGGCGAACTGTCGGATCGATTGCGGCCCCGAAACGGCCGTCCCGATGGGCACTCTCCGGTCGGGCAGGTCCCAGAGCTTCGCCGAATCCACCCGGTAGTGGCTTCCGACATAGTCGACGTGGCCGCCCTCGAACAGCGCGGAAATGATCTCGACGGCCTCGGAGAGCATCTCGTGCCGCACGTTCACCGGTGGCCAGCCGCGGCCGATGACGTGCTCGTTGAGATTCTCGCCCGCCCCGAGCCCCAGCAGAAAACGGTCCCGGGAAAGCAGACCGAGCGTCGCCGCCTTCTGCGCCACCACCGCCGGGTGATAACGCATGATCGGAGCCGTCACATAGGTCATCAACTCGATGTCACTGGTCACTTGGGCCACCGCGCCCAGCACGCTCCACGCGTACGGTGCGTGACCCTGCGGGTGCAACCAGGGAAAGTAGTGGTCGCTCATCACCGCGAAGTCGAAGCCGGTACGTTCGGCGGAGGCCGCGTGCTCGACGAGCGAACGCGGTCCGGACTGCTCGGTCAGCAGGGTGTACCCGATATTCGTCATGCCGTCACCCCCCGAGCCGGACGCGCGATTCCGGGACGGAGCCCGCGGCCCGGCTCCGGAGCTCCCCGAGATCGGTATCGTGCGGCAGCCCACCGCAGGGCTGCTTTCCCAGCACGGTTTTCGGTAACCGTGTCGCGCGCTTCGGGAACCGGAGGAGTCAGCTCGTCCGACGTCTCCCCGCCGAACGTCACGCGGTGTTCCACGGCCCGCCCCGCATCGGGCACCTCCGCTGCGTAACGACGCTCTCGCCGCGACATAACCTCGGCATCCCCGCTCATCGCATCCTCCGTGTCCCGAATCGACCCTCCGTACGAAACACCGAGCCGTTCCCGCCCGGAAAAGCACTTCCTGTTCGGTGCGGTACCCGGAAACCGGAGAAACGACACACCAGCACACTCCCCGTCCCCACTCATCCGGCCATCCCCACTCATCCGGAGGAACGAAACCGTTCGGAACAATCCTCGTTTCCGGCTCCGAGAGTCGGTGGTCTCCGCGAGCCGTCGTTCCCCGTGAGATTCGACGAGCACTACGGACGGATGCTGCGTGGCACCGTCACTGCCCCCTCCCCCACAACACCGCCGGAACGGCCCGGCTGTGCGAGCGGTTCTCTTTCGCGGCGGCCGCTCAGCACAGCAGACGGGCGTTTACGTTTTCGCCGCACGGGGGATGTAAAGCGGCAACGACATCGACCCACGCGGGGGGGTGCTCAGTGTTGCGGATCGCGCGACCGACCACGTCCGGGGGAACCTCGAGCGGGTTTGGCGACGTCTTCGCGGTGCTGCGTGGGGCGCTGGACGCCGGAGAACTGGAGGTTCCGCTGCCCGGCGGCGGCGACACGGCTCGCCGCTGGTCCGCGTTGTGCCGCTACGGGCGGGCCGACCTGGCGCTGGGGCGTCTGGTGGAGGGCCACACCGACGCCGTGGCGATCCTGCACGAGTCCGGTGGCAAGCCGGAGCCGGGAGCCTTGTACGGGGTGTGGGCGTCTCGCGCCTCCGGCAAGGGCGCCGTTCTGACCCACAGGGCGGATGGTGGTCCGGTGCTCACCGGCACGATCCCGTTCTGCTCCGGAGCGGGGCAGCTGGACAAGGCGCTGGTCGTGGCTCGGCCGGACGGCTCCGCCGGGGCGGCGGACGACGTCATCATCAAGATCGCACTGCCGGATGCGCGGATTCGGCCGCTGCCGGACACCTGGCACGCGGCCGGGATGGCCGCCTCACGCTCTTGGGACGTGGAGCTGCACGAAGTTCCCGTGCGGGAGGAGGACCGCGTCGGCCCGCCCGGCTTCTACACCGGGCGGCCGGGGTTCCGGCTCGGTGCGATGGGGGTGGCGGCGGTGTGGCTCGGTGGCACGGCGGGTGTCGTGGACCGGGTCGCGGAGCACCTCGCCGCACGCGCTCCCGACGAGCACCAGCTCGCACATCTGGCGGCGATGCACGTGGCGGTGGAGGCGGCGGACAGCACGCTGGCGACAGCGGCCGAGGCCGTGGACACTTCCGGAACCGGGGCGGACCGGGCGGTCACCGCCGGAACATGCCGCTCGGCGGCGGAACGCGCCGCGTGCGAGGTGCTGGCGCGGGCGCCCCGAGTGACCGGGCCCGGACCGTTGAGCCGCGATGCCGCGTTCACCCGCGGGTTGGCCGATCTGGAGGTCTACGTGCGACAGCACCACGCCGAGCGCGAACTGGCCGATCTCGGTAGAAGCATCCTGCTGGCGGGTGAGCGTGCGAGGTGAGTACCTACGAACCGCACCCGAGGACTTCGGAATCCGAGTGGATGCGCACCGTAGCCGGCCTGCCGCCCGGAATACCGGAACTGGGCGGCCGGATTGTCGTGGTGGCCGCGCACCCCGACGACGAGTGCCTCGCTCTGGGCGGAGTGCTCCAGGAACTGCGGAGGCTGCCCGGCGAGCTCCGGATCGTCGTGGCCACCGACGGCGAGGCCGCTTACCCGGAGCTGCACGGGGCCGACCGCGCTGAGCTGGCACGCACCCGGCGACGCGAACTGCACGCGGCGCTGCGCGTGCACGGGCTGGCCACCGTGCCGGTGACCTGGCTCGGCCTGCCGGATTCCGCACTGATCTCGCACGAAGAAGCGCTGAGTGACCGGCTCCGAGCGTTGCTCACCGGCGCCACGGCGACCGTCGCGCCGTGGCCGCGGGACCCGCATCCGGACCACCAGGCGGTGGGACGTGCCACGGCGAGGACGCGCCCACCGCGGAGCCGAATGTGGTCGTACCCGATCTGGATGTGGCACTGGATGCACCCGGACGAGGAGGTGATCCCGTGGCGACGTGCCGTGCTGCACCGGCTCTCACCGGCACGGCAGGACCGCAAGAACGCCGCGCTGGCGGAGTTCGTCTCCCAGCTCGTCCCCCCTCCCGGCATCGGCGGCGCCGTGCTTCCGCCGGAGGTGCTGGCCCACTTCGGACGCGGCGTCGAGGTGCTGTTCCGGGAGCATCCGTGAGCACGCCGCCCACTCGCTTCGAACAGCTCTACCAGAACGACCCGGACCCGTGGCGCACGGCGACCTCCTGGTACGAGCGGCGCAAACGCGCCGTGGCGCTGTCGTGCTTACCCAGACCGCACTACGCCTCGGCGATCGAACCGGCCTGCGGGACGGGCGAACTCACCGCCGCGCTCGCCCGGCGCTGCGGTCGTCTCGCCGCCTCCGACGCGTCGAAAACCGCGACCGCACGCGCCCGCCGTCGGGTCGCGGACCAGGAACACGTCGAGGTACGCCGCAGCCGGCTGCCCCAACAGTTCCCGTCCGAATCCAACTCGGCGGAACTCGTCGTGCTCAGTGAGATCCTCTACTACCTCGCCGAGGACGACGCCGCCTCCGTGCTCGCTGCCTCGGTGCGAGCACTGCGCCCCGCCGGAGAGCTCCTGGCGGTGCACTGGCGGCCCCAGGCTCCCGACGCGCCGTCCGACGGCGACAGCGCTCATCGGCGGCTGCGGGAACACCCCGACCTCGACGTGCTCGTTAGTCACATCGAATCGGACTTCCTCGTCGACGTGCTGAGGCGAGCGTGAGCGGGCGCATCGACGCGGTCACCATCGTGGTTCCCGCCCACAACGAGCAGGCGCTGCTACCAGAATGCCTGCACAGCCTCGCGGCGGCACTGCGGCGTCTCAGGACGGAGGTCGGTCTCGTGCGCACCTGCGTGTGTGTGGTGGCTGACCGATGCGGCGACGCCACCGCACGGCTGGCGCTGTCCTTCGCGGACCGTTTCGACCGCTTCGAGGTACTGACCAACTCGGTGCCCTGCGGGCTCGGCGAGCTGCGCAACCGAGGTACCGCGCACGCCCTGCAGTGCCTGCGACCACCGGTGCCGGAGCGCACCTGGATCCTGCACACCGACGCCGACACCGTCGTCCCAACTCGATGGGCGGTCCAGCACCTCCACTACGCCCGGCGTGGGGTGCACGCGGTGGCAGGCCGGGCGGTCGTCCGCTGGTGGAGCGGCCCGGTCGTGCGAGCACGGCCGACCTACGAGGCGCTGGTCGCGGAAAAGATCACGGCCGATCACCACCGCCACGTCTACGGCGCCAACCTCGGGGTACGCGCCGACGCGTTCGTCGAGGCCGAGGGGTTCCCGCCCCTGCACACCGGCGAGGACCACGGATTGTGGGCGCGGTTGTTGCGGGCAGGCCGGCTCACGCGGCAACCCAACGAGTGTCCGGTGCTGACCAGCGGTCGCACGCGGGGACGCGCACCCGGTGGCCTGGCGACACTGCTGCATGAGCTCTCGTTGCGCTCCGGAGCGACCGTCGAGTTTGGTCGCTCTTGGGACGGGTAATCCCGCGGGCATGCGCTCGCTCTCAGCCAAAGACCGGATCGCCGAATGGACGTGGCTGGACAAACCGGCCGGAATGCTGCGTGACGCTGTCTCGCGGACCCTCCGGGGACGGCGGCTGAAGGACGCGTTGCACGGCGTGTGGCTCGGTCACCCGTTGCACCCGGCCGTGGTGCAAGCCCCGATGGGAGCTTTCGCGTGTGCCGGTGTCGTCGACGCGCTGCCCGGGCGAGGCGTCGGCGAGCGGCGCGTAACCCGGCTTTTGATCAAGCTCGGTCTGCTGGCCAGTGTGCCCGCGGCCGTGGCCGGGGCAGCGGATTTCGCCCAGGGCCACGAGGAACAACAACGCACCGGTTTGGTGCACGCGCTCACCAGCACCGCCGCCCTGACCAGCTACCTGCTGTCGCTGCGCTGGCGGGCGAGCGGACGCGAAGTCGCGGGTATCGCGGCAGGTTGGAGCGGACTGGGCTTCACCGTGGCCAGCGGCATGCTCGGCGGGCACCTGTCGTTCCACCAGGCCACCAGTGTCAATCACGCCGATGCGGTCCCGCACATCGCCCCGGACGAGTGGACAGACCTCGGCGAGGTCGCCGACCTGCCCGAAGGCTCGCCGACCCGGCGTATGGCCGGCGAGGTTCCGGTGTTCGTGCTGCGCGACCGCGGTGAACTGTATGTACTCGCCGACCGCTGCTCCCATGCCTCCGGCCCCCTCAACCAGGGTTCGCTGTCGTGGCCCGACGGGTCTCCGTGCGTGGAGTGCCCGTGGCACGGCAGCGTGTTCCGGGTGGCCAGCGGTGAGGTCGTGCACGGCCCGGCCACGGCACCGCAACCCACCTTCCACACTCGCGTCGTGGACGGTCGTCTGCAGGCGCTCGTCCGCCGAATCCCCGGCGTCCCGGCAGGCGGTTGATACCGGAGTCCGACGATGACCGCGCGGCGAGTTCGTCAGGTCACAGGGTTCGCCAGCTCGCAGGGTTCCTCAGTTCGAAGGGCCTCGCGCGACTCGGCTTACGTCCGAAACGTCTGTCCCGGTGATAACTGGTCGCACCGAATCCGTTGCCAAGGGCAGACGGATGTTCGTCGGGATGGACGAGCTCCTGTCAGGCGGTGGATCGGTAGCGGCGGACCGGGATTCGGCCCCGGTCCGCCACCGGGACGGCTTACTTCATCGCCTGCAGCAGTTGTTCGCAGGCCCGCTCGCAACGGCGGCAGGCCTCGGCACACAGTCGGCAGTGTTCGTGCGTCTCGGCATGGCTTTCGCATTCTTTGGCACAGGTGGCGCAGGACTCGCGGCACGCCTCCAGCTGGCCTTTCGACGTCGGCGCGTCGTAGGCGGTCTGGCGGGACAGGACGCGGCCGGTCACCTCGCAGATATCCGCGCAGTCGAGGTCGAGGCGCACGCACCGGCGCAGATTCTGTAGACCCTCTTCGGACAGGCACGCGTCGGCACATGTGGTGCAGGCCTGGGCGCACTCCACGCATGCCTCGATACAGGCACTGAGGATCTCACGATCCACATGCCCCGCCCAGGGGTGAGTCTCCAGCAGCTGTTTCGCGTACGGCATAGCCTCCTCCTTCCGCGGTCCGCCACCGGCCGTGGCGATGGCCTTGCCCAACCCGAGGTCCACTCGAGAACACCCACTTCTGGCTCCACGAGCGGCGGTCTCGCACGCGGGTCCGGGAAGGTGGGGCGGTCTCGAGTCTCACGAGGAACCACCGAACACGGAGTCTGCCGACGCGCGGGCGGGTGCGGCCGGAAGTCGTCGCCGAGCCACCCCCGTACCGCCACGGTCCCGGAGACCCCCAGTCTTGTCTCGGCGGCCAACTCAGCATGCTCGCGGAGCGGGCATGCCGCAACCGGTGGATGGGCGCGGTCGGCGATGCGTCTCGCACTCAACGTATCCCGAAGCGGCAGGGGCTCGAAGAGGATGCACGCTGTATGCAAAATTCGGCGCCCCTGGGGTGGGGTTGGTGCATCCGAGCCTCCGTGCCAAACTCACCGAACCAACAGCGGCCGGGCCCATCGACTGGTCGCGGGCGGTTGTGGATTCTCGCCACGTCCGCACCAAAAAGTGGGGATCCGGACAGGGCAAATCCCGAGGGATCGAGGAAGAACGGGCTCGAAACACCACCTGATCACCGATGGCGCGGACGTTCCCTTGGCGACGATCCTCACCAGGGGCAACCGCGACGACATCGCCCGACTTCTGCCGCTGATCGAGGCGGCCTCGCCAGGACGCGGGCGACGCGGTCCCTCCGATTCGAACCCGAAACTTCCGTAGGCGAGGGCAACTACGAGCACGAGTACCGTGCCTACCTACGCCAACAGCGCATCCAGCCGTTCATCGGTCGACGCCGACCTCCCGCACCGAAGGCGTTGGGGGCTCTCAGGCCACCACATCGGGGGATCTCCTCAACCGGGATGTGCACTCTGTCCTGTTTGGTCACGGGTTCGTGGTTACTCCTCGCGGAGGATCCGAGTACGTCCACCCGGCTGAGGTACGATCTGCTTTCGCAAGATCACGCACAGGGTAATCCATCCAATGGAGCTGCGAGGAATGGCGGACATGACCGGTGGCACCGTGTGTGGATACGCGGAACAGGCTGAGCTGGAGATGCCCCGTTCGTCGATTCAAGTCTGACGCCATGCCACCCGTCCGTTGTACATCGCCGCGTTGAGGACCTTGATGTCTGCACTGTTACCTACTACTGACCGTCCCGAGAACGATGGTTCCGAGGGCTGGTCGGATCAAGCTGCCACGGATCCACGGGACCGCATCCTGTGGCTCGCTCTGTTGCCGGTAGTGCCTTTACTCGTCGTGCTGGGTGTTGTCACGGCTGTGCTCGTGACCATCGATCGTTCGTTGTTGGGAACGGCACTCGCCCTTTGTGCTTTGGCGATCGCGTCGGCACTGCTGATCGGTTTGTTCGCCGTCAAACGGACCAGGAACGGTCTCGAACAACTACGGCGAAAGCACGACGCGGTCAGAACTGACACTGCCGCCGCTGCTGAGACGGCTCCCGCTGCCGATGGGTTTTCCTCCCGGTCGTACGGCAACGACGCGCTCCAAGCCGCGTTCGCCAAGTTGGCGCGGGGCCTGGAAGCCATGGCGGACCGAGCGATCACCGAAATCGACGAAGCCGAACACCAGGTGGAAGACCCCGATCTTCTCGCGCGTCTGTTCCGTGTGGACCACCTCGTCAACCTGTCTCGCCGACAGGCGGAAAGTCTGGCCATACTCGGCGGTAAAGCACCGCAGCGGCAAACACAGGAAGATGTGAGCCTCCAGACAGTGCTGCGCTCCGCTGTGGCCGAGATCGAGCACTACTCCCGAGTGAAGATGACCGCGGTGGAGGGAATGCTGAAAGGTCCTGCCACCGCTGAGGTGATTCACCTGTTGGCCGAACTACTGGAAAACGCCACCCAATTCTCCAGTGACAAAACTCCTGTGGTGGTACGGACCGAAACCGTCACGGCCGGTGTGGCCATTGAAATCCAAGACCGTGGTCTCGGTATGACGAACGAGGAGATCCACCGATACAACCACCTGCTCGAGAACGCCGATCGAGTCGCCCTCGACGAGCTTCTCGCGGACGGACGGATCGGGCTGTCGGTGGTTCGAGTCCTCGCGCAGCGCTACAACATCAGGGTCCGACTGCAGACCAGCATCTATGGAGGCATGGAGGCGGTCGTCCTGCTGCCGGACAGCTTGCTCACAATCTCGCCACCGGAGCCCGCGCAGCCCGGGCACGTCGCCCAGGACCCCACGCCCACGCCGCAGCCTGCCAGCGGGCCACCACCGCCGATTTCCCGTGCTTACTCTCCCAGCCGGATGCAATGGAGCGGCGAGGTAGCAGAGCCGGTTGCCGGACCTTCGCCCGAAAGGCACGTATCGGCGCCGCTCACTGCTGAACCGGCACCGACATCACAGCTGGCACCGACTTCGCAGCCGGCGCAGACCGCTCCCCCATCGACAGAGACCACTAGCTCACCCGCGGACACTCATCGTCGTCGAGGTGACGCGTCACAGCTTCCGCAACGCAGGCCCGGCACGAACAACCTCCCGGAAGAGTTGCGGACACGGCGGGAGGAAGTCACCCCGATCCCCGGCCACAACACGGGGTTGTTGAGTGCCTTCAGCCAGTCCGAGACCGATCAGTCAACTTCGTCGGAAGATCGGCAAGACCCCTCGACATCCACCTGAAACGCTTTCAAGGAGTCGACCGTGACCCAGCCACAGGATCTGACCTGGCTACTCGCGAACCTGGTCAACCAGGTTCCCCACACCCGAAGCGCCCTCTTACTGTCCACCGATGCGATCCCGCGGTTCTACCACGGTCTGGACCGTAATGACGCGGACCGGCTGGCCTCCCTGGCCAGTCCCCTGTGCTCACTGGTCCAGGAAGTGGGCAAATACTTCGGGGGCGGAAACGGGATGCGCCAAGCCAATGCCGAACTCGGCGACGGCAGTATCCTGGCGATCACGGCCGCCAGCGCAGGCAGCATCCTCGCCGTCCTGGCCGACAGCACGGTCAACGCCGGAGTTCTCAGCTACGAGATGCAGCAGCTCGGCAAGAAAGTGCCCAGCAGTCTGGCCACCCCGTCACGAGGCTCCTCGGCGGAAGAAAGTCGGCCGGTATGAACGCATTCGACGGTCACCCGGCACGAGAGCAGGGAGTACGGCCCTACCTGATCACCAACGGGCGCACCCATCCGAGTGCGCCACTGGACCTGCTGTCCATGGTGTGCAGTACGGGGCAGGTGTCCCACGACATGCTGGGGCCCGAGCATTCCCAGACGTTGCGGCTGTGCCGCTCCCCGACCACAGTCGCCGAGGTGGCAGGAAACTTGCGGCAACCCGCGGTGGTCGTCAAAATTCTGCTTTCCGATCTCATCGGCACCGGAGCGGTAACCACTCACACCCCCACCTCGACCGCTGAAGTCACCCCGGACTTGATCGAGAAGGTACTCCATGGGCTTAGAAGCCGACTCTGACGTATTCCCCTGGCAGCTCAAAATTCTCGTCGCGGGCGGATTCGGCGCTGGGAAGACCACCTTCGTCGGCGCGTCCAGTGAGATCGAGCCGTTGAACACCGAGGAACACCTCACCACGGCCAGTGTCGACACGGACAGTCTGGTCGGTGTGGAACGCAAGTCCACCACCACGGTGGCCCTGGATTTCGGCCGCATCACCTTCCCCGACGACAACATCGCGTTGTATCTGTTCGGCACACCGGGCCAGGAGCGTTTCTGGTTCATGTGGGACGAGTTGTCCCGCGGCACCGTCGGTGCGATAGTGCTCGCCGACACGCGTCGACTTCAGGACTGTTTCGGAGCGATCGAATTCTTCGAGCAACGAGGGATCTACTTCCTGGTCGCCGTCAACGAATTCGACAACGCGATGTACTACACCTCCGAGGAAGTGCGGAACGCTCTCGCGCTGCCGCTGAGCGTTCCGCTGGTGATGTGCGACGCCCGCGACTCCCACGCCGCGACACGAACACTCATCACGCTGCTCGAACACGTATCGACCACGTCAGCACCGCACCCCATCGGTTAACCCCAGGGAGAACATGATGTCCGACACCAATATGCGCCTCGTAGGCACCCCACCGGATCCGCACGTTCAGCACCGAATGGAACGGTTGCGAGAACTCGGCATCCGGGAAGAACCGGACCCACAGTTCGATGCCCTCGCGCGCCGGCTCGCCGACGCCGCCAGCGCCCCCTACGCGATGGTGAACATCATCAGCGGTCAACGGCAGTACTTCACCGGACTGTATACCCGGGCCGAGTCCCAAACCGACGCCGCGATGGAAGCGGCGCAAACGGCTGTGTCGCCGGGACGAGTGATGCCGAAAGACCACGGGTTCTGCCCGCACGTGGTGGCCCGCGGACTGCCACTCGTCCTCGGCGATGTCTGCTCTTACCCACGGTTCACCAGCAATCCCGTGGTGGATCAGATCGGGATTCGGTCCTACATGGGAGCCCCGCTCATCGATCACACCGGCCTCACACTGGGCACGGTCTGCACCGTCGCACCGGAGACCCAGTCATGGGGCCGCCGCGAACTGGACACGATCAAAAGCTTCGCGACCGAGGTGATGGAGCTGATCCACGGCCGCGAGCGCCGGTGACAACCGAGGAGCACACCACGTAGCGCTCATGCGGGCGTGGCGGGTCCCGCTCCCGGACGCGCCGGTCGACACGTCGCCTTGTGGCGGGTCCGTGTCCGCGGCGGTAGGTACATACCGGCGGACACGGACCCTGACCGCGGCCTAGGTCAGCTCGAACGTGGAAAGACACCGAGCTGGGAGGCCAGTCGCTCCGACCACGGGGTGCGGGAGTTCCCCAGGGCCGTTTCGGCCAGCCGCACCCGTTGGATGTCGGAGGTGCCTGCGGGAGCGAAGATGTGGTGCGCGTCGCGGAGGTAACGTTCCACCGGGCTGTCGGTGCCGAGCCCGTACGCGGCGTGCACCTCCATCGCGGTCCGTGCCGAGTCGAGCGCGTATTCCACGTTGACGAGTTTGGCGTTGATCAATTCCGCGTCACACGGCATGGCGTTGTCCAGCGAGTGCGCGGCGTGATAAGCAACCAGCCGGGCCGTCATCAGTTGGGACTGCATCTGTCCCAGTTTCTGCTGCACCGTCGGCAGCTGGGACAACGGTTGTCCGTAGCGGTAGTGCCGCGCCGCGAAGTCGACGGTCTCCTCCACCAAGGCACGGTGGATTCCCAGCGCGACAGCGGTCAGGTTGGGCCGCCCATAGAGGACGCTGGAGCTGTAGGCCACCGCCAGGCCCTGTCCTTCCTCGCCGAGTCGGTTCTCGGCCGGGATGCGACACTCGTCGAAGACGAGTTCGCCGTAGCTGAACCCGTGCAGCCCCATCGATGCCTGATGCTCCCCGAGGGAGAATCCGGGCCGGTCCGGTTCCACCAGAAACGCCGACAATCCCCGGGAGCCCTCCCCGGTGCGAGCCACCACACCGTGCAGGTCGCCCACGTGGCTGTTGCCCACGAAGACCTTGTGCCCGTTGAGCACGTAGTCATCACCCTCGCGGCGTGCGGTCGCCGTCATGCCGAGTACGTGGCCGCCGGAGTCGGGCTCGGTTACGGCGATGGTCGGTAAGCAGCGTCCCGCACTGATCTCCGGAAGCCACTGGTGCTGTTGGTCCGTGTTCCCGAAATGCAGGATTTTCGCCACCCCGAGCTGGGAAGCCTGCACCATGGCGCCCATCGCTCCGCTGACCCGCGAGAGCTCTTCGATGATGATGGACTTCGCCAGGTGCCCCAGACCCATGCCACCGTGCTCGGGCCCGATCGTCACTCCGATCCAGCCCTGTTCGGCGATCAGACGGGAGAGCTTGTACTGGACCGCCCGCGACTGCTCCATGTCAGGAATCTGCGGACGCACTTCGGTCTCGGCGAAGTGACGCACCTCGTCACGAAGGCGATCGTGGCTCGCAGTGGTGAACAGGCCGTCCATCGAGACTGCAACGCTCATACTTCTCCAATACCCGATCCGGTCTCCGTCGCTGCCCGCCATCCGGGGTGCACGGATGATCAACAGGCTCGCACGGGTGCTCCAGATGAAGTACCACCTTCATGGGGATTGACCCGAGAACGCGCACCACGAGAGGTGTGATATACGCGACTGGTTCCCCGAGCACGGGTGGGTGGCCGGGCGCCGGGCCCGGAGCATCAACGAGGGTGATTCCCTCTTCACCGGCGAAAACCGTCCTCGCCTGCTCCGGGGCCCGCTCCAGCCCCGAAGCGCACGAGGAGCCGCGGCAGGTCCTCGGGAGAGCGGTAACCAGCCTGGGACGCGTCGATCCGCGCTTTTCCGCCCGGGAACAGGGCTGGCCGTACTCGATCACGGCGAGGTCATGTACTTCCCCGGGGCGCTCTCATCGGAGCCTCCGGAGGTGCTCGACACGCTGTTTCCGGACGCAGTGCGGGCCGACCGCAGCGTGGCTTCACTCCACGGACCGGTACCGGTCACCGTGGTCGGAGGTCAGAAACAGCACGACGATCCGTGGGCGTTCGCGCGGATCGTGTCGATCGTCCGGCACCGGTCCCCGCCGTCGGAGAGCGTAGCGACTTCTCGGTCAGGGCCCCGAGCGGGTCGAGTACCGCCGCCCGCTCGAGGCGGTCCATCGCGCGGCGGACACGGACGAAGCTCCGACACCGAGTGGTCGTCGAGTGTGACGTCGCGGCGCACTGCGCCAGCCCGGTCGAGCAGCAGTTGGACGGCGGACAAGCACCCCGCGACGTCCGTGCCTGCTGCGGCGGGCGTGCCCCGGACGACGATCCGCCTACGGTCAAGCACCGCGATCCGGTCGGCGAGCCGATCGGGCCTCCTCCAACTGCCGCGTGATGCGGAGAATGGCGATGCCGTCGACGACGAGCTCGCGAACGCTCTCCCGCATCGCGCGCCCGCTGCGCGGGTCGAGACCGCTCGTCGGCTCTTGCAAAAACCACCAGCGGCCCGTCCATCAGCATCGTCGCCGGGTCGAGCTTGCGGCGCATACCGCCGCAGCGGCTCGACCCGGCGAGTCGGGCTCAGCAGGAAGAACGCGGGAAGGAATCGAACGCTTGTGAGTGCCGCCGCTGGTCGCGGCGTTGGAAACGAGCGTGTGACCGGCGTGAAGCCGGTTGAGCCTGCCGCCCGAGCAGAGGGGGTGTTCAATCCTCCCCGGCTCTTCCGCGAAAACCGTTACTGCCGGGATTGGCCGCCTTCGGATTGGCCGCCTCGGGACTGGTCATCACGCTGATCGGGTCCCTGCTGCCCGGGGTTTTGCCGACCCTCTTGGCCGCCCTGGGACTGCGCCCCCTGCTTGTCGACGAAGTTCCGGACCTGCTCGGTCCCCTTGCTGATCTTGTCGTGGTACTTGCCGCCGGTCTTCTGATCGGCGAAGGTTGACGCCTTGTCGATCCCCTGTTTGACCTTGTCCGGGCTCTTGCCCGCGAGTCCCTTCAGCTTGTCCATCATGCTCATGTCGGCCTCTCCTTCGCCGAATCGGTACACGGACCACTCAAGGTCCTCGGACGTTGCCCTGGCTCTACCCTGATCACGAGGCGGTCAAACCCGCCGCCCGTTCCTCGCTCATGAGCAGCCTCGATTACGTCTCGTCATGTCAACGATTCGCGGCGGGCCGGTGTTCCCGAGGGAGCTGCGAGCACAGGGTGGGTGTTGCGGAAGGCGTGGGAACGGAGTGTGCCTACCCCGGGGTATGCGACGCGACGATCACCTGGCTGCGGCAATTGGCCGAGGAGGTGCCCGAGAACTAACGAGTCCACTGGCGGTCGGTCCAACGTTCACTCTCCGGCCTGGCTCGTCAGGATTCGCGACGCGCTCCCCATGGGAGAGTCGGCTGGAGCACGGCCTCGGCGAGCCCGCGGCTACGCAAACCGGTGATCTCCTGGTACTCGGGATCGGCGACCATACGGCTGAACGCCTCCGGGTTGGGATATCGGACGAGCAGCACCGCGTCCCACTCCTGCCCTTCCTCGGCAACCAAGGGGGTCGTGCCATCGCCGGTATAGAGGACCTCACCTCCGTAACGTCGCAGCAGGGGGGCCGCCCGCCGCGAGTACTCCTCGTACGAGGAGCGGCCGTTTGGGGCGAACCGCAGCAGGTTCAGCATCACGAAGGGGCCGTCCGGGACTTCCGCCAGCACGCGTGCGAGATCGTCCCCCGCGGGATCGACTGCCATCGACAACTCCCTGTCGTAGTCGGATTCTCGTAGCGACAGCACTCGCTGCAGCACGAAGCTCGCCCGAGTTTAGACGCCGAACACCGAGATGCATACCGTCCAGTCGGTATGCCCTTCGGACACTTCGACGCGCGGCTGGTGGCATCGGGGTCCGGCTGGGGCGGGGTCTTCCGAACGTGCGAGCGTGCCGCGAGGTGATGACTCGCGGCACGCTCGCACATTGTTTCGGCGTGGTGCCCGTGTCGTGCGGGGTCTTATCCCGTCAGGGGTAGGAGATGACGGTGGAGGGTATGGTGTCCGATCCGGAGGTGGCGGCTCCGGTGTCGTTGATAACGTGGTCGTATTGCCCCTTGCCGCCGAGTGAGACGACGAGCAGGTCGTGGAAGACCACGCCCGGGGTGTTCGGTGCGGTGAAGCCGCGTCCCTGGCGGATGGTCGGGTCCGAAGTGTAGTTGCAGTAGCTGCCCATGCCCCAACCCTCGTGGGTCGTCACGGAGTCGCCGACCTTGTAGGCGGCGTAGCCGCGGATCCCGTCGTGGTTGATCGCTGCCTGGTCGGGCGCGTCGTAGGCCTTCTCGTTCTGGAAGAACACGGTCCGGCCGCGCTCTCCGTACCACTGCACGTCGTACTTGTTGAAGTGCTCGGCGAACAGGCCGGTGGCCAGCACGTTGTCACCGTTGACGACCAGGCCGTAGTCGGCGCGGTTGGTTTCCCAGCCGACGCCGCTGCCGTGGTCGGCGCGCCAGAGCCAGGTGTGGTCGATGAGCGTGTCGTGGGCGTTGACGACCACGCTGGTGGTGGCCTTACCGGCCCCTGCCCCGCCGATGCGGACGAACAGGTCCTGCAGCGAGATCGGGTTGGCCGCGTGGTCGGCGGAGGAGCCTTCGGGACCGACCTCCACCAGGGTCTCCGAGTTGACGGTTCCGGCGTCGACGAGGAGCCCGGCGATGCGCACCCCGTCCACGTCGGCGACCCGCAGGGCCGTGACCCCGTTGTCCGGGATGAGGGTGGCATAGCCGAGCCCGAGAACCACGGTGTTGGCCCGGTTGACCCGGATCGGCTGGTCGAGGTGGTAGATGCCGGGCGTGACCAGCAGGTGCTTGCCCTGATCGAGCGCGGCGTTGATCGTGGCCGCGGTATCGCCGGGCCGGGCGATGTGGAACCGCGACAGCGACAGCGACTCGCCCGCGGGCGCACCGCCCTCCCACGTGGTGCCGCTGGCACCAGTGCGCAGGGCGGGCAGGAAGACCCGGAACTCGCTGCCGTCGAGGTACATGAACGGCTTCTCCCGCGAGATCGGGGTGGTCGCCAGCGTCGTGTACGGCGGTTCGGGGAAGCTCTGCGCCGGAGCGCCCGCGACACCGGAGAAGACCATGTTCCACACGCCGTTGCTCCAACCACCCACAGCACTGTCGCGGGTGTACCACTGCTGCTGCGAATACGGAGAAACCGTGCCGTCGATACGGCTGTCGGCGATGTAGCCACCGCTGGCCCAGCCGTACCCGCTCGGTGCCAGATTGAGCCCGCCCTTGACGTGCATCCGCCGGAACGGTGCGGCCTGGGCGACCGCCCAACGATCCGTTCCGCTCACCGGCCGCAGCGCGAGATTCTCCGCGGAACGCCAGAAGTTCTGCGTCGCGTTGCCGTTGAACCAGCCGGCGTCGACGGTGACATCGCCGTTGATCGTCGTGTCATCGGGCGACAGCCCCAGGCCCGCGATCGTGGTGTAGAAGCCCAACTGGGCGTTGAGCCCGTTGTACGTGCCCGGTTTGAAGAACAGCTGGTAGCGGCCCGTGCCGAACTGGGACGACTCCTGCTCGGCGAAGATCTGGTCCAGTCGCGCCTGGATGTCGGGGGTGCTGGGGTCAAAAACCAGCACGTTCGGCCCAAGGTCGACGTCGGCCCCCGATGATGCCGTCGTCGTGGCGGCCTGCGCGGAGCGCTGCGACGAACCGGCCAGCACGGCCGGAGTCGCCACGGCGGCGGCCATCGCTCCGAGGGCGCTTCGGCGGGAGAACGCGGTTCCGCCGGATTCCTGATTCTCGGATGAAGAGGTGGACACGAAAATTCCTCCAAACAGGAAGGTGATCGGTCACAGTGTTCGGGAGTTCCCATTCGCGAAAAACGGAACAACCGCGAAAACACGATTTATCTCGCCGCTCTCGGGGTTCGAGCGGGATGAGACGATCCTCGAGGAAGCGGGGTTTAGCAGGGTTCGACGTTCCTCAGGGGTCGACGCGACCCCGGTCGACCAGGTAGCCGGCATCGCCCGACTTCCCTCGCGCGCTCGCGCCTTCGGGGAATTCGAGCCGAACCGAGTGGGTGCCGTGGGTGAGCTCCGCCCTGCCCTGACGCTGCGACCGCCCGGAGACGAAACCGCAGGTGTCGCCGTCCGGGGCCTGATAGTCAGGTCTGTATCGCGGATGAATGGCCAGGACTCCGTTCCGGGAACCAGCGGCGTCCTGGTCGATGTAGCGCGTCTCCTGAGAATCCACCCAATCCTGCTGCTCGGAGTTGACCGTCCCGAAGTTCTCCCCGGTGGCCTCGACCGTCCATTTCGGTCTATAGGGCGTCGAACCGGAGAACTCGTCGAAGGAACCCTGCTGCTCGGCCACGGCTACCGGAGCTGCCGACGACGGCGGCAGGGCTGTCGCCACCACGATCGCCACACGGTTTCGCGCGGACATGGAACTCCTCATTCCTGGAGGGGCGGACCGCTCCGGCCCACCGGGCACCCGAAGGAGAGCGCTCTCAATGCATAAAGAGGGAAACGTCTAGACCACCGGCCGGTAAAGAGCTGATCTTTTCTGTATCGATCCATTGGCTCGCAGATTGGCGCCTACGGAGTTGCGTTCGTACTCCACCCGGCGGCATCGCTTGGTCCTCGTCGCCACGATCGAGCACCGAGACGGAAAGGAGGCGCAGCGCGAAGCCGCTGCCGCTGGCTGTGCCACGGGCCCCTGCCAGCACACCGATACGGAACTCCTCGCCGACATTGACTGCGTCAGCACGTGGCGCGCCGACTCTCCGGTGTTCACCACGTGCCGAATTCGCCCTTGACGCCGAGCATCCCGGACGACAACGTCGTTCGACGGACGAAGCGCGACGTCGTTGCCGGTCCCAGCGCCGCGATCGGCGTCGTTGAGCACGTGCACCCACCGGCCCGGGCTCCCGCCAACCCCGCACTGGGGCGCCCGCTACTACGGCGCGCTCGACGAGCACGCTCTTGCCGAGCAGGCCGAGGCCGCCGAGCTCGTCGAGGTCACCAGCAGTGAGTAGGAACTCGGCCCCGGTGAATCCACCGTCGGACTTCAGCAGGCCCAGTTCGAGCATCCCGCGATCCGGGGGAACCGACGGCAAAGACGGCTTCCGCGGCTGCGTGGGACTCGACCCCACCACGTTCCTGAGGTTGATCAGCAAACCACCGGTGCTGCGCACAGTCATCGACGTGCTCGGTCCGAACCGTTCACGTGCTGTCGACGCACCTGATCCCGCCGCCCTCGATCCCGATGGGTGCGCCCCGCTCGATTCACACCGCCGGCCGGCCCGGCCGGCACCGGACATGTACGACGTGACCACCGACCTCGGTTAGCACTCCACCCCCTCGGGATCAAGTACGCTTTCTACCTCACCGACCCCGTCGACAACTGCGGGATCCCCCATGTTTTGCCCGGCAGCCGCACGCCCACCGACCCCACATCACCGCAGGAAAGATCGCCCCGGCCGGCGCGATCAACCGCACACGGGCCGTCCCCAGTACCTGAGCACGGTCGGCCGGGACTGCGGCATCCGTCAGAACGAGGAGCAGCCCAGGTGCGTGTCCCCGGTCGGGCGGTGCTCGACCACCGCGAGGTGACCACTCTGACCACCACACCGGCTCCGTACCGCAGCCGAGACACATCCGGTTTCCCGCCGAACGAATGGCCGACGCGATCAGCACCACCCACACCCCCACGGTCACGCTGAGAACGACCGGCCTGTTCACACCGGCGGTGCTCTCCGAGGCGGATGAGACCTTCCAGCACGTGCTGGCACCCCACCGAGGCCCACCGGCAGGATGACCGACGTCCTGCCGAGGGTCTGGACCCTCGACGGCACCGGATGACCGCCGCATGGAGCTCCCTGACGTCCGTGCCGACGTGATCCGGAGCGAAACAGGCTCTCGACGCCGTCCTCGCCGAGACTGACTCCGAGTGACGAGGATTTCGCCGGCCCGGACCGCGGCCAGGGGCTGATCGAAGCCGGGCTGAGCCCGACTGGTCTCGGTCAGGCCGTGGGCGAGATACGAGAAAGGGGTGGCAACCCGAAAGTCGCCCCCCTCAGACCAACACCGACTGCCGATTCTACGGGAGTCGAACCAGCTCGCCGCGCTCTTCGATCGTGTACTCCTCCGTTCAGCCTGCGGGCAAGCGCCCGACGGTCGAGGACGTCTCCGCTGAGCCGTCGCAGTCCGTGACTTCGACGCTGCCTTACCACTGGAAACCTCAGCGCTGCGCGTCGGGTCCGGACAGTCGTGCAGAACGGCCGATGGCGAGGACAGACCACGGAGTCTGCCGGTGTCTCCAGTCGTTCTGAAGTTCCTCGTTTCCCGAGGCGCAAACGCACCAACTCCCTACATCAATTGGAACAAAAATCCTCTGGAAAAAATTTTGGTTCGTGTCTCCGCTCACACCCGAAAAGAGCATCAACTGCTCGAAACGGAGGAATATTCTGTCGCAATCGGCCGAACCGAAAAACATCACGTGATCTGTGGTAAGCACGAAAACTCGCTCGACAACAGATTCATCGAAAGCAGATGTGAGATGAACACCACATTGACCATCGGTGCCGCAGAGAGAAGCAACACTTGAAACCCGGACCGACCGAAGGGGTTGCTTTCTCAGTGATCGAGAAAAATGCTCTCAAACATTGCCCGTCCTGAGGGGCATTGGTACTACTCGTTCAGTGCGCTTTTCCGTTGATGTTCCCGTGGATTCCCTGCCCGGTCTGCCTCCGTTGCCCACAGAAATGCGGGAGCGGTTGGATTCCGCGCTGTCCATACCCGCGGCCCAGCAGCCGACGTGGCCGGACGCGGGCACAGCCGCCGAGGTGCGTACCGTCCTCGAGCACGTTCCGCCGATCACCGTTCCCGCCGAGATCGACCGACTGCGCTCTCAGCTCGCTGCGGTCGCCCGCGGGGAGGCGTTTCTGCTCCAGGGCGGGGATTGTGCGGAGACCTTCGCTGACAACACTGAACCGCACCTGCGCGCCAACATCCGCACGTTGCTGCAGATGGCCGTGGTACTCACCTACGGCGCGAGCATGCCGGT
The DNA here is from genome assembly GCF_051225635.1 of Actinopolyspora sabaoui. Classification (NCBI taxonomy): domain Bacteria; kingdom Bacillati; phylum Actinomycetota; class Actinomycetes; order Actinopolysporales; family Actinopolysporaceae; genus Actinopolyspora; species Actinopolyspora sabaoui. The sequence goes on along the minus strand of NZ_JBMIHH010000008.1, from coordinate 109,093 downwards.
GGTCAAGGTCGGGCGCATGGCCGGTCAGTACTCCAAGCCGCGTTCGAAACCTATCGACGCGCTCGGGCTACCCAGTTACCGCGGCGACATGGTGAACTCGCTGACCGACACGGAGGAGGCGCGGGTTCACGATCCGTCCCGGTTGATCCGTGCCTACGCCAACGCGAGCGCGACGATGAACCTTTCGCGGGCTCTGACCAGCGGAGGAATGGCCGCGTTGACCCAGGTACACGACTGGAACAAGGACTTCGTGCTGCACTCCCCGGCAGGGGAACGCTACGAGTCGGTCGCAGCGGAGATCGAGCGGGCACTGCGGTTCATGTCGGCCTGCGGGGTCAGTGACCACAGCCTGCACTCGACGGAGATCTTCGCATCACATGAAGCGTTGGTGCTGGACTACGAGCGAGCGATGCTGCGGCTGGACCCAGCCGGCCGAGAGGACCCGCGGCTGTTCTCGCTCGGAGGGCACTTCCTTTGGATCGGGGAGCGGACCCGAGCGCTCGACGGCGCGCACATCGCCTTCGCCGAGATGCTCTCGAACCCGATCGGAGTGAAGATCGGACCTGGTACGACTCCGGAGCAGGCGGCGGAGTACGTCGAGAAACTCGACCCGCACAACGAACCCGGCCGTTTGACGCTGATCAGCCGGATGGGTAACGACAAGGTACGGGACCTGCTGCCCTCGATCGTGGAGAAGGTGACCGCCTCCGGCCACCAGGTGGTCTGGCAGTGCGATCCGATGCACGGCAACACGCACGAGTCCAGTACCGGGTACAAGACGCGGCACTTCGACCGGGTCGTCGACGAGGTGCAGGGCTTTTTCGAGGTGCACCACCGGCTCGGTACGCACCCCGGAGGCATTCACATCGAGCTCACCGGCGAGGACGTCACCGAGTGCCTGGGCGGTGCCCAGGACATCTCCGACACCGACCTCTCCGGGCGTTACGAGACCGCCTGTGATCCTCGGTTGAATACGCAGCAGTCTCTGGAGCTTGCTTTTCTCGCCGCGGAGATGCTCCGGGGCCGCAGCGCGCGTCATAGGCATCTGAACGAACGCCCTCGCGGGAGGTGCTGGTGACATGACAATCCATCACATAGTGCTGTTTACGCTCAACGCCAACCTCACTCGGGAAGATCCCCGAGTCCTGGCTGCCGCCGAGTTCTCTGAATCACACCGTGAGCACATCCCCGAGATCCTTACGTGGTGGACGGGATTCGATACTAGTTGCCGTCAAATTTCAGCCGATTTTGCTGTCATCGGCACCTTCAGGGACATGAGCGCCGTCGACCGATACTTAGATCACCCCCACCATCGCGAAGGTGTCGCCACTTGGAGCGCCCTCGCTTCCTGGACCGTGATCGACCTGGATGACGATAATAGTCGAGAGGTTTGATGATGTACGAACTCCTTGACCCCGAAATTGAGCGTTTTTCCCGTGAAACCATATCCCGGCATCTGGCTTTCGAACGTGCGGAGTGGAGCGCGGCGAATCTCGCGCTGCACCAAACCACTCAGGTACGTGAGACGCTTTCCCACGTCATGGCGGGCTCACCGTTCTACCAACAGCATCTTTCAGCAGCACTGAAAGAACTGCCGATGGACGAGGTAGATCTCGATTCGCTCGAGATCTTGCCCTTCACTACGAAGGACGACCTTCGCGAGCACGGGATGGACGTGCTGTCGAAGCCAGTTAGCTCAGCCTGGATTTTCTACGAGACGACCGGCACGACTGGGAAGTCGACCCCCTGTCCGCGGGACAACATCGACAGCACGGTTAGCAACACCGCGCTTACCGTGAACTACGCCAGTGTCCTGAGTAGCCATCCGCGCAAGCACGTCATCGCGGTCATGGGGCCAACCGAGCTTCATTCGACGGGGGACGCGTTCGGGGAAGTCTTCCGCAACCTGGGACACAGCGTCGTCAAGATGTGGCCGCACTCTCCAGTGGTCGGTTATCAGCGCGCCCTCGAGGTGATGAGGGAGATCGGAGTGACGGCGCTCGTCTGCACGCCGGGGGTGGCGATGGCACTCGCCAGGGAGGCAACCAGGAGTGGCTTCTCGCCGAGCTCTGACTTCGACGTGGACTTCATCATGGTTGTAGGTGAGCTCGTGACGCCGGCACTGCTTTCAAACATCGGATCGATCTGGTCGGCCACGGTCTATAACTGCATGTACGCCTCCCAGGAGGCAAGCATCATGGCAGCCGTGCGGGGTGACGGTCAGCTCCGGACGGTCCCGCTGAACAACTACTACGAGATCATCGACCCCGACTCCGGAAGCCGGGTTACGGCCGACGAAACTGGTGAGCGCGTCGGTGAACTCGTCGTTACCCATCTTTTCCAGGGCTGCAAACCGCTCGTGCGTTATCGCACCGGTGACATGGTGCGTCTGCGCCCTCCGAATAAAGACGCTCCTTATCCCTCGGAGATTATGACGCCCCTCGGGCGGGTGCGGGATGTTACGACGATCGGGAGCACGGCGTTTTCCGCCTACGAGCTGGAGCAAGCGGTACTCGAGGGCGTCGCCGGGTGCTACGGCTATCAGATCGTCATCGACCGCGACGGGGAAAGCGGGCAGGACCGCGTCCGTGTCGTCTTCGAATTCTTCGACGAGCGCGCCGCCGATGCCTTCGACGTCGCGGCCTGCGTGACCCGTATCGGGAAAGCCCTCGGCACCACGCCGTCGGTCGAGGTCGGCACGATCGGAACGATCGCCACGGCGGGAGCCATGGTGAGTTGGAAGGCTTCCCGTGTGCACGACAAGCGCGTCGCTGACGACCTCGAGCGACGTGCAGCCCTCGCCATCGCCGCGCAGCGGGACGGTGCCCGGTCATGACGACGTCCGAGCAGGCTAGCGCCCCCACAATGATCACAGGCCCCGCGTCGCCCACCCCGGTCTGCTGGGTCAACGGTTCGTGGACCTCGATGTCCGAGTACGGACTGACGGTCGCAACCCAGGGACTCCATTACGGCACCGGAGTGTTCGAGGGTATTCGCGCCTACTGGAGCGAGCAGGACACGTGCGCCTATATCGCTCGGCTCCCGGAACACGTCGCCAGACTCCTCGAGAGCTGCCGCCTCGTGCGCATCGATCTGGGGCTTACCGCTTCGGAGATCCAGGACGTCATCATGGAACTCGTCGAGCGCAATGCCTTTTCGGGCGATCTCTACATTCGCCCGGTGGCCTTCAAGTCCAGGCTTGGCCCCGGCACACCGTTCGGAGTCGGGCTGAACGGAGTCGAGGACCTCTTCGCGGTATACGCGACCCCGATGCCAAGGCGGGAGCGGCTCGCCACCCTCCGATGCGGCGTCTCCTCCTGGCGTCGAACACCGAGCGACTGCGTCCCCGCCCGCGCGAAGATCACAGGCTCCTACGTCAACGTCGCCCTTGCCGTGGACGAGGCCCGTGCGGCAGGCCTCGACGACGCGATCCTGCTCAACACGGGCGGGACGGTATCCGAGGCCAGCACAACCAACGTCTTTGCGGTATCGCGGGGTGTCCTGGTGACGCCCTCCCTGGACAGCGACATCCTGGCGGGACAAACACGGGCCTGTGTCCTCGAGATCGCCGGCGATCTGGGCATGACGACGACCGAGCGCCCCCTGACCGTCTCCGAGCTCTACACCGCAGACGAGGTCTTCCTCACCGGTACGGGCCACGAAGTCGTGGCTGTCGGGGAGATCAACGGTCGACCGATCGGTGACGGAAGTCCGGGGCCCACGACCGCAGAAATCTTCGACACGTATCGCTCCGCCGTCCTCCGAGAGGTCGCCGGACACCACCACGACTGGACGACGAAAGTCCTGTTGCCTGAGTCGCCCCAGCCGTCCGTCGCGCCGTCCGAAGGAGTCGCATGATGCCTACTCTCCCCGCACCGGTGCTCGATATCGCACTGCCCCATCCACGCCGTGACTCGTCGCGGGGGATCGCGACGCTCGGGCCCACGGGTACGAGCAGCGAACAGGCTGCGCGTTATTTGAGACAGTATCTCAGCTTCAGCTGGCAGGACCGCCGTGCTCGTGCTCCCCTACCCATCGATCTCTACCCCAAGTATGAGGACGCGGCCGAGGCTGTTCTGGGCGGTCGCAGCGCGCTGCTTCTGGTGGCGAACGCCTATCACGCGGCGTCGACCTTCTACATGGCTCCGGAACTGGCCTTTGCTGGTGCCTACTGCTTTGACACGCCGCACTACGGCATCGCATCGCGGTCCGGAACTCTTCCGCAGGGCGAGATATCCGTCGCGAGCCATCCCGCGCCGACCCCACTCATCGACCAGCTCCTCGACGGTACCGAGTCGTCCGCCGGCCAGGTCGTGCGTGTCGATTCGACGAGTGCCGCCGCTCAGGCCGTGGCCGCGGGCGAGATCGACGTGGCCCTCACGACGGCGCCGGCCGCGGAGCTACACGGACTGACTTTCGTGACACGTACCCGCACCATCCGGATGCTGTGGTCGGTCTTCACCGCCGCATCCGACTTCTCGGGAAAGGAACTTTCGTGATGCAGGTGATCTCTCGCCCCGAGGTCGAGCGACTTCTTCCGATGTCAAAGGCCATCGATCTCGTACGGGACACCTTCGGACGCACCGGCACAACCGAAATCGTGCAGCCGGTCCGGACGATCGTCCGGGCCCCGGACGCACCAGCACTGCTGGGAAGCATGCCGGCGCGCGTCAGCGACGGCACCACCGGACATTTCGGACTGAAGACGATAGTCGTCAACCCGGACAACGCCCGACACGGCCTGGATACGCACCTCGGTGTCGTCGTCGCCTTCGACCCGGCCACGGGTGCTCCCTCCGCGGTGATCGAGGCCGGCTCACTCACCGCGATCCGCACAGCGGCCGCCTCCGCCGTCGCCACGCAAGCCCTGGCTCCGAGCCGGTCCGGAACCGTCGCCATCGTGGGGACGGGAGCCCAGGCACGGCTTCATCTCGAGGCTCTCGCTGCGACCCGTGAGATCCATACGGCGAAGATCTGGGGACGTGCCCCGGAGAAGGCCCATGCCCTCGCCGCTTGGGCTGCCGAGCGCTTTGAGTTCCCGGCGCACGCGTGCCAGACCCTCGCGGACGCGACACGCGACGCCGACATCGTCTGCACGGTCACCAGCTCGCGCACTCCGCTGCTGTCCAGGACGGACCTCGCGCCGGGAGCACACGTCAATGCCGTCGGAGCGTGCCTCTCCGACGCTCGTGAGCTTGCCGCCGACCTCGTGGGCGCGGCGCGCATCATCGTGGACCAACGGGATGCCGCATGGGTCGAGGCCGGCGATCTCCTGCTTGCCGCCAGCGAACTCGGTACTCCCATCGATGATCCCGTCGAACTGGGTGAGGTACTGCGCGGCGAAGCCGGAGTCCGGACATCGGAACAGGAAATTACCGTGTTCGAGTCACTCGGATTCGCCGCACTCGACGTCGCCGTGGCCCACTGGATCGGCATGCGAGCCGAGCAAGACGGCGCAGGGGTTCAGGTCGCGATGGACCCGTCCCCCCACCAGTGACTACTCCAGTGCGTCCACGACGCGAGTGCGATCGTGCCTGAAGATCACCGAGGTCCGGACGTCAACGATCTCCCGGCGCTGTGTGAGTCGGTCGAGGATGAAGTCACTGAGATGGTCGTTGTCCCGGACCCCGATGTGGATGAGGAAGTCGTCGGTTCCCGAGGTCACGTAGACCTCGATGGTCTCCTCGAGCTCGAGGACGAACGAGTGGAACGACTCGATAACGGCCCTGTCCGGCGGATGTAGCCGCACCGCGACCATGGCCTGGACCGACCGATTGAGCTTTTTGAGGTCCACCTGGGCGTGCACTCCCGCGACCACACCGCGCCGGATCAGCCCGCGGGTGCGCTCCAAACAGGTCGACTCCGCTACGTGCAACATGCTCGCCAGCTCCCGGTTCGAGCGATGAGCGTCCTGTTGCAACAGCCGCAGCAGGGCCGAATCAATTTCGTCCAAGACTCCCCCTCATCGGCGGCATCGCAGTTCCTGTGGATTTTTCGACACAACGCCGAAGGAATCTCCACACAGGTCGATTTTATCACTAAGAAGATCGTAATGTTTGCCTCGTGAGCACAATTACTGCGGACACTCAACCTGATCGAAGTGGAGGCGGGATGCCGTCCGCGGCGCCGCCGCGCTGGCTCGCGATCTCCGCCGTCCTCGCGGCCGCCCTGACCTGGAGCAGCTCTTTCGCGGTCACGAAGGTGGCACTGGCTGAGGTGCCGCCCCTGACGATCGGCGCCCTGCGGTTCGTGGGAGCTGCCGTGATTCTCGGGATCATCGTGCACCTGCGTCGGGACCGATCGCTCCCAACACGGCGCCAGAAGCTCGGGATCGCAGGGGCAGGTCTGCTCGGGATCACCGCGTACTTCGCACTCGAAAACATCGGAGTCGATCTCGCCTCGGCGTCCGACGCGGCGCTCATCGTCGCCTCATACCCCGTGATCACCTTGGCCCTGGAACTGCTGGGAAGGAAAGCGAGCTTCTCCCTCGTACGTATGTCCGGGATGGTGCTCGCGATCGTCGGTGTATGGATGGTGGTGACCAACGGACCGGGCACTTCGTCGAACAACGAGCATCATTTGATCGGCGATCTGTTCCTGCTCGCCGGCGGCATCGCCTGGGCCGCGTACAACATCGTCGCCCAGCGTGACAAGTCCGGTTCTTCTCCGATCGTCATCACCTACTACCAGACCCTGGCGGGTGCGGCGGGCTTCATCCTGCTCTCGCTCTTCGAGGCCGGACAGTGGTCGATGCCCTCCGGAGGCTCGATCCTGCGAATCACCTTCCTGGCGGTATTCTGCTCTGTCGCGGCCTTCCTCGCCTACAACTTCGGCCTCAAGACACTCAGCCCCAGCATGGCGGTCAACCTGCTCAATATCGTCCCCGTGGCAGGACTGGTGTGGGCAGTCGTCCTGGCCGGGGAAACGCTGACCCTAATGCAGGTCGTCGGCGGCGCCGTGGTGATCCTGGGCGTCACCCTCGGACTGGCGCGAAAACGTAGCGAACGGGCCGAAGCCGAAGACACAGAACACACCGCGATCGAAGGACAACGCTGATGTCGGACACGCCGAAGAAGTGCGCCATCGTGGTCGCCGAGCATCTACCGAACGGCCTCGCGGTAAACGCCGCGAGTGTCCTGTCCGTGACACTCGGCGCCAAAGTGGACGATCTGGTCGGAAATGACGTCAAGGATGCCGACGGCGTCACCCATCCCGGGGTCATCTACACCCCACTGCCGGTACTGACTCATTCAGCAGACGGAGTCTCGCAGATACTCACCACCGCCTCCGATGACGAGGAGCTGTTCTTCGCGACCTTCAGCGCCCTGGCTCAAAGCTGCAAGACCTACGACGAGTACATCGAGCGGATGAGTGCGGTTCCCACCTCCGATGTCGAGGTCGTTGGCATCGCCCTGTTCGGCCCCAAGAGGAAGGTCAACAAGCTCGTCGGCTCCCTACCTCTGCTCCGATGACAAAGGGCATGGAGCACTGAGCGCACGACCGCCGATCCGGCTGCGCGACCGTGGACGGAAGCTGCCGGAATACGGCTGAAACCGGGATTACGGGGTGTGTGCGGCGCGGTCCCCTCACCCACCCGGCCGGTGTCGGCGCACTGTTCTCACTGCTGGTGCCCGTGGTCAGCATGAACACGAGTTGGCTCGTCCTCGAGGAGCAGGACGCCGTCATCGAGCCAGCATCCTGCTGAGCGGGCATCAGCCTACCTACTCATTCAGCCAGGACAGGCCCTCTCCGTCCACCACACGGGGAAAGATCATGCTCGGACGAAACAGCACCGCCCGGATACGCACCGCGCTCCGATGGTTGCAACACCTCTACAAGCAGATGCACGAGCTCGAAGAACGCCGCCTCCTACTCAACTGCCCTTGGGAAGAAGACTTCCTGCACTGGAGCCACGACGGGAGAACCTGGCACCTCCACGGTCACCTCGTCCCACCGAAGAGGGGACGCTACCGCAGCACAACCCACAACGGCTGGTGTCCCGTTCAAGGGGCTGGAGAAGAACCGGGCGGAATTAAGCGGTAGCATTCATCGCTGCTGTTCACAGCGTCGGAGGTGAGCACTTGATCGGCGCTCAAAACTGAGCATTCCAACCCGCTTACCCAACGGCAACTTTCGAGTCTTCTCGATTCTTTTCCATTCTTCTCCAGACCCCACCTACAGCCAGTCCGCACAGGCGGGCGTCCGACTCATCCGCAACCTCACCGTCAAGCAGAGACGAAGGTCACCTTCGCGACTGCTCACTGACATCCAAACGGCCGAATCGAAGTTGGAAAGTTTAGAGGATCATGGATGACATGACCACAGCATCCTCCTCCGAATCCGCCCGCCCCTACTACCTGATCTTTGACGCTGATATCCACGACAGTGCCCGCTACGAGACCTATGCGCAACAAGTGCAACCTTTGATCGAGAGCGCGGGTGGCCGCTTTCTCGTTCAGGGTGGCGCTTCCCATGTCTACGAGGGCGACTGGGACCCGCCGCGGATCGCTGTGCTGGAGTTCCCCTCGAAGCAAGCCTGGGATTCTTTCTACTTCAGTGAAGCCTACGAGGCTGTCAAGACAATTCGCCATGAGGCCAGCACTGGACGCTTGGTCGGAGTCGAGGGAGTGACACAATCAGTCGATCCCTGAGAAAGAGTCCGTCAAGGCAATCATAAAAGGTACTTCTCGGTGTCGGGGACGTGCGCACGGGCTTTCTGAATCATGCCGTGTTACATCCAGGAATGCGCCACCTCCGATTCGCTTGCTCGCAGCGAGCATCGCTGCCACCGCCACGTACGTCGATGAACCGGCACCGAGTCAGGTAACCACGGGAGAAGACAGCGTGACGAACGAGTCCGACAAAGGGACGGATCCAAACTTCTCATCGGTCGATCAGTCGGACCGAACGGTCCCCGTCAACCTGCGTCAAACTGGTCGAGCGGACATCAAGCTCCTGATATCGACTCGCGCTCGAAAGTCGCCGTATTGGCACCTGGCGGTTGAGGCAGGATGCTGGCGCGCAGAGTTGTACAACCGTACGTACCTGCCCAGGGGGTACACCCCTGAGGGGGACGGCGGCTCCGCAGCCGAGTACGAGGCATTGACCCACCGAGTGACACTGTGGGACATCGCGGCCGCGCGGCAGATTCGGGTGCAAGGACGCGAGGCGACCGAGTTTGTCGATTACGTCGTGACAAGGGACGTCACGCGACTAGCGCCCATGCGGGCGGCGTACGTATTACTTTGCGATTCCAGTGGTCGGATGATCAACGATCCGCTGTTGTTGAAGATCTCCCCCGATGAGTACTGGTTCAGCATTTCCGACTCGGACCTGGCACTGTGGTTGAAGGGGGTGAATGTCGGCAAAGAGTTCGATGTCCAGATCCAGGAGATCGACGTGTCGCCTGTCCAGATCCAGGGAGCGGAGGCGAACAGGTTGATGGCCGACCTCATCGGTGACATAGCCTCTGAGATGCCCGCGTTCGGGCTGTCAGAGGCCGAGATCGCCGGACTTCCGGTACTCGTTTCGCGAACTGGATTCTCCGGTGAAGCCGGTTATGAAGTCTACCTAAAGAATTCGAGCACTCACGCAGAGCAAATGTGGGATACGATTCTTCGAGCAGGAGAGAAGTACGGACTAGCGGTAACCGGTCCTATCCAGCCCCACCGGATCTCGTCGGGGATACTCGCGTGGGGTCAAGACGTTGACAACGAGATGGTCCCTTTTCAAGTTGGGTTGGGTGGCCACGTTCCCCGTGACAAGGCGTCAGACTACATCGGGCGGGACGCCCTCGAACGGATGCGGACCGAAATTGCTTCCGGAAACCATCCATACAAGCTCACGATGGTTGGGTTAAGGATGGATGGGGACCCGATCGCGGAGGACTACCTATCTGACTTCTGGTTGGTGGCTCCTTCCCCGGACTCGGAGCCGGTGGGCTTTGTGACTTCCGCTTCATATGCCCCGAAACTTCAAACAAACGTTGCCCTGGCTCGCCTGCCAGTCGAACTCGCGGTTCCGGGGACACAGGTGTACGTGTTCGATCCGACCATTGAGTCGACGAGCAGGAGCACCCCAGCCGTGGTCTCGGATTTTCCGATCGAGTGAAGCATCCCATGTTTTATGCACCCACTGCTCTGCTCCCCAGGGCCCGTGGAATCGCGTTTCTGGGTTTCGGGAACGGTTTGCGCTGTGATGTCGAGTCAAGGTAAAGAAGCTTCGCCGCTGCCTTGTCCTTGTCGTATCAGGGTGGTGTAGCTGAGAGCGGCCTGGTCCGTGAGGTTGTCGGGGAGTGCCTACAACGTACCCGGGAACGAGATCGCTGGGACACAGTCGGGCTCCTCATCAGCCGAGCGAATCATAGTGAACACGGGAACCGTCCGGTCGTATTTCTCGACTTCGGGGACAGATGCATCGACCGTTGAACGGGTCGGGTGCGACGGAGCCACCATAGTGCTCCGAGTCCTGGGAAACCGGTCGCGTGGGGAAGTTGCGCCGTTTAGAGCTCCTAACACGTTGGTGATGCCGGGCTGGGATGATCTTGGGTGATGGCTGCACCGTGGGTGGTCTCGGATGAGGTGTGGGAGCGGGTCGAGCCGTTGTTGCCGGTGCGTCCGGCGAGTCGGACGGGTCCGAAGCCGTTGCCGGATCGGCAGGTGGTGCAGCCCATCCTGTTCGTGCTGATCACCGGCATCAGGTGGGAAGACCTGCCGCAGGAGCTGGGGTTCGGATCGGGGATGACGTGCTGGCGGCGCCTGCGGGACTGGCAGGCGGCAGGGGGTGTCGAGCGGCTCCATGAGGTGTTGCTGGCCGAGCTCAACGCCGCTGGACAGATCGACTGGTCCCGGGCGTGTGTGGATGCTTCCCACCTTCGCGCGAAAAGGGGGGTGCCTCTATGGGTTGGGTCAAGGGGTGGCGGGTGGTGGGTGTTGGTAGAGGGTGCCGTTTTTGAGCATGGCGTAGAGGACGTCGCAGCGGCGCCGTGCTAGGCAGAGCAGGGCTTGGTTGTGGCGTTTGCCTTGGGCGGTCTTTTTGGCGTAGTAGGCCCGTGAGGGTGGGTGGTGCAGCGAGGCGAACGCGGCCAGGAAGAAGGCCCGTTTGAGCTGCTTGTTTCCGCGTCGGGCGGGGTGCTCACCGCGGATGGAGGAGCCTGAACTGCGGGTGGCCGGGGCGAGTCCGGCGTAGGCGGCCAAGTGGGCGGCACTGGGGAACTGGCTGGCGTCGCCGACGTCGATGAGGATGCGGGAGGCGGTCGGCGTCACCAATGCCGGGCATCGACGTCAGGACCGTGGAAAGAGGGTGGGCCTCCAGCAGGGCCTCGATCTCAGTTTCCAGGGTGTATCGCTGGTCCAGCGTCGTGCGCAGGCTGGCTGCGAGGTTGGGAATGATTAGCCCGGCGGCGTCGGTGCCGGTTACGACGACGGTCTGCTCGCTTAGAGCGGTGAGGATGTCGTCGGTGAGTCGGTCGGCCATGCGTGGGGCGTGTGGACGGAGGAATTCGATCAGGCCGTCACGGCCGAGGTGAAGCAGTGCTGCGGGAGTACTGTGCTGGGCCAGCAGATTTACCACCGCCGGGTGGTCCAGGCGCGGCCCCAGGACACGTTCCAGGTGGGGATGGATCTGGGTGAGCAGTCCGCGTAGCCGGTTGCGTACGCGGGTGGCCTCGGCGGCGAGGTCATCGTCGTGGCCACACAGCATGGACAGGGCGGCCACGGTCTCGTCATCGGGGGCCAGGTCCCGCAGCGTATGGGGCATGGTGCGGGCCGCGTCGGCGATCACGGCGGCATCGCGGGCGTGGAGTTTTGGCTTCCCCGGGATACAGGTCGGCGATACGCCGCATGGTCAGCCCGGGCAGGTAGGCCACGCGGCAGCCAGCATCGCGGGCGACCGCCAACGGCAGCGCCCCGATCGAGGCGGGCTGGTCGACCACCACCAGCACGGTGCCGTGCTTGGCCTGCAGCTTGTCGACGATCGCCCGCAGCTTCGGCTCGCTGTTCGGCAGGGTTTTGTTCAGAACGGTCTTGCCGGACGGTGTCAGCGCGCGGGCGTGATGCTCGCCCTTACCGACATCCAGCCCCAGGAAGGCGCCGATCTCGTCTGGTTCGGCCACGGATACTCCTGTGCCATGCGAAAGGTCCCGGCCTTGCCGACGGCACCGTCCAAGCCAGCATCCACATTACGCAGAACCTATCCGTCCTGATCAGAGCGGTGTTCGTGCCTCTATCAGCGGTCATGCGGTGCCTTCGAGCCCGGTGACACCACCCCCCCGGATCATGAACAACAGGGGGGAACAGTCCTGCCGGGCCCAAAGGCCGGGAGCCCGTTCAGGAAACGTGTAAAAACGTTTCTGAGCTGTCGCCTTGCGGCGCAGCGTTGACCCCGGTTCCGACCGGGGTCTTCCCGTGGCGATACCCGCCGCCACCAGAGGTGGTCTTACGTGGGTTTCCAGCGGGCGTGTTTTCCGTCCCGACGCAACTCGCCGTGGACGCCAGGCCTGCGAGGTTGCGGGCCGCATTGAGGTCACGATCAGCGGTGTGCCCGCAGTGATCGCAGGTGAATGTCCGCTCGGACAGGCGCAGTTTGGCTTTCACCGCGCCACAGTCGTGGCAGGTCTTCGAGCTGGGATACCACCGGTCGGCCACCACCAGGTCGCGACCGTTCCACGTGGTTTTGTAGTCGAGCTGGCGACGCAGCTCAGCCATGCCGACATCGGAGACCGCGCGGGCGAGCTTCCTGTTACGCACCATCCCGGACACGTTGAGGTCTTCGACCACGATGGTGTCGAACTCACGCACCAGCCGGGTGGAGAGCTTGTGCAGCCCGTCGCGGCGCGCGTTGGTGATCTGCGTGTGCAGCCGCGCGATGCGGGCCTGGGTTGTGCGCCACCGGTTCGACGGTTTCCGCTTGGTGCGCTTGTCCGGGCCGGTGCGACGGGAGGCGCGGCGCTGCAACCGGCGTAGTGCGCGCTGCGCTACGTCGAGGTGCTTGGGGTTGGCGATGGTTTCCCCGGTGGACAGCACCGCGAGTTCTTTCACTCCGAGGTCGACACCCACGGTTCCGCCGCGTGTGGCGGGTGCGGGCTCGGTCTTGGTGATCTCCACCGAGAACGACACGTGCCACCGGCCGCGCTGAAACGACACGGTGGCCGACCGGATACGGGCGGTGCCGCGTTCGACGTGGCGGGCGAGTTTGCGGGTGGACTCGTGGGTACGCACCGTGCCGATGCGGGGCAATTGCACATGCCGCCGGTCGGAACCGGACAGGCCGAACCGGCCGGTGGAGATGCGGTAGGACCAGCGGGCTCGTTTCGATTTGAACCGGGGGAACCCGACCCTGCGACCGGCGCGTTTTCCGGTGCGGGACTTGTGCCAGTTGTCCAGCGCGGTCGCGAGGTTCGCCAGCCCGGAGGCGTACGCCTCTTTCGAGTTCTCGCTCCACCACGGAGCTACCTCGCGTTTGGCCGTGTTCCAGGCTTTGCGCAGGCTGTAGGCCGACCAGTTCACCGCCGGGGTGAGGTCTGCTTCGGCGATGCCGTAGCTGCGTTCGGCGCTGCGCTGCTCCAGCACGGCTTTCACTCGGGCCAGGCCCCAGTTGTAGGCGAATCGCTGGGCACCGCAGTGCGATCGCAGGTTGTCGTCCTGAGCGGGAGTGGGGTCGAGCGCGAACTGGTACGCCTGCAACACGGTGGTGCTCATCGCGGCGGCACCTCCGCCGCTCGCATGGCGGCTTTCGCGCGCTTGGCCGCCGACCGGCGACCGTACAGCCGGGCGCACATCGAGGTGAGCACCTCGGTCACGTCGCGCACCAGGTCGTCTTCCACTTCAGAAGTGTCGAGCACGATAACCCGGCGGGATTGGGCAGCCAATGCGGCTTCGAGGTGTTCGACGCCGAACCGGGCAAGACGGTCACGGTGCTCGACCGCGATGCAGGACGCAGAGCTGTCGGACAGCAGTTTCCGTAGTTTCGGGCGGTTGCCATTCAGCCCGGAGCCGATCTCGGTGACGGTGGAATCGAGGATGATGCCGCGTCGGGCGCATTCCTGGGCAACACGGCCAGCTTGCCGGTCCAGGTCGTCGCGTTGGTCCGCGCTGGACACCCGGCAGTACGCCACCGTCCGCCCGGATTCCACTGCGGGTGGTTCAACGAGGATCGTGCCGGTATCGAGCTGACGGGCGGGCGCGGGCAGCGTGCCCGCGTGAAACCAGTTCAGCGCGGTGCGATAGGAAACACCCTGCTCCCGCGCCCACTCCTTCAGCTTCATGCATACAGTTTAACACAGAACAACGCGTATTTCACCAGAGGAGCGAACAGCTAACCACCCCTTGCGGGACCACCCAAAAGGTAATGGGGGCTGGCCAGCAACAGCGGACTCGACGAGCTCATCGTTCGTTTCCTGCTCGGCCTGCGGTCACGAGCTGAGCGTTGTCAGCGCGAGCAGGCCGGCGACGACCAGCAGTGCTGCGCCATAGCCCGCGACGAGGGTCTCGTCCGCAGGGAAGCGACGTGGCCTGCGGAAACTGTTGCTACAACCCCCGCGACCACGGTCGACAGCTCAACGGAACCGACCGGCACATGCTCGGTCGAACCGCTAATGCTCGACAGGCTCGGCGGCCAACCGCACGAAGATCGCGCAGATCATCTCCCGCCACTACGCGAACGCGGCCCGCTCCCCCACCTCAGCCGTGCTGAGCTGGACATATCAGCCAGGATCGACGGCAGCGGAGAGCCTGGAGTATCGCGTCACCGCGAGCACGTGTCCAGGAGCACACACGAGCTGCCGCGCATCGGCGATCTCCCGACCGGCAGGGCACCCGACCGCACCCCCCAGCGGCGCGGTCGGATCACTCAGCATCTTCCCCGGTGCGCCGGGCGTAGGCCCGCGCGGCACGAGCGCGGTCCCCGCAGCGCGTCGAGCACCACTGGCGACGACCGTGACGCAGCAGGAACCGGGTGCACGGCGTCGAGCCGCAGGCCGTCAGCCGCTCGGCGGCCTCCGAGGTGAGCAGGTCCGCGGCATCGGCGGCGAGCTTTGCCAGTGCGTGGTCGACGATCCGCGTCGTCGGGTGCGGAGCGGCCCGATAGGGGCCGTTCTTGTCGTCCCACTGCAGCAGCGGCGCGGTGGGAACCCGCGTCAGCGCGTCGTTGATCGCCGACAGGGCGGCAGGAATGGCAGGCAGCGCCGAGACGCGTGAAGCGAACAGCGCTCTGACCTGCTCGCGGAGCGAACGCAGCTGCGATGCGCACATCTCCTGCATCCCCGTTTCGATCGGGGCCAGATCCCGTTCGGTCAACCATTGGTTCGTCGCGTCCGGCGTACCCAGGAAATCGACGAACTGCCCGCCGGGAAGTGCGATCACGCTGTTGGCCAGCGCGAGCGAGAGGTACTCGTCCTCCCCCGGCGCGTGCGGCAGGTCCGGCTCAACGATCGCGAACTCCTCCATGACCTCATGATACCGCTCCAGCGATCCATGAGCCTCATGGTTGAACTTGCATTAATCCATGACACATGACTACCGTGGTTCTCACGTTTCCAACGAACATATCCGTGAGAGGTAGTCGCATGTCCACTTCCACGACCGCGCGGTTCCCCGTCCGCACCTTCGGCGGTCCCACTGCCCTGTTCGATTACGGCGGCCTGCGGTTCCTGACCGACCCGACCTTCGACGGTCCCGGTGAATACGAGTCCGCGGGCCCGGTCCTGACCAAGACGAGCTCCCCGCAGGGCTCCCCGGCCGAACTGGGGCACGTCGACGTGGTGCTGCTCTCCCACGACGAGCACGCCGACAACCTCGACAACTCCGGCCGCGCCCTGCTCACCGACGTCTCGCTGACGCTCACCACACCGGGCGGCGGCGAGCGCCTCGGCGACAAGGCCAGGGGAATGGCCGATTGGGAGACCGTAGAGCTCGATCGGCCCGACGGCGGCAAGGTCACCGTCACGGCCGTTCCCGCCATCCACGGGCCCGCTTCCCGCGAGGAGGTCGAGCCGTTCGCAGGCCAGGTCGTCGGCTTCGTGCTCACCGGCGAAGGGCTCCCGACCACGTACGTCAGCGGCGACAACGCCTCGCTCGACCTGGTCCGCGAGATCGCCGGCCGCTGCGCCCCGATCGACACCGCCATCCTGTTCGCCGGGGCACCGCGCTTCGCCATGCTCTTCGACGGCGAACCGGTGGTCCTCGACAGCGCCGGGGCCGCCGAGGCCAGCCGGATCCTCGACCCCCGTCGCGTCGTCCCGGTTCACTTCGAGGGTTGGACGCACTTCACCGAAGGCCGCGAGGACCTGCGGAAGGCATTCACCGCGGCAGGCCTGGCCGACCGCCTCGACTGGGGCAGCAACTGACCCGCTCGGCCACCCGTCCCACCTACGAGGGATCGACATGACAGCCGCGCGAAACACCGAGCTGGTTCACCGCTTCTACGAGGCACTGGAAAACGGCGACCACGCGACAGTGACCGCCATGATCCACGACGACTTCGTGTTCTACAGCCAGATCGACACGTCTCGACCGGGCGCCGAGGGTTTCCTCGCCGCCGAGAGGAAGAACGTCGAGGCATTCGCCAGGATCAGCATGGAGGTCGAGCGCACGGTGGCCGACGAGGACCAAGTCGGTGCCTACGTCATCGTCGAGGGCGGCCAGATCGGCGAGTTCAACGGCACCGCCCCGTCAGGTGCTCACACGCGGTTCTCGATGTTCAACCTGTTCACGTTCCGGGAGGGAAAGACCATCGAAAAGCGCGCGCACTACAACACGCTGGACATCATCAACCAGCTCAAGGGCTGATCAGCGTTATCGTGCTCGGGGCCGGGAACCGAGTTCCCTGCCCCGAGCAGTGCTGGCCGTTCGGACCGCGAACGATAATCCGCTCCGGACGAGCTCCGCCGTCTTCCCGGCCGTCACCGGCTGTTCAGCCCCGTTCGAAGGCAACCGACCGACCGGCCTGGGGCACCGACGCGAGCTGATCGCTCAGGGCTCGCTCGGTGCACTCCAGTCAGTCAGCCGCGCCGGCACCCGCTCGGCCAGCTGTTTGATCTCCGGGGTCGACGGCTCGTCCAACCACCGCTCACCCCGGTACTCCAGCACCCGCTTCCGATACGAGCCGTACACCCGCGCGCCTCCCCGGCAGATGGCGCTGGAAAGCGGCGTTCACTGCCCTGTTCACCGCCACCGGAGGCTCATCCCCAGCACGCTGCCCACCACCTATCCGGACCGGAAGGGCCTGACCGCGAACACCACAGCAGACCAAGGTGGACCCGAGCCGGCAGAACAAGCACGCTCGATCCCGGACAACACGATCAATCCAAAATGATCAACCCACCCGGCGGGGGCGAATCCAGGCTAGGATGAGAACGTCAAGCACGCTGACACGACTTGGAGGCTGACAGTGGTGGACTCACTACAGCAACGGCACGGAGTACAGGTGCTCATGTGCGATCCGGCCGGCCAGAAGGTGGTCACCACGGAGGATGTGCTGGATCTCATCGGCTGGGTGTTCCTTGGCGCTGAGCTCGTCGCCGTGCCCGCGGAACGCTTGGACGAGCAGTTCTTCACGCTCAACACCAACTTCGCGGGAGAGGTCATGCAGAAGTTCGCCAACTATCGGCTTCGTCTGGCCGTCATCGGCGACATCTCCCGCCACTTGGAGGCCAGTTCCGCACTGCGCGCCCTGGTACACGAGTCCAACGCGGGAAGCCAAGTCTGGTTCCTCCCCGACATCGAGGCCCTCGACGCACGTCTGAGCACCACGTCCGCACGAACGCCGTGACCGACGAGCTGATACCCGCGTCCGCGAGAACTGCGCACATCTACCTCGATCGCGCTACTGCCCTGAATGCGTGGTGGGGACAGAGCGGGTGATGGCTACGGTGGGCGGCGGATCACCGGCGTGCCAGTCGACGGGCATCCTGCCGTGATCCGGGTGCGAGCTTCGCAGTACCGGCCCACGTCGGTCGATCCATTCCGGAATTTCCTGCTCCGGTGCCGTGAGGAAGATCCGGCCGTGCCGGTGCCGCAGTCGTTGGAGGAGCTCACCGAGCTCGGCTGCGCCGGAAGCCGGAACCTGTTGTGTCGCCACATCACGCGGGAACAGGTCGAATCCCCGAGACGGCCGCGTTGAGCACTCTCATCAGTGACTTCGCGGCCCTGCTCATGCCCCCGCGGCACCGACGCGCGTCCGAGCCGCTGGATCACCGACACCGGCAGGCTTCACCCCACCCTCCTCCGCCACCGCGTCCTGCTCGGCTAACACGCCCCACCATCACCACCGAGAGTGAGCCAGAACCGTTAGAGCGACCTACCCCAGGCAGAACCGCGACGCTCCCCGAGTGGCCGACGCGACGGCACAGCTCAACTGTGCCGCAGTAGCACGGTCAAACGCGGCTGTGGTCAGCCGTGCCAGCGGAGAGCCCCAAGCCGCACCTGTGACTCATCGAGAAGTGGTGTGCAGCAGACGGTTGAGTTTCTGATCGAGACTGGGGGTCAGTGGAGAGTAGACGTGCTTGCCGAGGTGTCTGTGTTCGACCACATGGCGAAAATCTTGCCCGAAGGTCGGAGCAGCCGCCCGGAACACATCCGCTTCTTTCTCGCCCAGAGTCTGCAGCACGGGAATATCGATGGGCCGGCTCTTCTCGAATATTCCGGCGCTTTCATGGATAGGAGAACGCCACCCCGACATCGCGATGAAGAACCCTACGTCGTCCAGCCCCACATCATGTCCCAGAGCTTGGCTGTGAAGGGCAGCGGATACGACCGCAGCACCTTCGCAGAACCCGGCAACACCGGCAAACGGCCCGTACTCTTCCGCGATCGACTTGATGTACGAGAGGACCGAACTCAAGGACGCCTCAGGAGTAGCGTCCACACCGAGCGGAATACTATAGTAGTCACTCCACAGCTCGGGGAATCCGGCTTTCCACTCTCGATAACTCGCCGCGAAATCGTACAAACCCTCCTCGACCAGGGAGTTCAACCCCAACATTTCGAGTTGTTCTGCGTCGGAAAACGCAGGAATCACATAGGGCGCGTCGGGGATGACGAACTCGACATCATCACGCCTGGTCCAACCAGCCCTTTTCAGCATAGACCGAGAAAGGTGCCCGTTGGTTCCTCGCCCCGGCAGAAACAGCACCCTGTGCCGTTGCGGCACAAATACGCTTATCGGGCCGAACTGCTTGTTCCGAACGCGCCGTTCCACAGGAAGCGAAGGATCTCTTCGATGAAGCAGCGATATCGTCGGAGCCATCACGCTCCAGAGGTCCATTTTTTCGGATACCGAGTATCCCATCATCTCGGCGTACGCCTGCCACTCCGCTTCGCGCTCTTTCTGGAAGCGATCGAAGGGACACAACGAAAGGGTCCGCGACGCGACGTTGTCCTTCGCTCGATCAACGATTTCCCACAACTCCACGAGCAACCGTTCAGCGGGCGATCTCCCCGAGGCATCGGAAGCGATTTTGCCGAGCGATCCCGCCAATTCGGAAGGATTGTCCCGAAAATGAAGGTAGGCTTCAGCGAAGGCCTGCACGAAGAAAGTGTAACTCGAACAAAGGATGGACCCCGCCCGGCGAGGCACTTGATCACGATCATTATGGGTGAGCAGATTGGGATCTCCGTTGATCCACAGTCCCTCGACCCTGGTGCCTTCGCCGAAGATGTTCAGCAGGCCTGACCTATCGGTGTGCGAGCCCAGGCACTTGACCAGCACATCGGCCTTCACCTCCCGCCCGCCCTGGGTGACGACCGAGTGGGCCGACACAGAAGCGATCTCGTCCTCCAGCACGGTCAGCTTCCCGAGCGCCTGCGCCAGGAAATAGATGTCGGAGGCGGGCGGAACCGTCGACTGGTCCAGGACATAGCTTCCGTCCTCCTCCTGGGAGATCGTGGGAAGCGACTCTATTTCTATTCCGCAGAGCGAGTAGAAGGGGCGCATAATCTCAACGACATCGTTCATCATTAAAGCGCCCTGGCCCGAGTTGGCCATCCAGCCACAGAGACTGGATACGACCAAATTTCGTCGCCGGCAAATAATCGTAACGTGCCGCGCACCCTTCTCCAGGGCCTTCCGCATATTCTCCAGCGCGAAAGCACCATGTCCGGCGATCACCACCGATGCTTCGGTGAACTTCTCCGGGTTCGTATCATCGGCAACCCCCAGGCCGACATGGCCGGCAAAAAGGTGCTCGTCACGAAACCGATACTCCCTCGGCTCGTGGAGCCCTCCCGTAAAAGCGGCTACGCCCGAAACCCGAATGGACTTGGTTTTGCCCTCCTGAACATACACGGCCTCGTACTCATTCTCGTGAACTTTCCTCACCGAAACCACTTCACAATTGAAATGGATCGACCCCTTCAGTTCGGTCGCCACAGCGGCTGTATGCTGCAGAACCTCGTCCCGCCCCGGAAATACGGACGACCACCGATGATCACCCCGCGTCGCGGGAAACACACTGTCGAAACTGTACGGGGGAGACTCGATTTGCAGTTTGGAATGCGCGTTGGCAAGTGAGCTCCACACGCCGCCGACACGATCGCTTCGCTCCAGGATTATCGCCGCGGCGCCCAGACTTTCCAGTCTTCGAGCGAATCCGATCCCACCGACTCCCGCCCCGATAACCAGTACCGGCAGATGCGGACAACCAGAATTTTGCGAAGCAGACCTCTCCCCGTCCGGTCGAGCCTGCACCGGCTCCGATACGTGCGGTTTTCCAATGATTTCCCGATTATCCGGGCGAATGGAATACCGGGCGTCGCCCATTTCATGCTCCACCCTCCGAGGCCCGACTGGTCGTCGGGTTGTGAAGCGTGAAACGAACGGATTCCGCAGCGGCAGCGTGTTCCAGTCAATGCGGGAAACACAGACTGTTCCCCGTTCGAGCCCGGCGAGCAGCCGGCTCAACGCCATGATGCCGAGCTTGTTGTCGATCGCTCCGAAGCTCGGAACAGCACCGGTCCACGAGCCCCACTGAATCGAGAGCACCGGTTCACCCCGCCGCGACCACGACGTCGCCAGCGCATCCAACGTCACATCCGCGGCGGTACCGCCTGCCCGGCCAACGGCTCCAAAAGCCGCAGCGGCCGAGGAGAACAACACCAGGAAGTCCAGTGGAGCAAAGACGTCCCGAACATTCCTCGCGCCACCGACCTTCTCCTCATATGCCTGCTTCAACTTCGATACCGACTGATTCACCAGGGCACCATCGGCCGGGTCACCCGCGGTATGGATCACACCGGCCACCGCAGGCATGTTGGCCTGCACCATCGCGTCCTGAGCCCGGCGAACACTATACGGATCGCTCACATCACACGCGAACAACTCGACTCGGGCGGATCGACGCAGCTCCACGACTTTCGGCGGCACGGCGGATTCCGCACGAAGCGACCGGAAAAACAGCGCCAGATGCCGCGCCCCTCGATCCACCAGGAACTCTGCCGCGACCGAACCCGATTCACCCGAACCGGCGCTGACTACATACGTCATGTCCTGGCGAGCGACGAACTCCTCGCTACCGAGGACGTGCCGTTGCAACCTCGGCACTTCGAGTACGCCGGTTTCGGTGAACCGATACTCCTCCTCCACGCCCGCAGTCCGACTCAAGGTCAACGCTCGCGCGAGCTGCGCCCTCGATGCCTCGATGCAGTGCACCGCCAGACCGGGCTGCTCCAACCGGGCGGTCCGCGCAAGCCCCCACACACCCGCCTCGTCGACAGCCCCCGGCACCGGCAGAAAGACAAGTCTGCTCGGAGTCGGCATCACGCCCTCCGAGCAGGCTTGCAGAACACGAAGCGCCAGCAACACACCGGATTCTCCCCCGTCGCCGCGCACCGCAACACAACCCCATGCCCGTTCGGTGAGCACATCACCCAGTGACTCCGCATCGGAGACTTCGCGGGCGACCCACCCCTCCGCCGGATCGACATCGACGTCCGAGCTGGTCAGCAGCAGATGCGAACCGGACAGCGAAACCCCCGAGGGCCCCTCGGCCTCAACCCACCCCGTCGAATAGAAGCAGTCAGTATCAGGTGCCTGCTCGATCATATCAGCACTCCCGTATTGGAATCGATTTCGCGACTCGCCCAATGCCACCCATAGCGCGTCGAAACCTTGCGTTCTATTTTTGAGACCGATCACCGGAAGCTTCGCGCAGGCCGAGATCCCGGAAACTTCTGGTAGCGAGATAAACCGAAAAAGAGGGCGAAACCCTGAAGAGCCACCAGAACAATTTCCAGAAGGCGGGAACCACGACGATCCCCTTGTTCTTGGCGACCGCCCCGAGTGCTTTCTTTGCGAATTCCTCCGCCGAGATCGGTTTCTGTCTCTCCCACATCTCCCGGGTCATCTCGCTGGTCACCCCCTCGATACGGCGACCGTATCTGCCGCCGTCGATGAGCGGGGTCCGGACAACCCCCGGGCACAGCACGCTCACACGCACTCCGAGTTGAGCCGCCTCAGCGCGGAGGTTGTGCGAGAGCCCGACTACGGCGTGTTTGGTGGTGACATACGACGTTGTTCCCACGCTCGGGACGAGGCCCGCCATGGAGGCGGTGTTCACTATATGGCCGAAGCCCTGATCGATCATCAGATTGTAGGTGGACTGAACGCCGTTGACGACGCCACCGAGGTTGACGTCGATGATTCGCCGCCAGTCCTCGAGGCGGTAATGCCTGGCGCCCGCACCCATGCCGTGGCTGATTCCGGCGTTGTTGAACAGATAGTCCAGACGTCCGGTCCGCGCGACCGTGTCGTTGACGAGCTGCTCGAACGCCGTGTGATCAGTGACGTCCAGCCGAACGGCGGTCGCTTTCCCACCAACCGCCCGAAGGGCGGCTGCCGTTGTTTCGGCCTCCTCCAGTTGCAGGTCGGCCAGAACGACTTCGCACCCTTGAGCCGTGAGGTTCTCGGCGAGCGCACGGCCGATTCCCGACGCGGCGCCCGTGACGATAGCGGTGGCGTCCCGGTACGTTCTGATAGCGGTCGGTGTCGTCATAACCGGGAGTTCTCCCTAGGTTCCGAAGTGTTGTCGGCCAGCAGCGGGGCCGCCTGTACCTGAAAATCGCGCAACGATTTTAGATCCTGCCCGAAACGATTAATGGTACTTATTTGTGCAGAACCGCAGCCCGAAGGAAGGATGTACTTCACGAAGGTCGCCAGTGTGCCGCTGGGACCCAGATCGATAAATGTGGCGTCACCGGCGGCCGTCATGTTTGTGATGCTCTGCGCGAACTCCACCGGACTGCGCATGGCAGCCCAGACGCTGTCGGGTGTCACGGCCGCGACCCGTTCGGCGGATGCGGATGACACGATCGGGAGCTGCGGCGGGTCGAAGCTCACGCCGGAGAGGACGTCACGGACTCGATGCTCGACAGGATCGATGAGATCGGTGTGCACTCCGTAGTTGACCGGTAACCGCTGGCATGTTATTCCCTCAACGTCCAGAGTGTCCCTGAGGCGCTGTATCGCCTCGATCCGACCGCTAACCACGAAATTGTTGTCGAAATTGCGGCCAGTCACCCTGCAGTCGGCGAACAGTCCGGGACGACTGCGCACGATTTCCGGAGAGGCGACGATCGCCAGCATGCCGGACAGCGGAGTCCGCTCCGCCAGTATCCGCGCGAACTCCACGGCGAACGAGATCCCCCGTTCCAAGGAGAACACGCCCGCGACCACGGCCGCGGTGATCTCCCCCAGACTGTAACCGAGCAGGATGTCGGGTCTGTATCCCATTTCCTGGACGACCCGGGTGAGGCTGTACTCCACGCACAGCAGGGCCGCGCTGGATTCGGCCAGCGAATCGAACGGATCGCCCTTCGTGCGAGCTGGGTCGAACATCGTATCCAGCACGGTATCGCCGAGAATGGGCGCGGCGATGTCATCGCAGTAATCCAGCCACAGCCGATATCGCGGGTGCTGCTCGTACAATTCTCGGGTCATGTGAAAGTATTGGGAACCCTGCCCCGAATACATGAACACGGTAGGCTTCGTCACCGGCGACACCTTCCCAGAAATGTCCGTCATTGGTCTGTGGTGTCCTCGCTGTCAATACTTTTCGAAGCAGATCGCCGAGTTCATCCCGCCGAACCCCATGTTGAGACTCACGGCCGTCCGAAACGAGTGGCTTTCCGGCTTCTCGCGAACCCAGGGGAAAGCATCTTCCAGCGGATCGTCCAGGTTCCGGGTGGGATGCAGTTTCTGCTCCTTCATCTGTAGCAGTGTGGTCACTATCTCCACCGTGCCCGCAGCGGTCAGGCCGTGCCCGGTGATCGACTTGGTCGCGTTGATCCGCGCACCGGTCAGACCGCACCGCCGGAGTGCCTGCAGTTCGGTCGCATCGCCGGTGGGCGATCCAGTGCCGTGCGGATTGACGTAATCGACAGCCGAGGCCGTCAGTCCGGCTTCCCGCAGTGCTGCCTCGACGACGGCGACCTCCCCCTCCACCGATGGATGAGGATTACGCGTGCCGTCCATCACCGTACCGCCGCCGCGGAAATACGCGTAGGGTTCCGTCTGCCTAGACCGACCATCGTGCTCGATCACAACCGCGGCGCACGCCTCGCCGAAAATGAAACCGTCGTGGCTGCGGTCGAAGGGGCGGCAGGCCGAGTCCGGGGCATCGGCCCAGCGGTGGGAGCCCATGGCACCCATCGCCTGGAACGCCAGGCACTCCCAGTATGAGAGATCCATGAGCGCACCCAACGCGATGCACACATCGACTTGCCCGGACTGCACTGCTCGGACGCCCTGGAGTACCGCGAGCAGGCCGCTGGCCGAGGCCCCGCCCAGCGTGTGGGCGAATCCACGGATCGAGAACTGCTCGGTGCAGAATCCGCACAGATCCGAGTCCATGAATCCCAGAGCGTAGGACGGGCGAAGGAACTCGGGGCGATCCGCATGACGGGCGTACAGCAGCGCCAGCTCCCGCTGCTGGACATTGGAGCCGCCGAGCACCAAGCCGATGCGGGCCGGATCGACATCGTTCAGGCCCGCCTCACACCATGCCTCGTCGAGAGTCGCCAGCGCTGCCTTGGAGGACAGCGATGCCGTCCGCACGCTGCGGGCAGCGATGTTTTTCGGCATGGCCAGGTCACCGATCTCGGCGCCCAGGAAGTCGCCGGTTACGCTATCGGTGCCGGTGGAACCGGACGGCATCCGTCGTCCTGGGCGCTGCATGACACCGAACGCGTGGCGGCCCTCGAAAAGCGCTTCGGTGAAATCGTCCTTGCCCTGCCCCACAGCACTGGTGACACCCAGACCGGTCACGACAACATCACGAGTTTCCGGATCAGAATTTGTCATGTATACGATCTGCCAGCTCTCCCATGTTATTAGCATCAGCGAATTCGACCAGCGGGACAGTGATCGAGATCTTCTCCAGGGTCATCATGATAATCTCGGCCCGGTCCATGGAATTCGCCCCCAGATCACGCAAAGAATCGGTGATCTCGAAATGGTGGTTGTCGAGTTCGGGGAGCACCTCGCGAGTGTGCTCGACGATCAGGTCGAAGACATGCTGTTTCGACATGCGGTCACCCTCCTGAGTAGTGGGAATTGATGAGATCTCGAACCTCGGGTTGATGGAATGTCTTCTCGTGCATGGCGACCTCACGCTCGATGTATCGTGGAAGTTCGGCGCGAAGTTCGGCTACCAGGTGCTCCTTCAACGTGATCAGGGAAAATCTGGGTTTCTCGGCAAGCGTCGACGCCAGTTCGAAGGCTTGGGGAAGCACTTCGGCACGTGGTAGCACCGGGAAGGGCACACCTCGTTCCTTCAGTTCACTGCCGTAGTAGGTTTTCGCCGTGAGCAGCATCTCTTCGCCCAGGCTGAAACCGAGTTTCTTGGGCAGGACCAGCGTCGCACCCATGCCGGGGGTGAAGCCGTACCTCATGAAGTTTGTGGTATAGATGCTCTCCCGACTGAGGATCACGAAATCGGCGAACAGTCCCATCGCGAATCCGCCGCCGATACCGTGTCCCTGCATCGCAGCGACGACGGGGACCGGGCATTCCAAGGCCAAACTATAGATATCGGCGTCAGTGAAGCTGATACGCTTCTCCTGGATCTTCAGAAGACTTTCCTTGGTGCCGCCACTGGCGAAGTAGTTTCCGTAGCCGGTAAGAACGACGGCCTTGCACTGCTCGTTCGCCGCCACTTTGGCGAAGGCATCGGTCAGGCCGCCGATGAGCTGATCGGAGAAGGTGTTCTTGTGCGCCTCGTCCTGCATGGTGATCTGAACGACGGATGGCGCCACCTCTCGACAGTCCACGGTGGTGTTCTGCATCCCTACTCTCCTTCCCAGGGGAATTCGCCAGTACGCACGTAGCGTGCGATTCTCTGAAGGTTCCGCTCGTCCGAGAAGACCTCGCGATTGGCGGAAAAGGCTTCAACTCTGGACGGGAGAAGAATATCGTCCAGGTTCCGCACGTACTTCTTGTACCGGACGATCCCGTTCTTGGGCAGGTAACGCAGCCGCAGCAGGTGCCGGCGCAGCAGGTTCTCGCTGTTTTCCGCGCTGGAGTCGACGAGTTGCCAGCTCACTGCCTGTTCGGCGGTAAACGGTTGAGTCGTTAGGGTGATGAAGTTGGCCTTGGCCGGACCGATCCTCCTGATGAGGAAGGGCAGGACACAAGCAGGCATCAGTCCGAAGAGGAGTTCGGACAGGCTGAACATCACCGAGTCCTCGCACACCACGATGTCGCATGCGGCCACGAATCCCATTCCCCCGGCGTTGACCTTGCCCCGCACGTGTGCCACCGAGACGAATGACCCGAAAGCCAACGAGAGCCACAGGTCGTACAGCGCCTCGGCGGGCGACCGGTCGTGTGCGCCGCTGTCCCCGGTGGCGATCTCCTCGAAATCCGCCCCCCAGCAGAACACCTCGGGGAGGCCCTCCAGCACCAGGACCTTCGCGTGGTCCTCGCAGAAGCGCACAACATCGGCGCACTCCTCGACCAGGCGGGTGTTGATCGTGTTGCCCGCATCCGGCCGATACAACTGCAGGAAACATATCTCGTTGTCCACGCGGACCCGGACGGTCTCGTAGCCCTCGGAGCTCAGGACACCCACTCGTACTCCCGGTGAAACTCGTTGATCTGCTTCAAAAACAGCAGCTCACGGTCGAGCACGGAACGGGCCGACGCAACGATGCCGGTATCGAGAACGGTGTTGCGAGTACCGAACTTCACCGTGTGGTTGGCTTCGAGCAGGCTGTCGTACTCCGACATGGTCAGCTCGTACCGAGCGTCGAGGTGCTTGTCGATCCCGAAACCGCGCAGGCGGTCTTGGCTCTCCTGCCGGACCACACCGCTGAAGAACTCCGAACAACAGCCCGAGCCGTAGGAGAAGACGCCGATGCGCTGCGGGGAGGTGAGGTCGGCGTTGTCGATGGTGCTGGCGAGGGAGAGCATCGTGGTCGCCCCCATGATGTTTCCGACACGTTGACAGTAGTTCAGGCCCGGTTGCATCCGCCGCTGGAAGTCCTCCTCGATCGCGGCGGGACGTGCCTTGACTACCTTGCGCATCAGATTGCGATGCGCACCCTTGACCATGCCGCCGAAAGGTGTGTGGAAGGCGAGGTAACCGAAGGTGCGGACGAAGTCCACGTCGCCGACGCGTCGCTCATACTCGCGGAAGGCGTTCTCGCAGCAGTCGAGGTAGGACAGCAGCGAGAGGTCCGCATCACCCGCTTCGCTGTCGGGAAGGGGGCGGCAGGTGTCCATCACCTCGTGGCCGTAGTAGCCACTGGCACCGATGTCGATCCGGAAAACGTGCGGGGTGTCGCTGACGAGCATCGCCACCGCACCCGCACCGCTACTCGGCTCGGCGAAGGACCAGTCCTCAGAGAGCGCATCACCGCTTTCAGCCACCATGAAGCGCGTAAGGTCGGTGGCGATGACCAGGGCCTTCGCACCCGGTGAGGTCCCGGCGAGGATGAAGTTCGCCGCCGTCTGCAGCGCCGCGACACCCGAGTAACAGGCGTTCTTCACTTCGAAGAGGCGGCAGTTTCGGTTCAGGCCGAGCAGGTCGTGGAAATATGTACTCATGGACTTGCCGAAATCGAAGGCCGATTCGGTCGCCGTGATGACGAGTTCGATGCGGTCCCGTTCCTCTGGCGACAGGGCGTCCATGAGGGGCTTGGCCGCATTGACACCAAATGTCACCGGGTCCTCGTAGGGAAGCGCGACGGTTTTCTCCTTCATGAGGAGGTTTTCGAACCTCGCGGTTTCCAGCCCGCGATGCACCGCGAGCTTTTCCACATCGAGTTGGCAGGTACCGGCGAAGACATTAAGTGATTCGATCCCGACGGTTGTAGTCACATTTTCTCCTCTGTCTTGCGATCATCTCGGCTCCGGCACTTTTTCGCTACGCGACCGGCTCAAGTTCGTTGAGGTCGAAGTATCCCCGATAGCCGCGCATATAGACCGCCGCGCGATGCCCGAAAAGCAGGACCGCTTCCGTGGAGGTCTCAAGGTTTCCATAGTCGCCGACAGTGGACCTGACCGGGGTTCCCACCGGATGTTCCTCGTTCCACCTCCGCACCATTTCCTCCGCATTCGCGGCCCTCTGCTTCGCGACGCGCACCGGACGATCGGCGGCATCGCCCAGCTCGCGACGAATTTTCCTCACCAATTTGGTCAGAACATTACCGTGGCCTAACTCTTCGATCTCCATATCCTCGTACCCGAGGAGGTACTCCATGGATTCAGACCACCGCACGATACTGACCATCTGATTCGCGAGATTCTCTCGAATCGCACCTTCTTCATAATCCCTCGCGGTCACATTCGAAACAACGGGGAGACGTAAATCGGAGAAACCAACCGAAGACAGAAAATCGTCGAATTCCGCACGTGCCGGCTCCATGTACCGCGAATGAAAGGCACCGCTGGTCTTCAACCGCACGAAGAGATGGTTTCCTGCCTGAAAAAGCGGCTCCGCGGCTTCTATATCAGCCCTACGCCCCGAGAGCACAATTTCTGACGACGTGTTGAAATTCGCCAAGTCCACGGATTGGAGATGGTTTTCTTCGAGAATATCCCGTATCTCCTTCTCCGAAGCGTTCAAAACAGCCGCCATGGCTCCGCCAGAAGCTTCGGCCATCAGCTGGCCGCGCTTCTGCACCAGCCGCAGTCCCGTCTCGAAGTCGAATGCCTCGGCCGCGAGCAACGCATTGAACTCGCCGAGGCTGTGACCGGCTACGAAGTCCGGCGCCGAACCGGTCTCACGGAGTTTGTGATAGTAGGAAAGAGCATTGACGACATAGAGCGCGGGTTGTGTGTACTGTGTCTGGTCGAGCAGGTTGTCGGGGTCCTCCAGGCAGAGAGTTTTGACGGAGTACCCCAGGACCGCATCCGCCACTCGCGTGAGCTCCTCGAACTCGTCGAATAGGGACGCGCCCATGCCCTTTTGCTGTGACCCTTGGCCGGGGAAGACGTAAGCTCGCATGCGAGAAACCTTTCTATTCATTTCCGATCAGAGTTGGAGATCAAGCGCTACCGGCCACTCGTCGCGTCGATAGAATCGAACGGGCATTCCGCAACAGATCCACGGCTATCCGTTCCGGATGCCGATTCCTCCAACTCTCCATGTGCGTCCCCTTCACCCATTGATTGAAAGCCCCCAACGCTGGCCCGGTGTGAACCTGCACATTGGCGGGGTCACATTCCGTATCCGCAAAGGAGAGCCGGCTACTGTAGCCGTAGTACCAGCGAAAAATGAGCGCCATCTTTCGCTTCGGAACGCGTTCGGCGCGCTCGATCTCTTCACTTCTATTCCTGTTTCGGAGATGTTCCTTGGTCTCTCGCCACACTTCGCCGACGTCTTTCTTGAAGAAGGTTTCCTGAATTTGCCGACGGACGCCTTCCGGAATTTCGTGCCACGACTCGTAGCTCTTGTAGAGCGTGGCCAGCCGGTTCGCTCGGGCGGGGAACAAGACCCCCTTCTTCAATACCTGGACGAGAGCGCCGATCTCGAACATGTCGCCGGCCGGGCAATAGTCGGTATCCTGGACATCGATGGTTTGCAACCGGTCCTTCACCGCATCGCTAATGCCGGACTCGACAGTGCATTGGTTGATGGAGCCAGTCATGACATAGTCGGCCTCCATGGCAAAGGCAGCAGCGACCGCATGCGGTGTGCCGATCCCCCCGGACAGTCCTAAGCGAATCCTCTCGTCGTAACCGAACTCCAACATGGCGTGTTGGCGGAGGCTCTGGATCGACGGCAGCAGCACGGTAGACACGCCTCGGTCAGTGTGCCCCCCGGAGTCGGCCTCGACGGTGATGTCCTGCGCCACTGGAACCTTCCGGGCCAGCTCGCCCTGCTCCACGGTGGCGTGACCGTCTGCCACCAGCTGCGCGACGATCTCCGGGGGTGCGGGCCGCATGAACTCACGAGCCACCTCGGGCCGCGATATCTTAGCCAGAATGCGGGTGTCCCGGGCGACCCCGCCGCCGGGCAGAGACCGTAATCCCCGCAAGTGGAACAGCACCAAGGCAGGGGTGATCTTGATGTAGGCCGATGCCTCGATCACCCGCACACCTTGGGCGAGCAACAGCTCGGCGTTGGCGAACTCCCGCGCGGGATCTTGCAGATCGCACAGCAGATTGACCCCGAATGCCTGGTGAGGTGCCAGCTGCCGCCGGATGTGGGCTATGTCGGCCCGCACCCGCTCCGGGCTCATCCCCGCGGCGCCCAGGAACCCCATGAATCCGGCCCGTCCCATCGCGACCACGAGTTCCCTGGAGGAGATACCCCGGTACATCGACCCCGACAGGTAGGCGTGGTCGACACCGAAATCGCTGCGGAAGGACGCGCATCCCAGTCGCGTTGCCGTATCGTACTCGATCACTGGCTCCTCGCCTTCCTTCGACGAGTGACCCATGCCTTGGCCGCCGGAAGCCGCTTTCCCCGCCCAGCGGCATAGAACAGCTCGCAGAAGGACCGGACCGCTGTCAGCGACACCGGGTCGCCGAGCATCACGAAATGGTTCGCCGAATCCACGTCTACCTGGTGGAAATTCGGCAGCTGCCGCTGCCACTCCACCCAGTACTCCGCGCCGTCCAGGACGGTGCCGTCCTCCTGAGTCGAGAACAGGGGTTCGAGATCCCCGTAGAACAAGCCGCTCTGATTGCGGAAGTAGAAGCAAGTCACCGAGTCCGGCCGCGGAAGCGGAACGATGTCGTAGTCCAGCATCCCGTAGGCCTCTTGGACTCGCTGGTTGCGCTGCACAAGGGTGCGCAGCGCGCCCTCCTCTCCCTTCAGACCGCGTTTCCTGGCGAGGGCGAGCATCTGATCGAGCAGGCTGTCCTCGTCCTGATCCCAGTCGACCTCACGAGCAGGTATCAGTGTGGCGGCGAAATCCTCCGGAGCCGGCTTCGACGCGGCGAACAACAGGGCATTGACCTGTTGTAACAGCATGTCCGTACGCGACATCGTCACCTTCTTGACACTGTCGCCGTGCATCGCGTCCACCATGACGATCGACTCGACCGTCTCGCCCTGCTCCTGCAATTGCCGCGTAACCTCGTAGGCGACGAGGCCGCCGAACGAATAGCCACCGAGGTCGTACGGCCCCTCGGGCTGTACCGTGCGAATGATCCGCGCGTAATGCGCCGCCATGGCCGTAACTCCGTGCAGCGGCTCGCTGTCCGTCATCCAGCCACGGGCCTGGATACCGTAGAACGGCCGCGCGATGCTGTCGGAGATCGAGGCATAGACCTCCACCCCGCCGAGCCCGCCGTGGATCCAGAAGACCGGCCTGCCGGCACGACCAGAGTTGAGTTGGACAACTTCCGGGATGCGCGCCAGGGCCTGATCAGCTTCGGAGGACGTGACCGCCCCGGTCCCGAAACGGCGCACCAGGTCCCGGGTCGACCGGCACTCGGCTAGTGCGCTCAGGTCTGCGTCCGAGTCCACCTCGGTCTGCAGCGTTTGGAGCAATCGCGTGGCGAGCAGCGAGTTGAAGCCGAGGTCTTCCAAGGGCATCTCGAGGTCGAGTTGATCCGCGGGTATGCCCAGCAACTCGGCGACCAGCCCCGCGATCCGGTCGGCGACGGCAGCACCCGCATCGGAAACGGCGACCGGCTCAGGAGCGTCGGATCGAGTGGCGACCGCGGCCGGATCCCCCTGCGCCGGGGTTAACCAATATGGCTTCCGCTCGAAGGGATAGGTCGGTAGCGATCGCTGGATTCGCGGGGGTGGTCCGCTGCGCGGCAGCGATTCCCAGTGCACGTGTCCGCCCCGGACCCACAGCAGGGCCAGCTTCTCGGGTCGGTTCTCGGCTAGCAACTCGCGGGCCAGCGTGTCCCCGGCCGAACCGCTCAGCAACAGGTCCAGATCCGGATCGTCGCGCCCGACGTGACCAGTGAACAGCGGCACCGGAGGGGTTCCCCGCGAGTCTTCGAGGTAGTGGGAAAGCCCCGCGACGAGTTCATCGATGTTCCCGGCCACCAGCGCCAGCCGCGAGTCCATGGCTTCACGGCCGCACCGCAGAGTATGAGCAAGATCTGCGAGGGACAGTTCTTCGCTGGTACGGGTGAACTCGAGCAGCTGGCTCGCGACAGCTCTCAGCCGGTCTTCGGTCCGGGCGGACAGAACGACGATCTGCGGCGGTATCGGGCCGGTGTCCCGGGGAACCGGCGGATCGGGCTCGGCGGTGATGTATTCCTCCACGACCAGATGGGCGTTGGAGCCACCGGCGCCGAAGGCGCTTATGGTCGCCCGCCTCGGGTACTCCTTCTCCTGCCCGTCGAGGTTCGCCACAGGCCGCTGCCACTGCTGCGCCCGCTGCGGCAGAAAGAACGCAGTGTCCTCGACCTCCACCCCCGGATTGAGCGAGCCACGTTCGAGGAAGGGGACGAGCTGGCGGTGTCCGATCTGCAGCACGACCTTGCTCAGCTGGGCGATGCCCGAGGCCGCCTCGAGATTGCCCAGCGTGGACTTGACGGCACCGAGAGCACAGAACTGCTTGTCCTGAGTGTGTTTGTCGAACACTTTCCGCAATGACGCGAACTCGATGGCGTCGCCCATCTGGGAACCGTTCGCCGACGCCTCGACGTAACTGACGGTGCGTGGGTGGATGCCCGCCCACTCCAGATTTCGCTCGATCAGCTGTGCCTGCCGATCGGGGCTGGGCACCATGGGGCCGTTGGTACGGCCCTTGTGGTTGGCGGCACTCGACCGGATGACGGCGCGGATGTCGTCCCCGTCGCGGACGGCCAGCGACAAGGGTTTCAGCAGGACCGCTCCCACGCCCTCCGCCGGTATGAAGCCGTCCCCGTCCAGCAGGGCTCGACTGTCCGGATCACTGCCCGTCAAGCCGGTCAGGCTCAGCCCCAAATATTTCTTGGGGTGCAGGGAAAGATTGACACCACCGGCGATCATCATGTCGCAGGCGCCTCGGCGCAGCTCCTCACACGCCATGTGGATGGCGACCAGAGATGAAGAGCAGGTCGTGTCGACCGCGAGGCTGGGTCCTTGCAAATCGAAGAAGTGCGATGTTCTGTTAGCTATCGCGCTGTAACTCATCACCGAGGTGATGGCCTCGTGCTCGAGGTCTGACGCCAGCAGCTGGTAGTGCTGGTACATAGCGCCGACATAGACGCCGACCCGGTTGTCGTGCACCTCGCGAATCCGGTCACGGGTGTAGCCGGAGCTCTCCAGCAGCCCCCACACGCACTCCAGGAACAGGCGCGTCTGCGGATCCATGATCTCGGCCTCGCGCGGCGAGACGTTGAAGAACAGTGCGTCGAAATCCGCCACACCATCGAGGAATCCGCCCCACTTGGTAGGAGTTTTCCCAGGCTGGTTCGGCTCGGCGTCGTAGTAGTGGCTGTGCTCCCAGCGGTCCTGCGGCACTTCCGTCACGCCATCACGCCCGGACACCAGGTTCTCCCAGAACTCGTCCAGGTCCTGCACGCCCGGATAACGGCCGGCGAGTCCGATCACCGCGATCGCCTCGTCACTGCTCGTCGACCGCGCCGAGTCGACAGGTTCCGGCACGCCGACCGGCTCCGAGCGCTGCGGCTGCGCCGCGGCCGGAGGCTGTTCGGCACCGCGGACTCCGGACGCGACCGGTGGGCCGGGGTCGGTGCGGAGGCCGAGAACCGTCTCCAGCGTGTCGGTGTGGCTGCGGAGGAAGTAATCGCTCAGCTCGTCGATGCTCCGATGTTCGAAGAACAGTGTCTTCGAGAGGGAACCGAAGTCGGCTTCGAGCCGGTTGGTGATGGTGAGCGCCAGCACCGAGTCGATCCCGAACCGCTCGAAGGGCGCCGCCGGGTCGATCCGGTGCTCGGCAACCTGGATCACCTCGGCCAAGGTGTTCCGAAGATAGGCGATTGCGGCGGTACGCACTGCCTCGTTTCCGGGGTCGGTCGTGTGACCGGACGGGACTGCTCCCGAATCGATGGCCGGTGCGGCGGGTTCGGACGTCTGCGGCACTGGCGGGTCTCCCAGCACGGCCCGCCGGATTCGCCCGGCTTCGCCGGCCACAACCAGGACCTGGGTGTGCGGCGTGTCGAGCGCGGCGTACAGCGCGCCGAGGCCCAGTTCGGCCGGCATCGGTGCCATACCCAGCCGTTCGCGCATCATTGCCTCAGTGCCGGGATCCACTCGCATCCCGCCCTCGGCCCACAGCGGCCAGTCCACCGACACCGAAGCACCGGAGCACTCACCTCGAGCAGCCAGGTGTTGCCGGTGGTGGGTGTAGGCGTCCAGGAATGCGTTGGCCGCCGCGTAGTCGGCTTGCCCGGCGTTTCCGAAAACTCCGGCCGCGCCGGAGAAGGACACCAAGAAGTCCAGCGGCAGGTGCTTGCTGGCCTCGTCCAAGTTCACCAGGCCCGACACCTTCGGCGCGAGAACGGCTCGACACTCCTCGGCGGTCTTGCTTCCGACGAGACCGTCCCGCAACACGCCGGCCGCGTGGACGATGCCGTGCAGGGCGCCGTGTTCACGCACGATGCTATCGATGAGGGATCGCACCGCGGCCGCGTCGGCGACGTCGAGCTGTGCGTGGCGGACGTCGGCCCCCCGGGCCCGTAGGGTGTCCAGGACGGACTGCTGTTCCGGTTCGAGCGGCGACCGCCCCACCACAACCAGCGTTATGTCCCGCACCGTGGCCATGTCCTGGGCTATCAGCGTGCCGACTCCACCCAGCCCACCGGTGACGAGATAGACCCCGCCGGTGCGCCACGGCTCCGGGGCCTCACGCAGTGCCGCGCTCTCATGCCAAGTCAGGGCTTCGACGTGACCGTCCCGGACGCGCAGGCAGGGTTCTGTGGCGTACTCGCGCCCCATGAGGACCCCGGACACCGTCTGCTCGACGGTCTCGTCCTGGCCGGTGAGTAAGGCCTGAACAAGCAGCCCCGGCTCCTCCGCCCGTGCTGACTTGAGCAGTCCGAGAATGCCTTCGACCGTGGCCATTCCGGTATCGCCGGGAACGATGAGCTGCACCAACACTGGGTGCCGCGCCTTGTCGTTCATCAGGTGGCGGACCTGGTCGAGAGCCTGCACGGTGTGCTCGATGAAACGTTCCGCGATCCCGGAGGTCGCCGTGGTCAGAGGGACGAGCCGCGCTTCCGGGTGCCGGTGGGCCAGCGCCTCGCCGAGGGCAGGCAGATCGGGCAGCAACACGATGTGCTCCTGCGGGGGCTCCGAACGGGCGGGCTCGGCTTCCCGCCAGGCGGGCAGGAAGCTGAGGCAGCGCACCTCATCCGGTGCACTCCCGCTCGTCGCGTCGTCGAGAACGCGGTAGGACATCCCGTGCAGCCGGATGCACACCCGCCCCTGATCGTCGCAAAGGTCGATATCGAGTTTGAAGACCGCATCGTCCGACCGGGACTCCGCGCTGTCACGGATCCATGCCCACATCGACTCCGTGCAGGAGTCGAGTACATCGAGTGAGTCCAGGGCGAACGGTAACGAGGGCTGCATTCCGGTCACGTCGAGCGTGTCCGCGTCACTGCCCGCCAGCCCCATGCCGAGCGCTGCCTGGAGGGTGGCGTCGAGCAGACTCGGGTGCAAAACGAACGCCCTTCCGGTGGACCGCACGGCGGGCGGGAGGGTCAGCCGTGCCACGACCTGTCCGTGGCCCACGCGCAAGCTCTCCAGGCCGTGGTGTGCGGGGCCGTAGCTGAATCCGATGGCCTCGTAGGCCGGATACAGCTGCGCCGCGGTCAGCTCGGCCCGGTCGCACGCGGCGACGATGGCCGGCAGATCGAGCAGGCCCAGGGCTGCGGTCTGCCGCACGACGCGCCCCTGACTGTGCACGACACGAACAGCATCGGGTTCGACGCCGGTCGTGCTGGCGATCTCGAATTCTGCCTCCTCATGCCCCTCGGGAATCAGAGACGTCTCGAGGATCACCGGTTCCGTGCCCACCACTACCGATCGCGCCCACACGACGTTTCGCAGCGCGACGGTGCGTCCGCCGGGTTGCTGCGCGCCCAGAGCCGAAGTGGCCGCGGCTCGCGCCATCTCCAGGCAGGCCACTCCCGGAAGCACTTTCCTGCCCTTGACCACATGGTCGGTGAGGAAGAACTCCTCACCGGTGAACCGGGTCCGGTAGCGCCGGGCGCCGAAGTCCGAGACATCTGTGTGCAGCAGTGGGTGCGGTTCTGTGGTGTCCGGCTCGTCCGGGGGAAACGGT
Organism: Actinopolyspora sabaoui; assembly: GCF_051225635.1. NCBI lineage: Bacteria > Bacillati > Actinomycetota > Actinomycetes > Actinopolysporales > Actinopolysporaceae > Actinopolyspora > Actinopolyspora sabaoui. Next base: position 72,455 of record NZ_JBMIHH010000008.1, on the reverse strand, counting down.
CGCGATTCCGACACCCAGTAGCGGTCACGGGTGAACGGGTAGGTGGGCAGTGGGACGCGACGATAGGTTCCGCCCGCGAAGAGCGCGGCGTAGTCCAGGGTGTGGCCCTGAACGTAGAGGTTCGCGACCGTCGACAAGAGTTCGGTTCGGGACTCGGGATCGCTCACCCCGGCCGCCCGCCGGACGGAGTCATTGCCGACCGCTCGCAGTGCGGCACCCTCGTCGAGCCGCTGCTCGGGGGCCTCGCCGGTGTGCACGCGGGGGCTTTCGCCGTGTTCGAGCCAGGTCCGCAGATTCTGGGCCAGCTCAGATCGCGTGCCAGCAACGCAAGCCAGCCGGTGCGCGAGGTGCTTGCGGCCCAGGAGCAGAGTGAAGGCGATATCGCCCGGAGCCAGGTCCGGGCGCTGCTCGCAATGCGCAGAAAGCCGTTCGGCCTGCTCACGAAGTTGTCCGGGAGTGGCAGCGGACAGCGTGACGAGATGCGCCGAGGGTGCGGCAGCGCGGCTGGTGGGCCGCGGAGCCTCCTCGATTACGACGTGGGCATTGGTCCCGCTGACGCCGAAGGAGCTGACGGCAGCGCGTCGTACGCCGTCGGCGCCGGGTTCCCAAGGGTGATCCGCGGTGTTCACGTAGAAGGGACTGCCGGACAGCTCGATATGGGTGTTCGCCTGCTCGAAGTTGATCGACGGCGGGATGCGGCGGTGCCCGAGCGCGAGCAGGACCTTCATGACCCCGGCGACGCCAGCCGCGGTGATCGTGTGGCCCAGATTGGATTTGATCGAGCCGAGTGCACAGTATCGCTGCTGGGCGGTGTACCGGCGGAAGGCCCGTTTCAGCGCCTGGAACTCGATCGGGTCACCGAGCTTGGTGCCCGTACCGTGAGCCTCCACCATCTGAATGTTTTCGGGGTTGATCCCGAAGGTGTCGTACACGGAGGTCTCGAGCCGCTCCTGGGAGGCTGCGCTGGGCGCGGTAATGCCGTTCGACGCCCCGTCCTGGTTGATCCCGGAACCACTGATGACGCCGTGAATGTGGTCACCGTCGGCGAGGGCGTCGCTGAGGCGCTTCATAGCGATGACTCCGGCACCCTCACCGGGCACGAAGCCGTCGGCCCGATCGTCGAAGGTGCGGCAGCGGCCACTCGCGGACAGCATCCCGGCTCGACCGGCCAGCAGGTAGAAATGCGGAGTGCACTGCACAGCGACGCCGCCCGCCAGCGCCATCTCGGTCTCACCACCCCACAGGCCCTGACAGGCGAGATGAACAGCGACCAGCGAACTGGAGCAGGCGGTGTCCACGGCGATCGCCGGACCCTGCAGGTCGAGGTGATAGGAGATGCGGGTCGGCATCGCCGAAAGCGCATTGCCCCACATGGCCTGCGGGGGTGTCGCACCGGCGAACAGCTGCTCATATCCACTCTGCTGGCACCCGACATACACGCCGACACGCCGGCCCGCGATTCCGGCACCGGCGTAGCCCGCGTCTTCCAGGGCCTTCCACGACTCCTCCAGGAACAGTCGCTGCTGCGGGTCCATATGAGTGGCCTCCAACCCGGAAATGTTGAAGAAATCCGGGTCGAAGCGATCGATGCCATCGATGAAGCTGCCGTACTCGCACAGCTGCGCGCCTGCCGGGGACAAGCGCGAAAGGTCCCAGCGCGAGACCCTTTCGATGAGGTCGTGGCCCTCGCTCAGGTGTTCCCAGAGCTGCTCGGCATCAGGCGAGCCACCGAACCTGCCGCTCATACCGACAATGGCGATGGGCTCCCTCGACGACCCGTCCTCGACGGCCCGTCCCGGTTGGTCAGGGGACGACTGCGGGGAAGTGGCACCGGATACCACCGGAGACTCCGCCGCTTCCCCTTTCGCCAACTGCTCGTCACCTGGCGGCGAAGCCGTGAGCCGGGATCGATGGACGTCCATGATGTGCCCCGTCAGCCGGGTGACCGAGCCGTGGTCGAACAGGTCGGTGGTAGCCAGCTCGATACCGAGCTTGCGGTTGACCTCCTGCACCAGTCGCACACCGGTGATCGAGTCGACGCCGTAGTCCCGGAAGGCGTCATCAGCGCCGATCTGCGTCTGATCGAGCTTCAGCGACAGTTTCAGCTGCTCGAAAATCGTGTTCTTGACCCGCTGCTCCAGGGGCTCGTCGGCGTAGCGTTCGAGGACTTCTTCGGAAACCGCCTCCGAAGCCGCCTCCGCCGGTGAAGGCGCGACTTCCTGCCTGACGAGCCCGTCGCTTTCCGCCACAATGACCTGATATCCCAGGTCGTGCAGCGGACGTGCTGGGAACGACACCGATTCGAACCCCTCGTCGCCGAGGGCGTCCTCCCAGGATTCCGGGGCGAGTCCGGGACCACCGGGCATGCGCAGCTCATCATCCTCGTACAACCACCAGCCGTCGAGCAACCCGAACGTCAGATGAGTGAACAGCGAATGGGAGGACAACTCGTCGGCGAGCAGCACACCGTGCTGTTTGAGCGCGCCCTTGGCATTGCGCAGTGTTGTGCGGATGTCCTTCGTGGCATGCAGCACGTTGGTAGCCAGGACGAGATCGTAGGAGCCGGGCTGCACACCCTGCGCCGCCAGTGGCTGTTCGACGTCGAAGATCCGGTATTCGAGATACGGATAGCGCGGCCCGTACTCCCGCTCCGCGTGCAGCAGGAACGACTTCGACAAATCCGTGTAGCGATATGTCTCGATGTGCGCGCTGAAAGGCTCGAGCCGCTCGAAAACCTTGACGCTTCCACCTCCGGTGCCTGCTCCGATCTCCAGGATTCGGACTCGGGCGGCGGGGTCGGCGCGCACGATCTCCCCCACCACAGCTGCCGCGACATCGGCCAGGACCGCGTTGAAGCAGTCGGACACCGGATTGTTCCGGTAGATGCCTTCGACGAGCTCCATGGACGAGTCGGGAAACAACACGTCGGTCGCTCGCACGTCGCCGCGCAGGATGTCCGGCAGTGCACGCAGTGCGGCATCGAGAAGCAGAACCTGCGCGCGCAGACCGGGATCCCCACTCCAGCCTGCGCTGCGCTCCTCCCATTCCGCCCACACGTCGCGGCTGTCTGCCGATCGGACCGGTACGGGGCGCGAATCGGATCCGTGCAACAACCCGCGCTGACGCAACCGACGCACGGATTCCCCGAACCAGCGCCGCAGTTCGTCGCTCAAGCCCAGTGCGGGCGCCGCGTCGGAGAATCCTCCCCAGCTTTCGAGCTGGGCAAGAAGCAGGCGGCTCAGCAGGTCCTCGTCCACACCGGTCTCGGCAGCGGCTTCCGAACTCGGCACCGGGGCGCTCGCACGGCTGGCTGCTTCCCGGCACAGGCTCTCCAGGGGGACTCGTGTGCCCCTGGTAGCGGTCGTGATGGCTTCATGCCGAATCATGCTCTGCATCTGCGAATTACTCCCCGTTGGCCTTGATCAACCCGAGTTGGTCGAACGCGCCGGAAAGAAGGACGTCGAGCGCCGCCATCCCGTCGGCGGGCTCGATCGAGACGGCACCGGCCTCACTCATGCGCTGCTGATAATCGGCGGAGGCAACAATGCCCACACTGCCCCAGTAGCCCCAGTTCATGACCTTGACGGTGGTGGACAGCTCCTGTTCGAGCCGCTGGGCGTACGCATCCTCGAATACCGATCCCGCCACGTAATTGCACTGCCCTGCCGCCTTGAGGAACGAGTTCATCGAGGAGAAGAAAGCGATGAAATCAAGCGGCTCGGCCCCGAAGACCTGGGCGAGTCGCACGCTCACATCGAGCTTGGCGGTGACCGCGGCGCGGAAGCGTTCCTCGGTCATCCTTTCCAGACTCCGATCGAGCAGCACGATCGCCGAATGGATCACACCGTGCACGACCGGATGGATCCGCTTGATGTCCGCATAGGCCCGCTCCAACTCGGCCCGGTCGGTGGCGTCGGCCCGCACATAGCTCGGTTCGGGACCGAGTTCGCCCAGGCGCTGCAGGCTCCGCCGAATCTCCGCGTCCTCCTCGCGCCGACCGATCCACACGACCCGTGCCCCGTAGGTACGGATCATGTGCTCGGTCCAGGCCTCGCCGATTCCACCGGCACCACCGATGACGACATAGGTGCCACCCTGCCGATATGCCGACCGTTCGGCGGGGAGGGCGGGGGACTGCACCGGCACCAGGGACTGCCGGTACCACCGGCCGCGGCGATAGGCACGGACGTTGCCGTCATCGTCACTGGACGAGGCGAACAACTGGGACAACGGCCAGTCGTGATCCGGGTCCAGGTCGGCCAGGCGCACTGTCCACCCCGGGTACTCCTTCGCCACCGCACCGAACAAACCGTGCAGTCCGGCATGGGTCGGATCCACCACATCCGTGCGGCGCACCCGGTGGCTCCGTTCGGTCACGACTGTGATGTTCAATTCGCGGCGGTCGTACCCCGCTCTCAACAACGCCTTCAGCGTACGGAAACCGGCATACAGACCGGTCTCCTGCGCAGCGACCAGCGCCTCGTCGACGATGTCGACCGGCTCCCACGGGGCCAGCCAGATGAGATGCTCGAAGTCGCCGTCGGCATTGATGCGCGCGGCGATGGTCTCGACCGTGTCCGCGGCGCTCAGCAGCAACCGCACGGCGTCCGGGTAGATGGCACGGATCCGCTCCCAGTGGTCCGTCGTGCCGCCGATCACCACGACCCGGCCGGCTCGGGGGGTGGCGTCCTCTGGTTCCGGATTCGGGATCGCGTCCCACACGGGCTTCAGCAGAACTTTCGTACCACTCTCGGAACGGGCTACCTGAACGGAATCCTTCGCAGTACCGGCACTCGACGGCGCGGTGACGGGTTCGATAGTTCCGGACTGTCGCGCGTCCGGGGCCGCGAACCAGTAACGCTCGCGGGCAAAGGAGTAGGTGGGCAGCGCAAGCCGCCGAGGCCGAACGCCGGCGTACAGCGACGTCCAGTCGACAGGTGCTCCCCCGACCCACAGTGCGGCAAGACGTTCGGCCTCCGCGACGGACAAGGCAGCGCCCTCGGTGACCTGCCGAGCCTGCTCGACGTCACCGACCCGCGGTTTGCCGACCAGTCCGGTGAGTACACCCTCCGCCCGACCGTCGCGGGCATAGGTGGTCAGCTTCTCGACCAGTTCTCCCGTTGCGATGCCCACGATGGCCAGTCGATACGACATGGCCTCGCGTCCCTGCTGCAGCGTGTAGGCCACATCCGACAACGCGAGCGACGGATGCGCGCGCAGGTGTGTACCGAGCTGGGCAGCCGAAGTTCTCAACTGCTCCTCACTCCTGGCCGAGAGCACGATGATCCGAGGGCTCTCGGCCGAGTGCGACGCCGCGCCTTCGTCCTCGTCCTCGGGAACATATTCCTCGACCACGAGGTGAGCGTTGGTGCCGCTGAAGCCGAAGCCACTGACGGCTGCCCGCCGCCGCACTCCCGGCTCGGTGTACCACGACTTCAGCTCGGTATTGACGTAGAACGGGGAACTCTCGAAATCGAAGTGCTCATTGGGCTGCTCGAAGTGCAGTGTCGGCACTAGTTGTGCATGGCGTATACACAACAATGCCTTCTGTATCGAGGCGATACCGGCCGCAGCGGACGTGTGGCCGAGATTGCTCTTCACCGAACCGATGGCGCAGTACCCGACCTTGTCCGTGCGTTCGCGATACACCGTCGAGAGGGCTTCCAATTCGATCGGATCACCCAATTTGGTGCCCGTACCGTGCATCTCGACGTAGCCGATCCCGGCCGGGTCGATGCCGTACCGCTGGTACACATCGCGTTCCAGCTCCGTTTGGCTCCCGACGCTCGGGGCGGTGATGCCATTGGTCCTGCCGTCCTGGTTGATGCTTGAGCCGGGTATCACGCCGTGAACGTGGTCGCCGTCGCGAACGGCGTCGTCGAGACGTTTGAGGACGAGCGCCCCCACTCCCTCGCCCGGCACGAACCCGTCGGCAGCGTTGTCGAACGCCTTGCAGCGCCCCTCCGGCGACAACATGTGCGCGCTGCACATGCCGATGTACGACTCCAGACTCAAGTAGAGGGTGACGCCACCCACCAGGGCCATGTCGATCTCGCCACTGCGCAGCGCCTGCGTTGCCAGGTGCGTGGCTACCAGCGAGGAGGAACAGGCCGTGTCCAGAGCAATCGCGGGGCCCTTGAGGTTCAGGAAGTAGGCGATGCGGGCGGCTGTGATGGCACTGCTGTTGCTGGTGGCCGCCGTACTCGACTCACCGCTGTGCTGTTGCATGAGCATGCTGTACTCATTGCTCATGATCCCCAGATAGACGCCACACTTGTGCCCGGTCAGCGAGCTGGGATCGTAGCCCGCGTCCTCGAAGGCGTGGTACGCCTCCTGCAGGAAGAGTCTCTGCTGCGGATCCATCGACTCGGCTTCCGCCGGTGGGATGTTGAAGAACAACGGGTCAAAGACGTCGATGTCGTCGAGGTGTCCCATCCACTTGCAGTAGACCTTGCCCGCCTGATCGGGGCGCGGATCGTAGAATTCGTCGACGGGCCACCGGGAAGCGGGAACCTCGCCTACGCAGTCCCGGCCCTGCGCCAGGTTATCCCAGTACTCTTCCAGAGTTTCGGACGCCGGGTACCTGCCGGACATGCCCACGATGGCGATCGCGCCAGCCGAAGCAGTATTCGTCCCGGCCCCCTCGTCGACCGACCGCACCGCCGTAGTCGGCTCGCTCGCAGCGACCGGCTCGCTCGACGCGATCAGCTCAGGCTCAGTGGCGGGCGCCGTCATCTCACGAAAGGGTCGCCCTTGCGGGGCGCCTCCTTTCTCCAGCTCCCGGACGATGCAGTCCGACAGCTCCAGCAGGGTGGGATGGTCGTAGAGCCGCGGCGCCGTCAGCTGTAATCCGTATTTCTTGTTGATCACCTTTATCCACTCGACGCCGACGACGGAGTCCAAGCCGAGATCGGTGAACTTCGTGTCCGGATCGATCTCTTCGCCGGACATGTACAGGGCGTCGGCCAGGCTCGCCGCCAGCTCGAGGACGACCGTCTCCCGGTCCGTGGCAACAGGCCCCGGAGCAGCGGCGGAGCCGGGCGTCGGGGCGGGTGGAACATCTCGGCGAACGATGGTTTCCCCGTCGTTCCACGTGGCCCTGCCGTCTTCGGCCGGGCTCTCGGGCGCTGCTGGCTCGACCAGCGCAGTGTGCGGTGTGCTCGCCGGTTCCGCGCTCGGGCCGGACCCGTTGTTCAAGGGCGCGAGGCCGATATCACGGGGCTTCGCGGTCTTTCGCGTGCTGAATGTCGGGGCCGGGGCTGCGTGGGCCGGCTCGGCAGGCGGCGCCTCCGCGGGCTCGGTTACCGGCACCGCCCCGCGACCGGCGGCCCCGGTGCCGGATCGATCCCCGGTGTCCACCCAGAATCGCTTGCGGGCGAATGGGTAACCCGGCAACGAGATCCGGCGCGGCGACGAGTTCGGATGGTAACTACGCCACGGCAGATCCATTCCGTTGACCCACAGTTCGAGCAGCTTGGCGAATTTCCGCTTTTCCACCCATGCTGCGATGGTGCGGGCCATATCCGCGTCCTCGACGAGAGAGGAAACGACATCCTTGGAACGCTTGCCCCGTCCCCGGAACAGCTCGGCGGCGTCGTTGCCCGCTACGTAGTCGTCCAGCCGGGCTATCAGCTCGGCCGCCGAGCCGGCCAGGAACGCCAGCCGTTCGTCCATGTGTTCGCGGGCCACCTGGAGCGTGGCCGCTATGGCAGCCACGTCGGCGTCCTCGATCTGTTCCTCGCTTGCCCAGTCCAGCAGACGGCGGGCCTGCTCGTGCAGCTGTGCTTCGGTTCTCGCCGAAAGCACGATGACCGACCCCAGAGGCGACGGGTCCGGATCGCCGACCTGCGCCGAGCCGGCAGGTGTGTACTCCTCGACGATGAGGTGAGCGTTCGATCCCCCCGCACCGAAGGACGAAAGGCCCGCGATGCGCGGGTACTCCCGAGGCCCGTCCGGGGTGTCGATCACCGGCCGCTGCCACTGCGCCGGTTCTCGCTGCACCCGGAAAGGGGTCTCGCCGAAATCGATGTGCGGGTTCAGCGTCTCCGCGTGCAGCGATGGCACGAGTCGGCCGTGCTTGAGCTGCAACAACACCTTGGTGAGGGCCGAGATGCCCGCGGCGCTCTCGGCGTGTCCGATGTTGCTCTTGACCGATCCGATCGCGCAGAACTGCCGTTCCCCCGTGTGCCGGGAGAATGCCTTGGTCAGACCGGCGATCTCGATCGGATCCCCGAGCGAGGTTCCTGTACCGTGCGCCTCGACATAACTGATGGTGCGCGCATCGACCCCTGCCCTGTCCAGGGCACGGGCGATCACGTCGGACTGAGCATTCGGGTTGGGGACGGTGTAGCCGTTGGTCCGGCCACCGTGATTCACGGCCGTCGCCTTGATGACCCCGTAGATGTGGTCGTTGTCGGCGACAGCCCTGTCCAGCGGTTTGAGCAGCACCGCTCCCACGCCTTCGGCGGGCACATATCCGTCACCACCCTCGCCGAAGCTCTCACAGCGGCCCTTGCTCGACGCGAAGCCTCCCCCGCCCAGCAGCAGGTATTTGGCCGGGTGCAGGGACAGGTTGACACCACCGGCGACGGCGACCTCACAGTCGCCGTGCTGCAGGCCCTGGCAAGCCAGGTGAACCGAGGTCAACGACGAGGAGCACATCGTCTTGACGGTGAGGCTCGGTCCCCGCCAGTCGCAGAAATAGGACACGCGGTTGGCGATGTTGGCGGCGTTTCCGGGGATCACCCGGCCCTCGGCCATCGCTCGCTCGGTCGCGCCGTAGAGCTGGTACTCGTCGTACATCGAGCCCACGAACACACCGACGTCACCACCGGCTCCGCTCGGGGTGTGGCCCGCCAGTTCCTGACGGGTGTACCCGGCATCCTGAAGTGTTTCGTAGACGCACTCCAGGAACAGGCGCTCTTGCGGGTCGGCGATCTCGGCCTCACGTGGCGACATGTTGAAGAACAGCGGGTCGAACTGGTCGACGTCGTCCAGGAAGCCGCCCCGCCTGGGAACCGTCGTGCCCGGCTCGGACTGGTCCGCGTCACCGTAGGCCCGGTAGTCCCAGCGATCCTGCGGAATCTCCGTGACGCTGTCCCGCCCCTCGGTGAGGTTGCGCCAGAACGTGTTCAGGTCAGGAGCCTGCGGGTAGCGCCCGCCGATTCCGATGACGGCGATGTCCGCGCTGCGAGGTGTGGATCGCTGGGATCCGGACGGCTCCGCTTCACTCCGTCGTTCCGCGCCCGTCCGCACTGCCTGCGCCTGTTCGTCGGCAGCGGATACCGGGGACGGTTCTGCCTCAGACTGGGGCTGGAGGGACGACGCGGCCGAGTCGGTCCCGAGCAGCTCCCGCAGCCGGTCCTCATGGACGTCGATGAAGTAGCGGCTCAGCTCCTTGACGTCGCGGTACTCGAAGAACAACGTCTTCGGCAGGTTCCCGAAGACGGCCTCGAGCCGGGCGGTGAGGTTGACGGCCTGGATCGAGTCGATTCCGTAGCGCTCCAGCGGGCGGCCCGCCTCGATGCGATGTGCGGGCACCTTCAGCACACCCGACAACAGCGAGGCGATGTAGGCGATGGTTCTTTCCATCAAGTCGTCGTCCGGATTCTGCGCCGGGCCGCTGGGAATGCTGATACTTACCGATTCTGCGTGCTCATCGGCCGGCTGCATCGTCAGCGCCTTCCTGATCCGGCCCCTGTCCCCAGCAGCGACAAGCACCTGATGATGGTGTGTGTGCAGGCTCCGGGCGAAAGCTTCGAGCCCGGTACCACGCTCCAGCGGGGAAATCCCGTAACGGTCACGTAGCAGCGACCTGGTGTCGGCATCGGTGCCCATCCCGCCGTCGGCCCACAGCGGCCAATTGATCGACAGGGTGCGCCCGCTCCGGCGTCCGGCGGCCGCGAGATCCTGGCGATACCGCGCGAATGCGTCCATGAAGGCGTTCGCCGCCGCGTAGTCGGCCTGGCCGGCATTTCCGGTGACGGCGGCACCGGAGGAGAACGTCACGAAGAAATCCAGATCGAGGTCCTTGGTCGCCTCGTCGAGGTTCACCACACCGCTGACCTTGGGGGCCAATACCTCGTAGAAGGCGCGTACGGACTTTCTCAGGATGAAGTCGTCGGTGACCAGGCCGGCGCTGTGGATGACACCGTGAACCGTCCCGGAGGTACGCCGGATCCGTTCTATGAGAGCCTTTACCGCTACCGGGTCGGCGACGTCGAGTGTTTCGTAGGAAACAGTCGCGCCCGATAATCGGAGCTGCTCGAGGATCCCCCGGGAGTGCTCGGTTTCCGGGGAGCGACCGACGAGGACGAGCTCGGCGTCCTTTACCTGACCGATGATCTCTTCGGCGAAAATGCGCCCGAGAGCGCCCAGACCACCGGTGATGAGATAAACTCCACCGGCTCGCCACGGCGAGCCGAGGGATTCCACCGGGTGCTCCTCGGCCCAGGCGAGCACCTCGCGCTGGTTTCCGCGGTACCTGACGGTTGCCTCGACTGGGTTGCGCCGCTCCTTCGCGAGCAGATCGAGCTGAACCGCGACCGAGGTCTTGGCGGGTACCACAACGACCTGTCCGGTAATCCGAGGATTCTCCAGACCCGCGGTCCGCAGCATCGCACCGAGACCGGCCAGCACCCAGGACTCCGGCCGATCAATCAGCAGGATCTGCAGGAGGTACTTCGTCTGCGTCCCGTCCCGCAACAGCGTCTGTATCTTCTCGAACACCTGCAGTGCGTAATCGGCGTAGTGGGCGTCTATGGCGGTCTCCCGGGAACAGAGCGGCAGCACCTCGCAATCCGGATCCGCCGCGGCGCCGTCCGAGAGTGCGCCGTCCGAGAGTGCGCCGTCCGACAGTGCGCCGTCCGACAGTGCGCCGTCCGACAGTGCGCCGTCCTCGGCGAACACCAAGGTCCGCCGGCTGGCAGCCGGGACTGCCGTTTCGGGCAATGCGCTCTGCCGCCAGCACGGGACGGCGAGCACCGCACCCGTCGCAGCCGTACCACCGGCCACCGGACGCGGAGCCCGCACCGAGAAACCCCGGATACGGACCTGAACTCGTCCGGCGTCATCACAGAGATCGAGATCGAAACAACGGGTGGCGCCACCGGCCGCGTCCCGGGCACCACGTCGTCCCCAGACCCACCGGGTTTCGGCCGGGGCACCGATCACCTCGACCTGCTCCAGTCCGAACGGCACCAATGCCTGCCCCCGCAGGTCCGGGTCCTCGGCGAGCATTCCCATGCATGCCTGCAACGCCGCATCCATCAAGCTCGGGGGCAGACCGCAGTCGTCCGCGTCGATGCGCCCCGCCTCGGGCAGCACCAGACGCGCGAGCGCCTGGTCCTCGCCGAGCAGCAAATGGTCGATACCGCGGAACGCGTCGCCGTATTCGATCCCGGCGGACCGCAACGCGGGGTAGATCTCCGCCGCATCCACCCGCCGTTCCCGACACTCGGCCTGTAGCCGTACCAGGTCCACGGCCTCCGGTTGCGCATCGCACGCCACCACTGTGCCCGTGCACAGCGCGCCGGCATCGTCGCCGGCATCGGATACCTCGAAGTGGATCGCGCCCGCGGCGTCGAGCTGCAGCACCACATGCACCTCGCGCGGGTGGTCGTCGATGCGCAGCGGTCGGAACCAGACCACATCCCTGATGGCGGTGCCCGCACTGCCGTTCACCGCCTTTCCCGCGGAGTCGGCCGCTGCCGCACGTGCCATCTCCAGGCACGCGACGCCGGGCAGCGTCCGCACCCCGTGCACCAAGTGATCGTTCAGAAACGACTCTTCGCCGGTGAACGTCGAACTGTAGCGCTGGTGTCCGAACTCGGAGGTATTGCGGTGCAGCAGCGGATGGAGCACGGCGGTCGCAGGCGCTGCCGAACCAGCGGAGGTCTGTGAGCTCGCCGCCGTCCAATACCGCTCCTTGGCGAAGGGGTACGTGGGCAGCGGAACGCGAAAGGGCTTGTGCGGAGCGTACAACTGAGGCCAGTCGACGGCATGTCCGCTGGCCCAGACCTCCGCGATACGACGGTGGTCGCGGGCGGCGATCAGCGCGGAGACCAGGGCGCGGTGGTCCTCATCCTGCTCGTCCCAGCCGAACGGCTCCGGTACCTGGCCGTGGAAGAGCTCGACGGCACCGTCCTGTTCCAGATGGGTCCTGAGTCCCCGACCCACCGCGTCGAGGGAGTCGGCGGCGAACCCTAGACGATACTCAAGCTCAGCCCGTCCCACCTGCAGCGAAAAAGCCAGGTCGATCAGGTCGAGCCGCGATTGCTCCTCGACGAAGGCGAGCAGATCCCGTACCCGGGCGTCCAGCTGCGCTCGGGTCGCTGCTGACAGGGTGATCACTACGGCCAGCGGACCGGCGAAGGCATTGTCACGCATGGCGATACTCCTCCAAAACCACGTGGGCGTTCGTCCCGCTGAAGCCGAATGAACTCACTGCGGCCCGCCTGAGGTCGTGGTCTCCCCTCGCCTTCCAGAAGTCGAGGTCCGTGTTGACGTAGAACGGACAATGATCGGTTTCCAACAGCTCATTGGGGGTCTCGTAGTGCAGAGACGGCACGAGCAGTCCTTGGCGCATGCCGAGAAGCGCCTTGTGGACCCCGGCGATGCCGGCAGCCGCGGAAGCGTGTCCGATGTTGCTCTTCACCGAGCCTATGGCGCAGGACCCGGCGGTGACTCCGCGCTCACGGTAGACGGTGCCCAGCGCATCGAGTTCGATCGCGTCACCCAGTGTCGTTCCCGTGCCGTGCATCTCGACATAGCCGATGGACGCCGCGTCGATGTCGTGCCGGTCGTAGACCGTGCGAACCAGGTCGATCTGACTGTTGGCGCTGGGAGCGGTGATGCCGTTGGTCTTCCCGTCTTGGTTGGTCCCCGACGCCAGCAGCACTCCGTGGATGTGATCGTGATCGACCTCGGCGTCGGACAGTCGTTTCAGCACCAGGGCACCGACACCTTCACTGGGTACGAAACCGTCGGCTCCCTTGTCGAATGATCGGCACTGTCCCTGCGCGGAAAGCATGTTCGCTCCCGCCATCCTGACGTAGGAGCTCGCCAGCAGGTAGAGCGAGACACCTCCGACCAAGGCGACATCGATCTCGCCACTGGCCAGCGCTTGCTGAGCGAGGTTCAGCGCGACCAGGGAGGACGAACAGGCGGTGTCGACGGCTATCGCCGGGCCTTTGAGGTTGAGGAAATAGGCGATGCGTGCGGCGGCGATGGCGTTACTGTTGCTCGTCCCGACGACGTCCCCATCGTCACCGGACTCGAATATCAGAAAGCTGTACTCATTACCGCTGACGCCCAGATAGACACCGCATTTCATCCGGCTCAGCGACCGCGGATCGTAACCAGCGTCCTCGAAGGCCCGATACGCCTCCTGAAGGAACAGGCGGTGCTGTGGATCCATACCTTCCGCCTCGGCCGGCGAGATATTGAAGAACAAGGGATCGAAGCAGTCCGCGTCCTCCAAGTAGCCCATGGATCTGCAATACGTCTTGCCTTTCTGCCCGGGGCGGGCGTCGTAGTAGCGCGTGATATCCCACCGGTCGGCAGGTACCTCCCGCACGCAGTCACGACCGTCACGAAGGTTGGTCCAGTACTGGCGGAGGTTCTCCGCGCCCGGATAGCGCCCGGACATTCCGATGACAGCAGCACGTTCACCGGGAGGCGCGGTAGGCGGAGCGTCCTCGCGTGGAAGGCTGGCCCTGACCGTGGCCGTTGCCGGACCTTCGATCGCTTCGTACGGAATATCGGGCCGAATCGCACTCGGTTCCGGTTCCCGCGAAGCGACCTCCCCGGAGCGCCCCGGCTCCACGATCTCCCGCTCAACACCGTCGCGCACCCCGGAAGAACCACCCTCAGAAACAACACCGGACCCAACACCACCCACATCCCGCCCGGACGAACCAACCTCCCCACCCGAAACCAACGACTCCAAAAACGCAGCCAACTCAGCAACCGACGGATAATCATACAACCGCGTCGCCGTCAACGACGTCCCATACTGCTTATTGATCGACTTCACCCACTCGACCCCCACAATGGAATCCAACCCCAACTCCACAAAATTCCGGTACGGATCGACCTCGCTCTCCGACAAAAACAACGCCGCCGCAAGACCAGACCGCAACTCCTCACGCAACCCACTCAAAGACCACCCCGACCCCACAACCCCCCGCCCAACAGGAGCCGACGCAGCGGACCCCGCGACGACCTCCCGCTCGGCAGTACCGTGCAGGTCTGTCAGTACGACATTCTGCGGCTTGCCGACAGGAACGGTCGGCGCGATTCTCGCCGCGTCCGGGTCTTGGAGCAGGATCTGGTGCTTTTTCGGGGGAACGTCACACGGTGCGGTCGGCTCGGTGGACACCGGGAGCGCGTCCTGCTGGGTGGTCGCTTTCGGTCCCGGTAGGACCTCCTGCGTGCTCGTCCGGGTAGGCGCAGGACGCCCGTCCGTGGCCCAGTGCTGTGAGCGCGCGAACGGGTAGCCGGGCAACGAGACGAACCGCGGCCGGTCACCTTCGAACAGTGCCGGCCAGTCCGGCACGGCACCCTGGCAGTAGAGATCGGCCAGGCTGCAGCACACCTCCCGGTACCGCTCCGCCGAGACGTCAGGGCCCCGAAGCTCGTCCAGGAGCGCCCGCGACTGAACCTCCAACAACGAACGATCTCGGTCGCGTGCTACCTCGCCACGTCTGACCATGGGATGTTCCAGACCGCTCTCGGCCGCGGACAGCGCATCCAGGGTGTCCTCGGCACCGCCGACAACGACCGCGCAACGGTGGGCGAGGTGCTGCCTGCCGTTGAGCAAGGTGTACGCCGTGTCGTTCAGCCGTCGGGCATCGAGCTCCCCGCCGGCAAGAGCCGAGCGCAGCTCCTGGGTCTGCCGGTGTAAAGCCTCAGGGGTCTTAGCGGACAACAGCAGCAGACGAGCCGGGGGTCCGGCGAGCGGGGCACTGCGGGTGGACTCCGGGTAACTCTCCACCACCATATGGACATTGGTCCCGCTCATACCGAAGGAACTCACCGCACCCAGCCTCGTTCCGGTGGGCCCGGTCTGCCACTGCGCGGCCGCCTTGTTGACGTAGAAAGGACTGTCCTTCCAGGCGATGTAGTCGCTGTCCTGCTCGCAGTGCAGACTCGCCGGGATGACGCCGTGCCGCAGTGATTGGATCAGGGAGATCATCCCGACAAGGCCGGAGGCCGCGAGTGTGTGACCGACATTGGTCTTTGTGGAGGTCAGCGCACAGAATCCGATCTTGTTCGTGCGTTCGCGGTACGCCTCGTTCAGGGCGTTCACTTCGACCGGGTCGCCGAGCCGGGTTCCTGTACCGTGCGCCACGATGTGCTCGATACATTCGGGATCGATGCCGTGGCGCTCGTAGACCTGCTGGTAAAGCTGCGTCTGAGCTGTTCCGCTCGGCGCGGTGATGCTATTGGTCCGACCGTCGTAATTCATGCCGCTGCCGCGAATCACACCGAGGACGCGATCTCCGTCGGCTTCCGCCCGAGAGAGGCGTTTGAGTACTACGACGGCGACGGCCTCACCGAGGACCAGGCCGTCGGCCCGCTGATCGAAGGCCTGGCAGACACCACTGTCGGAGAGCATTCCGGCCTTGCTCATCTCGGTGTAGCCACGCGCGGTGCTCGCCACATTGGCGCCGGCGACGATCGCGGTCTCGCACTCGCCACCACGCAGGCTCGTGCACGCCTGGTGGGCAGCTGTCAGTGCTGAGGAACAGGCGGTGTTGACGGTCAGCACAGGTCCGGAGAAGTCCAGTAGGTAGGCCAGCCGCGAGGCCATGATCGCCTCGTGCTGGGAGGTGATGGTGCTCTGCCCCTGGGTCAGGTCGGAGTAGTCGCCCTGTTCGGCACCGACGAACATGCCGATAGCCCCGGCGCGCAGCCGCCGGTCGCCGTATCCCGCGTCCTCCAGGGCACGCCAGGCTTCCTGCAGCAGCAGGCGCTGGCGCGGATCCATGGTCTGGGCCTCGCGCGGCGAGATCTCGAAGAACGCGGCGTCGAATTCGGCGATTCCCGGGAGGAACCCGCAGCGGACCTGCTCCCGTTGTTCAGCGTCCAGTTCATCCCAATCAGCGCGGCGGTCCGCCGGGACGGATGACAGTACATCCCTGCCCTCCAGGAGAATCCGCCAGAATTCGTCTACGGACCGGGCGGCCGGAAAGCGCCCGCTCATACCGATGACGGCGATCGGTTCGGGATCAGTACCCGACATCGACTGCGGAGCCGGACCGGAGCAGTCCTCCGCCGCGACGCCACCGACCTGCGTACCCGCGGCAGCGCCAGCTGCCGGAACATCGGCCGCGGTCGAAGCGTAATGTCGGTCCAGCAGCTCCCGATGCTCCGCGACCAGATGCGTCACCAGTTTCTGCGGGGTGGGATAGGAGAAGAAGACCGAGGGCAACACCTCGATCGCGAAATCTTCGCCCAGGGTCTTGGCCAGCTTAGCCAGGCTGACCGAGTCAAACCCGAGTTCGAAGAAATTCTCGTCGGCGTAAACTTGCTCATGAGGTATCCGCGACAATTCGGCGATCGCTGTTTCGAGGTCCGAGAGGACCAAAGCTTCGAGGTCTGATTCCTCGGCGGGGACATCCGCAGAACGTGTGGCGCGGGTTGTGGCAGGTGTAGCGGGGAGGACCTCGCGTCGTGGGGCGGTCGGATCCGGATCCACGCCGAGCATGCGTCGTACTCGTGCCGGATCGCCTGCCATGACGATCTGCTGTGTGGTTGCCCGTCCGAGGAGACGTTCGAACAGCGCGAGGCCCTCGGCTTCCCCGAGAAGGCGCAGCCCGCTGGTGGACAGATACACCTCGGCGCCCTGCGCATCGTCGAATCCCATGCCGCCACCGCTCCACAGGGGCCAATTGATCGCCACCGTCGCACCGGACAGGTTTCCCTTCCTTACCTGCTGGTCACGGTGCCGGGCATAGGAAGTTTGGAAGCGATTGGCCACCGAGTAGGCGCAGTTGCCGAAGTCGCCGAGGACGGCCGAGGTCGAGGAGAAGTAGCAGACGAAGTCGAGGGGTTCCGCGGTCAAAACGTCGTCGAGCGCGAGCGTGCCGTCCACCTTCGCGGAGAGCAGGTCCCGGAAGGATCGGGCGTCGTCGGCGAGCAGCGAGCTGTGCGCGGCGACACCGGCGGCATGCACGATCCCGTGGATCGGGCCGAACCGCTCGTGGGCTGAGGCCACCACCTCCCGCATGGCCTGCCGATCGGCACTGTCGGCCTGCCGGTACAGGACCTCACCGCCCAGGGACTCGATTCGCGCAATGTGGCGACTCTTGGTCGCGTCGAGGGGGGAGCGTCCGGTCAGCACCAAGCGCGCCGAGCGGTTCTCAGCCAGATGCTCGGCGAGCGACAAACCCAAGCCCCCCATGCCACCCGTGACGAGGTACGTGCCGCCCGGCCTGAGCAGGTCCCGGCTGGTACCGGACGTACTCGGCTGAACCCGACTGACATGCCGGGCACCATCCCGGTACAGCGCACTGATCGACGTCTCGGCAGACAACTCGTTCCACAGGCGTTCGAACCACATGCCGTGGGCTGTCCCGTCGCTCGTGTCCCGGACCTCCTGAAGGACCGCAACGAACCGCACGCCGGGGAGCACGCTGCCGATGGAGCGTTCGAACCCGAGCCACGACTCCAGGTACGCCCGCTCGACGCCATCGCAGAATTCTCCAGCCTGCAGCACGCGCTCCACCGGCAACCCCGATACGGCGATCGCCTGCAGGAGGTGCACGGTGGCGGTGTAGGAGTCAGGTGCCGCCGCGCCGTCGAGGAACCACAGGTTCAACACGCCGTCGACCGCGCCATACCGCGACAGGATGTCTTCGAAGACACGGACCAAGTCGTCCGGGGTGCGATCATCGACTTCGTAGCAGTTGCCGGACACTGCGGCGAACCCCGGTCCACGGGTGACGAACAGCAGCGTGACGGCGGGGTCGAGTTCGTGCGCGATACGGGCCAGCTCGGCACGATCCACCGAGTCGGTGCACAAGCAGACAAGGGTGCGCGGCACATCGGCCCGGCGGATCGCCTGCAGATCCTGTGGCTCCCAGGACTCTGTGAAGAGCAGAGCAGCCGGATCCCCGTCGGTCTCCTCGGTCACTGCGGCCTCCGATCGCGCTGCCGCCCCGCCGGAGAGGGCTGCGGCTGTGCGCGTGGTGTCGATCCAGTACCGAGTCCGAGCGAACGGGTAGGTCGGCAGGGCGATACGAGCCGATGGCTGGCCCCCGTGCAGTGCCTGCCAGTCGACGGCGTTGCCCTCGACCCACGATCGCAACAGTGTCGCGAGGTCCCGCCGCGCGAGCGCGTCGGAAACGTCAGCGGCCGAGCGCGACGCGGTGTCATCGCCTGCTCGGCCACGGACCAGTCCTTCGGCCGCGTTTCGGACACCGAAGTCCCGGAGTCGGGCGAGCAGGTCTGGCATAGCGTCCACCACGACACCGAGTCGCTCGCGCATCGCCTCGCGCCCTACTTGGAGGGTGTGAGCGAGCGCGGGCAGGTCACCGGTCGACAGGTTCTTCTGCTCGATCCAGTCCGCCAGTTGCGCGGCCTTCTGTCGCAGCTGTTCGGCGGTGCGGGCCGACAAGACGACCGGGACGGGAGCGCCGGAGGCGGGGGCGAGGTCCGAAGCGCCATCCGGGTCCGGCCGGAACTCCTCGACGACGAGATGCGCGTTGGCACCACCCGCCCCGAAGGAGGAGATTCCCGCGATCCGGGGCGACTCGCGCGACACGCCGTCGACGGCCACGTACGGCTGCGGCCAGTCGGCGAGCGTCTGCTGGACGGTAAAGGGTGTGCCGTCCAGGTCGAGGTTCGGGTTCAGTTCTGTGGAATGCAGCGAGGGAGCGAGCTTGCCGTGCCGCATCTGGAGCAGCACCTTGGTGAGCCCGGACATGCCGGCGGCGCTCTCGGCGTGTCCGATGTTGCTCTTGACCGAGCCGATCGCGCAGAACCCCTCGTCGCCGGTGTGCTCCCGGAAGGCCCGGGTGAGCCCGGCGACCTCGATGGGGTCCCCGAGCGCGGTGCCGGTGCCGTGCGCTTCGATGTAGCCGATCGAGCGCGGGTCGATCCCGCCCTGTCGCCAGGCCTCGGTGATCGCGCTCGCCTGGGCGGCCGGGCTGGGGACCGAGTAGCCGTTCGTCCGGCCACCGTGATTGATGGCAACGCCCCGGATGACCCCGTGAATGTAGTCGCGATCCTGTACGGCCCGCTCCAGAGGCTTCAGCAGCACAGCCCCCACGCCTTCGCCAGGGACGTATCCGTCACCCCCCTTGCCGAAGCTCTCGCACCGGCCGGTGCTGGAAACGAACCGGCTCTCGCCGAGGAGCAGATACTTGTTGGGGTGCACCGACACGTTCACCCCACCGGCGACCGCCAGGTCGCAACCCCCCGAGCGGATGGCCTGACAGGCCAGCTGGACAGCCGTGAGCGACGAGGAGCACATGGTGTCGACTCCCATGCTCGGGCCACGGAAGTCGAAACAGTGCGAGACTCGGTTCGCGACGGCCGAGATGTTGCCCGGCAGAGCCACCGGGTTCCCGAGGACCTGCTCCTGGGCTCCGTACAGCTGGTATTCCGAGTACATGACGCCGACGTAGACGCCTACGGCGTGTGGGTGGCCGGAGTCTGACGGCGCGTTCAGCCGGGCCGAGGTGTAGCCCGCGTCTTCGACGGTCTCGTGGACGCATTGCAGGAACAACCGCTCCTGCGGGTCCATCCGCTCCGCATCGGCCGGCGAGATGTTGAACAGCAGCGGATCAAACTCGTCGACACCGTCCACGAATCCGCCCCACCGACTGTAGGTCTTACCGGGCGCGTCCGGGTCCGGGTCGAAGTACACTGCCTGATCCCACCGCTCGGCCGGTATCTCGGTGACGCTGTCGCGCCCCGCAGCCAGATTCGCCCAGAACTCGTCGACGGTACGGGCCTCGGGGTAACGCCCGGCGAGCCCGATGATCGCGATGTCCACGCCTTGCCGCTCCTGGCCGACGGCCCGGTCTCCGGGTGCCGGAACCGACCGCTGCGCGGTCTTCTGCGCCGACCACCTGGTCGACGCCAGGGGTTTGCGTCGTAGGGCACTCGTGGGCCGTGCATCCGGACGCGACGCCGGTGCGCCGTCGACCGGTACGCCGTCGACCGGGGCGCCGGTGTCCTCGACGACTTCCTCGAACAAACTCGACACCTCGGACTGGCGGGTGGTTGCAAGGTGCCGGGCCAGCTCATGAGGTGTGTCGAACTCGAAAAACAGGGTTTTGGGCAGCGTGCCGAACACCGCTTCCATCCGCGTGGTCATGGTCATCGCCATGACCGAGTCGATGCCAAAGCTTTCGAAACCCGCCCGAGCATCGACCCGCGCACGGGGAAGCTTGGTGATCTCGGCGAGGAGCCCCTCCAGGAACTCGGTCGCCTTCTGCACGAGTGCCTCGTTGTCGTAGTACGTCACGAATCCGTCCCAGCGGTGGAGAAAACAGGAAACTTCTGCTGTGTCAGGAACAAGGCGTCCGATTCGTCCCGGGCACGGCTCGGCGCCCACACCCGCAGCTGGTGGTGCTCGGAGTGCAGAATCCGGTAGAGGGCCTCGGTCCCGACTTCTCCCGGCGGCCAGTCGACCGACTGGCTGTGGCCGGAGCGCTCACCGCGGGCGACGAGTTCCTGGCGGTACTGCGCATAGGCGTACAGAAAGGCATCGGCCGCGGCACCGCCCCGCCCGATGTTGTCGTTCACCGCTGAGGTGGACGAGAAGGTCACGAAGAAGTCCAGCGGAAGTGACCGGGTCGCGGTGTCCAGGTTCACCACACCCGCGACCTTCGGAGCCAGAACGTCCAGGAACTCCCGGGCCGCCTTGTCGGCGATGGGAGCGTCACGTGTGATTCCGGCGCTGTGCACGACTCCGTCGATCCGACCGAATCGGTCGAGCGTGCGCGCCACCAGCGCATCGACTTCGGCAGGGCTGGCGATATCGGCTTGTTCGCAGTGCACTGCGCCGACGGCCGACGGCTCCCGCGACACCCCATTGTGCTCGACGCTCGGCGAAGCCCGGCCGACGAGGACAACAGTCGCGTTGCCTGCCTGTACGGCGATCTCCTGGGCGATGACGCTGCCGAGCGAACCCGATTCGCCCGTGACGAGGTAGACTCCGTTCTCCTTCCACGGCAGCGTGCCCGTGGCAGCAGTGGTGTCGCGCTCGGACCAGGCCCGCACCTCACGACGGCCGTCGGCATAGCGCACAAGGGTGTCCTCAACGCACCTTCGGTTCTCCCGGATCCGCTCCACAGCCCGTTCAGCGGTGTCGGTCCTATCCAGAATGACGACTTGCCCGGTGAAAGTGAGATTTTCGAGCTCGGCCGTCATGAGCACGGCCGCGAGTCCGGACAGCAGCGCCGCGTCCGAAGTGCCGGGGAGCACCAGCTGGACATAACCGCGGTCGACAGCGCCGGAGCGCAGGTGCTGCAGGATCTGGAGACCGTAGGCGGTGTACCGACGGTCTGGGGTCTTCTCCTCGGTGGTCAGGACGACTACATCGCTGTCTTCGTCCCGAAGCAGGTCCGCGACCTCGGGCAGTCCGGCCAGCAGCACGGTGGGCCGCGCGGCGGCCGGGCCCGAGGACCGGCTCGGTGCGGGCCGCGCGTGCCACTGCGGATGCAGCAGTGCCACTCGCTCGCTGCACAGCTCCGGCCTCGTACCGGAGGTCGTGTCGTCGCTCGGCGGATCGGACCTCGTCGATTCGGAATCGTCACGCTCGGAAGGCGCCCGATCGAACGTGAGTCCGCCGATCCGGATCCGGACCCGGCCGTGCTCGTCGGCCAGGTCGATGTCGAACCCGCTGAACGCCGAATCGTCGGCCTGCTCTGAGCTGGGCCGGACCCACGCCCACATCGAGCTCGTGCAGGCGTCGAGAACGAGTACCTCCTCGATGGCGCGAACCCCAACGAGTCCACCACCGCCGTCGGTGCTGCCCCGGCCGTTCAGGCGTCCAACGATATCGGAACACGCCCGCACCGCGGCGTCGAGCAGGTTCGGATGCAACACGACACCGCCCTCGATATCGCGCTCGGGCAGCTCCAGCTGGAGTAGCGCGTGCCGCGGGCGGGTCCAGATGTGCCGGACAGTGCGATGTCCGGGCCCGTGCCCGCCTCTGTCGCGCTCGCAGGAATCCTGTAGGGCGAGCAGGTCGAGTACCGTCTTTTCGGTACTCTCGGTGCCTTCGGCGAAGTAAAGGAAGCCCCCGCCGTGCACGGCTGCGTCGACGTCGCTCTCCGCTCCCGGGGGTGTGCTGCTGATCTGGAACCGGATGTCGCTGTCGTCCTCCGGACGCAGACCGATATGAACTTCGCGTGGTCCGTCCGCCACACGAAGCGGCTGCGTGAGCACGACATCGCGCAGCACGACCGGCTCGGCGGGCTCGATGGTGGTCCGGCAGCTCAGACAACTCGCGGCCACGGCCATCTCCAGGAAAGCCGCGCTGGGCACGATCTGTCCGGCGCAGTCGTCCAGGAAGTGCTCCCGCCCGCTCAGCACGGAGCTGAAACGCTGCTCGGTGAAATCTGAGGTGTTGACCTGCACCAGGGGGTGCAACGAAGTCGGCCGCTCGTGCGGACCCGGTGCGGCAACGGCCTCGTCGTCGAATGCGAAGTACCGTTCGGCCGCGAACGGGTAGGTCGGCAACGCCACCCGCCGCGGAGTGGCGGTTCGGTAAAGGAGCCGCCAATTCACGAGCACGCCGTTGACCCACAGCTCAAGCAGCCTCTCGTACTTACCCTTGCCGGCCCACGCCGCGATCATCGCGTCGAGGTCGGAATCCGGCGCGAACAACGTCAGCGCCGGGACGTCACGAGTGACCGAACCGCGGACAATCTCACCGGTGTCGAACTCGCCCGCCGAGAACTGACGCAACTTCTCGATCAGATCGGACACGGAAGTGGCGAGGACACCGACGCGTTCCTCCCGTGCCTCGCGGCCGACCTGCAGTGTGTAGGCCACGTCGGCGAGGGCGATTTCTGAGTTCTCGGGGTGGTCCAGCCACCGCACCAGTCGCTCGGCTCGTGCCCGGAGCTGCTCGCTCGTGCGGGCCGACAGCGGTATCACGGCACGCGGTCCGGTCGACGGGCGCGCGGCGTCCCCCTCGGGGATGTACTCCCCTATCACGACGTGCACATTGGAACCTGCGGCGCCGAACGCCGATACGCCCGCCACGCGCGGCAGCGCGCTGCCCGCACCTTCCGCCGGTACGGCGCGAGGCCACTCGGAAAGCTCCCGTTGCAGCACGAAGGGGGTCTGCTCGAACTCGATGTGCGGGTTGGACGTGGCGGCGTGAAGCGACGGAGCCAGCTGACCGTGCTGCAGCTGGAGCAGGACCTTGGTGATGCCGGCTATGCCCGCCGCGCTCTCGGCGTGGCCGATGTTGCTCTTCACCGAGCCGATCGCGCAGAATCCCCGCTCGTCGGTATGGGGGCCGAATGCCTTGCACAGTCCGGCGATCTCGATCGGGTCACCCAAAACCGTGCCGGTGCTGTTGGCCTCGATGTAGCTCACGGTCCGCGCGTCCACACCCGCGTGCCGCAGGGCCTCACCGATGGCGTCGGCCTGCCCCTGCGGTTCCGGCACCGAGTAGCCGTTGCTCCTGCCCCGATGGTTGGCAGCCGTGCCCTTGACCACTCCGTAGATCCGGTCGCCGTCGGCGATCGCTCTCGCCAGCGGCTTGAGCAGGACCGCGCCCACGCCCTCCCCCGGGACGTAGCCGTCCCCGTCGGCACCGAAACTCGCGCAGTGACCGTTGCTCGACGCGAGCCTGCCCTGACTCAGCACCAGATACTTGTTCGGGTGCAGTGAAAGATTCACTCCACCGGCAATCGCGGTGTCGCAGTCGCCCCATTTCAGGCTACGACAGGCCAGATGCACGGCCATGAGCGACGACGAGCACATCGTGTCGACACTCATGCTCGGGCCCCGGAGATTGAACACGTGCGACACACGGTTGGCGATGGACGCGGAGCTGCCCGGCACGACCGGCGTCGCTCGGGCATCGTCGGTCCGGGCACCGAAGAGCTGATATTCCTGATACATCACACCGGCGAAGACACCGACCCGGCCGTCGAGCATGTTCCCCGTACGGTCCTTACCGGTGTCCCGGACGTATCCGGCGTCCTCCAGGGTATCGTGCACGCACTGCAGGAACAGCCGTTCCTGCGGGTCCATTATCTCCGCCTCTCGCGGGGAGATGTTGAAGAACTGCGGGTCGAACTCGTAGGCGCCGTCGAGGAATCCACCCCATTTGGTGTAGGACTTCCCCGCGGCCTCCTTGTCCGGATCGAAGAAGCGCTCGCCGTCCCAGCGGTCATGTGGGATCTCGGTGACGCAGTCCTTGCCGGCAGCGAGGTTCTGCCAAAACTCCCGCACGTCGCGGGCCTGTGGATAGCGGCCCGCCAACCCGATGATCGCGATATCGCCGTTTTCGGTTCCCGAGGGCGAGTCGGCTGTGCTCTCCGCCGGGGCAGCCGAGGCTACGGGCCAACTCCGTCCCGCTTCCGGTGCGGTCTGCTCGTGGCCGTCCTGCGGGGCTGCGGATGTCTGCCGGTCCACACCCGCTGCGGGCAGGAGTTCCCGGAGCTGATCCGGATAACTATCGAGAAAGTGGCGGGTCAGGTCCGTGATGGTCCGATGCTCGAAGAACAGTGTCTTCGGCAGCGAACCGAAGACTTCCTCAAGGGTGCGGGTCATCTCCATGGTCATGACGGAGTCGACGCCGTAGTCCTCCAGCGACACCTCGGGATCGATCCTGGCGGCGGGCAGGTCGATGGCCGATGCCAGGAGCCTCTTGAAGTAGGCCTCGGCCTGCTGGGCGGCAATCTCATCCGGACCGCCGAGGGGCTCTGCCACCTTCGCCTCCGACAGGCTCCCGTCCACGACCTGCCGTGCAGGGGCCGACCGGGGCGCGGGACCGTCCACGAGGAGCCCGGAAAGGAGAGTCTGCGAGATCTTCACGCGATCGCCCGCCAGCACCATCACCTGGTCGGCTTGCCCGGCAAGAGCCCGGGTGAAGGCGTCCACGCCGGCCTCACCCGACATCGACACGAGACCGAAACGTTCGTGCAGCGACCGCTCCGTCGACGCATCGACGTGCATGCCGCCGTCGGCCCACAGGGGCCAGCCGACAGACACGGTCCTGCCCTGGCGCTCGCCTCGGGCCACCAGCGCGTTGCGGTGAGCCGCGAAGGCGTCCATGAACGCGTTCGCGGCCGCGTAGTCGGCCTGTCCGACATTTCCCAGGGCTCCTGCGACCGACGAGAAAGCGACCAGGAAGTCTAGGTCGGCATCGTGTGTGGCCTCGTCCAGGTGCACCAGTCCGGCGACCTTCGGCGCCAGCACCCGGGAGAACTCGTCGGCGTCCTTCCGTACGACGAACGCGTCCGCAACGAATCCGGCGGCGTGCAGGATCCCGTCGATCCGTCCGTACCGCTGGACGGCCTCACCGACCAGCGCGACGGCTTCGTCTCTTACCGCCACATCGGCTTGCACGTAGACCGTCTCCGCACCGTGCCGCCGCAGTTGCTCCAGCAGCGCCTCCTTGTGCGCGTCGTGAGGCGACCGGCCGGCGATCACGATCCGAGAGGTACGAGCTCGCCGCGCGATGTCCTGGGCGAAGACGGTGCCGAGTCCACCTGCGCCACCGGTGATCAGGTACACGCCACCGTCTTTCCAGGGCGTAGATCCCGGCGTGCGGTGACCGTCCTCCGCCCGCCACTTCAGGACCTCCCGACTGCCGCGGCGGTACCGCACACAGGCGTCCGCGAGCGCTGCGCGCTCGGCCGTCACCTGGGACGCGGCGCGCTCCGGATCGTCACCGGAGTCCACCAGCACCGTTTGGCCGAGCAGCCGCGGATTCTCCAGTCCCGCCGATTTCAGGACAGCGGCCAGTCCCGTCGGCAACGACGGCTCGACTGCCGAAGCGATCAGCTGAACCCGGACCGGGTGCTGTGCGGCCTCGCCCAGCAGGCTTTTGACCTCGGCCAAGACACGCAGCGCGTAACCGGTGTAACGGTCGCCGGGGTCTGTAGCGCTCGATTCCAGCCGGACCACTCGTGCGTCGTCCCGCGTCTCGAGTGCTGTGGCGACTTCGGGGAGCTCCGCGACCAGCACCAGCCCCTCAGAGGTCGGGTCGGTGACTGACTCCTGCTCCTCGGTCACCCAGCACGGGGTGGCGAACAGCGCGGGAGTGGTGGCCGGATCCGTGTGGGCGCGCAGCGCGACGCCCGTTAGCCGCAGAAACACCCGTCCATCGTCGTCACATAGGTCGATGTCGACGCGGCGCAGCGCCTCGTCGACCCGGCCGTCGCTTTCGCGCACCCAGACCCACCCCACCGGTGAGCAGTGACCGAAGATCTCGACCTCGTCGACTGCGAAAGGCAGCAGTAGCGATTCTTCGCCGTCCGCCGCGGACGGTAGGCCCGCACAGACTTGCAGAGCGGAGTCGACCAGCGAGGGGTGCAAACCGTAATCATCCAGCGTGTCCCGCACATCCGTGGGCAACGCGATCCGGGCCAGGACTTGTCCCGTCCCCGTCCACAGGCGTTGGACACCGCGGTGGGCCGGGCCGTACACGATTCCCCGTGCCTCGCAGGCCGCGTAGAACTCGTCGGCCTCGGGACCTGCCTCTCGGCATTCGTCCCGCAGCCGCG
Source organism: Actinopolyspora sabaoui (assembly GCF_051225635.1). Classification (NCBI taxonomy): domain Bacteria; kingdom Bacillati; phylum Actinomycetota; class Actinomycetes; order Actinopolysporales; family Actinopolysporaceae; genus Actinopolyspora; species Actinopolyspora sabaoui. The sequence continues at coordinate 45,744 of NZ_JBMIHH010000008.1, read as the reverse complement.
ACAGGTCGAGTCGGGTCTCGGCGTTCGAGGGCGGCGTCACGCGCACGAGCCCCTCGCTGTGGACCACCTCGGCGGTCCCTTCGGATGAGTCGCCCGGGCTCAGGATCGCGAACCCGACCTCATCGTCCGCCGCGGCCCACAGTCGCACCTGGACGGTCAGACCTTGCTCCTGCACGGTGACCGGCCGCGTCCAGACGACGTGGCGAATGCTCGAGACGTTGCGCGGCTCGTCGAGTGAGGCGGCAACCGCGGCCCGCGCCAGCTCCAGGCAGGCGGCGCCGGACAGCACACGCTGTCCTCTGACCCGGTGATCCCGCAGGAAGAATTCCTCACCGGTGTAGACCGAGGTGAAACGCTGCACCGCGAGGGTGGAGGTGTTGACGTGCAGTAACGGGTGCAACTGTGCCGGGCCCGTCGACAGGCCCTGTCCGGTGGCCGCACCACTGCCGAACCAGTAGCTTTCGCCTTGGAAAGGGTAGGTCGGCATCGATACGCGACGCGGCGCGGCGTCGGTGTGCAGCTTCGTCCAATCCACCACGAGACCAGTGGTCCACAGCCGCAACAGCTCGCCGTAGGAGCGCTGCGCGATCGCCGCCTCCAGGACGCGCGTCTGGTCGACATCGGCGGTGAAGACGGCCAGGCTGCCCTGCTGGCGTTCCACCCGCCCCCGGTACAGTCCAGCGCCCTCGGCCTCGCCGTCCAGGAATGCTCGCAGCTTCACGGTGAGTTCACCGATCGTGGCTGCGATGAATCCAAGGCGTTCCTCGTGCGCCTCCCGGCCCATCTGGAGCGTGTAGGCGATATCCGCCGGCTCTGTTTCCGCTCCCTCGCCACCGCTCGTCCAGCGCAGCAGCTGATCGGCCTGGGAGCGCAACCCGTCGGCCGTGCGCGCCGACAGGACGATTACGGCAGGACCGCCCTCGGCAGGGCGGGAGTCCGCGGCACGGCGCGCCGAGATGTGTTCCTCGACGATGACGTGTGCGTTCGAACCACCTGCCCCGAACGACGAGATGCCGGCGATCCGGGGCATCTCGGTGCCGTCGGCGCCCGTCGGGCGACTCCACGTCGCGGACTGTCTCGCCACGTGGAAGGGGCTGCCCTCGAACTCGATGTTGGGATTGATCACCTCGGAGTGCAAGGAAGGCACGATCTCGCCGTGCTTCATCTGCAGCAGCACCTTCGTCAGCGCGGCGATGCCCGCCGCGCTCTCGGCATGTCCGATGTTGCTCTTGACCGAACCGATCGCACAGAACTGGTCGCGGTCGGTTTGCTCGCGGAATGCCCTGGTCAGTCCGGCGATTTCGATGGGGTCCCCGAGCGCGGTGCCGGTACCGTGCGCCTCGACGTAGCTCACCGAACCGGCATCGACTCCGGCCGAACGCAGCGCGTGACCGATGACGTTGTGCTGAGCGCCGGGGTTAGGAACGGAGTATCCGTTGGTCCTGCCACCGTGGTTGACCGACGTGCCCCGGATGACGCCGTAGATGATGTCGTTGTCCTCGCGTGCCCGGGCGAGCGGCTTGAGCAGGACCGCACCGACACCCTCACCCGGGACGTATCCGTCACCGCCCGCGCCGAAGCTGACGCATCGGCCCGTGCTCGATGCGTATTGCCCGCTGCCCAGCATGAGGTACTTGTTGGGGTGCAGCGACAGGTTCACGCCGCCGGCTATGGCCAGTTCGCAGCTGCCGGTCCGCAGGCTCTGGCAGGCCAGATGCAGCGCAGTGAGCGACGACGAGCACATGGTGTCGACGGCCAGGCTCGGGCCGTGCAGATCGAAGACGTAGGACACCCGGTTGGCGATGGTCGACGCGCTGCTGGACAAGGTGATGTTGTGCCCGAACGCCTGTTCCTGAGCACCGTAGAGCTGGTACTCCCCGTACATCACGCCGGCGAAAACGCCGACGTTTCCGGGGAGGCCGCGGTCCGAGTAGTGACTCAACGTCTCGCGGGTGTAACCCGCGTCCTCCAGCGTCTCGTACACACATTCCAGGAACAGTCGCTCCTGCGGGTCCATGAACGCCGCCTCGCGCGGGGCGATACTGAAGAACAGAGCATCGAAGTGGTCGACGTCGTCAAGGAAGCCGCCCCATTTGGTGTACGTCTTGCCGGGGGCGTTCCGGTCCGGATCGAAGTAGCGGCCGTGGTCCCAGCGGTCGGCGGGAACCTCGGTGATGCAGTCACGCCCCTCGGCCAGGTTCCCCCAGAATTCCCGGATATCGCGCGCCTGCGGATAGCGGCCCGCCAATCCGACGATGGCGATCTCGGTGCCACTGTCCTCCGGTTCTCGACGCTTCTCCCGCGCTCCGGCCGGATGGGGACGCACGGCCGGAGCGCCGCCACGGGCGGCGGCGCTGCCACCTGCGGCGGACCCGTTCGGGGGCGTGGACGAGAGCTCCGGAGTTCGAACGGCGAGCAGCTCGGTCAACCGATCGCGATGACCTTCGAGGAAGTACCCTGCCAGGGCGCTGATGCTCGGGTACTCGTAGAACAGGGTTTTGGGCAGCGATCCGAAGACCCGCTCAAGCAGGTTTGTCAGATTCAACGCCATGATCGAGTCGATGCCGTAGTTCTCGAAGGCACCGTCGGCATCGATCCGCTCGACCGACATGCCCAGCTCGGAGGACAGGACGCCGGCCAGGTACCGGCGGACCTGCTCCTCCGGTGTATCACCCGGCTGCGCACCGTCCTCAGCGGCGGCCGGAGAACGCGCGTGCGGTAAGTCTCCGCCGATTCGCTCAGTGGACGCTTCCGCGTCGTACACCCGCGAGGTGAGTCCCCGAAGCCGGCAGCGGGGCGTCCCAGTGTCGTCGAGGATGTCGATGTCCAGTTTGCGCAGGTCGCTGTCCGGCCGGTCGTCGTCGCTGTAGCGGACCCACGACCACATCCGCGGGGCGCACGGCCCGAGGATTTCCACTTCGTCGACCGCGTACGGCAGGTGCAGCACGGTGTCGGCGCGGTTCGCTGTTTCACCGCCGAACAAGCCGACAGCGGCCTGCAGGGCCGCATCCAGCAGACTCGGATGCAGCACGTAGTCGTCAACATCGGCCGACGCCGCAGCGGGTAGCCGCAGCCGTGCCAGTGCCTGTTCATCGCCGACCTCGACGCTGTCGATGCCGCGATGTGCGGGGCCGTAGTCCAACCCCATGGCCTGGTAGGTGCGATAGCACTGGTCAGCGTCGATCCGGGTGGCACCGCACACCTCGCGGAGCGCGGTCACGTCCACTGCCGCCGGTGCGTCGCCGTCCTTGAGACCCCGGATCACACCCTTGCTGTGCACGACGGCCTCGGAGTCGGGAGTCCCTCCCGCGACGCTGGAGATCTCGAAGGCTACCTCGCCAGCGGATTCGCCCGGCTCCCCAGCACCGTCGACTTGCGCGGCGTGCAGCATCGTACGTACGTACGCGGCCTCCTCCGCGACCGTCAGCGGCTGAGCCCACACGACATTGCGCAGCAACATCCGTTGTGGACGCTCGGCCAGCGAAGCCTCCAACGCCGCCCTGGCCATCTCGAGGTACGCGGCGCCCGGCAACACCTTGCGACCGTCGACGACATGGTCGGCGAGGAAGAATTCCTCACCGGAGAGAACCGAGCCGAACTGCTGGGCGTCGAGCGTGGAAGTGTTGGTGTGGACCAGCGGGTGCAGCCGGTCAGCGCTGATGGGACCGGCGCCGGATTCGGCGGCCAGGTCGCCGACCCAGTAGGACTCGCGGGCGAAGGGATAGCCGGGCAGCGGGACCATCCGGGGGCGTCGCTGCCCGTACAGCTTGCCCCAGTCGACGGCCAGGCCCTTGACCCACATCCCAAGCAGCCTGTCGTACTTCCCCTTCGCGATCCACATCTCGACTGCGGCGGCCATATCGCTGTCGGTACCAAGGGCGGCCAGCGTCTCTCGGTGATCCGTGACGAGGCCGAAGTGCAGGTCCTCGATGTCCTGTTCCCCGGCCACGAACTCGGCGAGCTTGCTGATGAGTTCGTCGGGTGTGCCGACCGTCAAGGCGAGCCGAGCCTCCATCGGCTCACGGCCGAGTTGCAGTGTGCAGGCCACGGCGCCGAGATCGACCTCGACGGAGTCCTGGAGACGCAGCCAGCCGAGCAGGTCGCGGGCTCGTTCCCGCAGACGCTCGGTGTCCTTCGCCGAGAGCACGATCAGGTACGGGGCGTTGCCTTCAGCGGTGAGGGGAGCAGAGCCGGACGGGCGGTACTCCGACACGACGACATGAGCATTGGCACCACCGGCGCCGAACGAGGAGACTCCGGCGATCCGGTCCCCTACCAGTGTCTCCCCGGCGTCATCGATGGTCGTGGGCCTCGTCCACTCGGTGGTCTGCCGCTGGAGACGGAACGGCGTCCTGGTGAAGTCGATATTGGGGTTGGGTTCCTGCGCGTGCAGGCTCGCCGCAAGGTGCCCGTGCTGCATCTGCAGGATCACCTTGAGCAGCCCGGCTATACCGGCGGCGGCTTCGAGGTGACCGATATTGCTCTTCACCGAGCCGATGGCGCAGTACTGCCGGGAATCGGTATCCGGTGCGAACGCCTGGGCCAGCCCGTCGACCTCGATCGGATCCCCCAGCTCGGTACCGGTGCCATGCGTTTCGACGAAGCCCACGTCGGCGGCGGAAACGCCGGCGTGGTCGAGGGCCTCGCGCACCACCTCGGCCTGCGCTACCGGGTTGGGAACGGTATAACCGTTGCTCCGACCGCCGTGGTTGATCCTGCTGCCGCGGATGACGGCGCGGATGACGTCGTTGTCGCGCTCGGCATCGGACAGCCGCTTCAGCAGGACGGCGGCCACGCCCTCACCCGGCACGAAACCGCTGCCACCTGCTCCGAAGCTGCGGCACCTGCCGTCGTCGGACAGCATCCGCTTCCCGGACATCAGGGTGTAGTTCGACGGGTGCAGATAGAGATTGACCCCCCCGGCGATGGCCAGGTCGCACTCGCCGCGAAGCAGGTGCTGGACCGCCTCGTGCACGGCGCTCAGCGAAGACGAGCAGAGCGTGTCGACCGGCACGCTCGGCCCCTTGAGGTCGAGGAGATACGACACCCGATTCGCCACCGAGGCGAACGAGGTCAGGGGGTGCAGCTTCTCGTTGCGTCTCCACAGATCGGGCCCGTACAGATCGAAACCCGTCTTCGAGACGCCGGCGAAGACACCCACCCGCCTACGATGTTCCTCGGCCAGGCGCTGCCGGGTATAGCCGGCGTCCTCAAGCGCATTCCAGGACTCCTGCAAGAACAGGCGTTCCTGCGGGTCCATGCTCATCGCCTCGTGTGGCGAGATATTGAAGAACAAGGGGTCGAATTCGGCGAACCCCTCGAGGAAGCCGCCCCATTTGCTGTAGCTCAGACCCGCCGCCACTGCCTCGTCGCGGTCGGGGTGGTAGAAGCCGTCCAACGACCAGCGGCCCTCGGGAATCTCCGTGATGCAGTCCCGGCCAGCATCCAGGTTCTCCCAGAATTCCCCCAGGTTCCTGGCCATCGGGAACCGCCCGCTCATCCCGATGACGGCCACACTGTCCGGGAACTCGGTGGGCTCAGCAGTGGAGCTGAGGGCCGGGGCAGGCTCGGTCACGGCGACCGACGGCCCACCTGCCGATGAGTCCGCAACCGGCTGCGACGCAGGGGCGGACTGCCGAGCCGCGGCCAAACCCGTCCACTGCAGACACCTCTGCCGGTGCTCCCGCACGAAGTACTCCGCGAGCGCTGCCAGGGAGTCGAATTCGTAGAGCAGCGATTTGGGGAGATCGGCGAAGATCCCGGCGAGCTTCCGGTTCAGCCGTGTGACCACGAGCGAGTCGATACCGTAACTCTGGAGCGGGGTCTGCGCGTCGATCCGCGCGGACGCCAGGCCGATGACGGCGCCGAATTCCTGCCTCAGCTTGAGAACGACCTTGTCGTACAGCGCATCGCCATCGACAACCACAGCAGCGGCCGGCGCGACGGACGAGGCGCCGACGGACGCCTCCGTCGGCTGCCCGAGCAGAGCCCGGCGGATGCGCTGTCCGTCACCCTCGATCGCCATCACCTGGGAATACCCCGAGTCGAGGGATTCGTAGAAGACCTGGAGACCGGAACCGGTACGAAGCGCGCGCATACCGACGTGCTCCCACAGCGCCCGCTCGGTCTCCGCACCGACCGGCATACCGCCCTCGGCCCACAGGGGCCAGTTCAGCGACAGACTGCGGCCGGACCGCTGGCCCGCAGCGACCAGACGGTCACGGTGGTGCGCGAAACGATCCATGAACGCATTGGCCGCCGCGTAATCGGACTGGCCTGCATTACCAGTCACCGCTGCGGTGGAGGAGAACACCGCGAAAAAGTCCAGCGGTTCGTCCTCGCTGGCGACATCGAGGTTGACGGTGCCGGCCACCTTGGGCGCGAGGACTTCGCGCAGTTGCGCGGCGTCCTTGTGCAGCACGAACCCGTCCCGCAGGACGCCAGCGCCGTGGATGATGCCGTGAATGGCACCGTACTCACGCCGCACCTGCGCCAGGAACCGCTCGACCCCCGCGGCATCGGCCACGTCGACACGCACGTACTCCACGCGTGCGTGCGGGCCGCGCAGCTCGTTCAGCAACCGCCGCCGGTCGTCGTCGAGCGGCGAACGCCCGGCCAGGACAACGGTCGCGCTCTGTACCGAGCGCAGCAGGTCCCTGGCGAAGATCAGTCCGACTCCGCCGAGCCCGCCGGTGACGACGTACGTGCCGCCCTCCCGCCAGGGCAGCGGGGCGTGTCCGGCTCCAGCCATCTCCCGCCATGTCTGCACCTCACGACGACCGTCCCGGACCCGTACGGTGCGATCGCTGCTGCGGTTACGGCACTCCAGGACATGGGCGGCGGCGCTGTCCGCCGACTCCGAGGTGTCGACCGACACCAACTGGGGCACGATCTTCGGGTTCTCCAAACCCGCGCTCTCGACCAGGGCGAAAAGGCCCGACAGCAGGGAGTTCTCGCCCTGTTGCGGGCAGACGAGCTGGACGAGCGTGCGCGGCGGCTGCTCGTTGAGCAGCACGCGCAGCGTGTCCAGCGTCTCGGTGGCGAGATCTGCGTAACGGTCCGCGATTCCGGATGCTTCGCTGTGCAGGAGCCGGATGTCGATCCCGGGAGCCCGCTCACGCAGCGCGCGTTCCACTTCCGCCGGGCCGACAAGGAGCACCAGGTGTCCGGTCTCCCCGCCGTTCGAGGCGCTGCCGACTTCCTCCCACACCGGCAGACACCGGACCAGATCCGGTTCCGGCGAGGCCGCGATCTCGGGCTGCTCTCCGGCTCTGCTGGTCTCGGCCGGGAGCCTCCGATCTCGCTGCTCGTTCAGAATCCGCTTGACGTGCTCCTTCGTGACGCGCTCGTCCTCGAGATCCCGCAGAAGCTGTTCCAGCTGAATATCCATGTGGTCAGCGCCCCCCGTCGTAGGTGTTCCGGCCGTTGCCGTTCTCGGCGGACAGCCGAATGTGCTCGGCGGCGGCTTCGATGCTCAGAGAGCCGCTGAGAAAGTTATCCAGTATGTCGTCGATCGGCGACTCCGCGCTCTCGGCCGCTCCGTCCGGGGCGCCGGTTCCGGAGCCGACCGGCTGCTCCACGATCCAGTACCGCTCGCGTGCGAAGGGGTACGTCGGCAGGGGAACAATCCGCGGCGATCTCCCGGAATACATACGACGCCAGTCCACCTCGAAGCCGTTCACCCACAGGTCGAGCACCTTCGCGTACTTGCCTTCGGCGAGCCACTTCCCGGTGACCGCGCTCATGTCCTCGTCGGCGATGAGTGCGGACACCCCGCGGTCGGTGCGCCCGGCCCGGCCTCTGTGTAGGCCCCGGCCACTCCCGGGAGGTTCGAGGAACGTCCGCAGACGCTCGGTCAACTCGGCGTACGAGTTGACGACGGTGCCCAGGCGCTCGGTCATGGCTTCGCGTCCGATCTGCAAGGTGTACGCGATATCGGCCAGTGCCACTTCCTCCCGCTCACCCGCAGAAAGCCACCGCAGCAGGTTGCTCGCCTGTTCGGTGAGCCGTTGCTCATCCTTGGCGGACAGGACGACGACGACCGGCCCGGCACTGCTCACGGTCCGTTGTCCGTGCACGTACTCTTCGATCATCACGTGTGCGTTGGCACCGCCCGCGCCGAAGGACGAGACCCCAGCCCGGCGCGGCACCTCGCGAACGACACCGTCCATGGGGACGACAGGCCGCTGCCACGGCGCCAGCTCCCGTTGAAGGGCGAACGGAGTGGAGCCAAAGTGGATGTTCGGATTCGGTTCCTCGGCGTGCAGGCTGGGGACGAGTTGACCGTGTCGCAGCTGCAACAGCGTCTTGAACACACCCGCGATTCCGGCGGCCGCTTCGGCGTGGCCGATGTTGCTCTTGACCGAGCCGATCGCGCAGAACTGCACGTCCTGGGTGTCCTGGGAGAACGCCCTGTTCAGGCCGTTGATCTCGATCGGATCACCGAGCGCGGTGCCGGTGCCGTGGGCTTCGATGTAGCTGATCGTCCGGGCATCGACACCGGCCCGATCGAACGCCGAACGGATGACCCTGCCCTGAGCGACCGGGTTCGGCACGGTGTAACCGTTGGTGGTCCCGCCGTGGTTGATGCTCGTGCCGCGGATGACGGCATGAATGTGGTCACCGTCGCGCTCAGCATCGTCGAGGCGCTTGAGGACGAGCGCGCCGACCCCCTCGCCGGGGACGAACCCGTTGGCTGCGGCGCCGAAGCTGCGGCATCGGTCCCCGTCGGCGAGCATCTCCAGGTTGCACAGGTTGATGTAGCTCGACGGGTGCAGATAGAGATTCACGCCACCGGCCACTGCCATCTCGGAGTCACCGTGCAGCAGGTGCTCGCACGCTTCGTGCAGCGCGGTCAGGGAAGAGGAGCACATCGTGTCGACTGGCATGCTCGGGCCGTTCAAGTTCAGTTTGAACGACACGCGGTTGGCCGACGACCCGAAGGAAGTGTACGGGTAGGTGGTGTCACCCCTGCTCCACCGTTCCGGACCGTACAAGTTGTGCCCGGCCCGGGTGATGCCGGCGAAGACTCCGACTCTGCCGTGGTGCTGCTCCTCGATGCGGGCCCGCGGATAACCCGCGTCCTCGAATGCTCGCCACGTCTCCTGCAGGAACAGCCGCTCCTGCGGGTCGATCTGGAGGGCCTCATTCGGCGTCATCTCGAAGAACAGCGGGTCGAAATCGGCGAATCCTTCGAGGAAGCTGCCCCACTTGCTGTAACTCTTGCCTTCCGCGGCGGCCTTCTCCTTGTCGGGCTCGTAGAAGGATTCGAGGGGCCACCGGTCCGCGGGGATCTCTGTCGCGGTGTTTCGGCCCGCGCACAGGTTCTCCCAGAAAGCGTCCAGGGTCTCGGCCTGCGGGAAGCGCCCGCTCATTCCGATGATCGCGATTCCCCGGGATGCCGGTTCCGATGCCGGGGGCGGCGGACTCGGCGTGAGCACGGCCGCCTCCTCATCGACCACCGGCGCTGCCGGTGCGGCGGCTGGCGCGAGGCCGAGAGCGCGTGCCACTGTTTCGCCGCGCTCGGTGACGAAATACTCGGTGAGCGCCTCGATCGTGCGGTACTCGAAGAACAGTGTGCTGCTGCACTCCCCCAGGTCCTTCTCGAGGCTGTTCAGCAGTTGCATGACTAGAATGGAGTCGATGCCGTAGGTGGACAGCGGCTCGCGCGCATCGATCGAATCGACCGGAATCCGCAGCGTCCGTCCGATGAGGTCCGACAGGTAGGCACGCACGGCCGCTGCGAACACCGCCTCGTCCACCCTGGTGTGTGTGGGCTCTGCGGACTGTGTCGCCGGAGACGTCGGCTGCGGCGCGGTATCGGGCTCGTCCGCCGCTTCGGCCTCGCGGCCCGACCGGCCGTCACGAACCTGGCGTATCAGGCCGTCGCTGCAGCCGACCACGACTTGCTGGCCGAGCGCATGCGCGTCGCGCGCGACGAACTCGACGTCCTCGAAGCCCTCCCATTCGAGGACGGACTTCCACGTGTCCGGCTGCAGACCGGGGCCGCCGGTGTCGCGAATCTCGGGGTCGGCGTAGAGCCACCAGCCGTCCAACAGTCCGAACGTCAGCATGCCGAACACCGAGTAGCCGTTGATCTCGTTGACGAGCAGGGCCCCGCCGGGTTTCAGCAACGCTTTGCTGTTGCGCAGCGACGTACGGATGTCCTCGGTGGCGTGCAGCACGTTGGTGGCTATGACCAGGTCGTACCCGCCTTCGCCGAACCCCTGCTCAGCGACCGGCTGACCGGCGTCGAAGACCTCGCAACGCAGGTAGGGGTGTTCCGCACCGAATTCGCGCTCGCCGTGGGTGAGGAAAGCCTTGGACACGTCGGTATAGCAGTATTCGCCGACGTGCTGCCGGTAGGGCTGGATCCGGTGCAGGACCGTGGCGGTGGTGCCTCCTGTTCCGGCACCGACTTCCAGAACGCGCACCTCGGCGGCGGGGTCCTGGGCCAGGGCGCGCTCGATCAGGGCAACGACACAGTCACCGACGACGTCGTTGAAGTAGTCGGCGATCATATTGGACTTGTAGATGCCGTCGACCAGGTTCAACGAGGAGTCGGGGAAGATCACATCGACGGCGGGGGTGCTGCCAGTGAGGATGTCGGTCAAGGCGGGCAGCGTCTTGTCGACAAGCTCGACCGATGCCCGCAACTCACGATCGGCGAGCCATTCGCGCTTGCTGCGCTCCCATTCGGCCGAGACAGCGTCGGCATCGAGGGGCTCGGCTGCTGGACCACGGTAGCCGGTGCCGGTCTCCATGATCCAGCCTTCCCGGGCGAAGAGCCTCAGGGTCTCCGACAGCCAGCGGTCGTACTTGTCCATGATCCCGTTGGCGAGCCGGAGCGACTCGGCGTCGAAGACACCGTCGCCGATCCAGCCGCGGCCGTGCAGGGTGCACCACAACAGCCGGGTGAGCAGCGCATCGAGGGTGAGTAGCTTGGACTTGGCCTGCGTTTGCACGCTCTGCAACGATTCGCCGCGCGACGGCAGCAGCGAGACGAGCGGTTCGCTGCCGCGCCGCGGCGTTCCCAGCGCACGGACCGACTCCCGATCGGTGTAGGCATCGAATCGTTCCGGCTTGCTGGTGTTCAGGTAGACCATCTGATCGAGCGGGGCGGCCAGCAGTCGCTCGACCGCGTCCATCGCCCGCCCGGGGTCGATATCGCCGAGTCCTTCCTGCTCGTAGATGCGCTCACGGACGTGCTCGGGCACTTCCAGGCCACTGCCGACGGCGCCCCAGTAGCCCCAGTTGACCACCTTGACCGCGCACCTGCGTTCCCCGGACAACCGCAGGGCAAGAGCATCCTGGAAAGCGTTGCCGGCCACGTAACTGCAGTACCCCATGGACGGGCTGACCGACGCGATCGAGGAGAAGATCAGCATGAAGTCCAGCTCGTCGGTGTCGAAGACCTCCGCCATACCGATACCCGCGTCGATCTTGGCACGCAGTCCCTGCCGGAACTGCTGCTCGGTGGTGTTGGACAGACTCTGGTCCACCAGCCCGAATGCGGAGTGGACCACGCCGTGAACGACACCGAAGTGCTGTCTGATCTGGGCGTACGCGGTCAGCAGCGAGTCCGGATCAGCGGCGTCCGCCTGGACATACCACGGCGCGTGGCCCAATCCGGCCAATCGGTCGATCTCCGTCTGGACAGCATTCCGCTCCCTGCGGCCGATCCAGACGATCCGGGCTCCGTAGTTCCGGATCAGGTGCTCGCTGAAGAGCCGCCCGATACCGCCCGCGCCGCCGACAACGACGTAGACACCGCCCTCTCGGTACGGTGAGCGGCTCGCTTCGGGCAGATCGACCGGGGACAGCCCCCGGCGGAACCACTGACCATTGTGCAAAGCCCGCACGCTCTGGGCTGGGGCCGCGAGCAAGGTCCGTACCGGAAGCTGATCCGTTACGCCGAGGTCGAAGGATTTGACGTTCCAGTTGGGCAGTTCCTTCGCCATCACCTCGGCCAGGCCCAGCACACCAGCGTCGGCGGGTAACACCGGCTCGCCGCCGAGCACGGACTGGGTCTGCCGGGTCACCACGGTCCAAGCCAGGTCCGCTCCGCCGTGGCCCGAGGCGAACAGCGCCTTGATCAGCCGGAAGAACGCGAGCACACCGACGTTGATGCGCTGCACCCCGCCAGCGGCGGAGTCGGGCGAGATCCACACGACGTGCCGCAACGTTCCCACCCGTCGCAGCTGCTCGACCAGAGTCTCGGCACCCAACGCACCTGGATCCGCGAGGAAGTGCGCGTCGGGGCGTTCGGCCGCGAGGGCGGCCCGATCCGCGGCGTCGCCCCCCATGACCACGAGATCACCATCGGGAATTCGACCCGCTCCGGGGGCCTCTTCCCTGATCCACAGTGGCGCCAGAGCCTGGTGGTGGGCCTCCCGAGAGCTGCTCGACGTGGACAGGTGTTCCGCGCGCGGAGGTGTGCCCTGCTCGGGTAACCAGTGACGTTGCCGCTGAAACGGATACACGGGCAGCGGGACACGCCGGTAGGTTCCCGCCTCGAACAATCGCGCATACTCGAGTTCGTAGCCCTGGAGATAGAGGTCACGCACTGCTTCGAGGTGTTCCCGGCGGATCGCCCCGGCGGCTCCCTCGGCGCACTGCCGCAGGCAGTGCTCGCCGAACTGTTTCGACGCCGGTTGCGGACTTGTCGTGATCTCTGTGAGATCGGCGAACCGAACGTGCTCCGCATGTCCATCGACGAGCCACCGGTCCAGCGCCGTCACCAGTTCGGCCGTATCGCCGACGACGCACGCCAGCCGGACAGGGCAGTGCCGCCTGCCGAGCAACAAGGTCATGCTGATGTCGCCGAGAGCGGTATCCGGGTGTCTGCGCAGCTGCTCCGCCAGGCGTTGCGCCTGGTTACGCACCTGCTCGCGGGAGAAAGCGGACAGCGTCACGAGATGGTCCGCAGCGGTCGAAACCGCCTGACGCGGTCGATCGGGGGCCTGCTCGAGCACCACATGGGCGTTGGTGCCGCTGAATCCGAAAGAGCTCAACGCCGCAAGCCGCGGACGGCCCGGCTCGCTTGCCCACGGGCGGTGCTCGGTATTGACGTAGAACGGGCTGCCCTCGAACTCGATGTGGGTGTTGCCCTGCTCGAAGTGCAGCGAACGCGGAAGTTCCCGGTGACGCAGGGCCAGCAGAACCTTGATCAGTCCCGCCATTCCGGAGGCCGGTGCCGCGTGCCCGATATTGGTCTTGATCGACCCCAGGGCACAGTATCCCCGTTCGTCGGTGTGGTGCCGGAATGCTCGGGTCAGTGCCTGGAACTCGATGGGGTCACCGAGCCGGGTACCCGTGCCGTGGGCCTCGACCAGATCAATTCCGGCGGGGTCGATCCCGAACGTGTCGTAGACCTCGCGTTCGAGCCGTTCCTGGGCCTTGGCGCTCGGCGCGGTGATGCCGTTGGAGGTGCCGTCCTGATTGATCCCCGAGCCGCGCACCACACCGTGGATATGGTCGCCGTCGCTGAGAGCGTCGCGCAGCGGTTTGAGCACGACGACGCCGACCCCCTCGCCCGGTACGAAGCCGTCGGCACGCTCGTCGAAGGTGTGACACTGCCCGGTTTCCGACAACATCCCGGCTTTGTGGGCGTCCAGGTAGTAACCGGGTGTGCACTGCACCGAAACCCCGCCGGCCAAGGCCATGCCGACCTCGCCGGCGCGTAGCGCCTGGCACGCGGTGTGCAGGGCAACGAGGGAGCCGGAGCACGCGGTGTCGACGGCGAGGGCGGGACCTTGCAGGTCCAGCGCGTAGGAGACGCGGGCCGGGATGATCGCCTCGGCGTTGCCCCACATGGCCTGGGCAGGTGTGTCCTGTCCGGATCCGGTCAGGTAATCGCTGACCTGGGTACCGATGTAGACGCCGCACGGCCGGCCACGGATGGCCTCCCCAGCGTACCCGGCATCCTCAAGGGCCTTCCAGGACTCCTCCAGCACCATGCGCTGCTGGGGGTCCATGTACGCGGCTTCCAGGCCCGAGATCTGGAAGAACGCCGGGTCGAACCGGTCGATGCCGTCCATCAACGCGGCGTACCTCGGGTAGGAAGCACCGGGGGGGACGAATGCGGAGAGGTCCCAACGCGAGATCTCACCGACCAGGCTGCGACCGTCGACCAAGTGCTGCCACAGTTGGTCGACGTCCTCGGCTGTACCGAATCTCCCGCTCATACCGACGATCGCGATCGGTTCGGGGCCGTCGGCAGAATCATCCGGCTGCGGCGCGACGGTCGCTGCGGTCGTGACCGCAGCGGTGAACCCGGTGTCCGAGGTCTGCGACGCGGCGTTCACCCCGACAACGGTCTCGTGCGCGGCCGGCGGAGCCGTCGCTTGCACGACATCCGGGCCCGACGTGCCGCTGGGAGCACCCACATCAGCCAACGCCCGCGCCTGCTCCGGGAAGGTTTCGGCCACATAGGCCGCCAAGCGCCGCACCGAGCCGTGATCGAACAGGTCTGTCGGGACCAGTACCCCGCCCAGGCGACCATTGAGCTGCCCGATCAGTTCGACGCCGAGGATCGAGTCCACGCCGTAGTCGGAGAACGCATCCTCTTCGGAGATCTCGCGGCGGTCCAGCTCCAACAGCTTCTCCACCTGCGCGAGGATCACGCGCTCCACCCACTCGTGCGGGTCGCCTGCGCTCTCCGCCGCGGGCGCTGCCACCGACTCGGGCGCTCTCGCCGGTTCACCGGCTTGTGCCACGACAATCTGGTGCCCGGCGTCGTGGACCGGCTCGGCGGGGAAGGAGACCGCAGTGAAGCCCTGTTCTTCCAGCACCCTGCGCCAGGTGCCGGGAGCCAGTCCCGGACAACCCTGGATCCTCAATTCGGGATCCTCGTACAGCCACCACCCGTCGAGCAGCCCGAAGGTCAGGTGCAGGAACAGGGTGCCGGCCGCCAGCTCGTTGAGCACGAGTGCGCCGTCTCCGGCCAACAGCGCCCCGACATTGCGCACAGCCATCCGGACATCCCGCGTGGCGTGCAGGACGTTGGTGGCAACGACGATGTCGTAGTCACCGGCACGCAAGCCTTGCGCGGCGGGGTCCTGCTCGACGTCGAACAGCTCGAACCGGATATACCGGTAGTCGTCGCCGAACTCCTGCCGTCCGTTGCGCAAGAAGTATTGCGAGACGTCGGTGTAGCAGTATTCCACCACGTTGTCGCGGTACGGGGCCAACAGCCGCAGCACCTGCTCGCTGGTGCCGCCGCAGCCGGCACCGACCTCGAGGATCCGGACCCGGTGGTCGGGGTCGCGGCCGAGCAGGTCCCCGACACGGTTCGTCACCAGCTCCGCCACGACTTCGTTCAGCGCCGTCGCACTGTCACAGTCACGATACAGCCCCCGTACCAGGGCCATCGACGAGTCGGGGAAGATGACATCGGTCGCGGGACGACGTCCCGTGAGGATGTCGGGAAGCGCGCGGATCACCGGGTCCAGCAAGTTGACATAGGGATTGGTGCCACCGCTCTGCCGACACACTTCCTCCCAGCGCTGCCACGCGGCGGTGTCGGCCCGTCCATGGCCCGTCGGGATGTAACGCTCGGAGCCGGACGCCAGGTACCCGTGCTCGGTGAGGGTTCGCAGGCTGGTTTCCAGCCAGCGATCGTAGCCATCGCCCGGTTTCAGTACCGCCCCGAGATCGTCGGCCGTCACGCCCTCCTCGCTCATCCCCAGCGTCCGCAGTTGTACCAACAGCAGTTCGCAGAGCAAGGCGTCGTCGAATCCCCGGGCGCTTCCGCTGTCGTCAAGCACACGCTGTAGCTGCCGACCGTGCACACTGTCCGGCGCGGGCTCGGCCACCTCCACTGTTCGCTGTGCGGCCGTGGTCTTCTCGACGACGAGCTGGTGGTACGGCCCGGAAAGCAGCAGATCCAGCGCCGCCATGCCCTCGGCCGGCTCGATGGAACCGATGCCGCTATGCGCCATCCTCCGGTGATAGCCGTCCGTGGCGACGACTCCGACGCTGCCCCAGTAACTCCAGTTCACCACCTTCACACTGGTGGAGCGGGTCTGCTGCCACAGCAGCGCGAAGGCATCCGTGAACACGCAGCCGCACACGTAGTTGCTCTGTCCCGCGGACCGCTGAAACGAGTTGGCCGAGGAGAAGAAGAGCACGAAATCCAGCGGTTCGGCGGCGAATTCCCGCGCCATGTGCACGCTGATATCCAGCTTCGCACGCACTGCCGCCCGGAAACGCTCCTCGGACATCCCGGCCACACTCTGGTCGAGCAGCGCGAGGGCGGAGTGCACGACACCGTGGATCTGCGGGAACCGCGTCTTGATCCGCGCGACCGCAGCGGCTAACGCCTGCCCGTCGGTGGCGTCGGCCTGCAGATACCACGGCGCTGGCCCCAGCAGAGCCAACTCGTGGATCTTGGCACGGATGGCCTCGTCCTCGTCGCGGCGGCCGATCCAGACCACCTGCGCCCCGTAGTGACGCACCACGTGCTCCGTCCAGACAGCTCCCAGACCGCCTGCGCCCCCGATGACCACATACACGCGGTTACGCTGGTACGGCACTTCCTCACCGGCGTTATCGAGCGTTACGTGGGTGAGAGTCTGCCGGTACCAGCGCCCGCCGCGGTGCGCACAGCTGAAGCCGGAGGAGTCCACCGGCAGACGCAGCGCTTCCTCGACGACATCGTCGCGTAGCTCCGCCACGTCGGCGAGGCGTACCTGCCACCGCACATTCTCCTTGGCCAGTGATCCCAGTAGTCCGTGCACACCGGTGTGGGTGGGATCGATTCGGTCGCCATCGACAACGAACTGGCTGCCAACGGTCAGGGCCGTCCATTCCAGCGGATGTTTTTCGTAGCCGAGGGCGAGCAGCGCCTTGGCCAGACGGAAGCAGGCGTAGACTCCCCGCTCTTGCCGGGAAATCAGCTCCTCGCTGTCCGGTGCTACTGGTGTGGGGCTCCACGCGAGCCATACGATACTGCCGTAGGATCTGCGGGCCAGCCGTGCCCGCAGACCGTCGACGGTCTCGTCGGGCCGCAGCAACAGTACGTCGACGTTCTCGCGGTCGGTGAGCACGTCGGCCAGCACCTCCGGATCGTCTCCGACCAAGAGGGTCCAGCTCTCCGAGAGGTTCCCTTCCCCGGCACGACCGGACGGTAACCGTATCTCCTCCCAGTCCGGTGCCAGCATCGTCAATCGCCCGTCGTCAACGGACCGCTCGGACATCGGCTCGACCTCGGGCGCGGCGCGCAGCGGTCGGGTGCTGAATGCTCTGATTCGCACGCGAATTTCGCCCTGCGCGTCGCAGAAGTCGACGTCGAACCGCTCGCCGCTGCGCTCGGTGCGGTGCAGCCAGGCATACATCACCGGCTCACACGGCCCGAGGATCTCGACCGCACCGACGGCATAAGGAAGACGCAGGCCCTCGTTTCCTTCCCCGAGTCCGAGGGATGCCTGCAGCGCGGCGTCCAGCAGCCCGGGATGCAGCAGTGCACTGCCCGGTGCGGGCTCCGGCAGGTCCGGCAGTGCGAGTTCGGCGAGCACCTGCGCCTCGCCCACGAACAGCCGCACCAGTCCTTGGAACGAAGGTCCGTACGCTATCCCTTGACGTCGGTAGGCGAGGTACGCCTCCTCTCCGGCGATCTCGTACAGGCCGCACTCGGCCCGGAGCCCCGCCAGATCGAGCCGCTCGGTTACCGGTGCCGCACCGGCCTCGATCCGGCCCTGGCTGTACACGACCTCACGACCGTCTGCCCGCGACTCCAGGACCCGGTAACCAGCGGTTCCGTCGAATGCCACCTCCAGGTCCAGCGGACCGTCGCCGACCTTGACCGGCCGTCGCCACACCACATCCCGGATCGTGACCGCAGCCGGCTGATCCTGTTCCCCGTCCGAAGGAGCAGCAAACTCCGCAGCAGAGGCACCGCGCTGCGACTCGGAGTTCGCGATCTCGTGGGCAGCGCGAACCAGCTCCAGATGGGCGACCCCCGGCAGGACCTTCTCCCCCGCCACGACGTGGTCACGCAGAAAGTATTCCGTCCCGGTCAGTGTCACGCCGAATCGCGGTGCCATCGAATCGGTCGGGACAGGCCGCAGTGCCGAACCGCCGGAGACGGTCTGGAGCGCCACGCTCGCCGCGGACCGCGAGGTGCGTTGCTGCCACAGCCGCCTCTTGGCGAAGGGGTAGCCCGGAAGTGCCACCGGCACGGTACGCGATGCGCCGAACAGCAGCCGCCAGCTCAAATCGTATCCCTGGCAGTACGTCTTGGCCGCGCCACACAACGCGTCCCGGTACGCAGCGGCGTCGTGACGCAGCCCGGACGCCGCCTCCAGCAGCTGGTCACCCGCCTGCCGAACTTCACCGAGGGGAACGAAACTCTTGGGGACATGTCCTGTGAAGATCTCGGGGCCCGACTCGTCCCTCGCCCACCGCCGCAGCAGATCGACCGCTTCGGCGGTGTCTGCGGCCACGACCGCACAGCGGTACGGGAAATGGGACCGTCTGCCGAGCAGTGTCGCACCGACCGCACGCAGATCGTGCGGATGCGTGGCGTCCTCCAAGAAATCGATCAGGTCGGCAACACGCTGCCGCAGTGACTCCTCCGACTTGGCCGACACGGCCAGCAGATGTGCCGACGCCGCCCCGGAATCGTCGGGGTCCCGCACCGGATGACTCTCCACGACCATGTGCGCGTTGGTGCCACTCATACCGAACGAGCTGAGCGCGGCGGTCCTTGTGCGTCCGGTCACTTCGGGCCACGGCCGGTTCACCGTGTTCACGAAGAACGGGCCGTCTTTCCAGTCGATGTAGTCGTTTTCCCGCTCATAGTGCAGGGACGTGGGGATCGTCTCGTGACGCATCGCCTGCAGGACCGCGATGAGGCTCACGAGTCCGGAAGCTGCCAGCGTGTGCCCGACGTTCGGCTTGACCGACGTCAGGGCGCAGTACTGCCGCTTGCCAGTAGCTTCCCGGAAGACGTCTTTGAGCGCGTTGACCTCGACGGGATCGCCGAGACGAGTACCAGTGCCGTGGGCGACCATGTACTCGATGTCCGCCGGGTCGATGCCGTACCGACGGTAGGTGTCGCGGAGCAGCTCGACCTGCGCTTCGCCGTTCGGTGCGGTGATGCCGTTCGATCGACCGTCGTAGTTGATGCCGCTGCCACGGATCACGCCGTAGATCCGGTCGCCATCGGCGACCGCCGCCGACAACCGTTTCAATGCGACCACGGCAACGGCCTCGCCGAGCACCATACCGTTGGCGCGTTTGTCGAAGGCGTAGGTGACGCCGTCCTCGGACAGCATGCCGGCCTGCTGGGTGTGGGTCAGCACCCGCGGTGTCGTGATCAGACTGACCCCCGCGGCGAGGGCGACCTCGCACTCGCCGTTGCGGATGCTCGCACCCGCTTGATGGGCGGCGACGAGCCCCGAGGAGCAGGCGGTATTGACGGCCATCACCGGTCCGTTCAAACCCAGAAAATACGACAGCCGCGCGGCGAGGATGCCATCGTGGTTAGCGGTTACGGTCCCGGCCCCGGGGTCGAGATCTTCGTAGTCACCCTGCTCGACACCGGCGAACATGCCGATTCTGTGAGTGGCCTCTGGCGTCCATCCCGCGTCCTCGAGCGCACGCCATGACTCCTGCAGCAGCAGCCGCTGACGCGGGTCCATAGTCCGCGCTTCCTTGGGGGAGATCTCGAAGAACAGGGGGTCGAACTCGTCCGGACCGGACAGCTGCCCGACGCGGAAGGCCGCGAACGGGCTGTCGTGTGGTTCGTCCCAGAGGTCGAGGCGCTCACGAGCGACCCCGCTGACGACATCGCGGCCTTCCTCGAGAACCGACCACAGCTGATCGGGATCGTCGGCGCCTGGGAACCGTCCACTCATTCCGATGATCGCGACGGCCTCGCCGTTGTCCGTCGAAGTCTCCTGCGGCCGAACCGAATCCTCTGCGGACGGTTCGGAGGCGACAGCATTCGGCTCGGGAGCGGCAGCCGGTTCGGAAGCGGCAGCGCTGCCACCGTAGAGAGCGGCGAGCCGGTCTGCGTGCTCGGTGGCGAAATACCTCTTCAACTTCGCCAACGTGGAATGGCTGAAGAACAGCGCAGGCGTGATTGCGACCCCGAAATGCTTGCCCAGCTGAGCGGCCAGTTCGGCCAGGCTCACCGAGTCGAAGCCGTAGTCGGCGAGGTTGTCGTCATCGTGGAGTCGGTCGGGCGACAGATTGACCGTGCGGCCGACGACCTGCCGCAAGTCCTTCTCCAGGCATTCCTCGATGTCGGGAGCGGAACCCGCCAGCACGCCTACGTCGACGGACACGGCGGGCCGGGGCGCGGCGGTACTCGTGATCGACCGGGCAGGGGTGTCGTCCGGCGGTGTCTGCCCCAGGAACTGGGACACCCGGCTCGGCTTGCCGACCACGATCAGATAACCAGTGTTTCGCTGGGACAGCAAACGCTCGAACAGCGCGAGGCCGTCCGTGGTCTCCAGGAAGTCCTGGCCGCTGGACCGCAGCAGCATCGTGGTGGTGTCGTCGTCGAAGCCCATACCGCCTTCGCGCCACAGCGGCCAGTTGATGACCACGGTCCGGCCGAACGACCGGCCGCTGTCCACCTGGGCAGCACGGTGCCTGGCGTAGGCCATCTGGAAACGGTTGCCGACCGCGTAATCACAGCTACCGAAATCACCGATGACAGCGGCGACGGAGGAGAAGTAACAGACGAAGTCCAGGGGCTCACCAACCAGCGCCTCGTCCAGTGCGAGCGTGCCCCTGATCTTGGGGGCCAGAACGCTGTCGAAGGAGTGCAGGTCCTTCTGCAGGATGCTGTCCTCGCTCTGAACACCGGCGGCATGGACGACACCGTGCACGGCTCCCCAACGCTGGCGCGCCTGCTCCAGCACTCTCTTCATGTCGTGTGGATCGGCGACGTCGGCCTGCGAGTACGACACGCGCGGTCCGAGTTCGCGCAACGCCTCCCGCCGGGACTCGTCCAACGGGGAGCGCCCGGTGAGGACCAGGTTCGCCGCGAAGTGCTCGGTGAGATGCCGGGCGACGATCAAACCCAGCCCCCCGCATCCACCGGTAATCAGATAGGTACCGCCGTGCCGCAGGACACTTGGACGGTCTTCGGCCGGTACGGCCTCCCGGACCCGGGTAACGAAGCGTTGCCCGTCACGATAGAGCGCACTGACCGGCTCGTCCTGGTGCAACTCGGCGAACAACCGCTCGATCCAGGTGGCGACGTCCGCCGGTCGGTGCGGATCGGCCCCGTCCTGAAGCACTGCGACGACGGACGAGTTCGGCATCACCAGGCCCACCGAGCGCTCGAAGCCCAGGTTCGCCTCGATCAACGCGCGCTCCACGCCGTCGTGGTACTGGCCTGCGATCACGAGACGCGCTGCGTCGATCCCGGATTCGGCGATGGCCTGGATGGTCAGGACGACGTCGCTGAAATCGCCGCTCACCGCACCGGATTCCAGTGCCTCCAGACTCACGATGGCGTCGATTCCGGCCTGCCCCGCCGCGATGTCCCGGAAGGTCTCCCGGATGTCGGCGGCTTCGCCCCGGCGGATCTGGTAGGAGTCCGAAGACAACCTGCGACAGGTTTCCCCGTAGCCGACGAAGAGTGCGCGAACGGTTGGGTCGAGGGCCCGTACGGCCCGTGCGACCTCGTCCTGACGGCCGGCTCCAGTGCACAGGAAAACGACGCTGCGCACCTCACCCATCGGGACCGAGTCCAGCTCGGCGGGCTCCCAGTCCTCCACGAAGGCCAGGGGCCGAGCTCGCTCTTCGGCGGCTGGCTGCGATGCCGGACCGGCCGGAACAGCCACCGGATCGGGCTGTGCGATCGCCCCCGCAGGAGGTGTTTCCAGCCAGTGACGCTCCTGTGCGAACGGGTAGGTCGGCAGCGAGATGCGGCGGGGCACGGTGTCCCGAGCGACGGATGCCCAGTCCAGCGCCAAGCCCTTGACCCAGACCTCGGCCAGCTTCTCGTAGCGGGCCTCCCGAAGCCAGCCCTGCACCACCTCCCCCATCTGAGCATCGGCTTCGAGCAGAGCAACGGTTTCCGCGTGCTGCCGCACGTTGCCGCGAACGACATTGTCCGCCGCCGATTGGTCGTCGAGGAACGCCCGCAGTTTCTGACGCAGGGCATCGTGCCCGTCCACGACCAGGGCGAGACGCTCCTCCATGGCCTCACGGCCGACCTGGAGGGTATAGGCGACATCGACCAGGTCGGCGTCACGACCGGACTCCGCCAGCCACGCGAGCAGCGCCTCGGCCTGCTCCCGCAACCGCTCGCTGTCCTTCGCCGACAGCACGATCAGTTGCGGACGCGGATCCCGATCCGGCTGTTCGGGCCGATCCCGCTCGGGCAAGTACTCCTCGATGATGACGTGCGCGATCGCGCCGTGGGCACCGAAGGAGGAGACACCAGCGATCCGGGGCAACGTCTGTGCCCCGCCGTCGGTCGTTCGAACCCGGCGCTCCCACGGCTCCAGCTTCTGCTGTACATAGAACGGTGAGTTCGGGAAGTCGATATAGGGGTTCAGCTGTTCAGAGTGCAAGGAGGGCACGAGCGTTCCCTCCCGCATCTGCAACAGGACCTTGGTAACGGCGACAACACCGGCGGCGCCCTCGAGATGGCCGATGTTCGACTTCACCGAGCCGATGGGGCAGAACTGTTTCTTGCCGGTGTGTTCCCGGAACGCGCGGGTCAGGCCGGTGATCTCGATGGGATCACCGAGCGAGGTGCCCGTGCCGTGGCCCTCGACGTAGCTGACATCCTCGGCCGAGATTCCGGCATCCTCCAGGGCCGCCGTGACCATGTCCGCCTGTGCCAGCGGATTGGGCACGGTCATACCGTTGGTCTTGCCGCCGTGCATAGTGGCCACGCCGCGGATGACGCCGTAGATGTGGTCCCCGTCCTCGATCGCGCTGTCGAGTGACTTGAGCAGTACACAACCGACGCCCTCGCCTGGCACGTAACCGGTGCCGCCGTCGCCAAAGGAGCGGCATCGTCCGTCCTTGGCGAAGAAGTTCATCTGGCTGAGCGAGACGTATTTGTTGGGATGCAGCGACAGGTTGGCTCCGCCGGCGAACGCAAGGGAGGAGGATCCGCTTCTGATGTTCTCGACCGCCATGGCGATGGCGTACAGCGACGAGGAGCATGCGGTGTCGACAGTCAGGCTCTGCCCATGCAGGTTGAAGAAATACGACACGGCGTTGGCGGCGGCCGCGCGGTCGGACAGGACGACATCGCGGCCGCTGAGGAGCTGGTACTCGTTCCACATCATGCCCAGGTACACACTGACGTCGCGAGACTTGCCGGGCGTCAACGTCTGCCGCGTGTACCCGGCATCCTCCATGGCCTCCCAAGTGGCCTGGAGGAACAGCCTGGTCTGAGGATCGGTCACGGCAGCCTGGTTCGGGGACATGTTGAAGAACAACGCGTCGAAGTTTTCGGCTCCGTCGATGAAGCCGCCCCATTTGCTGTCGGTCTTGCCGGGCGCTTTCTCGGGGGCGTAGTACGCGTCCTTGTCCCAGCGATGCGGCGGGATCTCCTCGATGCAGTCCTCCCCGCGCTCCAGCACCTTCCAGAGCTCGTTGAGATTCCACGCTCTCGGGTACCGGCCGCTGATACCGATGATGGCCACGTCACGGGAGCGATCTGCGGTCCCATGATCCGCCCGCGCCGCCGATGGCTTGGTCATGGCAGATGCCGCGTGGGTTCGGGACGCCGTGAAACCGCCTCGCGCAGCGGGTCGATCATCCGCAGGTACGGTGGTGGTCGACTGCGGCGATTCTGCTGCAGCGGTAGGCCGCAGATCCAGCAACTCGGCCAGCCGTGCCGCCTGGTGCTCGGTGAAGTACCCCGCCAGTTCCTGAATCGTCCGATACTCGAAGAACAACGTCCCCGGGATCGCTTCGAAATCCTTCCCCAGGGTACGCATCAGTTCCATGATCTGAACCGACTCGATGCCGTAGTCCCCCAGCTCCGCGGCGGTGTCGATACGACTCTGCGGAATACCGAAGACCTGCGACAACCGGTCTTTCAGATAATCGACCGTCCGATCGAACAAGTCATCCGCGCCACTCGTGGACACCGACGGCAGCGCATTCGCGACGGCCACGGGCTCACCGGTGGAGATCTGTTCCGGTTTCGCCGCCACCTGAGCGTGTTCGCCCCCGGCGACGCGGAGCACCTTCTCGATCTTCGGGCGCTCCCCCTTGGTCACCATCACCTGGGTCTCACCGGAGGCGAGGATCCGCAGCAGGGCTTCGATACCTTCCTCGGTACGCAAGCCACGCAGGCCCGAGTAGTCGTAATAGAGAGCCTTCGCCGCACCGTCCTCGGCGAGTTCACCGAGCATGCCCCCGTCATCCCAGTACGGCCAGTTGATCGAGAGGCTCCGGCCGTGCCGCAGCCCCTCCTCTCGAAGCCCCTCCCGATGTTGGACATACCCGTCGAGAAACCGGTTGGCGGCCGCGTAGCTGCCCTGCCCGAAGTCGCCGACGTACGCGGCGATGGACGAGAACGCGACGAAAAAGTCGAGCGAGTCCACGACGGTCAGTTCATCGAGGTGCACGGTTCCACGCAGTTTCGGCGCGAGCACCGCTGCGAGGCCAGCACGGTCCACGTCCAGCACTGGAGTGCCACTGATCAGGCCCGCACCGTGGAAGACCCCGTCCAGAGTCCCGAATCGCTCACGTGCCGCAGCGAGCGCCGCGCTCACCTGGCCGGAATCGGCGACATCGCAGGTAAGGTAGAGGACCTCGGCTCCGGCCTCCTCCAAGGCGGCGATCTTCTCTCGGACGGTGTCGTCCGAGGCCCGGCGGCCGAGCAACACGAGCCGGGCCCGGCACTGCCGGGCGAGGTAGGTGCCCAGGATCGTCCCCAGGGCTCCGACCCCGCCGCTGATGAGGTAGACGCCCCCCTCTTTCAGGGGCAGCTCGGAGCCGACGTGGCGCGCTTCCGGGGACCACGGCCGGAGCAACCGTTCCGAACGAACACCGTCCGCGCGGCGGATCTCCCGCCCGGCCCGCATATCGCCCTCGGCCACGCACAGTTCCTGCAGCACGCTGTCGACTACGGTGCCGGTGTCGCCTGCACCGGCGACATGGAGGCTGTTCATCCGGAACAGGTGATTCACCTGCGGTATGGCCCTGGCAAAACCGGCGAGGGCTTCACCCGCCGCCCGATGCGGCCCCGGCTCGTCGGACAGTACCGACAGATGCAGGATCGCGGCACCGGTCCGATGCACGGCTCGGAACAGATGCAGTGCGCTTTCCAGTTCGATCGTGAGGTCAGGGTCGTCCGACGTCAACGACCACAGGTTGACGATCGCGTGCGGCAACCCCACACGTTCGTCCAAGACTTCCAGCAGTCGGTCGAAATCGTCCGGGTCGCGGCGGTCCACACCGAACAGATCCGGTGCGATCTCCTCGAACCGGGCCGCCGACCTCACCCGCACGACAGAACCCGAGTAGTCGGCCCGCAACCGCTCCGAACGGGCGTCGTCCTCGTCGAGGACGAGCAGGACTCGCCCGGCATCGAGAGGTTTCACGTCCTCGGCGAGTGCCACATCGGTTTCGCTCCAGCGCGGAACGTAGTACAGCAGCTGCTCGCTCTTGCCTGGTGCGACCTCCTTGAACACCAGACCGGTGAGCCTCACGCACTCGGTCCCATCGTCATCACAGATAGCGAGATCGA
Source organism: Actinopolyspora sabaoui (assembly GCF_051225635.1). Classification (NCBI taxonomy): domain Bacteria; kingdom Bacillati; phylum Actinomycetota; class Actinomycetes; order Actinopolysporales; family Actinopolysporaceae; genus Actinopolyspora; species Actinopolyspora sabaoui. The sequence continues at coordinate 20,060 of NZ_JBMIHH010000008.1, read as the reverse complement.
CACTGATCTCGCCGTCCCGCCCGATCCGGTGAATGGTGCCGTGGCAATACGACCGGCGCGGAATCGGCGCGAACACCATCAGCTCTTCGAGACTGAACGGAATCCGCAGGACGCCGTCCTGATATCCGATACCCCGCAGCGTATTGACCGCGGCATCGAACAGCGACGGGTGCAGGGTGAAGCGGGAGTAATCGTCCTCCAAGCTCTCGTCGAGAACGAGCCGAGCCAGCGCCTCGGTCTCACCGCAGTACAGCGTCTCGATGGCCTGGAACGTCGGACCGTACCCGAACCCCACTTCCCGAAAGTTCACGAAGATCTCCGGGTTCTCCCGACGGCCGGTGCACCGGGCCTTGATCGCGGGAATGTCGATGCCACCCGGCACTCGCGTGGGCTGATCGGGAGTACAGATGGCCCGGCCCTGGGAGAAGACGGTTCGTTGCCCGTCCAACTCGTCGTGGATCACGTACTCGAGCGAATCCTGCTCGAGCAGGGACAGTTCGATACTTATGGTTCGGGAGCCGTCATCGGCCAGGACGACGGGGTGTCCCCAGATGATGTCGCGCAGAGTGACGGTGTCCGAGCCGGTGGACATGCGGGCCGCGGTGTACGCCATCTCCAAGTGGGCAACGCCCGGGAGCAGGATCTTGCCGTCGACGACGTGATCACGCAGGAAGAATTCGTCGGTCGACAGATGCTTGCTGAAACGTAGTGACTGGAATGTCGAATCATTCCTGTCCAGCAGCGGGTGCAACGCAGCGGTCGCCGGGGACGGCGCGGGCTCGGGGCCCGACCGATCAGCGCCGGTCCAGTACTCTTCGCGGGCGAAGGGGTAGCCGGGCAGCGACACGCACGGCAACGGCCGGTCACCGAACAAACTTTCCCAGTTCAGTTCGTAGCCTTGGCAGTACAGGTCGGCCAGGGCGAGCACCGCGTCCTGGTATCGGGTCTCGTCGCCGGTCGCGCGAGTGCGTCCGATCAGTTCGTTGCCGTACTCGGTGAGGGCGGTTTGCGGACGGAAATCCCTGCTCGGCCCTCCCCGGAACACCTGGGGAACCTTCTTGCCGTCGAGAATCCGCTGCAGTAAGAGCTCGGCTTCCTCGACGGTGGCCGCCACCAACGCGCACCTGTACGCGAAATGGTGCCGCCCCGAGAGCAAGGTGCTGCTGACCCGCCCGAGGTCCACCTCCTCCGCCTCACCGGCGCGCAGAAACGCGAGCAGGTCCGCCACCCGCTCGCGCAACGCCTCGTCCGTCTTCGCCGACAGCGCCAGCAGATATGAGGGGCGCGAAGCGACCGGATACGCTGGTGAACCGGCGTCGAATCCCTCGACGACGACGTGCGCATTGGTTCCGCTGATGCCGAAGGAGCTGACCGCGCCCGATCGGTTGCGCCCCGGCACCTCGGGCCACGGCCGGGTCTCCTTGTTGACGTAGAACGGGCTGTGCTGCCAGTCGATGTATTCGCTGTCCTGCTCGCAGTGCAGACTCGCGGGCATTATGCGATGGCGCAGGCCCTGCACGAGAGCGATCAGGCTGACGACCCCGGACGCGGCCAGAGTGTGCCCAATGTTCGTCTTGACCGAAGTCAGCGCACAGTACTGGTTCTTGTCGGTATGCCGGCCGAACGCCTCGGCGAGCGCGTTAACCTCGATGGGATCGCCCAAGCGGGTACCCGTACCGTGTGCTACCACGTGCTCGATGTCGGCGGGGTCCACGCCGAACCGCCCATACACGGAGTCCAGCAGAGCGGTCTGAGCGGACTGACTGGGTGCGGTGATGCCGTTGGTTCGACCGTCGTGGTTGATACCGCTGGCCTTGATGAGGGCATGAACTCGGTCACCGTCGGCGAGGGCCGCCTCCAGCGGCTTCAGCACGACGGCGGCGACCGCTTCGGCCATCACCATCCCATTTGCGCGCTTGTCGAAGGCATAGCAGGTCCCGTCGGCCGACAGCATCCCGGCTCGGGTGGAGTGCTCGTAGAACTGGGAACCGGCGAGAACATTGACCCCCGCGGCGACCGCGGTATCACACTCACCACTGCGCAAGCTCAGACACGCCTGGTGCACGGCTGCCAGACCCGCCGAGCAGGCGGTGTTGATGGTCAGCACCGGGCCGGAGAAGTTGAGGAAATAGGCGAGGCGAGCGGCCAGAATGCCGTCGTGGCCGGACGTCAGCGTCGCCGCGTCCTCGGCCAGGCACTGATAGTCGCCCTGCTCGGCTCCGACGAACATGCCGATGGTGCTGTCCCGTAAGTGCTTCGCCCCGTAGCCGGCGTCCTCCAGCGCCTGCCACGCCTCCTGCAGCAACAACCGCTGCCGCGGGTCCATCGACTCGGCTTCCTTGGGTGGGATCTCGAAGAACAGCGGATCGAATTCCGCTACGCCCGGCACCCATCCACCTCTGATGCCGTCGCCCGCGGTGCGCCATCCACGCAGCCGGTGCTCCGGGATCGGCTCCACCGCATCGCGTCCCTCGACCAGCAGCTGCCAGAAATCATCAACTGTGCGGGCCTGCGGGAAACGTCCGCTCATACCAATGACGGCGATCGGGTTGGAACCGTCATCAGCGCCTTCGGAGACCGATGGCCGCGGCCCAACAGTGGTTTCCACAACCGCGGTGGTTTCCGTCGTCGCAACGGACTCCGTAACCGCAGTGGACTCCGCAGGAACCTCGGACACCGGTGACGAGACCGGTACCGCCGTATCCGCGGCGTCGGCCTCGTCGGCGACCGCGTAAACCCGCACCACGGCACCGGTGTGCTCCTGGAGCAGGTAGTCCCTGAGCATCTCCAGCGTGAAATGCTCGTAGAACAACGACGGTGTTACATCGATGCCGAAGTACTCGCTCAACCGCCCAGCGAGCCGGGTGTTGCCGACCGAGTCGAATCCCAGGTCGGACAGCCGATCCGTCGGAGGGATCTCGTCGGCGTCGAGCTTCAGCACGTCGCCCGCGAGACTCCGCAGATCCGCTTCCAGACTCCGCTGGACTCCAGCTCCTATCAAGTCCCGATGACGTGGGTCCACGGTCGTCTCCGATACCGGTTCTTCATGCTCGACTGCGAGCGTTGGGTGTTCGATCTCGGCAGACCCCGGCAGCTCGTCCGTGACGTTCGGCGTGAACCAGAAACGACGCCGTTCGAACGCATAAGTAGGCAAACGCAGCCGCCGTGTCCCGACCGACTCGAACAGTTCGGTCCAGGAAGGCTCGTCGCCCTCGACGAATGTCCTGGCCAGCTCCACCAGCCATTGCCGGTGTTCCGCGGCCGGCAGATCCATGGCGGTGTCGAAATCGTTTTCGTGTTCGCAGCGCGCCGTTTCATCCCGTTCCCGGTCGGCCACGGGCGCCTGGAAGCGGCCCTCGGCTTCTCCGGTCTCCAGCAGCGCTGTCAGCTGTGCCACGAGCTCGTCACGATCGCGCACGACCAGCGCAGTCCGGCAATCGAAGTGCTCGCGCCCGAGGAGCAACGTGGCGCTGAGGTCAGCGAGGCTGACACCGGCTTCCTCGTCGGTGAGCCATTCCCGCAGATCTCGGATCCGTCGTTGCAGGGCCTTCGCGGTTTTGGCGGACAAACAAACGAGGTAGGCCACCCGACTCTCCGGTACGGCCGCGACAGCAGGCGGCGCCTCTTCGATCACCACGTGCGCGTTGGTGCCACCGATACCGAACGAGCTGACGCCCGCGCGTCGGGGCAGCGGCTCGCCTCTCTCCGAGTGCAGTGGTTCCCACTCACGGAGAGAATCCACGATGTTGAACGGAGTGCCTGTCAGATCGATGCGCGGGTTCAGGTCCTGGAAGTCCGGCAGTCCGGGCAACTGCTTGTGCTTCATTGCCAGCAGGACCTTGATCACGCCCGCGATACCGGCTGCGGCTTCCAGGTGGCCGATGTTGGGCTTGACCGACCCCAGCCCGCACACATTGTACTGCCACGGGTCGGCGTCCACGGCCCGCGCTGCGCGGAAACCTTCGACCAGCCCCTCGAATTCGACCGGATCGCCGGTCGGCGTGCCCGTGCCGTGGGCCTCCACGTAGCCGATGGTGTCCGGAGAGATTCCGGCCCGGGCGATCGCATCCGACACCACCTTGGCCTGGGCCTGGGGGCTGGGATAAGTCAGCGTGCGGGTCCGGCCACTGTGGTTCACGGCGCTGCCCGTGATGACGCCGTAGACACTGTCACCGTCTCGAATGGCATCCGCGATCGGCTTCAGCACGACGACGCCAGCACCCTCACCTCGAACGTAGCCGTCCGCCCGCTCGTCGAACGGGCGGCAGGAACCGGTGGGCGACAGCATCCCCGTCTTGGAGAACGAGACGTGGCGCGCGGGCGTCAGAACGAGGTTGATCCCACCGGCGAGGGCGAGGCCGCACTCACCCTGCTGAAGGGACTGGACTGCCAGGTGTAGCGCATGCAGCGACGCCGATGAAGCCGTATCCACGACCACGCTCGGCCCACGAAAGTCGAAGAAATGAGACACCCGGTTCGCGATGACCGCCCCCGCCGTTCCTGTCGAGTGATGCGCGGGCACCTCGCACAGCTGCTGTTCCTGAAGTTCCTTGTAGTCCAGGCCGAACGAGCCGAAAAACACCCCGACGTCGGTACCCGACAGAGCGGAAGGCTGAATCGCGGCATCCTCCAGGCAGGACCAGGTCAGCTCCAACATGATCCGCTGCTGAGGGTCGACGCTCTCGGCTTCCAGCGGCGAGAGCCGGAAGAACGATGCGTCGAAGGCATCGACATCGTCGATCAGACCGGCCCACGTGCCGGTGAATGTGCCCGCTGCGTACTCGTCGAACGTATCCGAGAACTGGGACATCCGCTTCTCCCAGCGATCCCCAGTTACCTCACCTGTATGTGACCGGCCCGTTGCGAGATTGCCCCAAAAACGATGGTGGTCGTCCGCTCCCGGAAACCGACACGAAACTCCGACTACAGCAATGGCGCTCTGATGCATGAAAACGGAATATTCTGCGTATAGTGCGTCGCTGTCCCTAATTCCGCGTCGTAGTTACCAAATGTTTCATCGATAAAATGGGACAACTTCCCGCCAGCACGTCAACCATTGTTCAACACTCTCATTCCGGGCCCGTACGCCCACGAACAAGCCAGCATTCTCGTACTCGGGTAGGATGCTCTGATGAGATCGCCTGGGGAACAGGGTTACATACAGATTTTGGGCGAACCACTCAGCCGTGTTGGGCGTCGAGACGTACCGGCAGCGTCTTCAACCCGCGCAAGGCCGTCCCCGGTTGCCAGCGAAGGTCAGCCGGGTCGGCCGCCAGCCGCATCTCGGGAAAGCGATCGATGAGCTGGCCGAAGGCGATCTGCGCCTCCAGCCTGGCCAGCGGGGCACCGACGCAGTAATGAATACCGTGCCCGAAAGACAGGTTTCCACCCGCTCCGCGGCAAATGTCCAGGGTGCCACCGTCGGGAAACTTGGAGTCGTCCCTGTTCGCCGAGGTGAGGGCTACAACCACGAGTTCACCCTCGGGAATTACGACTCCGCCCAGTTCGATCGGCTCGGTCGTGAACCGCAGCGACGAAGTGTTGACCGGGCTCTCGTAGCGCAGAACCTCCTCAATCGCCCCAGGTAACAGGGAGCGATCCGCTCGCAGTACGGCGAACTGGTCGGGATGGGACAGCAAAGCATACATCCCGTTGCCGATGAGGTGGGCCGTAGTCTCGTGACCGGCGACCAACAGCAGGAAGGCCATCGACACCAGTTCCTGGGTGTTCAGCTTGCCGTCGTCAGTGGAACGCACCAGGTCCGTGAGCAAGTCGTCCGCGGGTTCGGAGCGCTTGCTCTCGACCAGCCCCTCCAAATACTCCAGCAGCTTCACGGTGTCCGCCGCCATCTGCTCCGGATCTCCACCAGCGAGCTGACTGGGGACCCAGCCGCGGAAGCGCTCCCGATCGGACGTCGGCACCCCCAGCAGCTCGCAGATCACCGCCATCGGAATCGGATAGGCCAGGGCAGACATCAGGTCCGCCTCGTCCTGGCCGGCCATGGAGTCGAGCAGGTCGGCCGTGATCTCCTCGATCCGAGGACGCAGTTTCTCGACCGCAGGCGTCGTGAAAACCCGATTGACCTGCTGCCGAAGCCGGGTGTGGTCGGGCGGGTCGGTGTTGAGCATGTGCACCGCCAGCTCGGAGGCGTACACCAGGCCCTCGCCTTCGCCACTGGTGTTCCGTTCGATCACCTTCTGCCCGACCTCGATGTTCTTAGACAGCCGGTTATCGGCGAGTGCGGCTCTGGCGTCGTCATACTTCGTGACCAGCCAGACCTTCGTCCCACCCGGCGCGATGATCTCGCGAACCGGCGCCTCGACCCTCAAGGCATCGTACAATCCGTGCGGGTCCTGCTCGAATTCTTCCTCATTAAGGCGGAGCGGCGACGCGTTTTCCTGTTCGTTTAACATAATCCCCATTCTCCCCAGGTAAGTCGTCCTCATCTAACCATCGACCCCCTCACAGATCAAGGGGTTGGGGAAACAACCCTTCCTCCGAAGGCCGGACACAAGGGTTGTGCCACTTGAGCAGCTGCTCGGACCGTCCCCACCCCGTAGTCCGGGCCGGCCCAGCCGAAAGCCGAGTCCGGCCTCTCGCGGTTGCGCCAGGCCCGAGTCCACGCGGAGCAGACACGGAGTCGGAAGCAGAAGCCGCGGTGAGACGGAGGGACAGGCTGCGTCGGACCGAACGGATCTCGTCAACGAGCTCGGCTTCCGCCTGCTGCGCGGGTATCGGTCCGACGTCCCCGTCAGCGCTGGCGACCTTGCTCGCTGCCGCCGGGTACGGACTGCTGCTGCACGCGCTGCTGGACCCCGACCTCGATGTCGGTGAAGCCGCCCACGCACTGCGCGCGTTGCTCCGTACGCAACTCTCCACACAAGGGGAAGTTCGAGGCGGTTCGCCCGCCGCTACCCCAGAACAACAATCAACACCGGATCATGAGTGAACAACCCGAGAAGACCGACACGGCCGCAGCATCGACGTCCCAGGAGACCACGCAGTGGATGGTCCTGCTGATCGTGACCCTGCGCATATACATGCTCGGGCTGGACATCGCGCTCGTTCCGTCGTACAACTTTGCTCCGTCCCTGCCCAAGCTGCGGTCATCAGCAGTGGCTCCGCCGCGCAGGTCACGAGTGAGAAGGCGATTCCCGGCGCGATGAGCGTCGCCGCGCTCGCCATAGCCACGGCGAGAGTCAACGCACTCAGGGCCGCCGGGGAGCAACGTGCCGCTGCCCGGCTAGTCGAAATGCGTACGCGCCAGGCAGCAACCGCCTCGGCCTCCTCCGCACTGATCGCCACCGACTCGGCCGACCACAGAGACCCAGGCGTGCGGTCATGACAAGGCCGGGAGTCCGCCGTCCAAGCTCGAGCGACGTCCCGCGAGTCGGTGTCCTCAGTTCTTCGAGGATGACGGAGAACAGGGCGCGACTGTCCCCCGCACCCGCCCACCACCGGGTACTTCCACGGGTTGCTGTCGAGCGGTCAGGGCAGCTCGACGGCGTGGCCGAGGGGGTCGATACCGCCGAGCTGCTGCCTGTCGTCCCCCGGACGTCTACGAGAACGGGGCCGCCACGATGTCGGGCGCGAACTCCAGAACAAGGAGTGCCGCGGCGACGTGGGGGGGGGGGGGGATTGTCCTCCACTTTGACGGTGGAGAGGTTGTTGGCGCGCGTGACGCGTCGCTCGACGGTGTTTCGGTGCGCGTAGAGACTCGCTGCCGCCCGGGTGGTGTTGAAACCGCACTGCACATACGTCAAAAGGGCTTCCCGCAGTTCTTCGTCGGCTTCGGCCAACGGGCCCAGAGTCTTGGTGACGAACCGGCGTGCGGTGGAGCGGTCCTTCGTGAGGGTGTCGATAAGCTCGACGTCGGCGTACGCCGTGAAGCGCCGGTCGGATCCGAGCCGAATCACCATCGCCTGGGCAGCGAGAGCGTCCTGGTGGCTGGACCGGAACCCTTCGAGACCGTACCCGGGCCTCCCGACCGCCGCGTGAATCTCCTCGGCCTTCGCCATGGCCTCTTCGACCTGACTGGGATCCGGAACCGCGGATCCGGAGAGCCAGATCCAACGCGCGGTGGCACTCGCGCGGGCGACGAGTGCGTTTCGACCAGCCGTCTTGGAGCATACGACCGCGACCACCTCGTCCAGGGCACCGACCTGCTGAATTTCCTCGGCCCACACCACGACGGCGACGTGCCAACGGGACATTCGATAGTTCAGGCGCCCCTCCGCGAAGTCCTGTGTCAGCGGGGCCCCGTTCGCGATCAACTGGATCACCGCGACCGCGTCGGCATCCGCGTCACCGGTCGCGGCGGCGAACATGGCATCACGCAGGGCCGACACCGAGTCGATGGCGTATTGCACCATCGATTGCGCCGATACGTCGAGGACCTCCACGAGCAGATCCCGGTCCTCGCAGTACGCCGAACACTCTTCGAGCCATCGGCGCCACGCGATCGGGAGTGCCGCCCTCCAACCTTCAGCGAAATCCGGGGTGATGCCGCGGGAAACGAGGTCACGAATGTAGGCCGAGGTCCTCGTCCCTATGTAAGGGGCCACCCGTCGCCCCGGTTCCTGGATGTTCGCGGTGAGCCACTGGACGACGTCGGCGCGGTTGAGCTGGCGATCCTCCTCGGCCAGCGACGCGTCCGAGAGCAGATTGGGATCGTCCTCGGCCGTGCGTGCGGGTACTGCCACGGCGTCGGTCAGGCCGTCCATGTCGTTCAGAAGCCGCTGGCACAGCGATCGAATCGCCTCAGCGACCTCGGGGGCGGGTGGAGGCCACAACTCCTCCATGTCGGCAGTCTGCCTCGATCACGTGGGCGTGCAACTTACGTCAGGGCGCTTTCCCCGATCTCAGACCGTCCGGCGAATGAGGGTAAGCGCATCCGCGAGCGGCGGGTACCCGCTCGGGTGGCGACATGTTGTCGCCATGTTGCCACCCGTCATGTCACCAGAGTCACGTACCACGACATCATTCGCCGGAGACTCTCAGGCGTGGTGAACATCCTTCCAGCAGCGGCCCGCGCCGTCACAGAGCAGAAGTCACCCAAACCCTCAGCGGTCCCCGCGCCCGCGACGACGCAGCACCCGTCGCGCCAGCGTCTTGCTGCCGTTGAAGAAGTCGTTGAACCGGTCCAGCCCCCAGGCCGCTCGGATGACGAACGGATTCAGCAGCCGCGCCATCGACCGCGGGTACTCCGAGACGTCCGACCAGATGCCGGCGAGGTCCTCCGACATCTCACCGTCGACCAGGTAGTCGGCGATCTGATTGGCCACGTACGGCACCTGAGCGAGGCCGTGGCCGTTGCAGGCCAGCGAGTAGTAGACGTTGTCGCCCACCTGCCCGGCGACCGACAGCCAGTCCGGGGTGATCCCGATCCAACCGCCCCAGGCCCGCTCGATGGCCACGTCGGACAGCGACGGGAAGCGATTGGACAGATCCTTCCCCATGTCCTGCACGACACCGGGATCCGGGACTCGCTCCGGGAGCGGGTAGGTCTGGCCGCGCTGCGCTTGGCGGACACCGCAGACGATGGTGTTGCGCTCGGTGAGCCGGTAGTGGGTCATCAACTGGTGCTGGGTGATGATGCCGGAACGACTGGTCCAGTCCAGCTCGGCGAGCCGCTCCGGCGCGATGGGTTCCGACTCGATCTCGATGACGTACAGCGGCGTCGAGAGATTCTTGGGCGTGATGTTCCACTCGCCGGAGTAGGCGTTGGTCGCGAGCACCACCTTGTTGGCCCGCACGGTGCCCTGCGATGTCGTGAGCTCGACCGTGCCGCCCGTCCGCCGGACATGGCTCACCCGCGACCGCTCGAAGACCTTGGCCGAGGAGGCGAGCAATGCGCGACGCACACCACGAGCGAGCTTGCCCGGGTTCAGCATCCCGCCGACGTTCTCCCGCATGCCGCCCACGAAGCCGGCCGGGAGGCCGAGTTCCTCTCTGCTACCGACGGTCCCTTGCCCACCGAAGGCGCGCAGGAGCGCCGCCTGGGTGCGCACCCTGAGCATCATGATGGGCGAGACCGCACCCCACACCAGGCCGTTCGCCACGTAGTCGCAGTCAATGTCGTGCGTCTTCATGAGGTTTTCCACGTAGTAGCCCGCGTATGTCCGCCAGTTTGACCATGACCGGCATCTTCTTCGGGGACTGGAGGCTGAGCATCCGCAGGTCTCCACCCGGCGCCCCGGCGATCTGACCACCGTTGCGTGAGGCTGAGCCGTAGCCGCAGAACTCGGCCTCCAGCAGGACCACATCCTGGTCGCGCTCGGCAAGGCGCAGCGCGGCCGCCATGCCACCCATGCCGCCGCCGATGACGGCGATGTCGCAGGTGAGGTCACCGTCCAACGCGGGCTGCACGTCGTCCGGTCGGTCGATCCAGCCGGTGAAGTTGCTGTACTTCGTGCCGTCGGTTCTCATGCTGTCCTGATCCCCTTTGGGAGCATCCGACGATTGATGATGTCCGCGTGTCGCTGTGCGTAGAGGCACGGCCCCAGAAGTGATCATGGGATTGCTGATGTCCCGAGATCGTTTGGCGGGTCGTGCCTCTGCTGCCAGTCTCGCTGGCAGAGCCGTTGTGGGGCGGGTTCGCCACACTGCTCGGCGTGGATGAGCGGCCTGAGTTCTCGCCGACGCACCCGTGGGGGTGTCATCGCCGGCGGATTCCGGACCGGACGGTGTTCGAGCACGTGCTCGCTGCGCTGGTGCATGGCAGTGGCAACCAGCGCATCGCCAGTGCGGGGTGTTCGGGCCGGACGATCCGGCGGCGGCCGCACACGTGGGCCGAGGCGGGCACGGCTACACGCTGCTTACCGGGCGCCCTTGTCAGCGCTGCCCGCAACCCGCTGTGCGACTCGTTCGGCGGCCTGCTGGCCCGTGAGCACGGCTCCGTTCATGGTCCCGGCCCACTCGCCCGCGGTTTCCACCCCGGCCCAGTGGACGCGCCCGTGGGGCTCTGCGAGGGCGCTGCCGTAGCTGACATATGTATAGGGGGCTACAGCGGGGTTCGGCCCGCCGGGGGCGAACGGTTCGGATTCGGCGCTCCAGCAGTGGTCCACGTAGTCGATGGGGATGCCCGCTTGGGGGCCGTACAGCTCGACGAGCTGTTGGATCACTCGGCCGCGCCGGTCCTCCGAGTTGAAACCGTCGAAGACGCGAGGGTCGCAGAAGGTCATCAGGACGCCTGGTCCGCTGTCGTCGGGCGAAACGTCGAAGGTGATGAACACGGGCCCGGTGTCGGTCAGCGCCTCCCCCGAAAGCCCGCTGCTCCGCCAGAAGGGCTTCTCGTAGGCGACGAACGCCTTGCTCAGCGTGCCAAGATGCCAGGTCTTCGTGACCCCCTCGGCCTTGTCCGGCAGGGCGGGTTGGAAGTCGATGTCAGCGCGGTGCGAGGGAGCGGTAGTGACGATGGCGTACTTCGCGTTGATCTCTTCCGAGTCGGTGCTGACCGTGACGCCGCTGTCGTCCTGGGTGATTCGTCGAACAGGGGTTCCCACAACGACCCTGTCGCCGAGTTGCTGCGCGAGCCGCCTGGCGATCTCTTGGGTCGTTTCGGTGATTCGATCCTGGTTCTGACCGCCCTCGACGCTGAGCATGTGGTCTATACCGCCCACGGCGCGGATGTAGCGCAACGCGTGCAGCAGGGAGACGTCCTCCGGGCCGCAGCCCCACTGCACCTTGCTGAGGATGCTCATCAGCGCACGAGTGCTCGTTCTCGCCTGCTGCTGGTCGAGCCAGTCTCCGAACGAAATCGCGTCAAGCCGGCCTGCGTCCGGGGACTCCCAGGCGGCATCGACGTTGATGGTCGAGGTCAACTCCTCCAGCGCCATCTGGATGCGGCCCACGTCTTCCAAAGCCTCGGGTGAGATCTCGGGAATGGTGCCGGTGTAGGTGCTGCGCTGGCCGGCCATCCACAGGACGTTGTCACCTTCGTCGAACTGGCTGGTCGTGGTGCACCCCAATCGGCTCGCGAGGTCTCGGATCGCGGTGTGTCGCGGTGAGACCCACGTCGCTCCGAGGTCGACCTGAACCCCGGCCACCTCGCCTGTGCGCGCTCGGCCGCCGACCCGGTCGCGACCTTCGACGACCAGGACGGACACGCCCGTGTTCACGAGCCGCTCCGCGGCGGTCAGGCCGGCGAAGCCGGCACCGACGATCACGACATCGACCGATGTAGCCTTCGAGTCGCGTTCAAGAGATTTCGACATGATTTCCTCCTTCGTCCACGCGGTTCGCGTGTTGCGAGATGTGTTGGGTGATCGGGTCGACCAGGGCCTCGGGAATGTGATGGCCCATGCCGGGAAAGGCGACGTGCCGCGCTGAGCGGATCGCCCTGACGGTCGCGGCACCGCCACTGGGAGCCACCAGCAGGTCCCGATCACCGTTGATGACCAAGGTGGGAGCAGTGATCCTGCTCAACTGGGTGGTCCGGTCTCCGGATGCCTGGATCGCTTGGATCTGACGAGCGTTGCCTGCTGCCGGGTCACCGGCGCTGCGGTCCCATCCGCGTGCCGCGATGGCGGCCTCCGCCGCGTCGTCGATGGGGTATGCCTCCCCCGCGACGTGCGCGGTGATCCGCAGGTGGGCGCGCACCGCTTCGGTTCTGGTTCTCGCCGGTGGGGCGGCGAGCAGCCACAGTGTCGACAGTGCGGGCTGACCGACCCTGCCAGCCCCGGTGGTCGAGAAGAGAGAGGTCAGGGAAAGGGATCGCCGAGGTTCCGTCGCGGCGATCGTCTGCGCGATCATTCCGCCCATGGAACGCCCGACCAGATGAACCCGCACGAGGCCCAGATGGTCGAGCACTCCGACGCCGTCCTCGGCCATGTCCGCCAGCGAGTAGCCATCACGGCGGGGGAATCCCAGCATTTGACGCCACAGCCGGGGCTCCGGTGTGGCCGTGAACGTGGATCGGCCGACGTCACGATTGTCCATGGCTACGACCCGAAAGCCTCTGACGACAAGCGAGTGAACGAACGAGCCCCAGAAGGTGAGGTCCTCGCCCAGTCCGGCGATGAGCAGGATCGCGGGGTCGGCCTCGCCGCCGTGGTCGCGGAAGCAGATCGTTGTTCCGGACGGGAGGGTTACGTACTGGTCGACGCTCCCGCGGCCGCTGTTCTCAGACACTGGCAGACCGCCTCCCACCGGCCGGCCGCGCCGTCAACTGGCTGACGCCAAACCGGAGGTTCTCGTCCGACACCGGACCGCGGAGTGCCTTGGCGTCCTCGGGGTACGACATCGCCATCCGCCAGGGGCTGGCCAACCCCTGCTTGGGCAGGACCGCCTCCCCGCGTTTGACATAGCCGGCGTTCAGGTCCACGACCGGCTTGTGCTCCATCCCCGGCGGCGGGACCGGGACCGCCCAGTCATGTCCCTGGGCATCCATGTGCTTGACCAGGTCGATGAAGTAGCGGCACATCAGGCTCACCTTGAGAGTCCAGGACGATGTCGTATAGCCGATCGCCATCGCCCAGTTCGGGATCCCGCTCAGCAGCATCCCGCGGTAGCTGACCGACTCCGCGATGTCGATCTCGCGGCCGTCGACCACGATCGGCATTCCGCCGAAGAGCTGCATGTTCAACCCGGTCGCGGTGACGATGATGTCGGCCTCCAGCTCCTCGCCCGACTTCAGAACGATTCCGCGTCCGCTGAACCTCGCGATCGAGTCAGTGACGATGGAGGCGCTGCCGGTTTTGATCGCATCGAAGAAGTCACCGTCCGGTGCCAGGCACAACCGCTGGTCCCACGGGTCGTACGGCGGGTTGAAGTGCTTGTCGACGTCGAACCCCTTGGGCAGGCGCTTGATGTTGTGCCGCCGGATCAGCGCACGCCCGGCCCTGAGGAACGCCCGCAGACCCTTGACGATCGCGTGTTCGAGCCAGATGTTCTTGAACCTCGTCGCGGCGTAACCACGCTCTTCACCGAGAAGCTTCGTGAGAGTCACAGCGAGTCCGTCAACGCGGGACATCGCCATGATGTAGCTGGGGGTGCGCTGCAGCATCGTCACGTGCTGGGCGGCACCCGGTCCTGTGCTCATGGCCGGCACCATCGTGACCGCGGTCGCCCCGCTGCCGATGATGACGACCTTCTTGCCGCTGTAATCGAGGTCTTCGGGCCAGTGCTGGGGATGTACCACCGATCCTTCGAAGTCCTCGCGCCCCGGAAACTCCGGGGAGAATCCCTCGTCATACCTGTAGTAGCCGGTGGCAGCGAACACCCACCTCGCGCGGATCGTCTTGGTGCTGGTCGCTCCTGTGGCAGGGTCGGTTGCCTCAACGCTCAGGGTCCACTTCGAGTCCGCTGAGAACCATTCCGACCTCACGACCCGGTGCCGGAACCTGATGAGGCGCCCCAGGCCGTTCTCGTCGACGGTTTCCTGGAGGTACTCCCGGATCAGGGGCGCGTCCGCGATCGCATTTTCGTGGCGCCACGGCTTGAACTCGTAGCCGAAGGTGTGAAGGTCGGAATCCGATCGGATCCCCGGATAACGGAACAGATCCCAGGTGCCACCGATGTTGTCACGACCTTCCAGAACGATGAGCGACTTGTCGGGGAGTTCCCGGCTGAAATAGGTCGCCGCGCCGATCCCGGATATTCCCGCTCCGATGATGACGACGTCGAACTCCGCGGCTGCTTCCGAGTCCTCAGTGGCCATAGCTGCTTCCGACTCCTCACTGATCGCGGTACCGGCGTATCCACCGTCACCGGCATGTTCACCGTCCCTAATCGTGAACCCCGGTATCAACAACAACACGCACCTGTTTCGGTCGAAACGAGTGCAGGATGCACCAAGCCGACTTCTTCAGAGCGTCACCGATTGACAAGCGATGTGACACGCACCATTATCGCTCAAATCCGAAGCGGGTGAGTTCGTTTGAACAATTCGGCAGCCATGCACGAGATGGCCATTTGAACTCACGATCGAGCACCTGTCGTCACGTCGTTCCGCCCCGACCCGAGCCCCGAAAGGAACCAAGACAGTGAAGGATCTGATCTTCCTGCTGGCGGATCTCTGGATGATCTTCGCCGGCTTCGTCTTCGGGTGGAAATTCATCCGGAACCACAGCAATTACCTCCTCGGGCTCGAGTGGATGATCGTCGCGACGTCCGGCTCCAACTTCCTCCTCTGGTCACTGCTCGGAGGCGACGAGCACAGCGTTTTCTACGACATCGCGTACTTCCTCGACGCGTTCTCACGATCGGTCGGCATCACTCTGATCCTCGTCCTTGGTCTTATGGCCGTCACTCATCGGTACAAACCGACGCTCGCCGTCGACATCGGCGTGTTCGGACTCGCCATCGCCGCCGGGCTCTACCTCCGGCACTTCCACGGCGAGGACATTCATGCCGCCCCCACAGCGTTCTACGTCGCTGCGTTCTATGTCGTGGTCAACCTGCTCACGACGCTCTTCCTGGTTTACTTCGCCAGGCGACTTTGGAGCATCGGCTCCAAATGGCTTGCGATCTGGACGGGTCTGGTCACCGCTGCGGCGTCGATCATCGCGATCACGTACGACTTCTTTCCGCTCCCGTTCGACGACGAGCAACGCACGATCTTCTACACCGCCGCTCTGGCGACATGGGGCACCCAGGGGTTCGTCTACTACTTCGCATACCGCGCGCTGCACGTCCACAACGCGGCGACGGGTGTCGAGCCGACTCAGGAAGCGAGTGCGAAGTCATGAAGACCGACAACGTGGAGTACAGCACCTTCACCGGCTGGATCGACCCGCCCGCGGACATCCTCCCAAGCCTCGATGGCGACCTCACGTGCGATGTGGCCGTGGTCGGCGGGGCATGGGCGGCATGGCGACGGCGCTGCGGCTCGCCGAGCGCGGTCAGGACGTGGCGCTGCTAGAGGCCGAGTTCTGCGGCTACGGGGCCAACTCCCGCAACGGGGGACAGATCGCAGGCGTTCCCGGCGGCGACCTCCGACTGTTGAGCCTCCTCCACCCCAAGAAAGTGCCCGGCACAGTGCGGCTGGGAGAACTCCGCGCGCTTCGTGAAAAACCTGATCAAGACCCACGACATCGACTGTGACTACGAGCCCAACGGCCTCGCGCACGCTGCCATGTCACGTGGACAGATGCTGCGAACACGTACCGTGTCCGCGTTCGCGACGCGCTTCCCCACCCTTGCCGACGTCGCCGTCGAGTGGGCGTGGGGCGGCTGGACCGCGTTCACCTCGTCCTGGCTTCCGATCGCCGACCGGATCGAGGACAACATCTACTACTCGATCGCGTGCAACGGACACGGACTGGCCCAGGCACCGTACGTCGGGGGCTCATCGCTGACCGGATCGTGGACGGATCACGGCCCGAGGACCTGGACGCCATCTGGGCGAAGGAGCCGAAGTTCCCTCCCGTCACGATGTTGGATCCACTCGGCCTGCGCACAGTGTGGACTGTGGACCGCTTCAACGACCTGGTCAACGGCAGTCGGCGCCGCGCCCGTAGCGCTGCCGCCCCGAGGTCCCGGTCACCAGACAGGAGGACGTCTTGACTCCTGCTCCGACATTCCACGAGCCGGGTCGACGCGAGGAAAGCG
The DNA here is from genome assembly GCF_051225635.1 of Actinopolyspora sabaoui. NCBI lineage: Bacteria > Bacillati > Actinomycetota > Actinomycetes > Actinopolysporales > Actinopolysporaceae > Actinopolyspora > Actinopolyspora sabaoui. Next base: position 3,509 of record NZ_JBMIHH010000008.1, on the reverse strand, counting down.
ACTTCGACTTCTCGATGACGGCCCGCTGGGCATCGGCAGGCTTCCCCACCCTCCTTCTCGCAGGACTTGGTGGGTGAGCCAGCCGACTCCACCTTGTGGCACGGAATCGTCGCACCGGTGCTCGCCCTGGTTGGCTTGGCGATGAACGCTTTGGCTGGCGACCAAGAACATCGCACTGCTGCTTCAGGACGACGTCGCCGCCGGGTATGTGCCCCGCTTCCGCCGCTCCCAATCGGACCGGGTGGCCCGTTCCCGGCAAGCCGCCCACCACCCATCGCCGCCCCACCGCAAGAGGCACACCGAGGGCGCCTCGGCACTTCCCCCGTTGGACAACTTCGCCCTGGACTACGCGCGCACCGTCGACCTGGGCTGGCCCACCGCCAAACTCGTGCTGCTACTGCTGACCACCCGAGCACAGATCCTGGGAATACCCAGCGACGACAAATCAGACGATGCCTTTCGTGTCAACAGAATCGCAAACCAGGCCGAGTTCGACGCCCTGGCGACCGAAGCGGGAACACGGTGAGGTGTTGTGGGCGGCGCTGCGGCATCTGCGAGAACTCTTGCACTGCGAGGTGCTCCCCACGAGCTCCCTTTGACGAATCCGCCCACCATGGTGGAAATCCTCTACGGCCCGGCTTACGGCACCCCAGCCGGGAGTAACCGAACCAGACAGGCTTAACCCGCCACGCCGCACGCCCACCAGCGAGCTCACCAGTCTGCGGCATCGACGGACGTTCGAGCTCAGTTCCTCGGTGGACAGCGCCAGCAAGTGCTGCCCAACCGGCCCGGGCCCATCGTGGTGGGGTGGGGCCGCAGTTCAGTCCGGATTGCTCCGCCAGGGGCTTTCTGCGCCGCCATGTGAGTGATTGGTGCTGGGTTTCCTACTGATCTGGTGACTGCTTTGCTTTCCTACTCACGTGATTACAACACGTGACGAAGGGACGCTTGTGTACTCGTTGGATGTCGATGTCGTCGTCGCCGCACCACTGCCGATGTGGACTGAGCGTTGTCGGGGGGTGGTGTGATTATGCAGCGTGGTGGACGTGGTGTCGCCGTTCTCGCCGCCGCGGCGTTGCTCGTGCTGATGCCGGCGGGCACGGCCGCCGGACAGGAATCGGGGCGTACGCCGTCCTCGGCCCCGCCGGGCAAGGGACCGAGGCATCAGCAGCAAACCTGGTTGATCAATGACCCCGAGCTTGTCGCCAACCCGCAGCGCGTCGTTGACACACTGCGCCGCACAGGGTCGTTGGACACGCTGGGGGTAAATCCCGTCACCGATATGAAAGGGCCGGTGTCGTATCAGCAGCAGCCGGCCTCGTACACGGTGGACAGTGACCGCTTTCCTGGAGGCACCAAACCGGCCGATCCGTATCAGTACATCACTGAGCAGGAGTGCGCCGCGAACGGGCAAGCCGTCCGAGAGCAGGGATGGATCAAAAACCGCTTCTCCTACTGCCAGCGCACACTCATGGTCAGAAGACACCTGCGCTGCGGACCTCGTGGTTGTCGGCTAGTTGGCCTGTTTATAGGGAGGCCGACGGTTCTCGGGCATGGCAAACACGGGGGCTACCCGGAAGAACCCACCGACCGGTGGGCCCACTTCGAGTTTCAGCTCAACCCGCTGCTGGTCACAGGCCCTTATCGGGGTGCCGATTTTACTGTGCGGTTCCACACCGACGGTGAGTACCCCGATGGAGGGGATTGGTTCGCCGATCCCTGCAAGATCGGCGAGAAAGATGGTCGCGACGATTCCCTGCGATCCTGGATGGCTAGTGACGGGGCGGAGATCGACCTGGTCTCCGAAGCCGACGCGCCTTCGGCAGAGCAAGGCGAAGAGATCGCGACGTGCACGTTCCATCCGGTCTACGACTTCGATATGCCCGGCTGGGACGCGGACCAACCCATCCACGGCTACGAGAGCGGCATGCGCTTCGACAGTGCCTGGTACCTGGCATCGAGCGACTCCTCACGCCAACTCGGATCGGTGTTCGATCGCACCACACCCGGGATGGTGTACCGGCGTGACGACACCCCCGTTGCAGGTGTGGCCGACCACATCGGGGATGCCCGCGCCAACCCGTCGGCCACGGTTCCTTCTCGGTCGGACAAGACCCTGGAGGGAGCCAGTCCCCAGGACACGTTACGTAGGCTCGCTCCGGGCGCGGGGCAGGCACAGCAGGACCGCTACGCTGCCAATCGCCGTGTGGTTCGCAACTTCTGCCGCAGCTCGAACATGCCTCCCAAACCGGGACCAGGTAGGTACGACTGCGACGAGTACGCCTTCGCTTCGACCTACGAGGGCGCTGCCCGCCACAACTACGAGGGCAGCCAACACGAGGGACACTACTCAGTGCGTTGGGTCGACCGTGATCAGAACCAGGAAGCTGGTCGTCGACTAGGGCGTTGGTACATCAACCAGCGCATCCTCGACAGCGACGAGTTCTTCGTTCCTATCCGGTAAGGGCGACACCCCCGCGTCGGTGGGCACAACGAGGCCTACCGACGCGGCAGTGCCACCGAAAAATCTCAGGGCTTGCTGATCAGGCGCTTGGCCAGTACTGGGCAAGTGCGAACCCTTCCGGGCTCTCGTCATCCTCCTGCTGCTCCGGTTCGAGTTCCCGCCACGCCACCCGCACCTGATACTCCCCCGGAGCTGGCAGCGCGAACACGTCTCCTTTACCTCCCGCGGCAATCTCGTCAACGCCCAGGCGACCACTGGGCATCCGCACCACGGCCAGCCCACTACGCGGCCAGTCCCGCTCCTCGAGCGGGGCCGGGCCATCCCAGCACTCCAGACGCAGACCAGCAGTGATGATATCCTGCTCGGCCTCCACATACACCGCCGCGACCCCCACACTCATCCACTGCCCAAGCTCGGACGGCGCCTGAGGCGGATCCGTCCGATCCTGCTCACAAGCCTGATCAACAATCCCGAACAAGTGATGATCCACCGTCACCACCAGATCGGTCGCCGCCAACAACCGCGCCATCACCCCTCCTTACGCACCCGAACCACTCACCTCGCCCCTTCGGGATCTGCACCGGTGATCCGGCTCATCGCCGAGGCCGAAAGGGGGTGAACAGTTCGCGCCACCACTGCAACCGGTCATAGGAATTCTGCGGCATCAATGCCGCACCAAACGAACGCAGAAAAACGCCGCCACCAAGAGAACGCACGCCCAGCACAGCAGGGCACCTGGGAAGCGAAACTCCTCAGCTGTCCGAGAGTCGGCACAATCTACTCCGTGCATAGCCCGTATTCGGAGGTACGGCCCTGACGAACGTGGTGTCTTCTCGGGTCCTGCGTGTTCCGCTCTTGGCCCCAGACATCACTCGTCCGAACCGAGAACGCACCGGCAGTGAACGTCCCCTACGCCATCACACCGTCCAGGCACCATCCAGGTAACGACGGACGGAGACGGGCCAATCCTACCCTGGCCTCTCCGGTCGCCGACCTTATCGACTGGACAGGAGAACACTACCCCCGTGGTGCCCCCCCCCAAAAT